>JBGCFP010000158.1:0-29140 GCA_045107005.1 Gammaproteobacteria bacterium
GTAACGTTCATCACCACGCGCGAACGTATTGAACCGGCGATCACCCAATCCACCAATCCGGTGCATGATTTACGCGACCTTTTGAGCAATCGACCGTGGTTGATCCTGTTCGCTCTTGCGATGATTATCATGCTGACGATCACAATGCGCGGCGGCTCCGCGTACTACTACTTTAAGTATTACGTTGAGCGACCCGATTTGCTGCCCAACTATTTGCTGTGCCAAATGCTCGCGTACGCCGTTGGCGCAATGCTCGCCCCGGTGCTCACGCGTTTCGTCGACAAAGCCCGACTGCTGATGATTCTCATGGGCGTCGTGGGCGTGCTGTCCATTGCGTTCTATTTTGTGCCCAAGGACATGATCTGGGCGTTGTTCACACTCAACATTCTGATCAGCCTGGCACTGGGTCCCAAGTCGCCGCTGACCTGGTCCATGTATGCCGACACCGCAGACTACAACGAATGGCGTCTCGGCCGACGCGCGACCGCGATGACGTTCGCCGCGGCGACGTTTTCCCAGAAGATTGGCGGCTCGCTCGGATCTGCGGGCACCTTGTGGGTCTTGGCGGCGATCGGATATGCGGCAAACCAGGCCCAGACCGGCGCGTCCCAAACCGGCATCGCGCTGCTGCAAACGGTAGTGCCCGGCGTCTTTGCGCTGTTAGCCATGCTGGTCGCCAGCGCCTATTCGCTGACGGGCGCTCAACTTAACGAAATCCAGAACACTTTGGAACGTCGCAATGAATCGTAGATTGGTTTCTTTCCAGCAAGGGGGCGAACGCGTCAATTTGTCGTGCCCTAAAAGCTTGCCGAAAGCCGGTGGCTTCTTGTGGAACTCACGGATGTTGCTCCAGGTGACGTGTCGGGGCTACGCAACGGCTCAATACATGGAGCCCGAGCCGCGAAAGTATGCCCATGCCCCGACGCTTGAAGCCCGCACATTCTTTCAGCCTGAATCGCCGTTCTACGCCCATCATCCGGGGCGCTACTGCTACGTTCGCGACGAGCAGGACCAGACGCTCTTTTCGGCGCCGCATGAACCGGTGCGCGCGCGGCCGGCGGCGTTTCAGTTTTCTGTCGGCCGCGACGACATCTACTGGCGTGTCGTCAATCACGGCATTGGCTTGAGTATGCGCGTCGCGCTCCCAGCCCACGACATCGCCGAACTCTGGGAACTTTGCGTCGAAAACACGTCGGATCGACGGCGAGAGCTTTCCATTTATCCGTGTTTCTCGATCGGCTACATGAGCTGGATGAATCAGTCAGCCTGCTATCGCAAGGACCTGGGCGGCATCCTCGCCAGCTCAATTACGCCGTATCAAAAACTGGACGACTATCCGACGATCAAAGACCTCAAGGACAGCACTTACCTGATCCACGACCAAGCCCCCGACGCTTTTGAAACGTCGCGCGAAGCCTTCGAAGGTGAAGGCGGCATTCACCGCCCGGACGGCGTCACTGCCGCGCTTCTTGGCAACGGGGATGCGGCGTACGAAACGCCGATCGCCGCGCTCCAGTATCGAGTGGCACTCGAGCCCGGTGAATCGCGCCGTTTTCGCTTCGTCTTTGGCCCGGCCCGTGGCGACGACGACGTATCCACCGCCCGCGAAACATTTCTGGGGCCCGAAGGCTTCGAGCAGGCCGCGCATGAGTACGCGGCCGCTCAATCGAATGGTCGCGGCCGCGTACAAGTCAGCACGCCGGATTCGGGACTGGATTCGTTTGTGAATCACTGGCTACCTCGCCAGGTTTATTACATCGCTCGCGCCAATCGCATGACGACCGATCCGCAAACGCGAAATTTTCTGCAAGATCACATGGGCTGCGTCTACCTGCAGCCAGAAGCGGCTCGCGACGCGTTGCTTCTCGCACTGGCGCAGCAGAACGCTGACGGACGCATGCCCGAGGGCATCCTGCTCAACGGCAGCAGTCATCTTAAATACATCAATCAGGTGCCGCACAACGACCACTGCGTTTGGCTGCCTATTACGCTGCGAGCGTATCTGGATGAGACCGGAGACTGGGATCTGCTGCACCAGTTGGTGACCGGACGGGAAGACCAGTCTGCGCAGACCGTTATCGAACGGGTCACCGCGGCCATGCGCTGGCAATTGAGCGTTCGCGATCATCGAGATTTGTCACTGATTGCTCAAGGCGACTGGTGCGATCCCATGAACATGGTCGGACACAAGGGCCGCGGCGTTTCGGGCTGGTTGTCCATGGCCAGTGTGCATGCGGCTCGCGAGTGGGCAGCAATATGCGCGCAAGTCGGTCTGGTTGATGTGCAAAGTGAGATGCTTCGCGAGGCGGAAAAACTCGCCGCTGCCATACGTGCCTATCTGTGGGACGGAAATTGGTTCGCCCGCGGTATTACCGATGACAACGTGGTATTCGGTGTTAGCACCGATCGCGAAGGCCGCATCTTCCTCAATGCACAGAGTTGGGCGCTATTGGCGGACGTGGCCGATGCGCAGCAACGGGAACGACTGCTGAGCGCTGTCGACGAGCAGCTCAATACCAAGTACGGCGCCATGATGCTGGCCCCGGCTTACACCACCATGCGCGAAGACATTGGCCGCATAACACAGAAACACCCCGGCAGCGCTGAGAATGGCGCCATCTATAATCACGCGGCCATGTTTTACGCTTATGCCCTCTATCGCCTTGGTGAGAGCGAACGCGCGTTCGAAGCGCTGTTCCGCGCCATTCCAGGTCCCGACGATGCGGACCTTATCCAGCGCGGCCAACTGCCCGTCTTCATACCTAACTACTACCGCGGTGCCGTCCATCAAATTCCAAAGCCTGCCGGGCGCTCGAGCCAGCTTTGCCATACTGCCGCGTCCAGTTGGTTCTATCGCATTGTGATCGAACAGCTGTTTGGACTCCGCGGTCGCTTGGGCGGACTGCTGGTACAGCCCCAGTTACCGAAAGCCTGGTCGAGTGCAAAAATTGAACGGCAGTTTCGTGGCGCGACGTTCAACGTCCATTGTCGACGCACACCTGACGTCAAGTCCGTAACGGTCGCCGTGGATGGCGTCGCGCTTAAGGACAATCTGATCCGCTCGATCGAGGCCGGCCGTCAGTATCGCGTTGACGTGTCGCTACCGGTCGAATGAGCGCGACGCCGCCGCTGCTAATTATTTGCATGGGTGTCAGCGGCTGTGGGAAGTCGACGCTCGGGTCGCATGTGGCGGCGCAACTGCGCGCCGTATTTGTCGATGCCGATGATTTTCATGACGCCGAAAACCGGGCTCAAATGTCCGCCGGTGTTGGTCTGACTGACGAGCAACGCGCAGGCTGGATGGATGTCGTTTGCGCCGAACTGCTGGAGCGTTCGCGGTCTGGAAGCCCCTGCGTACTGGCCCACAGCGCGCTGCACAAAATCAATCGTGAGCGACTGCGGCAGTGCGGTTTTCGCACCCTTTTTCTGCATATGGATATCGACGTTTCGGTGGTTACCGAGCGGGTGTCAAAACGCCGCGGTCATTTCGTAAGTGCCGCGTTCGTACCCAGCCAGTTTGCATCGCTCGAATCGACAAGCGACGAAGGCGATGTGGTAGTTCTCGATGGTCAGAGCGACCTTGATTCGCTCCGGCACCAGGCGCTGACGCAAATTCGCCGTATACAGTCGCGCGTCGTATGAGTGCCGTTATTTTCTGCCGGCTGCAAAACGGAGAAGACCCTATGCGCCTCTTTTGCCAGATCCTTCACTTCGCTTGTCTGATCATCAGCACGGCACTGACCACCGGCTGCATGACCACGCCATCATCGTTCGAGACGGTGACCGCAATCGGCGCACCGACCGCCCGTCACGAGGCAACGTTCGTGGCGCACCATGGCAAGCTTTACTTGATCGGCGGCCGGGGCATCAAACCGGTTGACGAATTTGACCCTGTCACTCGACGCTGGCGCGAACGAGCGACGCCGCCACTCGAATTGCACCACGTCCAAGCCGTGTCCTACGGCGACGCGATTTACCTGATCGGCGCGATGACCGGCAACTACCCGAACGAGACGCCGCTGGAACGCGTGCTCAAGTATTTTCCGAGTGAGGACCGCTTTAAATGGGGCAGCGAGATTCCACGTCCGCGGCGACGCGGAGCCGCAGGTGTCGCCGTTTATAACGACAAGATCTACGTGGTTGGTGGAATCACCAACGGTCACGTTGGCGGTGCACGCGCCTGGCTCGATGAGTTCGATCCGCGCCGAGGTTCGTGGCGCGTTTTGCCGGACGCACCGCACGCCCGTGACCATCTGCAAGCCGCCGTGGCCGGCGACAAGCTTTATGTGTTTGCGGGCAGACGCAGTTCGCAAGGGACGGGGCAAACCATGGAACTGACCGAACGCTACGGCAACGTCTTCGACTTCACTCTGGAAAAATGGGCAGCGGTATCGGAAGCGATGGCGATACCAACCGAGCGTGCGGGCAATATGGCCATCGCCTGGCACGATCAAATCGTCGTCGGCGGTGGTGAGAGCGTTGCCCATGTCGTCGCCCACAATGAAATCGAGGTGTTTGATGCGGGCAGCCAGACCTGGCAAGTTTGGCCGTCGCTGCAAACCGGTCGACATGGTACCGGGTTCGCGATTGTCGATGGGTATCTTTATACGGCATCGGGCAGTGGCAACCGGGGGGATAAACCCGAGCTGACGAGCATCGAACGGATGGCGTTGCCGCCCCCAAAGCCCTGAGGGCGGCGCGTGACTTCGTCACGCCCGTCCAGCGACAGTGGCACACCATTGCACTCGACTTCCGCGGACCGGACGCCGCCGAATCAGGGACGTTCAATCCGTTTACCGATGCGCGTCTGGTGGTCCGATTCAACGGTCCAAAGCAGCAATACGTCGTGCGCGGATTTTTCGCCGCGGACGGGAACGCCGCCCACAGCGGGGCGAGCGCCGGCAACGTCTGGCGGGTGCGCTTCGCCCCGCCCACGCCGGGAAACTGGACGTATCAGGCGACGCTCGAGGTCGGTCCGGGCGCGGCGCTCAGTCCGGAGTTCAACTTGGCCCGCGCGATAGAGATCGATGACAGCAGCGGGGGTTTTCGGGTCATCGCGACGGACAAGGCGGCGCCGGATTTGCGCAACTACGGCCTGCTGCAGGCAGATCGGGGCTATCTGAGCACGGCGACCGGCGCGCTTTGGCTCAAGGGCGGTACCAACAGTCCGGAGAATTTTCTGGCCTACGCTGACTTCGACGGAACGACCGCCCGCGACGGATTGCAGCGCGAAGGCGAGGCTAAGGGCAGCAAGACCTTGCGAGACTTTGTCGCGCACAAGCAGGACTGGCGACCTGGCGACCCAACCTGGTCCGACCCGATGTCTACGCGCCGACGCGGCCAAGGCATCATCGGCGCCGTGAACTATCTGGCTGACCAGGGCATGAACAGCGTCTATTTCCTGACGATGAATATCGGCGGCGACGGGCATGACGTTTGGCCATACGTAACGCCCGATGATCCCACGCGCTTCGACGTCAGCAAACTCGCACAGTGGGAGATTCTGTTCGGGCACATGCAGCAACGCGGCATCCTGCTGCACATGGTGCTGCAGGAGACAGAGAACGAGCGCTGGTTGGACGACGGCGACACCGGCCCTCAACGCCAACTCTACTATCACGAGCTCATTGCGCGTTTTGCGCACCACCCGGGTCTGGTCTGGAATCTCGGCGAAGAAAACGGCCCTGCCGATTTTTCACCGATGGGTCAATCTGACCAGCAGCGACGTGCGATGCTCGAGTTTTTTGCCAGACATGATCCCTATCAGCATCCGGCCGTGCTCCACACCCATGCAACGCAAGACGACAAGGAACACATCCTTGAGCCGCTGATTGGCCACCCGGGCCTTTCTGGTCTCTCGTTTCAAGTGGACGAGCCAACGAGGGTCAATGAAGAAACCTGGCACTGGCGAACTCGGGCAAGCGACGCCGGCCAACCCTGGTGGATCAGCATGGACGAAATCGGACCGTGGCACACCGGTGCGGCGCCGGACTCCGTGGATAAGGATCATCATGAGCTCAGGCGCCATGCGCTGTGGGGCAGTTTGCTCGGCGGCGCCGGCGGCGTGGAATGGTATTTTGGCGCTCACCAACCACGCAATGATCTGACTGCCGACAATTGGCGCGACTACGCCGGCCTGTGGCGCCAGAGCGCGATTGCGCTCGACTTCCTGGAACCGCTCGACCTGCGTCAATTCGTGCCGTGCAACGAACGCGCCGGTGACCGTAGCTACTGCTTTGGTCAGTCAGGCGACACTTACGTGCTCTATTCTTACAATAGAGCGCCGAGCACGTTTGACTTGACCGGACTCCGTGGCACCTATCGCGTTGAATGGTTCAACCCCACTGAAGGTGGCGTCAGGCAAAGCGGCAGCGTTGCGCAAGTGTTGGGCGGAGCCCGCCGCGACCTCGGCAAGCCGCCCGGTAACCGCGACACCGATTGGGTCATCATTCTGACGTTGCGTAACCGCGCCATGTAGCCCCGATTTGACGTAATGCACCCACTGCCGACGGCGTCCACGACCGGCGACGCCGCACCGTTTCCGGGCATCGGTTCTCGATTGCTCAATAAAACTCTCAGTATCTCAGCGACCCCGCCGCTATCACGGTTATCAAGCCCATTTCCCTTTGGTACAAAGAAGAGAAAACCATGCTGAGTTCCCATCTAACGCTGCGCCGATTGTTGTTGATTTCCATGCTAACCGCGGGGATATTGCCCGTCGCCCTGACCAGCACCTATCTCCAATTCAGGTCCAGCGACGCGCTGACTGATCGCAGTTTCCAGCAACTGAGCTCCATTGCGGCCGGACGTACGGCACACGTGGAGAACTATCTGCAGTTGGTCAGCGATCAAAACGGCGCGATGGCTGCCAACCTGATGGTCGTAGACGCCATGGCGGACTTCAGCCAGTCTTTTACAACAATGGCCAGCGATCTGGCACTCGAAAGCACCGACGTTAACGCGTTTGCCGATCAATTGAGCACGTACTACACCAGTGAATTTGCCGGCGAGTATGCGAATCGAAATGGCGACAGCATTGCGGCCAGTTCGTACTTGCCATCCAGCCGTGCGGCCCAGGTCGCGCAGTATTTATACATCGTCGACAACTCTTATCCACTGGGGCAGAAAGAAAAGCTGACGCAGGCACAAAACGCCAGCACCTACGATCAACAGCACAGCCGCTACCACCCGGTGTTCCGGGAATTCCTGGAACGCTTTGGCTACTACGACGTGTTTCTGGTCGACGCGACCAATGGCAACATTGTCTATTCGGTATTCAAAGAACTCGATTACGGGACCAGTCTGTTTGACGGCCCCTATCGCGACACAAATTTCGCCGAAGTGGCTCGACACGCACTGCAGTTAGGCCAAGGCGACACCACACTGGTCGATTTCGAAACCTACGTACCGTCGTACAACGCGGCCGCGGCGTTCTCCGCGTCGCCGATATACAAGAACGGCAGTGTCATCGGCGCCCTGGTATTCCAAATGCCGGTCGATAACATCAATCAAATCATGAGCCAAACCGCCGGACTTGGCGATTCCGGCGAAGCCTTTCTGGTCGGAACCGACGGGCTCTATCGATCGCAAAGCCGGTTTAGTGAAGCCAACTCCATTTTGTTTGAAAAAGTTGATGCTGCGACCGTCGCGGCCATCGCCGACAGAAAAAACCCAACGCTTCGGCAGCAAAGCGACAATGCAGACTATCTGATGTCTTCCATGCCCGTCGCTGTCGACGGTCTGGACTGGTCACTGGTTACCCGCATTGAGGCGGACGAAGCACTCGCCGCGGCGGCTGCCATGGGCCGTTGGACAGTGATCGCCGGACTGCTTGCCGCCGTCGGCGTGAGCGTGTTTGCCTATGCCATCAGTCGCCGATTGCACCAACGTATGGGTGGTGACCCGATGGAGATTCAGGCGCTTGCCGAGCGTATCGGTCGCGGCCAGTTAAGCCCGGGCCGCAACGAAGCCGATCGCCACGGCGCGTTTGCCGCGATGCTGACGATGCGCGACAAACTTCGCGAAACGTTGTCGCAAGCCAACCGCATCGCCACCGATGTAAGCACCGGCGCCCAGGAGTTGTCCGAGGGCAATCTTGGCCTCAGTGACCGCACCGAACAGCAGGCCGCGAATCTCGAAGAAACCGCATCGAGTACCGAAGAGTTAACCAGCACCGTGCGCCAAAACGCGGCGAACGCTCGCTCCGCCAACGAACTGGCCAAAACCACGCGTGAACGAGCCGATAGCAGCGGCGAAGTCGCCGTACGCGCCGTCACCGCAATGCAGGACATCACACACTCGAGTGAGAAAATCGCGAACATCATCGGCGTTATTGATGAGATTGCGTTCCAGACCAACTTGCTGGCGCTCAACGCCGCCGTGGAAGCGGCGCGCGCCGGCGAGCAGGGCCGCGGGTTTGCGGTTGTCGCCAGCGAAGTGCGACAGCTAGCAGGACGCAGCGCCTCGGCCGCCAAGGAAATCAAGACGCTGATTGAAGACAGCGTCGATAAGGTCAAGGGTGGCACGGAGCTCGTTCAAGAGTCTGGCAACGAACTGCGCCATATCGTCGGATCCGTCGCGAAGCTGACCGAAATTGTTGAGGAAATCACGCAAGCCAGCGATGAACAAGCCGCCGGGATCGACCAGATCAACCAGGCGCTCATCCATATGGACAGCGTGACGCAGCAAAACGCCGCTCTGGTTGAACAAGCGGCCGCCACCAGTAAATCAATGAGTGATCAGGCGCGTGAGCTGGCGGGTCACATCAGCTACTTCTCGGCGAGCCCGGATACCCCGAACGCCGGACAAACCGTGGCCGGGTCATCGGCGCTTGTCGCGCCGGCGCTAGCGGCGTCAGCACCGAAGAGAAAATCCAAGCCGAAGTCCAAATCAACGCCAACCGCACCGGCAGTAGAGCGCCGCAGCGCCGATCGGCCGTGGCGCTCGGTCAAATCCATGAATCCGCCACCCGCTGCTGTGACAGCGCCGGTCGCACCGCCAGCAGCGGTACCTGACACCTCACCCGCCGCTGCAGGCGGCAATGATGTGTGGGAAGAATTCTAGCGAGACATCACAAACCCTTCTCGTGGAAATCGCAATGTCATTAGCGGGCATTCACGGCATGTCAAAGACTTCCGAATGGCGTGCCGTGCTCTACCGCGGTACCGCCCGGTCACTCAGGACACTGTTGATCAGGTTTCCACTCACAGCGATTTCCCTGCCTGCCACCCGGCAGCTCCATTCCCCCAATCCGAATTTATACAGGACGTAAAATGATGGATCTTTCACCCGCCCGATGGGCTCTGCTACCGGCCATTGCACTCACATGCAGCACCAACGCGGCCGCCGATTTCTCCGCCAACGCCGGTGTTAGCAACAACTACCTGTGGCGCGGACTGACTCAAACCGAGAACACCGCATCGATTTCTGGTGGGATCGACTTTGACGCCGGCAACGGCTTCTATGCTGGCACGTGGGCCGCCAACGTCAGCTACGCACCGGGCGACGTGTTCTCATACGAACACGACCTGTACGGCGGCTTTAGTGGCGAATCGGGCGCGGTGAGCTACGACGTCGGCTACCTCTACTACAACTACGACGAAACGGCTGAGTTTGATTTCGGTGAAATTTATGGTGTCGTGGGCTTCGGCAATTTCAGTGTCTCTCTTAATGTACTGGCCAACACTGAGGCAGATGAGAGCCCCGGCCAGGACTTTGGCTTTGGCCAGGCGTACTACCTCGGCCTCGACTACGCGACGACCGTGGGTAACGACGTTGAGCTCGCTGTACACGTTGGCTATCACGATGGCGATTTCAATGAAGCCTTCAACGGCGTGCCGGGAAGCTACGCCGACTACAACGTTTCGTTGAGCAAGGACGGATTCTTCTTTACCGTGAGCGGGACCGATCTCGACGATGCCGGCCCTGACGGGCTCGATAACGACGCGATCAAGTTCGTTGTCGGCTATTCCGTTGAGATCGCGCTGTAGTCAGCGCTAGAACACTTTCGCTTCGTCGTGGCACAACGATTGTGCCACCAGACTCATCCGCTTAAGAAAAAATGGAATTGAGAGCAATGCCCCTCATTCTGGCGTGGGGCGTGCACCGGTGAGTGGCGTTGAATTGGCCAATGGAAGGCCGTCTCAACCCCGGTTAGCTCATTGCCGTTGACTTGAGTCCTTTGGATATTGACCCGTCGCTGACGCGAACCAGCTTCTCGCAGATGGGGCCCAGTTCGGTCAGACCCAGCACACCGTCAACTGCCCCCATACTCACCGCGCTACCGGGCATGCCCCAGACAGCGCTGGAAACCTCATCCTGGGCAAAGGTCAGCGCCCGGCTGTCGTGCAGTGCTTTCATCCCGTCGGCGCCGTCCCGGCCCATGCCGGTCAACAACAAGCCGATGGACGCATTACCAACAACCTTGGCAACGGAGCGGAACATCACATCCACGGACGGACGATGGCCGCTGCATTTGTCCTGCTCACTGATTTGAGCGCACAACTCCGAGCCTCTGCGAAGCACTTCGAGATGCCGGTCACCGGGCGCCACGTAAATGTGCCCGGGTTTCAAGGTTTGACCTTGCTCTGCCACGCACGCATTGAGCTTGCCAACGCTATTAAGCCGCTGCGCGAACGCTGGCATAAAGCGCTCCGGCATGTGCTGACTTAGCAACACGCAGGAATTGGCAAGCGACATTGTCTTGATCACCTCGGCAATGGCGTTTGGACCGCCAGTGGAAGCGCCCAGCGCGACCACTCGATGCAAACTTTTGGAAGCTGCGCGCGAACGGCGCAACTTGCCCGCCCACGTCGCATATTGAGGGTGATCTTTAGCCGCGATTTTGCCGGCCTGGCCGCCCACTTGCGCGTCGGCCGCTGTGCGTACACAGCGCCGAATATCGTCCGCGTAAGCCGCCAGTTCCGCCGCACTGCCGGGGTGCCGCTTGACCAGGAAATCCACGGCTCCGACGCTCAGCGCATCGAGGGTCACCTCGGCACCGCGAGCCGTCAGCGACGACAGCATGACGACCGGCATCGGCCGCAAGCGCATCAAATTTCGCAGGAACGTGACGCCGTCCATGCGCGGCATCTCCACATCCAGCGTTAATACATCGGGATTCAGACGCTTGATCTGGTCACGCGCGTCAAACGCATCCAGTGCATAGCCGACAACACGCAGTTCGGGGTGCCGTGACAGCACTTCGGTCAAGAACTGACACATCGCTTTCGAATCGTCCACGATCAATACCGACTTTCGTTTATGCAACATCAGAATAGCTCCACACTGCCAGCGATCGGCTTGGTTTTGACGGACTGCAACAGTTCTTTCTCGCGTGTTGCCACGTAGCCATTGAAGACATCGCGCAATCGCTTGAGCCGGATACGACCGGTCATGGGATTGAAAATGATTTTCCGCGCATAACCGCCACCAACGTCACTGGCAACCAGTTTCAAGTTTTCCGCCCGAAGATAGTGTTCGGCAAAAGATGCATTCTTGAGGCCAACATCGCTCTGGATATCAAGAACGTGGCCACCGCCAAACAACTTGACCTCGAGCCGGCTTTTTACCGCACCGTGTTTTAGCAGCGAATTAATCAGGTTTTCCATGGCGTAATTTCCGAAACGGTTCAGCGCGCCATCGTTTTGACCCCAGCTGTTGCTGCGCTCTTCGTTGCCTACAGGCAACATGAAATGATTCATTCCGCCCAACCCGGCGAGAGGATCGCGAACGCATGCGGCGATACACGATCCGAGCACGGTGACGATTTCCTCCGGCGAACGGGTCACGTAAAAATACCCGGGCAGGACTTTGGCAATGGTCTGGCCGCTGTTGCGGTCGACGAAGCGTTCCGCCTTACCGCTTTCGGGCAAAGCGGGCGCGATGGCTGCTGTGGCTGGCATCGCTGTCTACACTCGCTTGTATATCGTATTGCCCACGCGCTCGTAGACGTCATCGAAATCACGCAGCGATTCAGAGTGCCCAAGAAACAAATACGCACCGCGGGACTGGACGTCAGCGAAACCACGAACAATTTGTTCCTGATGCTTGCGATCAAAATAGATCAACACGTTGCGGCAGAATATGATGTCAACGCCCGGACGAATGGGCCACGGCGCGAACAAATTCAGGTCGCGACACATCAAGCCCTTTTTCAGCGCGTCTTTCGCTGCCAGAATGTCGCCGTTGCGTTGTTCAAACCAACGCGATTTGAGCGCCTCGCTCAAGCCGCGAACGTCTCGCCCGCGAAACTCGCCGGTCTTTGTCCGCCGGACCATATCGGTATCAATATCGGTGCACAAAAGGCGATAGTCGGCGCCGCCTGTAAATCCCTCTTCAGCCAGGCTGGATGCGATTGAATAGGGCTCCTCGCCTGATGAACAACCGGCTGACCAAATACGCACGGTTTTCTTTTGCGCCGATGGACCAAACATGTCGGGCACGACGGTGGCCCGCAGAAACTCAAAGTGATGCGGCTCGCGGAAAAAGTAGGTCAGGTTCGTGGTAATGGTATTGATAAAGTGGCGCAGCTCCGCCTCGTTCCCACTTTCCAGCAACTCGATGTACTGGCCAAAAGTGTGCAGGTTCAATGCTCTTAAGCGGCGCAGAAACCGGGTGTAGACCATCGATCGTTTCGATTCGTCCAGCTGGATACCGGTCGCTTTGATCACCAGCCTCTGGAATGCCTTGAGTTCCTGATCAGACAGACTCGATGGCAGTTCAGGTGCCGAATTTGTCATCGATCCGGTTCTCACGGTGACACACCAGGGGGGCGCGGGAGAACGTCAAGTCGTATTGCCGAACGTGAAGATGCGGCAGAGAGACTCTGGTTCCAGCTAAGTCCCGACAAGAACGATATCCGGGACAGCCTATCCATTGGCTGCGATCGCTTCCATGTCAATCGTTTCCATGGACTGACGCAGAATCTCGTCGAGATTCAGGACAATCACGAGTTTCTCCTCAGTCCGGGTCAGACCGGTAATAAACTGACCGTTGATTGATCCGGAGATGTCCGCGCTGGGTTGAATGTTCGCGTCATCCAGGTTGTAAACCTCCGCGACCTGGTCAACGACGAGGCCGGCGACTTGGGTTCGAGTGTTGCCTTCGGCCCGTACAATTATGACGGCGGTCGTGGACGTGACGTCTTGCGCCGGCAGCGAAAAGCGTCGACGCAAGTCAAAAACAGGTAGAATCGCACCACGAAGATTGATCACACCGAGCATATCGTCGGGCGTACACGGTACGCCTGTAGTCGCAGTCCAACTCTTTATCTCCTGGACTTTGAGAATCGGTACGGCGTATTCCTCGTCGGCCAGCAAGAACGTCAGGTACTGTTTTCCAACGGCCTCGGCGGCGACGTCTTCCGGCCTTTCCTTTGTTGCTTGCATTTCTGGCTCCTAAATTGAGTATCGAGCGTGTGACATAACGCTACGCCCGTACCGAACGATGCGTAAATCCTCGGCCGTTCACGGCACGACTCGTCGGACGGTGTCCACCAGTTGCGTAGGATTGAAAGGTTTGACCATCCAACCCGTCGCCCCGGCGTCACGTCCCTGACGTTTGCGCTCGTCCGTTGATTCTGTCGTCAGGATAAGTATCGGCGTGTGGGCGTATTTCTGAAGCGCCCGGAGTTTTCGGGTGAGTTCGATGCCGTTCATTCTTGGCATATTGACGTCCACGATGAACGCATCAAACTGATCTGCAGTGGCTTTTTCCAGGCCGTCAACGCCGTCAAAGGCCTCAGACACCTCGTGTCCCGCCGAGCGCAAGCTCAATACCACCATTTGTCGCAGCGATGCTGAATCATCAATCGTCAGTATTTTGGACATCGTCATTAACTCCTTCGGCGTTACCCGCCTACCTACCGGTATCGACCGACGGACCCGGACATTGAGACCAATTTTGTTAAGGTTTTGCGCCAAGCGCCCGCTAACAGACCCAACGGGGAATGGATTCCTGACAATGCGAAGGGTTATGGAACACTCAATGGAAAGCGTTTTGGCCCAGGCCGAGACGTCGGTAAGGCTTCCGCATTCAGCTCTGCAAGTGTTGCGATTGACACAAGATACTGACACGCCCGTCGATGAGCTGACGGACGTTATTGAAGTCGATCCCGCGCTCGCCGCGCGCGTTCTGCGCGTGGCCAACAGTGCAAGCTATGCCAAAAGTGGCGGCGTGTCTGATATTCGCCGGGCCGTCAACTGGATGGGTTTTCGCGAAATCTCGCAAATCGCGATTGCGGTCGGTGCGCTGGGGGAAATGTCCAAGTTACAGAACAAGCTCATGGCGATGACTGATTTCCATCACCACAGCCTGATGAGCGCCGCGCTGTGCGACGAAATCGCCAGAAACATCAACTACGGAACCGAAGGCGCTTTTACGGCTGGCTTGTTACACGACATCGGACTGTTAATCTTGTTCAACACCTGCGAGCACAAGATGATGGACGTCATGGAACACGCCATGTTCAGCGACGATGTTTCGTTGGTCGCCGCCGAGAACGCCCTCCTGGGATACGACCATACCCAGATAGGCGCTGCACTGGCGCAGAGCTGGGGCATGCCCCAAGCAATCGTGGAGTCCATTCGTCACCATCACGATCTCGAGTGGCACCCTGATTTCGAACGCGAAACCGCCATCGTTGCGTACGCCAATATTGTTGACACATTCGCCAGCGACCCGGCGGATAACCCCGCTGAACCTTGCGGCGAGCTGATGGACAAGATCCGTGCCGTCATCGACGTCGATCGCCTGGATTTAGCCAAGATGCTTGAGCGTGCACACAAAGTGCTCGAGAAAATGATGCCCCGCGCCGAAACGGTAACCTGACTCACGCGTCACCGCTACCCATCAGACTTCTCCCGCATCGCGCCAGACCGTGTCCGGCGCCGTTACGCGATCTTAATCACTCACCCTACCGATCATTCAGCACTGTCAGTTGAAAGCGCTGCAGCTCGCCAATGATGGCGCGCCGATTCAACTGCATGTTGAACCACATTTTCAGTCCGATCTGAGCGGAGTTCATCATAACGGCAAGACTCGCAAACAGAATTTGATCGCGCGTCGTCGTCGCCTGAAAAAACTGCCAAATGCAAAATAGCATCAGCCCGACAAGCACGAAAATGCCCAGCCAGGACAGGGTTCTCATCCCGCCCCCTTTACCCCTAAGGCTCGCCAGTGCCTCGGAGTAAAACCCGTTTTCATCAATCGCGTCGTTGACGAAACGGTCGTCATCTTTCTTCAAGAGCGCGTGAACTTTCTGGTCGAAATCAGTCATTGGAAGCTCCGGTCAAAGGTAAGTCGTAGGCCTTTTTGAGACGCGCTCGCGCGTCAAACAGGCGGGATTTCAAGGTTCCCAGCGCGATGCCCATGGCGGCAGACAGCTCGGGACCCGTCATGTCATGCAGATAAAACAGGGTCAGTAACAATCGATCATCGGGGCTGAGTCGATCAAGCGCCTGGCGCAACGCCAGCTGTTCGTCCGTGTCCGGGGGAACGGGCACCGGTGCGTCTCTGGCGCTCGCGCTCGCGCGTCGAACTCGAACCGACCGCTGAATATGATCCGCGGCACGCCGCCGAACGATGGTGTACGCCCACGGACCGAACAGCCCGGGGTCACTGAGTCGATGGATCTGACGTGCGATCGCGATGGCCGCATCCTGCATGACATCTTTGGCGTCATCGCGATTGCCGAGCAGCCGGGCGGCGAAACGCAGCAGTTTCGGATGCCAGCGACGATAGAGACGCTCGAACGCGGCCGGGTCTCCCGCACTGGCCATCGATGCTTCGCACGCATCGAGAGCGCTGGCATGTCGCTGTTCTGGGGTCATGGTCCTCGCAACGTTATACGGATTACAGTAGTTAAGTCCGTCAAACGCTCAAAAAGGTTGGCTACGGTTTGGAAATAGTTCGGATTTTCGACTGCAGAGGCCTGCGAGCCGGGCTTTGAAGAATTCCAGACGCGCTAAAACCAGGCCTCGGCCGGGTAAAAACGGTAGGGTAACCAGGCACTGGAATGCGCGGCGAAGTTTAACCACACAAACTGCGCCGCGGCGTAGTAAAAAATGACGCCCGCGACAATTACCTCGTTGCGCTTACCGCGCTGGCCAAGCACATCCGGAAGGTGAGAAAAGACCACGAGTTGAAGTGGGAGCATATACAGAGCCACACGGTCGACCGCCGTCGACGCGCGAGTGACCAGATATACCGCCAACAAGACCAGCGAAATGATGGCGAACCAACGCCACAGCAACGCTTCGGCCCGGGCGAAATCGAATTTGCGTTGCCACAGCAACAAAATGCCGGCCGGCAACGCGTTCATCAGTAGCCGAATCATGGCACCCTGTGACTGGAACAACTCTCCCTCAAGATAATTGGTGCGCAGCTCATCAACGGAATCTTCCAGTAACAGGAAATAGGCAGCGACGGCAGCGATGCCAACCCATAGCGCGGTCCAGTTGCGATTGCGCGTTGCGGTCATCGCTGCCACCGGCAGCAAGATCACCGCGGACTTGTGAAAGGTTGCACCGAGCACGACCCAGAAAACGAACCAGCCGGCTTTGCGGCGTCCAAGCGCCACCAGTCCCAGCATAGCCAAACCCAGCGCGATGCCCTGGCGGCTGTACCCCATGGCCACAACGATGACCAAATACGGCACAGCGACCGCCAGCGCCAACCAAGGACGCGGCAAGCTGCGGCAAAACACAGCCAGCCCCGATGAGAATATGACGCCGCCGATCAAATTGACGCCGTAGATATCCCAGTTCATGTAGGCGCTCAGCCAGTTGAGAAACTGATAACCCGGATCGTTGCCCTGCAAAATCGAACTGAACGGCGCGTAGCGCGCGTCGTATACATAGCGAACATAGTTGACCCAGTCGGCGCCAACTTCAATACGAAAACCAATGAGCAAGGTCATTGCGAACACGGCGATGATCCAAGCGCCGTCCAGTTTTATCGAGCGCACTCCGGTGTTCGTCTGCGCCAAATGACGGCGCGCCGAAAACGCGGCGAGCGCAGACAAGACAAACATTGACCAATAGGTCCACATTACCGGTGTTCATCTCCCTGGAGGATCAGCAGTACGCTCGGCACTCGGTGTGCCGGGTAGCGATTCGAAAAAGTATCCACGCCCAAACTTACCTCATCAATCCTGTGGGAGGCACAAATATCCGTTAGTGGGAAGCAAAGAAGAGTAGTATACGGGTTGGATGCCCGCTCTCGACAATACACGTCAACACTCGCTGGCCGATATGGCGCAACGATGACGAATAACAAAAATAGCTGCCCGAAATCACTATGAAGAAAGTCGTCTGTTTTTTCATCAACAACATCTCGCGTTCCGGAGGCACAGAACGCGTCACGTCGATCATTGCCAATCAGCTCGTCAACAGTGGCTATGAGGTTTCGATTGTTTCCCTGTTTTCGGACAACGATCGCGCGTTCTTCGACCTGAACGACAATATCCGCGTTTATACGATCTTGCGAAAGCCGATCCGGGGCGTCTTTGGCTTTCCACTGGTTCTTCTCAAGCTACGAGCACTCGTTGCAAGGCTTCGCGTTGACGTGCTCATCAACGTAGACTCCATCCTGGCGCTTTACACGATCCCCGTTTGCGCGACGTCGAAATCGGCCGTTCGCAACATCTGCTGGGAGCACTTCAACTACCACGTCTCACTTGGCAAGAAAGCGCGATCCATGGCGCGATCTCTGGCCGCCAAGTACTGCGATGACATCGTGACGCTGACCGAGCGTGACAAAGCACTGTGGATCGACAACAGTCGCCGCATACGTAACATCGTTGCGATCAATAATCCGGCACCGGCGAGTAACGCGGTGCCGGGGATTGTGAAAGTCAATCGCAAGACCATGCTGGCCGTTGGTCGACTCACTTATCAAAAAGGATTCGATCTGCTCATTCAGGCGTTCAGTCATGTCGTAAAACAACGGCGGGACTGGCGTTTAGTCATCGTCGGGGACGGGGAAGATCGCGCGGCGCTCGGCCAGCTGGTCGGCGATCTGGCGCTTGACGATTGCGTCGAGCTGGCACCGGCCACCGCACAAATCAATCAGTACTATTTGGACGCGAGTCTCTTTGTCATGAGTTCTCGCTTTGAGGGCTTGCCCATGGTGTTGCTGGAAGCCGCGTCTTTTGGCCTGCCCATTGTGTCGTTTGACTGCGACACCGGCCCGAGCGAAGTCCTCACCACTGAGTTCGGGTGGCTATGCGAATCGGTCGGGGTTACCAGCCTGGCGCACGGAATTTTGCAGGCGTTCGAAGCCTGCGACGACCCCGTCCGCTATGCGAAGATGAGCTCATCCGCCGCAGCCGCATCAGCGCGGTTCTCCGTCGACATGGTGGCTCCCAGGTGGCTGGAACTCTTGTCCAAATGAAAATCTGCCTGGTCATAACCGGGCTCACCATGGGAGGCGCCGAGCGCCAGGTGTGCGATCTGGCCGACGAGTTTGTTGCGCTAGGGCACGAAGTCGTGCTCATTTCGTTAAACCAGGATCCCGTCGTGCTACCGAAGTCACCGGATGTCCGCGTGATTCATCTTTACATGACCAAGACGCCGTCAGGCTTGCTCGCCGGTTTTCTCCGACTAAGAAAGGCGGTTGTCGGATTCCGACCGGATGTGGTTCACGCACACATGATTCACGCCAACATCCTGTGCCGGGTATTGCGTATCCTGACGCCAATGCCGCAGCTGGTCTGCACCGCTCACAACACCAATGAAGGAGGCAAACTGCGTGAATGGCTCTACCGCTGTACCGATCGACTGGCAACGATTTCCACTAACGTGACGCAGGAAGCCGTAGACACATACATCGACAAGCGCATCTCTTACCCGGGCAGAATGATCGCCATTCCCAACGGCATTGATACGAGCGCATTCCGGTTCTCGCCAAGACACAGAAGCACGCTCCGGGACAAGCTCGAGCTTGACCCGAACTGTTTCTTCTTCTTATCCGTGGGACGACTGGAGACGCAGAAAGACTATGCCAACCTGATTCGCGCGTATTCCGATCTCTCGAAATCGGAAACGCCGCAGCCCCATCGCCTGGCAATTATTGGACAGGGCACTCTCGAGCACGAACTCAAGCAGAGCGTTAAACACTACGGGCTCGGCAACAAGGTCACGTTCCTGGGCAACCAGTTCAACGTCAACGAGTGGATGTCCGCGTGCGACGCCTATGTGTTGTCGTCGGCGTGGGAGGGCTTTGGTCTGGTAGTGGCCGAGGCCATGCTCTGTGAGCGCGTGGTGGTCGCTACCGATTGTGGTGGGGTAAAAGAAGTGGTGGGTGAACACGGTATTTTAGTGCCGCCCAAATGTTCCGATGCACTGACCGCGGCGATGTTACGCGTTATGCATCTCACGGCGCAGTCCCAAGCCATCTTGGGCGAGAAGGGCCGGGCTCATATCCTGAATCATTATGACTTGAGCCAGGTTGCGCAGACCTGGATTGATACCTATGCCCGCTATCGCGGCCCATAACAGTTCGACTGATAGGCGCTTAGCCTTTGTCCACCAATGGAATCGCCTCCGGTCGTTTATCTGCCAGCAGCGCCTGATAAAGATCGCTCATCCGTTCGACACGACTGTGAACCTGGTAGCGCTCGATGACTTTTTGCCGACCCTTCGACCCCATTTTTTCGCGTTCGGCGCCCGAGTCCATTAACGAAATCATCTGCGTGGCAAACTGCTCATCGTTACCTGACTCGAAAAGCAGACCATCGACGCCATGGGTGATCAGGTCGCTATTGCCCGAAATGTTTGAGGCAATCACCGGTAGACTCGACGCCATGGCTTCGAGGATCGCCAATGGCATGCCTTCCCAAAGTGAGGGGAGAACAAACATATCCAGGGCCGAGAGCAGGTCCGGAACGTCTTGCCGCCAGCCCATGATCTGAATCCGCTCGGTCAAGCCGTGATCGGCGAGATACTGCTCAAGATCCGCTCTTTCCTTGCCATCGCCAATCAGAAAAAACTGCACCGGTTGATCAGAGCGTTCAATGACCAGCCGTGCTGCTCGCAACAACGCCGCGGCATTTTTTTGCTCCCAAAGTCGTCCTACCATGCCGATACACACGGCGTCAGGATTGGTCACACCAAGCTGTTCACGTCGAATCACGTCGCGCTCGATGCCAACACTTCTGCGATACGCCTTAACGTCAATGCCGTTGGGGATCAACAGCACCTTGCGCGCCGGTATGCGCAGCTTGTCCACGGCGATACGGCGATCTGATTCATTGAGGACTACGATGACGTCAGCCAGCTTGCCGCCGACATACTCCATCACAAAGTACAATAGCTTGACCAGACGAGACGTTGTAAACGGGAATGCATATCCGTGCACCATGTGGATGACCACCGGCACGCCACTGAGGCGACCTGTGATGCGCCCCAAAATGCCGGTCTTCGAAGAGTGCGTGTGAACGATGTCCGGAGACAGCCGACGTAGCAACGCGAACAACTGGCGCGCGGCAAGAAAGTCCTGAGACACGGAAATAGGCCGGACCAAACCGGGGGCAAAGTGAACCGCCAATCCCAGTTTATCGAGCGCCCGCGTCAGCGCTCCCTCCTCCTTGCAGATTAACGTGGGCTCAAAGACCGTTCGATCAAGCGACTGAAATTCATCCAGCGTGACTTTCTGCACGCCCGAGATCATGGACAGTAATTGCAAATGCACGAGGCGAATAGGCCTGGCACTCTGTGCGTGTTTATCTTGGCGTTTCGCCATGATCAGTAACCTCAAGATGTGATTGAAGATCCATCTTCACGGTGGCAAGAACAGGGAAAGTCAGCGTCAATCGGTCGTCGTCAGCACCAAGCGAGATTGCGCGGCCGCGGTTGTCCTGAAACCGCCCGCAGTGGGCCGCTCAGATCCCGCTCACGATTAGACGCCGGCCTTCGAGGCGCTCTTCAACTCGGCGAGCATTGACACCGCAGAATCGGTATCGATGGATTGCACGGACACGTCCAGGCGTGCCGGTGATCCAGCGCTCGATGCACGGCGCAAGCTGCCGAGCATTCGCAGCACATCGTCTTCGGTCGCTCGGTACAGCGACTCCGGATCCGCCAGCATGGATTTCATGTCGTCCAGGTTTTCCGGTTTCGAAATTCCGTCAAACACGTCAAAGTAGATCGATCCCAAGACCACAGCCGGCACTCGATATAGCAGCGCCTCCAGCGCCACTGTGCCCGTCAAGGTGACCACGACGCTCGATTGGGCAATCAGTTCATGGGAATCAACACCGGTATCCACAAGGATGATGCCGGGCATGTGCACAAGCTTGCTGTACACCTCCAGAGGTCGGTATCCGAGCATCGGTGAGTGCTCTTTGACGACCAAGGACATATCGGCAGGTAGCGCGGCCAGAATGTTGCGCAGCGTATTGACCTGGTCCTGAAAATCGAAGGCCATTTCTTCCACCGTCAACTCGGGCTGAACGTGCAGAAAATAGACCGCATACTTTTTCCCGCGAAGGGCGCTAAACGGCACGTGATGATCCCGCAAGTAACGTTTGCTCTTGCGCGCCCTCACGTAACGTCCGAGCTGCGCCAGCGGCGAAAACAGGGGGCCCGGCAACACACGCGGATGACGGCCATAAGTTTTGGCCCGTTCGCCGAGCCACAAGCCCAGTCCTTCGAGCCGCTGCTTTGGATTGAGTTTTTTGACGATGCCGGGAAGCCCTTTGGCATGATCCGTCATCAGGTAAGCGGGCTTGGTTTTCTCCTGACGCAGCGTGTGTAGTCGTTGCTGAACTTCTTCGCGCTCGGCATTCGCCATCGGCTCGACTTTCAATTGCGCATAGGTCGAGCGGGCCTGATGCCAGTGGTAACCAATACCCGTCTCAAGATAAAGACGATTTGGCCAGAAGCGCACGGGCATGAACACACCCGCCGGGACGCCGCGTGCGTGGGCCAATCGCCACGCCATTCTCGACGGCGCCGAGCTGGTTTCCACCAATACGAAGTCGGGGTCGTAACGCTCCAACTGGGCCTGCAGGCTGGTGCCAACCAAAGCCATGAAGCGCCTTGCGCGCTCACCATCCCAGACCAACGGCACCTTATCCGCAGCCACATCCAGCCTGGGTTGGCCGCGGAAATACCGGTCCATCAACAAGTCACGATTGACAAACCGGGCGTCCAGCCGTTTTTCAAAACCACCGAGCGTCGCCGTGGTTTCGTCCCGATGCGTGTGGGCTGCATCAAGGTCGAGCGCCGCTGGCAACAAATCCAGCACCTCGTTAAACACCGCCTCTGAATCGGCAAGCGCATACTCCTGCGCACCCATCGTGAGCAGCAACGCGTCGATTTCACCCACTTCCTTGAGCGCTCGGACGTACGCTGCATGCTCTCGGATTTGCTCGAGATGACTGAAAAGCAAGATCTTCATCGTGTCCATCAGGTCACTTGCGGTCGACTGTCGAGCGTCGCCAGCAGTTGCTCCACCAACAGATGCTGAGTGACTGACTGATCAAGATCCGGCAGTGCGCACTCGCCACGTTCAAAAATATCGCGAACGATGCCACCAATTTGCTCTGAGAAGTACGGAAAACGACTTAGCTCAACATCACCTTGTGTGACGTGCGCGTAGTTGAATACATAGTCCCGATCGTCGACGCGGATCGACATACCGCTGCCGATGTCAAAGGACGGCTCATCAATGAGTGTGATGCTCTTGTCGCTTGTCGCGTCACGCAAAACCAGACGCCCGGTAACTTCCTCGTACGCCGCCCTTTTGCTGGGCAAAACCGACGACACCCGGGTACCCGCCGCCACTTCAAGCCGGTCAATGCCAAGATGGCGCTGGAACACATCAATCCAGTGGACGGCGTTACATGCAAGCCCCCAACCCGCGCCGCTCGCCGTCACGCTCGTCGCACCACGCTCGAACAAACAGTCGAACGCTCTGCTGCCATACATCCATTGATTGACGAACGTCGGTACACGCGCAAGCGTCACGGCTTCGTCAAATTCCGCCGGGCTGGCAAACAAGTACTTCTCGAGAATGACAAAACGCGGGCGGCGCGCCAGGCACCGCTTGTACAGGGCAAGCCTCGGCGTGCACGAAGTCGCAATAACGAACAAATCAATGTCCGCCGTGACGTTGTCCAGGGACGTCGCCATCGTTACGGGTGCGGTGAGCTGACCGCTTAACTCGGTCAGGCGCTCCGATCGATCAACCAAAAATAATTGAGCATCCGGCAGCGTCGTCGTTATGCCCTGAACATACCTCAATCCAATATTGCCGACGCCGATCACGCAAACGTTCACAGCATGTTCCTTTCCATCCAGGCGTGGATGTCGCGGTGCTCGGCCAATGTCGGCAACCTTGACGGTTTGCCGCCGATCAAGTCGTCGATCAACTCACCAAGCCCGGGTTTGTATCCGGTGGCTTCGTACGGCACCGCATGTATGAGAGGACGATACGTTCGAATCGGCAGTTCGTCGTCCGGCTCGCGCACTTCCATACCTTTACTAATACCAAACGCTTCGACCGGTCTGGCTTCGTAGACCACCCCTCCTTGCGCGTAAAAACGCACCGAGAAATTCTCGTGTGCGCCGTAGTTCATGTTGATCACCACGGGCAGGCCACGCTTGGCAAGAAGAGTGTAAGTCGGACAAGCCAGGCCAACCCGAGACGCCGGCTCGAACGGCCCACACAAATACCACAGCAAATCGATTACGTGGATACTCTGAGTGATCAGTGCGTCGGCGCTTTTTTCCGGAATGCTGGCCACTACCTTGTGAATCTCGCCTCGCTCAATGCGGCCGCGCATCTCCAAAACCCAGAAGTAGTAGCGCCGATTCATTAACAGGCTTACATGGCAATCCGCGTCATAACTGGCATCATGGGCGTAAGGCTTCTCGCAATAGACTTCACCCGGGAGTTTTGAACAGATTTCGGCGTGGGATTCGATGTTAGTGCACACCAGCCAGTGATCAACATCAGGGCCAATCTGCTCAAGGGTTTTTACGTGGAGCTGCGGGAACGCTTGCTTGAACTCCGTCACGTTTGTCGAGGTCAGATTTCGGCTGTACACCTGCGGCACGACGCCTTTTGCCAACAGAACCTTGCAATACTCGCGCGCCATGTAGGCGCAGCCAATGACGCCCCAGGACTGAGCCATCAGGTACCCATCCGGCGAGTCGTGGGCGCGAGTCTCGCCAGCTCATCAACAAATATTTCCACGACATGCCCAATGTCTTCATCGGACAGACCGAACGACGACGGCAGGCTGATCGAATTTTCGGACAGGTAACTCGATACGGGATAGCCTCCGGAGCCATAGGCACGATACGGGTCCATGAGATGCATGGGGTAAAAGCCCGGCCGGGCGTCAATCCCACGGTAGCCCAAATTGGCGATGAGTTGATCGCGGGCTTCGCACTCGTAGTCGTTCAAAATTACGGTGTAAAGCCAGTAGGCGTTTTCCGACCATTCATTGCTCGGCAACAACGTCAGCGACGGGTGTCCGCCGAGACGTTCGTTGTAGGTTTCAAAAATGCGCTTTTTGCGGCCGAGTAGTTCGTCAATCCGCTCCATCTGCGCTACGCCGATTGCGGCCTGCATGTTGGTCATTCTGAAGTTGTAGCCGGCGTACTCGTGCCAGTACCGTTTTTGGGCACTCATTCCGTGGTCGCGAAGAATCCGCGCACGTTGGGCCACGTCGGCATCGCGGTAAACAACCATGCCGCCCTCGCCCGTCGTGATCGACTTGTTGGCGAAAAAGCTGAAGCTGGAGCAATCGCCGTCCAGCCCCACGCGCCGCTCCTTGTAGCTCGCGCCGAGCGCCTCTGCACAGTCCTCGATCACCAGTAGATCGTGCTCCTCGGCCAGGGCCACAATCTCATCAAGTTGCGCCGGCTGACCATAGATGTGTACGGGCATCACGGCGCGCGTTTTCGGCGTCAGACGTTGCTGTATCTCACCCGGATCGATGGTCCAGGTGTCCAGATTCACGTCGGCCAGGACCGGCGTAGCGCCAGCGTGAATGATCGCATTGACGCTCGCACCAAACGTGAAATTCGGCACGATCACCTCGTCGCCTCGGCCGATGCCAAGCGCTGCCAACCCCAACTGCAGAGCTGCTGTCCCATTGGACACCGCCACCGCATGGCCGCCGCCGAGATAGTCGCTGAACGCCTTCTCAAATACGGGAATGAAACGCCCTTGCGACGATATCCAACCGCTCGTCACGCACTCCATCACGTTACTCTTTTCCTGCTCTCCGATATCCGGACTCAGAACCGAAAACTGACGAATTCGGGTGCGCGTCGAATAGTCCACCACGCGGTGATCATCGTCGAGCAAAGGTATACAGCGCAAACCTTCCTCAAACAGCGCCCATATCTCCGATATCTCGCAGCTGAATGGCAGGTAGCGCGGTGTCCGGCTAAAGCAGCCCGATTCCCGATTGATAGAATCCGCCAGTGTTGCACCATCAAGCAAAGCCCGGCGCGCGTCGCCGTCGGTCAATACGCCGATCAGCAACCGTGCGTCATCGACCAGAAAAACGATACCCAGCGTATTGGCGTTAATTGCCTCCAGCGCATCGTGAAGCGTGGTCGGCAAAGTGACCAACAGGCTATCGAGCGGAATAATCTTCTGTACCGTCATGCGGAACATCCCTCTATCCGGCGGCCGCGATCGTGTGGCGGACGCCGACGCAATACTGATTGTCATTACAACGAATCAGATGAATGATGAAATTTCGGAAAAACAGGTGCTGCAATCAACGCCGGCAGCACGCGGCGAATTCAACGGTGTCGTGCTGACGGCAGCGACCGGGAGGCCGGTCTACTCGACGGCATTTAGGAAGTCGGCCGTCAGCGTGACCTGCTGTCTGATCAATGCAGGTTCGACGTTGTAAATTTCCAGGGAATAGTAGTCCAGATCTTTCTTCAAATACGGCCAGAACCAGGAGTCTTCGCGAATGGATTCGTTGGCGTCCCGGGTCCCGTCGTTGTCACTCAGGTGATAGGCCATAATCCACGGCTCGCAACGCCTGAACATGTCAACCGGATCGAAGCTCAAGGTTTGCGCCGACACTTTGAGGTGCGCAACATCGATCAACAGGTTTACGTTATCCGGTGTATTGTTCATGACCTGCACCGCTTCCCCGGGGGTCGCAACCAGGAACGGATCTCCGTCAAACTCGCGATAGTTGCCGCCAGACAGTACGTTGTTCTCAATGAGCAGCTCGACGCCCTGCTCCCGCGCGTAGCCCGCCAGCGCGTTCACTTCTTCGAGAAAGGTCTCAAGCCCTGCCTCGCGCTCAAACAGCTTGCGCTTGGCGATGCGCTTCCCGAGTTCCTTTGGATCGGGATCGAGCAGATAGCCCGCGTGGAAGCTATAGCGCTTGTGATCCAGTTCCACAGCCCAACGAATAGCAGCTTTGACGTGCTCGATACTAATTTTTCGAATGGCTTGATCTTGCGATGCCAGATTAAACACATACGGGTCTTTGGCTGGGGGAAAATAATTGTGGACCTGAAACTGGCAGACCGAGCGCAGTGTCTTCAGATCCTCAAGCAGCGTCGGCGAGTACGCTCCACCCGACAATTCGACGGCCGTGATACCGGCTGCCTGAAATTGCTGTGCCGTGACAAACGCCGACTGACCCTTCAAGCCGCCCGTTGATACGTAAATCATGTCTCACTCACCAGTTTTTTGTAGTCACTCAGAGAATTCACCGCGACAGGTCCGCGCAGGGTCTCGATCTGCGCGCCCGGCAAGCCGGGAAAACTCAACGCACGAATGAACCGATCGACGTCAACATCTGCCCACGCCGGGTCGACCATTCCCCCATAAGGCAGCGCACGCCCAAAGTAACTGGGCTCGCCTATCTGCTCACTACCTTGCGTGTTATGCGTAACCACCGATCGGAACGCGTTAACAAAATCGCTAACACCCAAATCGATAAGACGGTGAAACAGCGAATAGCCCGTCTCGTCGGCAGCGATCGTCAGCGGCGACTGCGAAATAATATTGCCGTCGTCAAACCTCTCATTGAGGAAGTGATACGTCACGCCTGTGGTCTGTTCACCGTTGATGATGGCCCACACGCCGGAAAAACAGCCGCGGTATTTGGGCAACAGAGACGGATGGAGATTAAACCCGCCGAACGTTGCAGTAGCAAAAACCACCGCCGGTATGAGCTCTCGAAAGTGCATGGAAACCACGATATCTGCCGAGAATGACGCCAATTCTTCGAGCGTCTCCTGACTCTTGATGGACCCAGTCGACCACGTCACGCCTTCCGCTCGACACAGCGCAATCAGCGCGTCATTGTCTTCGAGCTCATACGTCAGCACAAAGAGACGTTGCGCGGACACGCCTATTTCAAACAGCATCTTGCGCAGACACTCAAGTCCGGCACGGCCGTGTGCCAGATAGGCCACTCGTACGTCAGAACAATCCATAGACTATCGCCTTGCGCTGCGGTTGAGATCTTATTCCAGATCCGAATGTGAGATCACATGATCGGGTGCCAACGCGCGGCGTGTCGTTTTGCCAATGACTTCAGGGAACCGCGCGGCCGGGATTCCCGTCCCCGGCCGTTTGGTCGTCAGATGCTGTCGCGTCACGACCGTACCGGCGGCCAACGCGCAGTTCGTGACGATACTTTTTCTCGACACCTGAGCCATCTGCTGTTCCTCAGCCTGGCAGCGTTTGACCGACGACCCCAGCATCCTTTCCGTTCTTCGAATCTGATCAACCAGTTCCTTGAATTCATCCGGCGTAACTGACGCTTTGTGATCCGGCCCGGGAAGACTGCGGTCAATGGTGAAGTGTTTCTCAAAGACTTGCGCACCGAGGGCCGCGGACAGGCACGCCGCCGCGGGGCCAACACTGTGATCTGAATAACCGATCTTGAAGCCGAAGGTGCGCTGAAGCGTCTGCAACACCCGCAGGTTAAGACTCTCATCGGAACACGGATAGTTCGCGACACAGTGCAACAGAACGACATTCTCATTGCCGTATTCGCGATGAATATTGACCGCGTCCTCCACTTCTCCCAACGTCGCCATTCCGACAGAAACGAGTGAATAGTCCGCGTTGCGAGCCAAATATTCCTGCAGCGGCAAATCCACCAGATCCGCGGACGCCGTCTTGAACACTTCCACGCCGAGCTCTTTAAGAAATTTCGCGCTGTCTACATCGTAAGGCGTTGAAATAAATTCGATGCCAAGATCCGCGCAATAGTCGATGATCGGCGCGTGATCCTCGCGTCGGAACTCCAGTTTGCGAATCATCTCATAGTGAGACTCGGCCGCGTTGGTGGTCTCTTCCTGATAACGCACTTTTGGCGTTCCCTGGGTAACCAGCGACTCCGCTGTGAAGGTCTGAAACTTTACGGCGTCGGCACCGGCCTCACTGGCCGCATCGATCATTTTCTTTGCCAGTTCAACATCACCGTTAAAGTTGACGCCGATTTCCGCGATGATAAAGGCGGGCGCCCAATCACTGTCGAAGAGGTGTTTCAGTTTGGTTGTCATACGCGTTAGTGCCCTTTGGGCCAGAGAAATGGGTGTGCTATCAGAGACCTGACTAAGAACATTACCGAAACTTGAGCCGCAGCCATCCGATCACGTCAACGAGTTGGTTCAGCCGACGCAGGCTGTAACCGCCCACCAAAAAAGTCGCGGCAATACCAAAGACATAGCCCGCCGTCGCGTGGCTTGTCGACAGCGCGATCGTAACGCCCCCCGCTACCAGCAGAATGGCCGTTAGCAGCAGACTGCGACGCGTTGGTCGGTAACCGATCAGCCGGTTGGCCGCCACCACCGCAGCGACGTAGTAGATCAGATACGCGATCCAGAACGCCACACCTGCCATCACCAGACCGAATTTCTCGAAACCGACAAACAAGGCGCCCAAATAGAGGCTGCTCCACAGGATCTGAATGCCGATCGCCAGCCCGCCGTGCCCGGTGGCAAGAAATATGAACACGACCGGCACACTGGCGACCTTGAAAATGTCACCCAGCGCCTGCCAGCGCAAGATTTCCACGGCGGGCGAGAAGCTCGACGCGTAGAGCATCTGGATAACCCAGGGCGCCAACGAGATCATGGCCAATAGCGCCGAGGCCGCCGGGAGCAACGCCATCGCGACCGGCCCATTCACC
>JBGCFP010000159.1:0-29677 GCA_045107005.1 Gammaproteobacteria bacterium
GCACAGATCAGACTGTGACGCTGATAGTCGCTGATCGTGATCAGCTTGTTTTGCAACACGGACAACCCGCCCAACGCACCGACCGCGACAGCAATTCGCGAAACTTCGCGAAAACCAATCAGATTCACCGCGGTGCCGATATCCGCGACGTCGCGAAGTCTGCTGTAGGTCGCACTGTTGGCAACGCGAAGCACGCGCGCTGCCAATGCCGAGTCAGTCTCGATGACACTCTGTATGTCGCTGACGTTGGCATCGGGATCATCGGTCAAGCGCATAATGCGTAGTGCCGACTCGGGAAGCTTGACGGCCGTTTCCGCGCTCGCCACAACTTTTTCCATCAATTCATTCATGATCATCCTAATCACTTCGAGTCGATGCGCGAACCAGTCACTCACCTGAAATAGAGAGAGTCTAGGTGTCGGTTGCCAAGCGCACTCTTGGGTCGCGCACGCTTACGCTAAATGAAAACACAAGCAACGTGCAAGCGTGCGGCACGCATAACAAACAGATTCTTTCCGTCAGTGCCCGAATCGCAGGCGCCACAAACGATCACTTTTCTGTCATGTCAGCGCTCTCATTACACGTTTTAATAACGCTGTGTTTACTCGGAGTTCAACATGTCCAATGCTCTTGGCACCCTCTCTGCGATCGGTCGCTCCAGTTCGGTCAAACTCGCCAGCATCGGTTTTCTGATACTGGTTCTGCTGCTGCCCACCGCAATGATTGAGTCGGTCATCGATGAACGCGCCGCGCTGGCTGCGCACGCACGTGAGGACATTATGCGCGCGTGGGGACGACAACAATCTTTGATTGGACCGGTTCTTGTGATTCCTTACACCGCTGACATTCAACGCAGCGACGGGCGAGCGGCCGTTAGAACCGGCTTTGTCTATCACTTACCTGAGTCGCTCGACGCGAATCTCGATGTCGATGCGCAGCTGCGATACCGCGGCTTGTACACAGTGCCGGTTTACACGACGGCCGTTAAACTGAGCGCCACGTTTACGCCAGTACCCATTGCCGCGTTGGGTTTGACCCATGCGACCGTACACTTCGATCAAGCGCGTCTGGCCATCGGACTGAGTGACCCGCGTACGCTGCGCGAGACGCCTGAGGTGAGCATTGGCGACACGACCATTCGTTTCGCTGCTGGTGCGTATCAAACCAATCTGCTGGGCCCCCACATAGTGGCGCCGCTGACTCTCGTCGACCTCACCGAGAGTCGCGGTGCGTTCGCGATGAACAGTCGTTTTCATCTGGCCGGCTCCGACACGTTGACGCTGGCGCCCGTCGCGGACACCAACACGATCAGCATGGAAGGCAATTGGCCTGGCCCGTCGTTTCAAGGCAACTATTTGCCAACGGATCGCGAGATTCTCGACGACGGCTTCGTCGCCAACTGGCAAGTCACAAGCCTCGGCCGATCGTACCCAACGTCATGGCTCGACGATGCGGTGACCGATCAAACGCTGCACTCTTCACTGTTCGGAACACAGCTCAAAACGCCACTCAGTACTTATCAAATGGCCAAACGTGCCGTTCGTTACGCAATACTCGCTATCGGCTTGTCATTCGCCTGTTTCTTCCTGTTCGACACCGTGAGCGCGCTGCATTTGCATCCGGTGCAGTATCTGTTGATCGGGTTCGCGAACTGCCTGTTTTTCTTGTTGCTGTTGACCCTCTCCGAACACATCGCTTTTTTGCCCGCGTACTTGATCAGCGCGTTGGCGTGCACGACGCTGATTGGCGGTTACAGTGCGGCCGTCTTGCACGCGCGTCGACGCGCAGCGGTTTGTGTCGCCGCGCTGGTGGCCCTGTACGGTTTTCTGTTCATGACCTTGCGCGCGCAAAGCCTGGCGCTGCTCGCCGGCAGCGTCGGTCTGTGGCTCGTACTGGGGACGGTGATGTATTTAACGCGGCGTGTCGACTGGCACGTCGGTGCGTCGACGCCAGCGGACGGGGAACTCAGCCGATAGTCTGACGGCCGGCAAGCGCGTGAGAGAGCGTGCCGCCGTCGACGAATTCGAGTTCTCCGCCCACCGGAACACCGTGCGCGATGCGCGTCGGCCGTACGTTGTGACGGGTGGCCAGTTGCGCCAGATAATGGGCTGTCGCTTCGCCTTCAACTGTAGGGTTGGTCGCGACGATCAATTCGCGCACCGCACCGGAGGCGAGGCGTTGCTCGAGCACCTCGAGACCCAGTTCCTGTGGACCGATTCCGTCCAGCGGTGACAAGTGCCCCATCAGCACGAAATAGCGTCCGCGAAAACCGCCGGACTGCTCCACCGCGGCCACGTCAGCCGGTGTTTCGACGACGCACAGCAACTCGTCGTCACGACGGGTTGACGTGCACAAGCTGCACTGCGGATCCTCGGTGAGCATCCGACAGGTACTGCAGTGTCCAATGGCATCCGCCGCCCCGGCCAGAGAACGCGCGAGCGTTTTGGCCGCGTCACGCTCGGCGTTGAGCAAGTGAAACGCCATGCGTTGTGCCGACTTTGGACCAACGCCCGGCAGGCAGCGCAACGCGTCGATCAAATCGCGCAGCAGTGGCGAGTAGATCTCACTCAAAACGGCAGCTTCATTCCCGCCGACAAACCGGACATTTCATTTTGCGTCAGCTCTGCGACGCGGCGCACCGCATCGTTACACGCGGCGGCCATCAAATCTTCAAGCATGTCTTTATCGTCGCCGACCAATGCCTCGTCGATCGTCACGCCGCGCACTTCGTGACGGCCGTTCATCGTCACCTTGACCATACCGCCACCGGCTTCTCCGGTGACTTCCTTGTTTGCGAGCTCAGCTTGAGCGCGCTCCATGTCTTCCTGCATCTTCTTGGCCTGCTTCAAAAGCTTGCCCATACCGCCTTTCATAGGTTGTCTCCTGTTGACGGCGTTACGCTGGTCGTAACACGCCGTTGACGAATCGGATCTTTGTGGCTCTAGCTCGATCTGTGCGAGAGGTCGAACTAGGAATCCAGTCGTTTGACCGACTGGCTCTCGACTGTTGCACCGAACGCCTCTTTAAACGCCTGCACGTTCGGATCGTTTTCAATGGAAGCGATGGCCGCCGCGTTGCTGGCCGATTCCATCCGCGAATCGCGTTGTGCCGGTGTCTCGCCGGTGAGCGGCTCGACCTCAATACTCAGAGTAGCGTCGACCCCGAGGTGCGTCGAAAACGCGGCCGCCAGACGTTCGCGTTGCGCCGGCGTCATCAGATGTTCGTGCTCCGGATCCAGAGTCAGTGCGACGCGAGACCCGTTGATCGCGCCGAGTAAACAGTTTGCGGCCAAATTGCGCGCGGCGCCTTGGACGGGCAGCGCGTCGAACAGCGTGTGCCAGTCGCAAGCCCCCGCCACGACCGGCGGCGTCGCGGACGCGGGTGGCGCCGGTTCTGCTGCCGACGTTGGGGCTGACTCAGTCGACGTCGATGGCGGTGCCTGGGATTGACCGGACAACGACGGTTTGCTCTGTGGCGCCGTCGCCGCTGCCATCGGTGCACGATCCCCGGCGCCTGCCGGACGAAACGCCAACATCCGCAGCAGCGTCATTTCAAATCCGGCACGCGGGTCCGGTGCCAGCGCCAGGTCACGCCGGCCGGTGATGCCGATCTGATAATAGAGCTGCAGGTCTTCAGGGCTCATGCTCGCCGCCACTTTGCGGATCGCATCGCCGTCGAGGGTTTCCTCGCCGATCGAATCGGGCACGGCCGACACCATGGCAGCTCGCTGCAGCAGGGACGCCATGTCGGCGAGCACGCCTTCATAATCGGGCGAGAACGCGTCCATCTGTGCCACCACGTCCATCAGTTGTTTGGCATCGCCGAGTGCGAGCTTCTCAAGCACTTTGAAGACCTGGCGACGATCCACCGTGCCAAGCATGGTCAAGACATCATCTCGCCGCACGCTACCGCCGCCAAAAGCGACCGCCTGGTCGAGCAAGCTCAAACCGTCGCGCATACTGCCGTCGGCGGCTCTGGCGAGCAACGTCAAAGCCTCTTCATCGTTGTCGAAGGACTCGGCCTCACAAATACGGCGCAGTTGGCCACCGATCAGATCGAGGGTCAGGCGCTTCAGGTTGAACTGAAGACAGCGCGACAGGACCGTAACGGGCAGCCGCTGTGGATCGGTGGTAGCGAGCAGAAATTTCACGTGAGGTGGGGGTTCTTCGAGAGTCTTCAGTAGCGCGTTGAACGAGTGCCGCGACAGCATGTGGACCTCGTCGATCAGATAGACCTTGAAGCGCCCGCGTGTCGGTGTGTACTGCACGTTATCGAGCAGTTCACGGGTATCGTCCACTTTGGTTCGCGATGCCGCATCAACTTCAATCAAATCGACGAACCGGCCTTCGTCGATTTCTTCGCACGCGGAGCACTTGTCGCACGGGGTCGATGTCATGCCCGACTCGCAGTTCAGGCATTTCGCCAGAATGCGTGCGACCGTGGTCTTGCCCACGCCGCGGGTGCCGGCAAACAGGAAAGCGTGATGCAACCGGTCAGCGTCGAGTGCGTTTACCAGCGCGCGCAGCACGTGCTCTTGCCCAACCATCTGGGCGAACGTTCGCGGGCGCCATTTGCGCGCCAATACGGTATAGCTCATGTTTTATCCGGCGGGAGGTTCTGCGTTGGGCGAAATGAAAGTGTTGTCACTTTACCATCCGCGCCTCTTCGGGTCAGCGCCTCAGAGCGAATTGCGCGCTGGATTGCGCGGCACAGAATCAAGAGCGGCCCGCGCCAGCACTCCTCCGGCGCCCGATTTCACCGCTGCGGCTGCTCCCTTCCGGGCCTGACCGGGTTGACGGCTAATCGTCGCGGAGGCACCGACGCGAGCCACCGGTGGCGGAGGTTAGCACAGGGGTGGGGATTATGACGAGGGTAACGGGGGTGGCTTCCTGATTGGGTGCGCGAAACTTGTCTTGGCTTGTCTTTGGGTGTCGGATTTGAAGCGTCAGCTGGGGCTTGACGCGCCGCTCTTGATGGACGGTGAGACCTCTCGGGCGGGATTGATTGGCCGCTTCGCGGCCAACCCCTTCGGGGCGGCGCGGGAGCGCCGTCCAAATTGGCTGCGCCAATTTGTCGAACCATCTTTTTTATTTGCGGGTTCGAATCCGGAGAGTTCGGTTGAGCGTGTCGCGAGCTGCAAGATTGGATTTGGCGGAGAGGGCGGGATTCGAACCCGCGATACGGGGTTACCGTATACTTGAATTCCAATCAAGCGCCTTCGACCACTCGGCCACCTCTCCGTACGGGCTGCGAAGCCTACCCCAGTCAACCCGGGGTTTCAATGCGCGCAACGCCATCTACAGCACTTCTACGACGCGCTCACGAACGATTTTCCAGCGCTCGTCTTCCACCACCAGATCCAGTTCTTTTACCACCGCGTCAATTCGACCGTCATTGTGGAACTCCTGAATGAAACGTGCGCTGGCGCCTGCGAACGTCTCGCTCACTTTTAGCAAATCATAGCGGACGTCTGCAGGCCCGCTCTGAGACAGCAGCGCGACCCGCTTTTCGAGCCAGGCCTGACGCGTGTCGCCCGGCAGCGACGGTTCGAACTCCGCCGCGTAAAACTGCGCCAGCGAACCGCCATCCGCCGCTCGCCACGCCTTGATCCACGCGATAACCATATCGCGAACATCTACCTCAATTCCGCCAGCCACTTTCGGCGGTCCACCAACGCCTCCGGGCAGCGGCAACGGCAATGGGTCAACCTCTGTGGTTGGCAACGGTAACGGCACACCACCCGCCGCGGCAGCCACGCTCTCTGCTGCCGATTCCGCATCGGATTCCGGTTCCGGTGCACTCACCACTGCGCGCAGTGGCGGCACGTCGCCACACGGTCCGCGCGCCTGCTTATCGGAGGTGGCCGGCGGGACGCTGAATTTTCCTGACGGCGTGGGCGCCGACAAATCACCAGGCACCTTGATGCTGCCGCCTTCGGTCGCGCTCTCGAAAGGCTCGGGCTTATCGCAGCTGGCAGTGGAGCCACAAGCGCCAAGCCAAGGCAGCGCCACCAGAAGCAACGCGTATCGGAATCCGCTGTTCATCATTATTCTATTCATCAACTCAAAGCACAAAAATCATCACGCCTGCGCTGCCTGCGTCAGGGCCAGTCCTGCGGCTTCGCACGCCGCAGAAACTTCATCAAAGTACATCGACTCCAGCGGTACCATGGGCAAGCGCAAGGTCTCGTCAATCAAACCAAGCTGCGCCAGAATCCACTTCACCACCATGGGGTTCGACTGCAACATCGTCGCGCGATGCAAAGCCGCCAATGGCAAATTGAACTGCACCGCCTGCTCAAAATCGTTGGCCAGGGCCGCCGAACACGACGCCGCCATCGGTCCCGGCACCACATTAGCCGTCACCGAAATCACTCCGACCGCACCTACCGCCATCAAATCGACGAACGTCGCGTCGTCTCCACTGAGCAACTCGAGGCGGTCGCCACATTGCGCAACGATCTGCTCACCGCGCTCCAGCGAACCGGTGGCTTCCTTGATCGCAACGATGAGCGGATGCACCGCTAACCGCGCCACGGATTCTGGTAACAAATCGCAGCCGGTCCGACCCGGGACGTTGTAGAGCACAACGGGCTTCTGCGCGGCATCGGCAACCCGTTGAAAATGTTCGACCAAGCCGCGCTGGCTGGGCCGATTATAGTACGGCGTGACGACCAGCACGCCGTGCGCACCCGCGGTGGAGACCGCACGCGCCGCCGACATCGACGTGCCGGTGGAATTGGTGCCGCAGCCGGCCAAAACGCGCAGTTTAGCCCCCACCCTGTCCACCGCACGCTCGGTGAGTCGGCACACTTCGACCAGACTCAGGCAGGGCGACTCGCCGGTGGTGCCCGCGATGACCACACCGCTGGTTCCCGCATCGCAATGCATGTCCAGCAGGCGGTCAAACGCCACCAGATCAAGGTCACCGCCCTCGTTCATTGGCGTGACCAGTGCAACAATGCTGCCCTGAAACATACTCGAATCACCATTCTGCCCACCCTTCAGACCGCAAAAGTGCGCGGAAGGTTTCGGGCTGGCCGAATGGTAGCCGCAGGCCCTGCAATAATAAAGCTGTGCGCGCGGCTCGGGCGGCTTGCGCGGGCGACCCGACACGGTACACTCAGAGCGTATTTCCACGCTGCTACGGCTTCTACGCACACTGATGACCCAACACATTCTGGTGACCGCCGTCGGCACCGACCGCAACGGCCTGGTGCGCCACGTCACCACCACGCTGCTCGACTGCGGCTGCAACATCGCCGAATCCCGTCTCGCCACCATGGGCTCCCAGTTCATCATGCTGATTCTGGTCAGCGGTAACTGGCACTCAAAGAACAAGCTGGAAGCCGCGCTGGCCCAGGTTGCCGAGGCGCAAGCACTGCAAATCAACCTGCGCGATGCGGATATGACGGCCAGCCGGCCCAATCAGATCCCCTACGCCGTTGATCTGGTGTGTCTCGATCAATCCGGCATCGTTAACACGCTGGCGTCATTCTTCAGTGCGCACGATATTGCGATCAGCGAAATGACCAGCAAGCGCTATGCCGCCGCCCACACCGGGGCCCAGATGTTTAATCTGCAGATGATCATCAGTCTGCCCGAACGCACCCACATTGCGACGTTGCGCGAAGAATTCATGGAACTGTGCGATCACTACAATTTCGACGCCATACTCGAGCCGGTCAAAAACTGATCGGATCGGTACTCGCGACACCGACTTTTACACTTACCCAGGAGTTTTCTCCCTATGAGCAAAATTGCCGTTGGCAAGAAAGTGCCTAACTTCAGTGCGGCAGCGACCCGCGACCTGACGTTCAAACTGTCGGATTTCAAGGGCGAGCGCGTGGTGCTTTATTTTTACCCGAAAGACAGTACACCGGGGTGCACCACAGAGGGTCAGGATTTTCGCGACAACTTTCGTAAATTCCGGGCGCGCAAGACCCGTATCTTTGGCATTTCACGGGACAGCCTGAAAAGCCACGAGAATTTTCGTGCCAAACAGGACTTTCAGTTCGACCTGATCAGCGATGCCGACGAAAAAGTGTGCACGCTGTTTGACGTGATCAAGGAAAAAAACATGTACGGACGCAAGGTGATGGGCATCGAGCGCAGCACGTTCCTGATCGACGAGAACGGCAAACTCACGCACGAGTGGCGCAAGCTGAAAGTGAAAGGCCATGTCGATGCAGTCCTCGAAGCGTTGAAGAGCCTCTAAGTGACGGCCACGCCTGAAAGCCGGGTGTTTGTGCTCGATACGAACGTATTGATGCACGACCCGACGGCGCTTTTTCGCTTCGACGAGCACGACGTCTATCTGCCAATGATGGTGCTCGAGGAAATTGACGCGGGCAAAAAGGGCATGACCGAAGCGGCGCGTAACGCCCGTCAGTTTTCCCGTTTTATTGACGATCTGATCCAGGATCTCGACAAGAACGACATCGATGCAGGGATCCCGCTGGGTGATCCGTTTGCCGGTGCCAACGGCAAACCGCGCCAGTCCGGGCGGCTGTTTTTCGAAACCACGTCTTCTCCCAGCGCCCTGCCCCAAACGCTGCCGGGTCAGTCACCGGACAACCTGATCCTGTCGTGCACCCTGTCGTTGCGAGCAGCAAGGCCCGACCAGCGCGTCACGCTGGTGTCCAAAGACGTCAACCTGCGCATCAAGGCGACGGTGGTCGGCATTCACGCCGAAGACTACTTCAACGACAAGACGCTCAACGACGTTGATCTGCTGTACACCGGTTCGCGTGATTTGCCCGAGGACTTCTGGGATCACCACGGCAAAGACATGGAGTCGTGGCAGGAAAACGGCCGCACGTTTTACCGCATCAAGGGGCCGAGCGTCGCGGACTGGACGCCCAACGAATTTGTTTGCGATTCAAACGACACCTCGTTCGACGCCATCGTGCGGCGCGTTGACGCCGACGGTGCGGTCATCGAACTGGTACAGGATTTCATTCAGGAAAAGCATTCGGTCTGGGGCATTTGCGCCCGCAATCGCGAGCAAAACTACGCGCTGAATCTGATCATGGATCCGCAGGTCGATTTCGTGACGATTCTCGGCGTTGCCGGCACCGGCAAAACGCTGCTGACCCTGGCCGGCGGTCTGGTGCAAACGCTGGATGACAATCGCTACAAAGAAATCATCATGACGCGCGTCACCGTTCCCCTGGGTGAGGATATCGGCTTCCTGCCGGGCACCGAAGAGGAAAAAATGGAGCCTTGGATGGGGGCACTGATGGACAATCTCGAAGTGCTAACGCGCAATGAGCACGGTGGTGCCTGGGGGCGCGCGGCCACCAACGATTTGCTGCGCAATCGCATCAAGATTCGCTCGATGAACTTTATGCGCGGGCGAACGTTTGTCGATCGTTTCCTGATTCTGGATGAAGCGCAGAATCTGACCGCGAAACAGATGAAAGCGATCATCACGCGCGCCGGACCGGGAACCAAGCTGGTGTGCATCGGTAATGTGTCGCAAATCGACACGCCCTACCTCACCGAAACGACGTCAGGCCTGACTTACGTCGTCAATCGCTTCAAGTCCTGGGACCATTCGGGCCACATTACGCTGCTGCGCGGGGAACGCTCGCGACTGGCCGACTACGCGTCCGATATCCTGTAGGCTAGAGATTGACCGGAACTGCACGCCCCCGGGAGGGTCTATCCTAGCCATGAATCACGCCATTTTACGACGCGTCGGGGTGACGGTGTGCGCGGCAGCCTGGTTGCTACTGGCCGGCCGCTCTGCGATTGCGGCGGGCGAACTGCCCGATATCGGTTATTCTGCCGGCACCGTCGTCTCAGCGTCGGACGAGCAGAAAATCGGCCGGATGATCATGCGCCAGTTGCGCTCCTCGGGCGAATTGGTCACCGATCCGGAAATCACCGAGTATCTGCAGGCGCTGGGACAGCAGCTGTCGCTGCACGCCCACGACGGCAACCTCGATTTCACGTTTTTTGGCATTGACGACCCGCGTCTGAACGCGTTCGCGCTGCCGGGCGGTTTTGTTGGCGTGCACACCGGGCTGCTGCTGGCAACCGAAACCGAGAGCGAGCTGGCCGCTGTCCTGGGTCACGAAGTCGCCCACGTCAGCCAGCGCCATCTTGCCCGTTCCGCGGAAGCGTCGGGGCAAAACGGCCTGATATCCACAGCGGCCATGGTAGCGGCTGTTCTTGTAGGCGCCGCGGCTGGCGCCAGTGGCGATGCGATTATGGCGGCGGTGTCAGTGGCCCAAGGCAGCGCTGCGCAAAGCCGCATTAATTTCACCCGCGCCAATGAATACGAGGCGGATCGGGTGGGCATCCGTTTTCTGGCCGATGCGGGCTTTGACCCGATGGCCATGCCGGCCTTCTTCGAAACCATGTCACGACGCAGCGGCGCGGCGGGCTCACAGGTCCCCGAGTTTTTTCGGACGCACCCGGTGACCAGTAACCGCATCGCGGAATCGCGCGAGCGCGCACTGAAAATGGGCAACCGGCGCGTCGCCAGCTCGAAGCGCTATTTTCTGGCCAAAGCCCGGGCCGAAGTCCTGGGCTACGAATCGGCCGTGGTGGCCGTGAATCGCTACGAATCAAGGATGGGTGGCCACCCCAGCGAAGCGCCCGACGCGACGCAGTACGGCTACTCACTGGCTTTGATGCGCGCCGGTGAGCCCAAACGCGCGGTACCGCTAATGGAGAATCTGCTGGCACGCGACGAAGAAACCGTGGCGTACCACACCCTCACCGCGCAAGTGAACCTGGCCGCTGGCAACCGCGAGCGCGCGATGGCGCTGTTTGAGGAAGGGTACCGCCTGTTCCCGCGCAACGTAGCCCAGACCATGGCCTATTCCAACGCGCTGATGGAGGTCAAAGACCCGGACCGCGCGCACGAAGTCATGCTCGATCTGGTCAATAACGTCAGCTACAACGAAGATCAGATCCGTCTGCTCGCGCTGGCAGCTAGCGCCGAAGGCGACGACGCCAATGCGCACTATTACATGTCGGAGTTCCACGTCCTGCGCGGCGAGCTGTTCATGGCCGTTGATCAACTCAAGCTCGCCCTCGCCTCGCCGCGTATTCATGACTACCAGATTGCCCGGGCCGAAGCGCGAATGGAGCAGATTCGAGAATACCTGCCCAAGCGACGTCCCAAACCCCGCCCTTCCCAGCAACAGCGCAACGGCCGCCGCTGACGCTCGATACGCCGCGTTAATCCGCGGCGCCCGGAATCTCTTTCTATTCCCGTCTCGAACTTCCGTTTGTGAGCAAATAGGACTAAAATAGTCTGCTATCAAAAAGCGCCGGGTAAGCGCGGAGATCGATGATGCTGAGAATGAGCAAAATGACCGATTACGGCACACTGCTGCTGGCGCACATCGCCGCCGAGCCGGGCCGAATTTTCAGTGCCAGCGAGATTGCGAGCGAGACAGATCTTGCATTACCTTCTGTGCGTAAACTTCTAAAAACATTGAGTAAATCTGATCTGGTGTCATCGTATCGTGGCGCTAGCGGCGGCTACACTCTGGCCCGCCCTGCGGATCAGATCACCGCCGCGCAAATACTGGATGCGCTGGAAGGCCCGGTGACGCTGACCGAATGCAGCGCCTCTGACAGCCAGTGCCGTCTGCAACACTCCTGCGGCGTCGGGCGCAGCTGGCAGCACATCAATCGTCTGATTCGCCAGTCGCTGGAAGACGTCACGCTGACTCAGCTGAGCGATACCGGCACGCTCAACGTTCAGTTTTCACTCAGTGACGGGCTCGCCGTACGCGATTCCGGCAACTCCTGATTACCGCTTAAGGATCTCTCACTATGGCAAGCGCCAATAAAGACGTACAGGACCTGGTTGACCGCACGTACCAGCACGGGTTCGTGACCGACATCGAATCGGAGACCATCCCTCCCGGTCTGGACGAAGACGTCATTCGCGGCATTTCGGCGCGTAAGAAGGAGCCTGAATTTCTGCTGGAGTGGCGCCTGAAAGCGTATCGCCGTTGGCTCAAGATGACACCGCCCAAATGGGCTCATCTTGGCATCGAGCCCATCGACTACCAGGCCATCTCGTATTTTTCAGCGCCCAAATCGGACGAAGATCGCCCGAAGAGCCTCGACGAAGTGGACCCGAAGCTGCTGGAGACCTATGACAAGCTCGGCATTCCGCTGCACGAACGCGCTCGTTTGGCAGGCGTTGCCGTCGACGCGGTGTTCGACAGCGTCTCGGTGGCCACGACGTTCAAATCCAAGCTCGCAGAAGCTGGCGTTGTGTTTTGCTCGTTTTCCGAAGCCGTGCATTCGCACCCGGAGCTGATCAAGGAATACCTGGGTTCGGTTGTGCCCCACTACGATAACTACTTTGCCGCCCTCAACTCGGCGGTCTTCACCGACGGATCCTTTGTGTACATCCCCAAGGGCGTGCGTTGCCCCATGGAGCTGTCGACATATTTCCGTATTAATGCGGCCAATACCGGTCAGTTCGAGCGCACGCTGATCATCGCCGATGAAGGCAGTCACGTGAGTTATCTGGAGGGCTGCACGGCACCGATGCGCGACGAAAACCAGCTGCACGCAGCCGTGGTCGAACTGGTAGCGATGAAAGACGCCGACATCAAATACTCCACGGTGCAAAACTGGTACCCGGGCGATGAGAACGGCGTTGGCGGCATCTACAATTTCGTCACCAAGCGCGGCGAATGCCGCGGCGACCGCAGCAAAATCTCGTGGACGCAAGTCGAAACCGGCTCGGCCATCACGTGGAAGTACCCCAGCTGCGTGCTGCGCGGTGACGATAGCGTCGGCGAGTTCTACTCCGTCGCCGTTACGAACAACCATCAGCAAGCCGACACCGGGACCAAGATGATTCATATCGGTCGCAACTCCAAAAGCACCATTGTCTCGAAAGGCATTTCGGCCGGATTCGCGCAGCAGTCTTATCGCGGCCTGGTCAAAGTGCTGCCCACCGCAGACGGCGCCCGCAACTATGCCCAGTGCGATTCGCTGCTGATGGGGGCGACCTGCGGTGCCCACACTTACCCGTATATTGAAGTCAAGAACAAGAGCGCGAAGGTCGAACACGAGGCCACAACGTCGAAAATTGGCGAAGACCAGTTGTTCTACTGCCGCCAGCGCGGCTTGTCCGAAGAAGACGCCGTGAACCTGATCGTGAATGGATTCTGCAAAGACGTGTTCAAGGAACTCCCCATGGAATTTGCCGTGGAGGCGCAAGCCCTGCTTAACGTCAGTCTGGAAGGAGCTGTCGGCTAATGACCACCCCACTACTCAACGTCACGAATTTGCATGCCAGTATCGGCGACAAGGCCATTTTGAAAGGCCTGGATCTGACCGCTCGCGCGGGCGAAGTGCACGCCATCATGGGGCCCAATGGCTCGGGCAAAAGCACCCTCGCAGCGATTCTCGCCGGTCGCGATGGTTACGATGTGACCGACGGCAGCGTGCACTTTCAGGGCGACGACCTTCTCGAACTGGAACCGGAAGAGCGCGCGCGCGCCGGCCTGTTTTTGGCGTTTCAGTACCCAGTGGAAATTCCGGGCGTGAACAACGCCTACCTGCTCAAAGCCGCGGTCAACGCCAAGCGCACGTTCGAAGGGTTGCCGGAACTTGACGCGGTTGAGGTTCGCAAATCGGGCAAGCAAAACATGGCGTTCATGGAAATGGACGAGGCCTTCTTGTCCCGCGGTGTCAACGAAGGGTTTTCGGGCGGCGAGAAGAAGCGCAACGAAATTCTGCAAATGCTGATGCTCGAGCCGCGCCTGGCAGTGCTCGATGAAACGGATTCCGGATTGGATATCGACGCACTCAAAGTCGTGGCCAAAGGTGTCAATCGACTGCGCAGCCCGGATCGGGCCATCATCATGGTGACGCACTATCAGCGACTGCTGGATTACATCGAGCCGGATTTCGTGCACGTGTTGTCGGGCGGCGAAATCGTCAAATCCGGTGGCAAGGAGCTGGCGCTGGAATTGGAAGATCGCGGCTACGACTGGTTGCGTCGGGAAAGCGCCTGATGAGCCTGCCAACGCCAAGCACCGCTCTTTGCACACTGCGCGAAGCGCACACGGCCGTGCGCGACACCGTGGCCACGTCGCACGCGGTGCGCCAGGATGACGCTCTGGCCCGTTTCGAAGCCGCAGACTTCCCTTCCCTGTCGCACGAAGACTGGCGTTACACGAATCTGCGCCCGTTCAAGGACGCGCCGCTGGTGCCGGCAAACCAGAGCACTCATGCCGAGGAGACCATTGGACTGGCCGGCTGGCGTCTCAATGTGGATCCAACCCGTGTGGTGGTGCCCGCGGGCGCACCGGACGGGGTGACGGCGATCAGTCTGCGCGAGGCGATTGACAGCAATCACCCGCTGGCCGCCGCACTTGGCACCGCACACGTCGACGAAGACATCGCGTTGCGAGATTTGAACGACGCGTTTGCCGCAGACGCGCTGTTGATCAACATCGCTGACAACGCCGACATTGACACCCCCATTCTCATTGACTGGCAGCTGGCAGCTGGCGAGCACGCGCTCAGCAGCCCGCGTCTGCTGATCACGGCCGGGCGTAACAGCCGCGCCACCATCATCGAACGACGCGTCGGTCGTGGTGGCTACAGCAATGCCGTATCCGAAGTGGTTGTCAACGATGGCGCCAACCTGCGCTACGTCGACGTCTCGCGAGAGAGCGCACCGAGCCATCTGCTGGCCCGACTTGATGCGCTTGTCGCCCGCGACGCGCAGTTTGATGCATTCAGTCTTGCGTTGGGCGGCACGCTCACGCGCAACGATTTACACGTTCGGTTGAACGCACCAGGCGCTGGCACGTCGCTGTGCGGCAGCTTCGTCGCCGGTGCCGGCAACCACATCGATAACCACACGGTGATCGATCACGTTAGCGAACGCACCACCAGCAACGAAAACTATCGCGGCATCATCGGTCGCGCCGGGCACGGCGTATTCAATGGCAAGGTGATCGTACGCAAGGACGCACAACGCATTAACTCGGCGATGAACAACGACAACCTGCTGCTCGACGACAGCGCCGAAATCGATACCAAACCCGAACTGCAAATCTACGCCGATGATGTTCGGTGTTCGCACGGGGCCACCATCGGCAGGCTGGACGAGCAAGCGTTGTTTTATTTACGCAGTCGCGGCCTCAACACGCAAACGGCCAAGCGCCTGCTGCTCGACGCGTTTGCCGCTGAAGCGCTGGTGGGGGTTGGCGGCGATTTGCGGGATGCGCTGGTGCACTCACTCACCGGCTTTTTGTCAGAACAACTGGGAGAGCATCGCTCATGAGCGTAGCCGCCGATTACGTTGCAAAAACGCCTGCCTTCGACGTCGAATCCATCCGTGCGCAGTTCCCGGCATTGCACCAGGATGTTAACGGCAAGCCGCTGGCGTATCTCGACAGCGCGGCGTCGGCGCAGCGCGCACAGTGCGTCATTGACGCCGTCGCGCATTACGATGCGCATGACCACGCCAACGTCCATCGCGGCGTGCACGCGCTGAGCCAACGCGCCACCGATGCTTTCGAGGGGGCGCGCAAGACCGTCGCGGGTTTTATCAATGCCGCGCACGACAGCAGCGTTATTTTTACCCGCGGCACGACCGAAGCGATCAATCTCGTTGCCCAGAGTTACGGGCGCAATACCCTTGGACCCGGTGATGAAGTCCTGATTACGTGGATGGAACATCATTCCAACATCGTGCCGTGGCAAATGGTCTGCGAACAAACCGGCGCCACGCTCAAAGTCGCGCGCATTGATCAAACTGGCACGCTCGATCTCGATCACCTGTATTCGCTGATGACGCCGAAGACGAAAGTGGTTGGCGTGGTCCACGTATCGAATGCGCTGGGTACCGTGAATCCCGTCCAGGCGATCACCCGGCGCGCCCACGAAGTCGGCGCCGTGGTCGTTGTCGACGGCGCGCAGGCGACACCGCATGTGGCCGTCGATGTGCAATCCCTTGATTGCGATTTCTACGCATTCTCGGCACACAAGATGTACGGCCCGACCGGTATTGGCGGGCTCTACGGCAAGCGCGAACTGCTGGACAACATGGCCCCGTGGCAAGGCGGCGGTGACATGATTTTGTCCGTGGATTTCGAGCGCACCGTGTACAACGAGGTGCCCTACAAATTCGAAGCCGGCACACCGAACATCAGCGGCGCGGTCGGCCTCGCCGCGGCGTGCGATTTCATCCAGGGCATTGGCCACGACGCCATCGCGCAGCACGAAGCGCAGTTACTCGACTACGCCACGCAGCGCTTAACCGCACCCGGTCTGAATTTTATCGGCACGGCGCAACACAAGTGCGGGGTGGTGTCGTTCACACTCGATCAGATTCATCCGCACGATATCGGCACGATTGTTGATGGCCAGGGCGTGGCGATTCGTACCGGCCACCACTGCGCGCAACCGGTGATGGAATTTTTCCAGGTGCCGGCCACCGCACGAGCGTCGTTCGGCGTGTATACCAACCGCGATGATATTGACCGTCTGGCCAGTGCGCTGGATGAAGTGCGCTCGGTGCTTGGCTGATGGACGTTCAGGATCTGTACAAAGAGATCATCGTTGATCACAACCGAAGTCCGCGAAATTTTCGCCGCATCGACGAGCCGACGCACCAGGCTGAAGGCTTCAACCCGCTGTGCGGCGACAAGCTCAAGCTCTATCTTACGGTCGATAGTGACGTCATCAAGGACATTGCGTTTGAGGGCAGCGGCTGTGCGATTTCGGTCGCGTCCGCTTCGATGCTGACCGAGGCGCTGCTGGGTAAGAACATAGACGACGCGGGCCGCTTGTTTGAGCGCATGCGCGCGCTTTTTACCGAGCAGGGCGACCAGGAAAACCTGGATGAACTGGGCAAGCTGGCAGCGCTCGGCGGCGTTCGCCAGTACCCATCGCGCATCAAATGCGCAAATTTGAGCTGGCACGCGCTGCATGCGGCTCTGGATCAAGGCGTGGACAGCGCAACGACGGAATGACACGGCAATGATGAGTCAACAACAACACAGCGAACCGTTTACGATGCATCGCGAATGCGCGGCGGTGCTCATTCCGTCCGGCGATGTCATCACGTTGCCGCAAGGCTCCATCGGCTACATTACCCAAGCGCTCGGCGGCAGCTTTACCGTCTACGTGGACGGCAACCTGTTTCGCATTTCCGGGCAGGATGCCGACGCCATTGGTAAAGAGCCGGTACCGCCACCTGCGCTGCCGCACAACGCCAGCGATGAAGACGTTGAGCACGCGGTGTGGGACCAAATGAAAACCTGCTACGATCCGGAAATTCCGATTAACGTCGTCGATCTGGGTTTGATTTTTCGCTGCGACATTGAGCCCAATGCGGACGGCGGGCGTGATGTCAGCATCGACATGACGCTAACGGCGCCGGGCTGCGGTATGGGCGAAATTCTGGTGGAAGACGTGCGCAGCAAGGTGGCGATCATTCCCACCGTCGGCCACGTCTCGGTCGACCTGGTGTTCGATCCGCCGTGGGACCGCTCCATGATGTCTGAAGAAGCTCGATTGCAAACCGGGATGATGTTTTAACCGACGTCTACAATTACTACGACCTGCTTTATTGCTATGAAAACACTGCTCCTAATGCGCCACGCGAAGTCCAGCTGGGACGACGAGACACTTTCCGATCAGCAGCGCCCGCTCAACGACCGAGGTCGGCGTGACATTCCTAAGATGGGTGATCGACTGTCCGAGCGCAGGGTTTTGCCCGACATGATCATGTCGAGCCCGGCTGAGCGAGCCAGGCACACGGCAACGATCATCGCGCCCTACGTCAAAATGCCCGCGTCACGCGTGGTCATCACGCCGGAGCTGTACATGGCCAACGCCGACGTGTTCCTGTCGCTAATGCAACTGTGCGATGAAAACGTCGACACGCTTATGATGGTCAGTCACAACCCCGGCATCACCCAGTTCGCCTCGACGCTGACCGACGCGCCGATTGACCACATGCCAACGGCCGCCATATTCATTTGTCAGTTCGACGTCAAAGCCTGGCACCAGGTTAATATCGGCATGGGCCAGTACATCGCGTTCGAGTACCCCAAGAAGTACTAGTCAGCGACCACGACTTTCTGCATCTCGTCATCTTGCTCGATGGTATCGACGACGTCCTGTCCGTCGGTCACGCGCCCGAATACCGAATGCCGGCCGTCAAGGTGTGCGCAGGTCACGTGCGTGATGAAAAACTGTGAGCCGTTGGTGTTTGGCCCGGCGTTAGCCATCGACAAAACGCCAGGACCGTCGTGACGCAGCTCGTCATGAAACTCGTCGTCGAATTGATAGCCCGGGCCGCCGGTGCCGGTTCCCTGCGGACAGCCGGTCTGAATCATGAAGTCTTTGATGACGCGGTGAAACTTCAGTCCATCGTAGTAGCCCTCGCCCGCCAATTTGGCGAAATTGGCCACGGTCTTCGGTGCTTGTTCGTCAAACAACTCCAGGGTAATCGTGCCACGATTGGTCGTGATAGTAGCGGTTTTCAAAGCTTAACTCCTGACATTAAGAAGTGAGCGTCGCTGGTGCGACGCATAATCCCCAATGATACCGCACACGCGGTTCAGGCGTTGGATACATCCACAAGCCGCGCGTCACCATCATGCGTCAGTGAAGTCGTGATACTCGAATCGGGTGGCAGACCGGTGGAGCAATCCTCATTATTGTTGCTTCTGTCGCCCTGCGCGACGCCAGCGACACCTTCCAATGGCCCAATTCAGCAGCTCTGCGCCGACCCCAGGCGCAACGTTTATCGCAACTTTCTTTCGCATGGAAGCGGCGGGCGGCATCCTGCTGATGGGCTCTGCCCTGCTCGCCATTATCATGGCCAACTCACCGCTGAGCCAGTATTACGATTTACTGCTGTCGACGCCCGTCGAAGTGCGCGTCGGCGCGCTGGAAATTGCCAAGCCTCTGCTGTTGTGGATCAACGACGGGCTGATGGCCGTGTTCTTTTTTCTGGTGGGACTGGAGCTCAAGCGGGAGCTAACCGAAGGTGAGCTGGCCGACAAACGCAATGTGATCCTGCCCGGCGTCGGCGCTTTGGGCGGTCTGATCGTGCCAGCCGCGATTTACATAGCGTTCAATCACGCAGATCCGGTGGCAGCCAAAGGCTGGGCGATTCCGGCGGCGACAGACATCGCTTTCGCGCTGGGCATACTCACCCTGGTCGGCTCGCGCGTCCCAACGTCGATCAAGGTCTTTCTGACGTCTCTGGCGATCTTTGACGACATCGCCGCAATCAGCATTGTTGCGGTTTTCTATACGGCCAACATCTCGCTGGGTTCGCTGCTGATCGCCGGTCTGTGCTTACCAATTCTAGCCGTGATGAATCGACGGGGCGTCGTTGCCAAGAGCCCCTATCTACTCATCGGACTGGTCATGTGGGTCGCGACGCTGAAATCGGGCGTCCACGCAACGCTTGCCGGCGTGGTCCTGGCGCTGTTCATCCCAATGCGTGACCCGAACGACCCGGCGTCGTCACCACTCAAATCGCTCGAACACGACCTGCATACGATCGTGGCGTTTTTCGTGTTACCAGTGTTCGCGTTTGCCAATGCTGGCATCAATTTGAGTGGCGTCGGAATCGAGCAGCTGATGCACGGCGTTCCGCTCGGAATCGCCCTCGGTCTGATTGTGGGCAAGCAGGTGGGCATATTCGGATTTTGTCTGCTGGCCATCAAACTCGGCGCCACTCGCCTCCCGCGCGGCGTGTCGTGGCTAAACCTGTACGGCACGACAGCACTGTGTGGCGTTGGCTTTACCATGAGTTTGTTCATCGGCTCACTCGCTTTCGAAGAAACGGGCGTCAACCTGCTGTTTGACGAGCGGCTGGGCATCGTTCTTGGATCGCTGGTGTCGGGGGTACTCGGTTTTGTGGTTCTGCGTTTGTCTCTGCCCGACAAAGTACCGGACTAGTCTCGACAACGATACTCTTGCGTCACGGCCCCAAACTCAATGACCGAACCGGCATCGCGATCGCGAATTTGCTTGATCGCCTGCTGAAGTCTCGCGCTAATCTTGCGCACGCCGGTGTCTTTGTGCGGGTGAATTTCGTCCGCCCAGTCCTGGGCGCCGTCGAGCGTATGCCGTAAATCAATGTAGTGAAACAGCTGCTGCGATAGCGCGGCAGCGCGTACCATGCCATTGAATTCGTCGATCAGCAGCTTCAGCACGGGCGCGTGTAGTGCTGTGGGTATACGTTTCGCTCGAAACGCCGGTTTCAGCCAAGGGCCCACACGCACCAAGCCACCGAGCACCGCCATGTCACGGCCGTCCGCAATCGGGTAGTCGTAGCCGTGCATCAGCACCCGTGCCCGGCCCAAGCCGTTGGGACGCAGCACGTCCTTGCGAAACCGCACAATGCGTTCGCGCATGTTGTCCAACAGGCGCAGGTACGCATCGCAATTGAGGACGCAACGTGCCTTTTGCAACGGCGTCGTGGCGCGCTCAAGGCAGCGTTTGACTGATGCTTCACGCGGGTCCAGGAGCAGATCTCTCAACTGGGTGCCCAACACGTCGTTTCCGCCGGTGCTCAGCAACACCATGTCGTAGGTTTCATCGCCAATCCAATCGGTCAGCGTCGCGAGGGGTATGTCCAGATTGTTCGAGTCCAGCGTCGAACTGAGTTCGGTGCTCGGGTTCGCAATCATCATGATATTGAACGGGCGCTTCCCGCCTTCCGAGTGACGCTTCAAACTCTCGACGAGCGTCGGCCCCTTCCAACCCTCCACCGGCGTCGTAAACCAGGAGTCCCCCTCAGCCAGAATGCGATAACGCTCGGGATTGCGGCGCTGGGCGCGGGCAAAAGCGCGAACGCGACGACGAATCGAGATTAAGTTAGCGGTACTGTTGGCCACGAGCTCTTCCTGAAGCGATGTTCATTAAAATATAGCCAAAGAACGCTGGCGCTGCACGGTGCGTGGCAATTGGCAGTCAAACCAACTGATCTGCGAGAACCTTGGCTCGCTGCAGCGCCCCCTCCAGATAACCGCCAAACTCCAACCCTAATTCCGTGGAGCCGAACCAAAGCGCGCCCGGCCACGGGTCGAGATGCGAGTCAGATTGCCCATACTCGGGGTGCCCGGTCAGCGCAATGTGGTCCGATTCCACCGCCGTCAGTGGATCCAATGCCCAGTCTTTGAATTCGACCGCGACGGGTTTGTCAGCGCCTTCACCGAACAGCACGGCGAGCTGCTCGATCGCCGCCGAAACCAATGTTTCGCTCCGGCCTCGTCGTTGCGATACCGACGCTCCGACGAAACCAAACAACGCCGGAACACCTGCCGTTTCATCGGTAGCATCGTGCACCTCGGCCAGTGGTCCAGACTGACTCATCGCGTCACCCGACAAACCGCGGTCGCGCCAGAACGCACTTTTGTACACCGCCACCAGTTTGGCTTGCCCGGCCATCCACGTTGGGACAGTAACCAAGGACTGCAAGCAGGATGCTGGCAGCGGTGGATCGAAGTGCAAACCGGCTGCCAGCCTCGGTGGCATTGCCAGCACGACGCGTCGAGCCCGTGCGAAGATTTTTTCATCCGCGTCGACCAACTCGACGCCTTTGCCGGTATTGCGCAGGGATGCGATCGGATGATCAAGCGTGTAACTTCGAGACGGCAGCGTGGCCGCCAAAGCAAGAATCAACGCCGACATGCCGCCGGCCACGCGCAGTGAGCCGCGCATCGTGGCGTAACCCACGCCGCGCTGCACAAGCCCGTCGGGGGTCTGGTAGCAACCCAAGCCCTCGGCGCACTGCGCATAGTGATCCAGGTCAAAGCGCGTCAGTAGCGATTGCATCAAAGGCTGTCCCGGCCAGAACCAGGAAGGCCCCAAGTCAAACCACCCTGCAACATCGTCCGCCGTCATTCGGCGTGACTGGATCCGGCCGCCGAACCGGTCTCGAGCCTCAATCAGATGCACATCCCGGTGGTTCCGATGCAGGTGATCCGCCAGCGCCCGGCCGGTCAAGCCACCGCCGACAATGATGACATCGGATGCGATCAACCAGTGACTCCGTGCGCGCTCTTCGCCATCTGTTGTATGCTCCAGTCAGAACTTGGCAGAACCGGATCCGATTATGACACGCGCTGTGCGGGTGGGATGGGCCAAAACGGTAGCGGGACTCGGCTTGCTGCTGGGCGGTTCCGCCATGGCCATCGCCGATACGGGCAACCCGCTATCGACCCTGACTGCCGAAGAGCGACGCTGGATTGCCGACAACCCGACGGTCCGCTTTACCGGCGATCCCGCATGGCTGCCCATCGAGGCGTTCACAGAAGACGGCCAGTACGTCGGCGTCGTATCCGATCTGCTGGACCAGATTTCGGCGCGCACCGGACTTGAATTCGAGACGCTCCACCCGGCCAGTTGGAGCGCGGCGCTGGAACTGGTGGCGTCGAAGCAAGTCGACATGATTTCGGGCACCACGGCAAATGCCGTCATTGATCAAACATTCGACGCCACGCGTCCGTACCTGACGACCAATGTCGTCATGGTCATGCGCGCAGGCAGTCCGCCGGTCAATCATTTACTACAGCTTGAGGATCGCCGTGTAGGTGTGATGCGCGACTATGCGTATGTACCGCTGCTTGAGGAAAGTTACCCCACGCTGAGTTTCGAGATTGTCGAATCCGTAAGAGCGGGCTTGCAAGCGGTGCGCGAGGGCAATCTCGACGCACTGCTGGCCACCAATGTCACCGCTCGATACAACATCCTCAACCAGGACTTTAGTGATCTTGCCGTCGTCGGCAATACATCTGTATTCCTGAGCGCGACGTTGTTCACAGCCAAAGACAAGCCGCTGCTCGCGAGCATTGTCGACAAGGCACTCCTCGACATCAGTTTTGAAACGCGCAACCAGATTTTCGACCGCTGGATGAAGCCAGACGACGGGGAAGCGCTGGCGGTAACGCCGCTCACGCTTTTACCTGAGCAACGTGCCTGGCTGGACGCCAATTCGCCGTTTGATGTAGCGGGTGATCCGGACTGGCTGCCCTATGAAGCGTTTGACAGCAACGGCAATTACATCGGCATGGTGGCCGAGCACTTGCGCCTGGTTGAGCAATTGCTTGGCGTAGAGTTCAACGTCGTTCGCACGGTTAGCTGGAGCGATTCAGTGGCGCTGGCCCGACGCGGCGACATCGACGTTCTATCCGAAACCAATGATTCGGACCTCACATCACAACTGGCGTTCTCGGATGCGTATTTGAGCAGCCCAATTGTCATGGTGGCCATGCGCGACACCGATTTCGTGCCCGACCTGCAAAGCGTTGCCAATCGCCCGATTGGGGTGGTCAGCGAATACGGCTACGTCCCAAGCATTCGACGCGTATTTTCCGATACGGAATTTGTTGAGTACCCGACTCTGCGCGAGGGCTTGCTCGACGTGGCGACCGGGCGCATCGATGTCATGTTGTGCTCTCTGGCGCAGTGCAGCTATCAGATTCCGCGCGAGAGCCTGAACAATCTGCGTATCGTCGGTCGCACTAGCTTTACTACGCATCTGGCGTTCGGCGTGCAAGACGACAAAAAAGCCCTGGTCCCGTTGATTAACGCGGCGCTGGACGCCATTAATCCACTACAGCGCCAACGGATTCTCACGTCCTGGGCCAGAGACCCACTGCTCAGCCCGCAAAGCAATCGCTGGCTTTACTGGCTGCTGGCGCTCGCGCTCACAGCGGCCCTGTTCGGCGCTTTCCGCAGCATGCAACTGGTTGCCAAGGTTCGGGCGCGCAGCGCTCAGGCAAGGCGGTACGCCGCACAAAAACGCGAAGCCGAACGTGCGAATCTCGCCAAATCCCGGTTCCTTGCGTCCATGAGCCATGAAGTGCGCACACCGATGAACGGCGTACTGGGCTTGATTGAAATTTTGTCGCACACCGCGCTGGACCGCCGCCAGTCGCAAACCGTTGGCGTGATTCGGCAGTCTGCGCAATCGCTCATGACCATCATTGACGATCTACTGGATCTGTCGCGGATTGAATCCGGGGATCTGCGCATCAGCGATGAGGTCACACGGATTGGCAACCTGGTGGAATCGGTGGTCAGCACGCACGCCATCAGTGCCCAGAAAAAAGGCCTGCGCGTGCGCCTGTACATAGACCCGGATTTGAATCGCAGCATCATGCTGGACCCGGTTCGTGTGCGCCAGATACTGTCCAATTTCCTGAGCAATGCCATCAAGTTCACCGAACGGGGCGCCGTTACCATCCGCGCCACGCGCGTCGATGATCAAGGTGACACACTGCGCTTTCGTCTGGAGGTCGAGGACACCGGAATTGGTATCGAAGCCCACCACCAGGAAAAATTGTTTGAGCGTTTTTCCCAGGCGGACGATACGACCGCGTTGCGATTTGGGGGGACCGGACTCGGACTGAGCATCTGTCGCGAACTGGCAGCACTGATGGACGGTTCAATAGAACTGGAAAGCGAGATAGATCGCGGTACGCAAATTCGCTACACGCAGACGGCGGCGTACGCTGCGCAAAATGACGAGCGCAAGGTCGGTATTGCTGACGTCACGGCGCTGGTTCTGATCAACAATCCGTTCGATCGCAATACCGTATCGCGCTACCTGAGCGCACTGGAACTCACTTGCATTAACGACATGCCCCTGCCCTCAAGCCTTGCGGACGCCCGGACGGTCCTCAAGCAGTCCGCAGCCAATCTCGTGGTCATGGATACCGCCACGCTACGATCTGTTCAAGACGCAGGCCCAGCGACGCTCGACTGCCCGCTGGTAGTACTGGATACCGAGGCGGTAAACGGCAACAGCGACTACCGCCGAGGGCACTGCACCGTTAGCGGCAACCCGCTGCTGCCCAGCGCCTTTGGCCTTGCCGTGCGTGTGAGTTTGGGCGAATCCATGCTCGAGCCAGCCAGTCGAGACACTGTTTTTCCGCTGGTTGATGCGCGCATTCTTATCGTTGAAGATCACCCGATTAATCAGAGCGTATTGCGTATTCAACTCGATCTATTGGGCTATCAATGCCACGTTGTAAATAACGGAAAAGAAGGTTTGAGCGCGTGGCGCGAGGGGCGCTTCGATGCCATTTTGACCGATTGTGCGATGCCGGTGATGGACGGCTACGTGATGACCGAAATGATTCGCGAGGAACAAGGTACGCGTGGGTCGCCGATTCCGATTCTCGGCCTTACCGCCAGTTCGATGCCGGGCGAAGCTTACCGGTGCCGCGAGGCCGGCATGGACGACTGTCTGTTCAAGCCCGTTGAGCTGGCGCAGATTGACAGTAGCCTGGGTCACTGGCTTGGGCTGCGCGGCAAGCAAGTCGCGGCCGAACCCGACAGCCCAACACCCCTGCCGGTCATCGACCGGGCGCATCTGACACTCATGTTTCAAAAGGACGACGTCATTGAGCGCGTGTTGCGCGAGTTTATCAACTCGAGTCGCGACGACCTGGCCATTGCACGCCGCGGTGCATTGGCCGGAGACGCTCAGATCGTGCGTCAAAAAGCGCACTATGTCGCTGGCGCAGCCACGACGGTCAAAGCCAGTGAAGTCGCTCAACTCGGGCGCGAAATCAGCCAGGCGCCGCCCGACATCGAGCAGGACAAGCTTGCCGCGCTGGTAGAGCGCATGGGTGACGCGCTGGAAGCGTTCGCTCGCGCCGCTGGCGACGATGAGCGAAGCGCAAACTCGTAACGAGATCATCCAACGCAGGGCGCCGAGCCCTCCCCGACGGCCCCTCACGCAGACCGCAAGCGCACACTTTCAAGCGGTGACTCTGTGATGTTTCTCACTGTTTCGAAGCCCTCTCATGCTTCATTTTCGTGCGTGATTCACGCGAGCACCAGCGGCCCCACCGAGCATCGATCAGATCGGGCGTAGCACTAAAGAAACCGGCACATCAGCCGATACCCTACCCGTCATACCGCCATCGAGTTTATCCATGCTCACTTCCAGCGATACCCTCTGGCTCATCACGGCCACGTTCCTCGTGCTCTTGATGCAATGCGGGTTCCTGCTGCTGGAAGGCGGTCGTGTGAGATCCAAAAACTCGATCAACGTGGCTCAGAAAAACGTCAGCGATATTATTGTCTCGTGGGCTGTTTTCATGACGATCGGCTTTTACGTGATGTTTGGCATCGCGCCGCCTCTGGGGAACGGCGACGACGCACTCAGCCCACTGCATTTTCTTTTCCAGCTGGGATTCTGCGCCACTGCTGCCAGCATCATTTCCGGTGGTGTAGCCGAGCGGATGAGTTTTCGCGCGTACCTGATGCTGACCGTGATTGTCGCGGCGTGCATTTACCCCGTCGCCGGGCGCCTGGTCTGGGGTTCCTTGTTCGAGCCGGACACGCACGCCTGGTTGGCGCATATCGGGTTCATTGACTTCGCGGGTGCCACGGTGGTTCACGGCGTCGGCGCCGCCTGCGCACTGGCCAGCATCATTGTCATCGGCCCGCGACATGGCCGGTTCGACAGTGATGGTCGACCGGTCCGCTTTCCTGCCTACAACTCGGTGCTCGCACTAACTGGCGTCATGATCTTACTGTTCGGCTGGCTGGGCTTTAACGGCGGCGGTCTATCCGCCTCCGACCCGACGTTGCCAGGCGTACTCATGAACACAATGACGGCAGCCGCTTTCGGTGGCCTCGCCGGTCTGATCAGTGGCAATTGGTTCGACAAAGGCGTGTTTCGACCAGATCGGACGAGCAACGGTATCCTCGGGGGCTTGGTAGCCATTACCGCTAGCGCGGGTATGGCGTCAGCCACAGACGCGATGATTGTTGGCACCGTCGGTGGTCTCGTCGGGAATTTTGGCGCGCACTTCTTGCTGCATCGATGCCGGATCGACGACCCGATTGATGTTGTGGCAACGCATGGCCTCGCCGGTTTCTTTGGCACGCTAAGTGTTGCGTTCGTCGCCCCGGAATCCACTCTGCCCGCCGGGTCCAGGCTCGCACAGTTCGCTGTGCAGGCGTTTGGTTCCGCCTGCATTCTGAGTCTGGCTTTTGTCGTGACCTACGTGGCGCTGCGCCTGTTCGGTCGGTTCGAACCGGTTCGAGTGAGTCTGCACAGTGAGGAATTGGGCCTGAACTACGCCGAGCACGGCGAAGCGGTAGGCACCGAGCGGTTACAGCGGGTCCTCGAATCGAAAATCCGTCAGTTTGATGATGACTCTGCGGATATCGAACTGGAGTCTGACGACGAACACTCCGAGCTCGCTAGCGTGATGACACGCCTGATGGATAAATACGAGGATGCGCGCGGTCACCTGGATCAATCGAACGAACGCTTTCGCCAGTTTGCGAAAACCGCCTCCGACTGGCTGTTCGAGACGAACGTAGATCTCGAGGTTACTTACATCAGCGGCAGCGTGAATCCTGATGATCGATCGCAACTGAAAACGGGGGTTTCGGTGATCGAGTTACTACACCTCGAAGACCCCGAGTTGACCCATGTACTCAAGCGCTTCACATCGAAAAAGCCGTCAGAGGAATTCGAATCCAGAGTCGATTTTTACGGTCCCGAGGGCGATGAAACGCTGGTTGCCGCACGCGCCGTACCCTTCTACGACGATGAGGGAAACTTTAAAGGCTACCGCGGCACGATCAGCGATATTACCCAGCGCAAGGCCGCACAAACCAAGGCACTGTACCTCGCCATTCACGATGATCTGACCGGCTTACCGAATCGACGCGCGCTGACCACTCAGCTGCCGGGAATTCTGGCTGCCGCCGATCGCGAAGAAAAGCACGTTGTCGTGGCAGGCATCGATCTTGACGGATTCAAGACCGTTAATGACACTAATGGTCATACCTATGGCGACAAAGTCCTGATGGAAGTGGCCGACCGCATGCGCGCGGTCCAGCGCGAACAGGACCACGCGTATCGAACGGGCGGTGACGAATTCGTCATGGTCATGCCGGGTTTCGCGCCGACCCAGGCCGTGCGCAAGGCCACCGCCATCAGCGATCGCATCATCAAGGAGCTAAGCCGCGAATATGAAATTGAAGGGCGCAGCGCACGCCTGGGCGCCAGCGTCGGCATCTCGGTCTACCCACAGGACAGCACTGGCGTTCACGATATTGCCCGCCTCGCTGATCTGGCTTTGTACGCTGCGAAATCCCAGGGCAAAGGTCGGGTTGTCACGTTCGAGCCCAAGATGGATCTGGACGCCAAGCGCCAGATCGAGCTCGAAGAGGATCTACGTCAGGCGCTCAAACGAGACGAACTGTTTCTGCACTATCAGCCGTTGATCGACGTCCAGAGTAAACGTATCACTAGCATCGAGGCGTTACTTCGCTGGAGACATCCCAAATACGGACTGGTCCCGCCGCTCGACTTCATCCCATTGGCCGAGAAATTCGGCCTGATTGATGAGATCGGCGAATTTGTGTTGTTGCGCGCCTGCGAGTTCGCACACGAGTTGCCGACCTATCCCGACGGCATGGAGATCGGCGTCGCGGTAAACGTGTCGCCGACCCAGTTGCGCAACGACAATTTCCCCAACGTTGTTCGTCGCTGCCTGAGAGAATCCGAGTTACGTTCCGAGCGTCTGGAAATTGAGATCACGGAACAAATGGTGGTGGAACACGTGTCCCAAGCTCGCGAAACGCTGAACGACCTGCGTGCTCTGGGCATCGGCATTGCCGTTGACGACTTCGGCAGTGGTCAGACTTCACTTGGCTATTTGAGCCAGTTTCCACTAACCAAACTCAAAATTGATCGGTCGTTTATCCGCCAGATAACCAATGATCTGCAGGCGTCAGAAATCACACGCTCGATGGTCACACTCGGGCATTCGCTGGGTATGAAAGTCATAGCGGAAGGCATCGAAGAGCAACGCCAACTCGAGCTACTGCAACGCTGGGGGTGCGACCAGGTGCAAGGCTATTTGATGTCACCGCCACTGCCGGTTGAAGAACTCAACATGCTGGTGGACATTGACACCCAGCAGCATAGCCGTAGCGGCTGATCCACAGCGCTGGAAATAAAAAAACCTTCAGCGCCACGGGACGCTGAAGGTCTTTGTCTATGCCGTCACGCTATGGCGTTGGGCACATCAGCTGGATGTTCACATCACCGTTGCCGCTGTGCGCAATGCAGTCACCGTAATGATGGCAGTCGTTGGGCTGCGACTCGGTCTCCCAATCAAACCAACCCGACCCGCCAAAGATGCTCTGCTCGTTCGGATGCGCGTTGGCGCCCGTGCCAACCTGGAATGACGCGCCGCGTCGTTCGATGTTCAGCAACGCGCCGGTGTTCCAGGCTTCGCCGGTCAGCGTTCCCACCCAGTTGGGGTAGTAAACCCAATCCGATGGATCAGCGCTTTGCGGATTGTATGGACTGCCCGGCGGCGGAGTGCTGGTCCGGCCACTGAGCATCAGATCAACGGCCAACCGGTAGTTGGGCTGATCTTGCTTGAACGCGATGCCCGTCAGGCGAGCCGTTCCATCGGGCTGCGTCACCAGCTCCGCACCGCTGTCCAGATCGTAACGGTCCAACGTGCCGTCGTCGTTGAAATTCGGCAGATACAGTGCGTGCTTGTGCGTTTCCTGCGCGCTGTAGACCTGAGACGAATCGCGGGCGCAGTCGGTCCGGATATTGAAGTCGCCCGGTCCGCTGTGCTCGATGCAATCACGACCGATGTTCAGGCAACGATCACCCTGCTGCTGCACTTCGAAATCAAACCAGC
>JBGCFP010000016.1:0-3813 GCA_045107005.1 Gammaproteobacteria bacterium
CGGTGACGGCAGCGCGCTGGGCGAGTCGCCAATGCGCGAAAGCAAAAGCATGACAGCGCAACGCTGCGCGCAGTTAATCCTTGACGCGACACAGCGTCGCAAGCGCTTGATGGTGACCTCATGGCGAGGTCGACTGGGTCGCTATTTGCGCCTGATCGCCCCGCGCCTGATCGATCGAATCGCGGAGAACGCCATTCGCAAGGGCCACTAAACCGCTCGCTTTTTCACAGTCCCGAGCGAGTCTCCTGATCGATCGGATCAGGAGACTAGAGGTCTGTTGAAAAAGCCATCCATGGCTTTTTCAATGTCGGTCATCGGCAAACGCGGTTTGCCGATGGCTCCCATTTTCAATGGCTTACGCCATCAAAAATGTTGGCACATCCCTGTGCCACTAGCAGCGTGCCGAAAAAGAGGACTTTTTCAACACGCTGCTAGAGCCTGAATGCGATTTCATCAGAGCTCGGTAGCCAACGGAAGCGACGCATATTGACGCGCCCATCTTCGACCAAAACGCCCTCTGCAAGCAGGTTGGCACGCTGCCTCTTGTAACCCGACGAGTCGGGGGCCATGGCGATCTTGCCGCTTGCAGAAATAACCCGGTACCACGGCAATTGGAGATCGTCGGGTGCCATACGCAACGCACGTGCCACCTGCCTGGCCCCGCGTGGAATGCCGGCCAGTTCGGCGACCTGCCCGTAACTCGCCACTTGCCCTTGCGGTATCACGGTGATGACGCGCCAGATCCGCTGGTATCGCGCTTCGGTGGATGATGGATCAACGGGCGTTTCGGTCATGGCGCTATCTTATCGAAAAGTCGCACCAATGAGGGTGGTCGGCGGATCAGTCGGTCGACACGACTGCCGGTTTGGTGGTCTCGGCCCGGGTTTGCTCGCCGTACATGGTCAGCGCCCGTTGAAAGAGCGGCGTGGCGAGATCGGGACGCCCTTGCGCCAAGTGTATCCGGCCCAGGCGACGCACAATGTCCGCACATTCCGGGTGCGCGCTCAAATAGTTTTCGAGAATTGACGCCGCCGCATCAAAGCGCTCTTTGCGCACCAGGTGGTCGGCAGCATTAATGGCCAGACGGCGCACTCGACTCATAAATGGGCTCAAGCTCGGGGACGAAACATTTCCCGAGTCTGGCACATCCAGGTACCACCGCGCATGCCTGAGATCACATTTCATACGATCTGTAACGCCGCCCAGCCGTGCCTTTTACGGGCAAAGTGAGAACGGGGGCACCGACGGCAACCCAAATAGTTGGCAAACTTTGGCTCACGGTTCGTCAGAGCGAGCCGACTTATGACAAGTGCGCCTCTCGGCGGGCGCATCAAACCCAGGACACTGTTTGGCATTCGATGACTGCTGATCTCTTCAGCTTTGAGTTTTACGCGTTCGGCGCAACCGCCTTCGTGCCGGTTCTGCTCGGCCTGGTGATTGCGTCGGTGGGCGTGGCCTTCGCCGTGCGCGAGGGTGGCTCGCGCCTGGGTCTTCCGTTCCTGACGATGGCACTGAGCGCGGCCGTGTGGCTGGTGGCCGACGGCGCCGCTCGTGCGGCCTCAGTTGCCGAGCTGGCGTTGTGGTGGCACCGACTTGGGCACGGCGCGCTCGCGATTTTCCCGCTGAGTTTTCTGTGGTTCACACACAATGTCGCTGGCCCGGTGCAACATGCCGCCTGGCAATTGCGCGGTACAGCGGTGCTCGGCGGCGCTTTAGTCAGTCTGGCGCTTTGGTCTGGCAGCTTCATCGCATCGGTCGACGCGGTTGGTGAAAGTTACCTGCCGAAGTTTGGCTGGGTGGGTACGGTGTTTTCAATCACCTACGTTGCCACCATGTTGCTTGCCGGCTCGGTCTATCTTCGTCGATTATTGCAAGCGGGAAAAAACAGCAGCGGCCATCGTCGTTTGCAACTACTGGCGACCTCCTCATTGGTTGGTGCGTTCTTTGGCGTCGCCCTGTTGCCAGCCAACGGTATTCCCGTCTTCGTCGAAGGCCATTGGGTGATTACCTGTTTCTTTGTGCTTACCGCCTACGTCAACGGTCGCTATCGCGTTAATGACATCACGCCCGCGCTGATTGGCGCGCAGATCGCGTCGACCATGGTCGACGCGCTGCTGGTCGTGGATCGTGACGCGACGTTGCGTCAAATTAACCCCGCCGCCGAACGTTTGTTTGGCGTCGCGACCGAACAGGCTAGCGGCATGCCGGTGCGTCGACTGATCGGCAACGATGCGCTGCGCCGCCAGATCGGCGCCATGATCGACGGACGCGGTGCGCCTAACCTCGAGCTGAGCCTGACTGATGGGGACGGTGGTGTGCGCACCATGAGCGTGTCGGCGTCCGCCGTGCGCGAATACGACGAAGCCGCGCGCGCCTTCTTGTTTATCCTGCGCGATATCAGCACCCGCAAGAAAGCCGAAGAGCGCATTCGGGAACTGGCTTACAGTGACCTTCTCACCGGCCTGCCGAACCGATCGGGTTTCAACGAGCGACTGGAGACACTGATCGTTGGCGGCGACGCTTCATCGCTCACGCTGTTATTCCTCGATCTTGATCGGTTCAAACGCGTCAACGATACGCTCGGCCATGCCGCTGGTGATCGAATGCTCGAAGTCGTAGCACGCCGGCTTAACCACTGCCTTCGCCGCGACAGCTCGCAGCGCGACGAAGCCGACAGCATTATCGCGCGCCTGGGCGGCGACGAGTTCGTGATTTGCCTGAGCGATGTTGTCGAGACCGACGTCATCTCACGCATCTGCGAACGCATTTTGACCGCGCTCAGCCAGCCCATCGACCTCGACGGCCAGGAAGTCTTCTCGGGAGCCAGTATCGGTATCAGTCGCTACCCGACCGATGCCGACACCACCGAAGCGCTGCTCAAAACGGCAGACCTTGCGCTGTATGAGGCGAAGGATGCGGGGCGCAACAACTTTCAATTCTACGACGTAGCACTCGAAGCGCAGAACCGTGAGCGCGTCATGCTCGAAGCGGACATCCGCGTGGGTCTGGATAAAGATCAGTTCACCGTCCACTTCCAGCCGCTGATCGATCAGCGCACGCGCCACACGGTGGGCGCCGAAGCACTGCTGCGCTGGCAGCACCCAACCCGCGGTACGGTCGCGCCCGACCAATTCGTGCCGGTCGCCGAAGAAGCCGGTCTGATTCCAATTCTGGGCGAGCGGGTCTTGCAGCAGGCGTGTGCGGCCGCTGCCGGCTGGCACGCACTTGGGCTGGATCACATGACCGTGGCGGTGAATGTCTCCGAGCATCAGTTTCGCCGCCACAACCTGGTTAGCGTCGTAATGTCATGTCTCGATCAGTTCAAACTGCCGCCGCAGGCGCTCATCCTGGAGCTCAAGGAAAGCACGATCATGAATGACGTCGGGCAAACCATGAGTACGCTCGACCGGCTGCATGCGCTGGGCGTGCGGATTTGCGTTGACGATTTCGGCACCGGCTACACGTCGCTCAATCACCTCAAGCGCTTCCCGGTCGATATCCTGAAAGTCGACGGCACCTTTACGCGCGGCATCGCCACCAACGCCAACGATGCGGCCATTACTCAGACCATTATTTCGATGGCGCGCAACCTGCACTTGCAGGTGATTGCCGAAGGCGTCGAGACTGAGGCACAAGCCGCATTTTTACGGCGCGCACAGTGCCACTTCATGCAGGGCTATCTGTTTGGCGCGCCCGTTGCGCTCGATACGTTTACCGAGCAGCTGCGCGACAGCCGCGACGACAATGCACAGCCAGTGCCGACACTGACGTTGCCCGCCTTGACGAGCCGCGCAGGCTCCTAGCCGTCTGTTG
>JBGCFP010000160.1:0-4255 GCA_045107005.1 Gammaproteobacteria bacterium
TGGGGGACGAACACAACACCCGAAAACCAACATTGTTGAAGCGACCCCAAGAAATGAACGCGGTGCTGTAGGCGGAGCAGGCGCGCCGGGAAGCGATGTCCCACGAACCACCGCGCATCACGCGATGTGAGGTATTTTCATCGGGTTTTGAATCACACCATTCAAAGACGTTACCGGCCATATCCTCCAGGCCAAAGACCGTGTGACGAGAGCGAGGAAACAGGCCAACTGGGGACGTCGCTTCGAGGCCGCTCTCACCAGTGTTGCAAATCCCGTCCTCCCAATTGTCGCCCCAGGGATACACGAGCCCTTTCGGCCCGGTTGCCGCTGCCCTGGATTCCTCCTTCGACGGAAGTCTGCCGCCGGCCCAGTGGCAATAGGCCTGCGCCTCGAAAAATGAGATGCCCACGACCGGCTGGTTCGGATAGTTGAAATCGGTGTCGCGCCAAAGTCGGGGTTCCGAAACGGTCTTGCGCCCCAACCACGCAATACCCTCTTCCGACCAAAATTCGGCGATGTCGTAGCCCCCTGCGTTAATAAACTCTCGGTATTGTTGGTTGGTCACTAGGTACCGACCTAACCAGAACGGCTGATCGATGATCGTGACCTCACCCTCCGAATCACGGTATTCGCCAGCCGGGATTTCGATGAACCCCGCCGGATCACGGGCTTTGGTCATTCGCGGGTCGCCCAGAACACCGAGTGTGAGTCCAAGAATCTGCCGGTCTTTCACCTCAACCTCATCCTCAATGGCGTCGAGACAAATCTGCGTAAGCTGCGTTGACAAACTGCCCAGCGACACCTGTTTGTTCACCAGCACTTCGGCACACTGCGCCACGTACGCCGCCAGCGACGGGTTCTGTGACACGTACTCACGAGTCAGTCGCTGCACCAGCGCGTTAAGCAACGTGAAGCCCCACTGCGCGTCGCGTTTGACCAGCCCGGTGAACAGATACATCAGCGTCGGTCGCCACGCTTTCTCGTCACCGCGCTGGCGCATGATGGCCAACAGGTCGTCATCAGTCTTTCGGGTGCGCAGCACGTGGTCGGCGCTCAGGAACTCCTGGAAACTCAGGTGATAAAACTGCACGTGATCGCTGTCGGCCGCCTGCAGCAGACCCGATTTCTCCAGCAGGCTTTTGCGGCGCTCAGCTGGCTCGTGCAGTGTGCCTTCGAGGCTGTAGTTGACCGCCGCAAACTCTCGCAGATGCTCGTCCGCTTCGTCGTTGTGGACCTGTGGTTGCGGCGCGTTTCTTTCGCGTGCCGCCACACCGGTGTGCATGCCGTAGGCAATGGCGGCCAGGCGATTGCGCACCAAACTGCGCTGGGCGCTGTCTTCGCTATAGCGAGCGTACAGCACGCTCGACACCAAGCCGTCGTATAACTCAAACAGGTCGTCCGGCAAACGCTGCCCCTGCCCAAACAGAATGCACAGCGCGGTGAGCAGCAGTGGACTTTGGGTGAGCACATCGAGATCGCGTCTGTTTGCCAGGTGCTCGGTCAGGCCGCGTGTGTTCGCCTCGCGCCGACCGACGTCCGTGGCGGCGTACCAGCGTTCGATGAACAGGCGTTGCAGTGGTTCGGGTAATGGCGCCAGCGACTGCATGGGCAAATCGAGCTTGCGTGTTTCGGCGCCGCTCAGGCCATAGGGGCGGCTGGTTACAACGATGCGGTTGCCCGCCTGTTGCCACGCATTCAGCGCATCGGCCAGCGCGCTGAGCAGGCACGCGCGCGGGTGGGTTGTGCTGCCGTCATGGCGCAGGACGGTGGCCACTTCGTCGACGCCGTCGAGCGCTAACACCACCTTTCCAGCACCCAACTGCTGCAGGAAGACCGCACCGGTCAGGCCGCCGGGTTTGACTTCGTCCAGCCACGCGACCAGCGCCGTTTCGAGTTGCTGGTGGTGCCATTTCTTTTCGCCCAGCTTGCAGTCCATGTGCGCCGCGAATTCACGCAGCTCCACCAGCAGCGGCAGCTTGCCCGTCAGCTCGGTGGGCAGCGTTTCCGCGTAGCCCTCGGGTGGCGCAATGCCGTGGGCAGGGACCGCGTCGTTGGCCAACACCCACGCCAGCCAGCGACAGAACGTCGACTTGCCCGCGCCGGGTTCGCCCGGAACGTAGGCGGAGGTGGTGCTAAGGATATCGAGAAGCAACGTCGGCCGGTCTTGCTCGTCGTCGCTGATTTTGGTGCGGAGTGAACGTTGGGCCGGTTCGGTCGATTGCAACCCATCGTCCTCCAACGATGGCGGCCGGGTGGTCACCGCCGGCACATACACCTGGCGCAAGCGGCCATGGCTGGCCTCGACCGCGGTGAGCCCCAGAAGCTCCACGGTGCCGTAGGTGCGTTTGACCCAGTCGAGGTACTCCGGTGGTAGTCGTGAGTCCGTTGGCGGAAGGTCTGCATCCAGATCAATGCCGCAGCGTTGCGCGACGGTCTCGATAAGCTGGCGCTTGTCGCGATGCCAATGGTCGTTGCTGACCGTAATGAAGTTGCGATTCGCAAGTCCGTCAATCTCGTCGGGCAAGACCTTTGCCGGCGGCATTTTTTCCAGGCCATCGAGAAAAACCGGGATGACGAGGCAATTGTCATCGTTTAGTGCGATGGCAATTTCGCGGCGCACCCAGTCTTCCGGGTCGTCCACTTTTCGCCGTCCGTATTCGTCACTCGCCGTTAACCAGTTGGGCCCCATTAGCGCCAGCACCACTGCGCAATCGTTGAGCGCGTCGGTGATTTCCTGTGGAAAATCCACGCCGGGCTCCATGGCAATGTCCTGGAACACCTCGTCGCCACCCAGCGCGTCGCGCAAGGCGTCGCACAGCCTTCCGGCCTCGGAGGCGACATCGTCGCGGCGATAGCTAATAAATATTTTGGGGCTCGTCACCATCTATCTCACTACACCAAACACTCGGTTGCACGTTGCCCGACATTATCACGAGAGTGCGCCGTGATTTCCTCGCCTCTCGGTGTAACACCCGCCAAAACCTGATGCTCCAGCATCGCGCCGTTCTGGCCCGAAACGCCACTGACGCATGAACGAATACTACGCATACGACCCGCCACGCGGCCAAAAACAGGTTACGGCTAAACGCTGATACTCGCCAAATTACACACCGATAACAGTCAGATAACGCCGAGATAACAACATTTCTCGTGATTTCTGGTGATGTAGCAGTGTGACTCGTAGACCGAAATTGCTCGTTGCGGGAGGAGGGAAAATTTGCCCCCCCCCCCATAGCGGAAGAGCAATTCGCGGGAGTGGTGCCTGCGCGCACCAACCAACGTCAGAGACGTTGCGCTACTACGCGCGGTGTCGGAAGGCCAGAGAAGACTGTAACGCTTGACTGAGCGTTGATCGAAAAAAACAGGAAATTACGGTAATGAAAAATACGTCGCTACGCGCCCAAAACAGGGTTCACCATCATCTCGCACGGCCGGCCATCCTCGCTTTGTGTGCGGCCGCACTATTGTCCTCCGGATCGGTGATTGCGGAAGATGACACAGACGTGATTCAGCTCGATCTGGCAAATGTCTTCGACTTTAAGAAGCGCAGTGGCGCGGACGCACGCCTGCAGCCTCTCGGCGATAATCTTATGGGCGACATGATCGATAAGAACTCGGGCAGTGTCAGTTTTTCACACACGGATATATCGATACCCGGGAACTCAAGTCTGGAGGTGGCACTGCACCGAAAGAAAGGGCAAGGCGCTGTCCCGTATACGCCTTTCCAGCACGGCTTTGGCGATTGGGTCATTGATCTGCCAATCGTCAGTATTTCCTATGGCCACCAACACGCATCGACGGCGCCACCGGTTTTTGACAATGGGTGCTTAAACACATTGGGCCCCATGGCGAACAGTATTGAAGTGTCGAACAATTCTGCCTCTACCTATATTGATGTTGAAACACATATGAGCGGGGCTGTCTTGCACGTGCCGGGGAAAGACGTGTCAGGTTATCCGGACGCTCCTAAGAAGATCTCTGACCCCAAGAACAATTGGAAATATGGTGGCAGGACGACTGATTTCGCAAATCGATGCGCGACGGTGGTTGTCGCGCCGGATGGAACGAAATACAAATTTGGTCGCCACACGTTCCGCCTCGCAAGCAGTATGCCAATACCCTACGACTACCCCTTTTGTAATACGGCATATTGCTACACAGAAAGTACGGTGCTTTACCTAAATCGGAAGCATGCCGTTTACTTGATCACAGAAGTAGAAGACATTCATGGCAACTGGGTGCGATATGACTACAC
>JBGCFP010000161.1:0-36429 GCA_045107005.1 Gammaproteobacteria bacterium
GCAACATCACGGTGGCATCGCTCGATGCGACGCGTTTGGCCATGGCGACGCACTCCAGAGCGAGGGGGTCTTCGGCAATCAGTCCGCCCACTGACTCCTCGGCGTGATCGACCGGCAGAAACTGGCGCACGGTTTCGACCAGAGTGTCGGCGGCAAACGGCTTGACCAGATAGTGCACCGCCCCATCACGCATGGCGTCGACGGCTTTTTGAATGGTGCCGTATGCGGTCATCAGGACAACGGGGAGCTCGGGTTGTGCACGCTTGATCTTGCGCAGTAACGTGGTGCCGCTCATGGGTGACATCTGCACGTCGCTGATCACAAGCGCGACGGTGTTGTTCTGCACGGCCGCCAGCGCAGCGCTGCCGGAGGCGGCTGACAGAACCTGGTAGCCATCATCACCCAGAGAATCGCACAGTGCTTCACGCAAACTGTCGTCATCCTCCACAATCAGAACAGTCTGACTGTTTTGAGCGGTGCCGGAATTCGAAATCGAGGTCGTGGAATGGGTCATTACGGGTTAACTCGCAGTTCAGGCGCACGCGGCGGCACAGCGCGGTGCGACGGCACCGGGCAGCGCGGCGCTGTGCGCGGGATTGTCCAGATGCATTTGGATGTGACAGCCCTGCCCCGGCATGCTGTCAACGGAAACGTCGCCACCGTGGGCTTCAGCTGTGGATTTGACGACGGCCAGCCCCAGACCCGTGCCGTCGGCTCGGGTGGTGAAGAACGCATTAAAAATCTGCTCGGCATCTTTTGGGTTCAGGCCAGGTCCGGTATCCCGTACGCCCAACGCGACTCGCCCTGATTTTTGGTTGCGTGCGGTGAGGGTCAGCGCAACGCCGGGTTCTGAAGCCTGTAGCGCATTGGTGCACAGGTTGGTGAGCGCGCCGAGCAGCGCGTCTCGATTTCCGTGCACGTGGCGCAATCCCGGTTCGATGGACAGAGCAAGGGTGTCGCCCTCCCGACGTTGTGGTTCCATCAGCGACACCACGTCGGTCAGCAACTCGTCGATTTCTATGTCCTGACTGGTCGCCGTACCGCCGCGCGCAAAGCCGAGCATGTCGTTGACCATCCGCTCCAACTGACCCAGGCGAGTACCGATGCGCTGCGCGTAGCACTGGCGCTTGCGGTCATCGACTCGTGCACGGCCCAGTTGCGAGCTGTAGAGCAAGGCACTGCTCAACGGAGTGCGCACCTGATGCGCCAGACGCGCCGCCATTTCGCCCATTTCGATCAAACGTTGTTTGCGTGCCAGCATGGACTGCAGCGCGCGCGGCTCAGTGACGTCAGACAGCAGCACGATCGTGCCTTGTGACGGGTCGTCATTGGCCAGCGCGCGGCGCGAAACGCTCAGACACGGACCGTTCGGCAACTGCAGTTCGCCGTGACTGTCATCGTGGTTCAGACGCGCCAGGACACCGTTCCAGCACTCGCCGATTAGCGCCCCGCCAAGCATGGTCAGAGCCGTCTGGTTACATTCAACAATGGTGTCTTGCGCGTCGGTCACGATGATGCCACCGGGTAGCGCACCTAGCAGTTTTTCGAGGCGCAGAGCCAACGCTTCTTTCTCGCGTAGCTGGCGCAAGCGATCGCTGTTGGCCGCTGCCAGTTCGTCGCTCAGGACTGCGACCTGTTGTTGCAGTGTCTGGAACGATCGCTCAAGTTGCGTTGAGTGCTGATTGAACGCGGCGAACGCCTGTTCGAGGATTTGGGAATTGGCAGTTTCTTGCATGGTCATCGATCCGTGATGAAGCTGTGTCTAACCATGCTTAGCAATATTGATGCCAACTGTGGGAACGTTGAACCTATAGGGTTTGGAAAGTCAGGCGGTCAGAATTGACCGCCGCAGAGCGTCAATTTTTCGTCGATTGACCGGAAGCTGTCATGCCATATTTGCGCATCTTCTCGACCAGCGTGGTGCGCTGCAGATTGAGCAAACGCGCCGCACCAGCGACGGTGCCGTTGGCGGCTTCCAAGGCTTCTCGGATGTAGCGTTTTTCAACGTCAATCAGATGCCCGCGCAGATCGAGCCCCTCCGAGGGCAAGCCAAGAGGCGAGACGGGCGCTTCAAAGGTTCGTCCAATACCGGGCAAATCGGCATCCGCGACATGACTGCGATACAGCTCAGGCAAATCGCCTACGTCAATTTGACCGTCGCTGTGCGTAATCGCGAGCCTTTCGACCAGGTTGGACAGTTCACGAATGTTTCCGGGCCACGGATACGTGGCGAGCGCGTTCAGCGCTGCCGGTGTGAGACGCAGCGTCCGCCCGCCGTCTCGCTCATTGCGCAGAACCAGGCTTTCGACCAGGGCTGGCAAATCGCTTTGGCGCTTGCGCAGTGGCGGCATTTCAATGGGAAAAACGTTCAGCCGATAAAACAGATCCAGACGAAACGAGTGCGCCTCGATGGCCTCGGGAAGCGAGCAGTGCGTGGCGGCGATAATGCGCACGTCGCACTGACGGGTCTGGTTGCTGCCAACGCGCTCGTAGCAGCGCTCCTGGAGGACCCGCAACAGCTTGACCTGCATCGGCATACTCATGTCACCGATTTCATCGAGAAACAGCGTGCCGCCATCCGCCATCTCAAAGCGACCCTGGCGGGAGGAGATTGCGCCGGTAAACGCCCCTTTCTCGTGGCCAAACAGTTCGCTCTCGAGCAAGTCGGCCGGGATCGCGCCGCAGTTCACCGGTACGAAAGCGGCGTCGGCTCGATCGGAGTGATCATGGATCGACCGAGCGACCACTTCTTTGCCGGTGCCTGACTCACCGGTGATCAGTACGGTGCTTTGAAATGGTGCTACCTGGTCAATTTTCTGGCGCACTTGGGCAATGCGTGAGGATATTCCGGTCGGCATCGTGCGACGCTCGGTCGTGACAGCTGGTTTGGGAATACCGGGCTTGGGTGCCGGCGGGTTCAGGGTCTGCAGTGCATCCGTGTGATGGTGCGCATGCCTGGATTCGGGTTCAACGGCGAGAACTTTATCGTTCATCAATTGGTGCCTCCACTGCGCCAAAGACTGTTGTTGGTCTTGTAAATCGCGTGATTGGCAGCAGCGTAAAACTCGTCCAGAGTCAACCTGTGCGCAATCTTCCTTGCGACGAACTCAACCATAGTCCGTGGGGCCGTGGGGAAACAGTGATGGCAATCACAAAAGGCGAAAACAGCGTCAATTTTTTTACGCCTGCGAGACGTCGGCGGTCGACCGTCAAAAATCGGGGAGCCGAGCTCCCCGCGTGCATTATGTTATCGAGCGGCGGAGTGCGAAGCCTGTCGGGCGGGCCGACTTTCGTTGGCATAAGCGGCAGCCGCGTTGCGCCCGGTCGCGACCTTGCGCCCCGCGTCAATCAAACCGGTACGACGTTTCTTGGCCAGCTCCAAAACCAGATCCGTAAAAACTCGAACCTGTGTCAGTTCGGACAAGACGTGGGCAGACAGCGGTCCGCCGCCGTTGCACTCGAAAAACGTCTCGACCAGCTCCTGCTGACGCGCTTTCAGTTCGGATACAACTTCCCACTCGCCGCTGCTGGCGGACTCGGCAAGACGCCGACTGACGCTCAACAAATCGGTAAGCACGGGTTTGGTTTCTTTTGTCATGGTAATTCTCTTCCTTGAGTCAACCGAAGTAGTCGCTGTCTCAGACAGCTTGGGGTGCAATCGCCCCAGCCTGGTTCACCTGCTGCTCAATACCCTGCCAGCCCTGGCGGATTTCCTTAAGCAGCGTCGTCACTTCTTCCAGTGCGGAAATGTCGTTTTGGACATTCGCCTGGACCAGTTTGCGACCCATATAGTCATACAGCGCGTCCAGCTTAGCAGCAATCTCGCCGCCAGAACTGTGATCCAGGAACGATTGCAGGCCAGTAATGATGGCCATCGCGCCACTGATGTGCTCGCCTTTACCGTGCGTCTGGTCGCGCTGCATGTGTCCCCGAGCGATGGCCAGGCGTGATATGGCGCGCTCCATCAGCAAATCGATCAACTGGTGCGGGTTCGCGTGGTTCATTGCCATCATGGCACCGTTCGCGCGATAACTGCCCAGAGCGTTGTTAGCAGGATACGTCATCACTTTGTCCTTAGGATTGCGTGACCGTGGTCAGCTGGGTGGCAAGAAAATCCGACGTAGCTGAGAGCGTGGAGACAATCGAGTCAAGCGCTGAGAACTGACTTAGCAGCCGCGCCTCAACCGATTCCAGACGCAAATCAAGTGCCACGCGCTGATCTTCAATCAGATCAATCGATGTCTGCAGACCGTCTGTCCGGGTGTCAAGGCGACCACCGCTCTCCAGATAGGGGTCGAGCACTTCGTCGAGCCGAGTCGCGAATCCGTCTTCGTCGCCGAACAAGCGTGCGATGGAGTCGAAATCTTCGGTCAGCGCGGTGTTCAGTTCCGTGGTATCGATACTGAGCTTGCCGTCAAGATCCGTGGTGATCCCGGCGCGGGTCAGCGATCGATATGAGCCATCGCTTAGCTGATCACCGCCGGCAATCGCCAGACGTAGCGCGCTGGCCACCTCCCGGACGCTGCGATCGCCAAGCAGTGCCCCGGCGATGCCGGAATCGGCGTCATAGCTTTGCAGACCGTTGAGTTCGTCGACCAGACTGTTGTAAGCCTCGGTAAATTCCGTTGCTTTGGCCGAAGCCGAGCCGGTGTCGAACGCCACATCGAGTGTGTAAGTGGTGCCGGGGTCTGCACCCCGTGTCGTGATCGTGACGCCTTCGATCACATCCGTGAACGCGTTGCTGCTGCTGGTACGCTCAAACGTGTCGACGAGGATTCTCGCGTCTTCGGCCGCCCGCAGTTCGGTCATCGTACTGCCAGGTGCCGCGTCGGCGCCGTAGGACAGGAAATCGAGACCCCCGTCTTCACCAGCGGTGATCGATATTTCGTAGTCCTCTCCGGTGCGCGTCGAGCTGACGATCAATCGCGCGCCGTCTTCGGCGTTGACGATCGAGGCCCGCACCGCACTGTTGTCCTCGCTGTCATTGATCGCATCGCGGATGTCTTCCAGCGTCGAGGCGTCTTCGTCGATGGAAATCTGAAAAGAATCGGTGTCGGCGTCCGGACCGCTTTGAATGGTTAGCGTGCCGGCGCCAAGCGCCTTGTCACCCGGGTCTTCGAACGCCTGCGAGGACAGTTTTTGCGCCGTCGCAATCGCCAGCACCTCGACATCGTACGAACTGGGTACGGCCGACGTGCCCGCGCTAACGCTAAAAATATCGGTGTCCTCAGACGTCGCCGTCCGCGAGCGAAAAACATCGACGTCGCTCAAGCCACTCAACGCATCGCGAAACGATGACAAGGCACTCTTCAGGCTGCCAAGTGCGGACAATTCCGCCTGAATTCCGGCCTCACGCGTCGCCAGGCGCAGTGTCGCTGGCTGACCTTCGGCGACGACCAGCTGCGAGACAATCGAGGCAACGTCGAGACCTGAACCAATGCCTTGTGCGGTGATCATTGCAAAAACAATCCTTGTGTTAGTTTAAAGTTCGCGCGCGCGTAGCGGCATTAACCGCGACCGCAATAGCAAAGCAAAATATGTGCCAGCATGAACGAGTTTCCACGATGCAGCGGGCTTGCTGCCGCGCGAATGACGTTGACGGGCGTTGGATCAAGCGATGTCGTTGATCAGGTTGAACCCGCTGTCCGGTCGCGACCGGGCGCGATCAACGGCTTCCTCACTGGGTATCTGACGCACGACTTCATCGGTGAGCGGGTCGATCACCTTGATCACCGTCACGCCGCTGTCGTCATCGACATCAAAGCGCAGATCCCGGCCCATCTCGGCGGCGCGCTTGGTTAATTCCTGAGCGGCTTTCTCGATTTCCTCGCGCGGCGGCGGTGGTTGGACCTCGGACAGGTTCTCTTTTTCCGCTGGCGGCAATGTTTCGCCGGTTGACTCGTCAGCCGCGCGTTTACCCTCTGTCACGCTGCTGCGCGCTGAGGGCGTTTTGGCAACCAACGAACTTTGAATTTCGTTGTTCATACGGTTTGTCTCCCTACGTTGAGACTGCCCGGCGCGTTATGCCACCTCGCGCCGGGCGGTTTTCTTCCCGGTTGGAAAGAACTCTCCCTCGAGGGAGAGATTTTTAAACTTGTTGCTTAACCCAGCAGGCTCAGCGCGATCTGCGGTTGAGCATTGGCCTGGGACAACATGGCGACACCGGCCTGCTGCAAAATCTGCGAGCGAGTCAGCGAAGCGGTTTCCGTGGCGAAATCGGCGTCGCGAATACGACCGCGTGAAGCGGACAAATTTTCACTGGTCGTTTGCAGATTAACGATCGTCGATTCGAGTCGGTTCTGAATAGCACCCAGATCGCTTCGGAAGCCGTTCACGGCCGTCAGCGCAGAGTCAATTCGTGCGATCGTATCGTTGGCGTTGGCCACGTCTTTGACATCCAGCGTCTCAAGCGACTGCGTGGTATCCAGCGTGATGACCGAGGGGCTGCCGAGGACGGCGGCGTCAGTCGAACCCCCGATGGTGATGTTCTCGTTGGCGGTCAACGAGACGTCACCGATCAGGGTTCCGGTGGAAAATCCGAAGGTGCCAGAGGTCGAGTTTTCCGTCACAACGATGTTAGCGCCCGTCGTATTGGCCAACGTGATCGTGGTGCCGGAAATGGACGCTGTCACGTCAAGGTTCGCGTTTGCGTTGACCGCGTCGGCGATTTCCTGGCTGGTCAGTCCGGCAGCGGCGTCACTGCCGGAGGCATAAATGGTTTCGCCATCAATGACCAGCTCATAGGTGTTGCCGGCGCTACCGCCAACGGCAGAAAAGGTACCGGTCTGCGAGTTTTCCGCCGTCGTGCTAAGGCCGGTGATATTGGCCGCGTTGATCGCTGCCGCCACGTCCTCGGCACTACCTGAGGCAGACGCGCCAACGGCGCGCGCGGTGTTGCTGCCAATCGCAATCGTCAGATCACCGGACAGTCCGGTACCGCTCACGGTGCGTGTGGCCGAGGCAATCTGACCGATCGCTGATGAACGCATGTTCGTGTTTAGGCCAAGCGAAATCGTCTCGCCGACGTTTGCGCCAACCTGGAAAGTAGCCGAACCGGCAGAACCGTCCAACACGTTGAGACCGTTAAACGACGTCTGCGTCGCGATACGATCGATTTCTGCAATACGCTGCTGAACTTCGTCGTCCAGTGCGGCGCGGTCCGTGTCACTGTTGGTGGCGTTAGCCGACTGCACTGCCAGCTCACGAATACGCTGCAGGTTGTTGGTCAGCTCGCCCAGCGCGCCTTCCGCCGTTTGCGACAGCGAAATGCCGTCGTTAGCGTTACGCATCGCCTGGTCCAGGCCGCGAATCTGGGTGGTGAACCGTTCTGAAATTGCCAAACCGGCAGCGTCGTCCTTCGCGCTGTTAATGCGCAAACCGGTGGACAAACGCTGCATTGCTGTGTTCATGCTCGATGACGAGTTCGTCAAGTTGCGCTGTGCGTTCAACGATGCAACGTTAGTGTTGATGTACTGAGCCATTTCTTTACTCCATGAAAGCTACAAATACCAATTGTTTGCCAACGAGTTTCGCATCGAAATCGCTGTACGAATTGTGTAGCGGCGTTGGAGTTAAAAACTTGAGCCTGTCCACCAAGAAATTGACGCGGTGTGACAATTCTGGCCAGTTTTGTGACGTAGTGCCGGTTTTGTTCGTCCGTGGAGCGCGCAAAGTGTGACGCACGTCACCAACAGGCTTGAAGCGCTGTGTCGAGGTCCGCAGGTAGATTCACCAGCGCTGAGGCGCCTGAGCGATTAGATGACGTTGAACAGTGACAAACCTTGTACGCGCGTAAACGTCTGCTGCGCGGCTTGTAAGCTGGTGATCTGTTGGTTGAGGAGCGAAATCGCCTCGGTGTAGTCGACGTCTTGCAGCGTTGAACGCGTGGTCTGCAACGTCAGATCAAAATCCGCGTTGCTGTTTTCCTGATTGGATATGGCTTGCAAACGTGAACCCACACGCGAGCGCGTGTCCAGCACGTTACCGACGCTTTGGTCCACGTCCGTCAGCACCCGATTTATTTCATTGTGCAATCGAGCGTTCGCCTGATCGCCTGGCGTCACATCGCGTAACGCGTCGACGAAATTCTGTACCGTCTCGAAGATATCCTGGCTCACCGACGGACTGACGGTGAATGTGTCACCCGTTGCCGGCGCCCCGTCAATGTTCACGTTGGCGTTCGGCACGCTCACGGTGTCGCCGGGCTCGAACGTGGCGCTGCTAACGACCAGGCCGCCGGCGTCTTCCACGTCGTAGGTGGTCTCGCTGGTAAAACGGATGGTATAGGTCGAGCCGTCCCAGGCGCTGACGCCGTCGAGTGAGCCCGCATCGATAACGCCGGTTCCGGCATTCGCAGCACCGGCCAGGGTCGCAAACTGACCGTTGCCGTTGGGCACATTCATGAACAGTGCAGCACCACTGTCGCCGTCGGCCACGAAGCGTGTCGGTCCGATTTGCAATTGACGCTGCCCGTCGTCGCCGTTGTAGCTGACGTTTCCACCGGCGATCGAGAACGGCTCGGTACGTGATTGGAAGCCGCCGAATAAGAAGTTATTTTGACCATCGCGTCGATTGCCAAGTTCGGCCAGTTGGGTTCGCAGTTGCTCGGCTTCCACGGCCAGAAAGCGGCGTGATTCGACGGTTTGTGTGTCGTTGTTCGCCTGTACCGCCAGATCGCGCACGCGAAACAGCACGTTCTGAATATCGGTCAGTGTGGTTTCTTCGATCGAGAGCCGACTGGTGGCCAGATTGGCATTGCGTTGATACTGTTCGTTTTGGGCCAGGGCTGATTCAATGCTCGACAGTTGCGACGCGGCAACGGGATCATCGGACGGCGACAATACGCGACGTCCTGAGGAAATCTGCAGCTGGGTCTGAGTGATTTCCGCCTGCAGCCGCTGAATGGTGCTGCTGCTTTGCGAATAGAATAAGGCGGTTGGTGTTCGCATATCAGCGTCTCACAGCGTTAAGTAGCGTGGCAAACAGCGAATCGGATACCGCGATCATTTGCGCAGCGGCCTCGTAGGTTTGCTGAAACTGGAGCAGGTTAGCGGCCTCCTCGTCAAGATTGACGCCCGAGACTTCAAGTTCACGCGCTTGCGCCTGCTCCAGCAGGACGCCCTGGGCAGCCAGGCCGCGACTGGCTTCACGTCCGGTGATGCCAGCTTGAGACACCAGATTGCCCACGGCATCGTTGAGCGTCGCGCGGCCATCGTCAAGCAAGCCTTGGCTTGCGAGCTGTCCGATACCCAGCATGTTTCGATTGTCGCCAATGCCGCCGAGGTTCGATTCAACTGAGAACGTGTCGCCAACCTGCGGTGTTCCGCTGATCGCCACTTCGTAGCCGTTGATGCTGACCGCGTCGCCTGGCGTGTAGGGAAAACTGCCCGCGCCATTGATACTGAACGTGGTAGCGGTCAGAAATTCAATGGATACGGGGTTTTGCAAAGCGGCATTTGACGCGTCGATCATTTGAGTGACTTCAATGGTGCCGCTGCCGGAGTTCGTGTTTTGCGCTGCCGCGCGCACCGGAAAAGCAGCGGCGATTTCGCGACCGGCGGTGATCGCCAGGCCCAGCGATGAGGCGCCATTGGCCGTGGGCCGCAACGAAAATTCATCGCCGGCATTGGGAGTGCCGGAGAGAGTCAGCGCCATTCCACCAAACTGAAAGGGGTCGGCGCTGGTGCCCGTGCCGGTAAACGCGATGGTCTCACCGGTTTGCTCGCTGGTGAATGAGTAGTCGGTGCCGTCAAAGCGGATGCGAAAATCGTCGGAGCCAAATTGTCCCAAATCGGTGATGGCGGCGGTAAAAACGCCGCTACCACTGTTGTTTTGCGACACGGTGACCTCCGGATCGGAGATTGAGAAGAAATCGCCGCCCACTTTCCCGTCGAGATCCATACCGTTGTTGTGGCGTGCATTGACATCGAAGGCGAACGCTGTGGCGATTTGGCCCAGTTGGTTGCGAGCCGTGCCGAGACCTTCGCGTGCAAAGTCCAGGAGTCCGCCCAGCGTGCCACCGGTAACGGAATCGGTGACGTCTGCGCTGTTACCGACCGCCCCCAGCTGCACGGTCAGACGAGTCGGGTCGAGCGGATCGACCTGCGTACTCAGGTTGGTCGTGTTGGTCCCCACGACCAGTGCCTGGCCACTGCCAAAAAAGACATTTAGCGCGCCGTCATCCTGTAACGCGGTGGAAATACCGACTTTGGATGCCAGTTCGTCAACCAGTTGATCGCGACGATCAAGAAGATCATTTGGGGCATTGGCGCCGAAGGCACCGCCGCCAATCGCGATCTGATTGTTGACGTCCGCGATGGCCTCAGCCAAGGCGTCGATGTCGGCCACATCTTGAGCAATACGGCTGTTGGCCTCGGTGTCCAACGATGCCAGCTGGCCTGCCAACTGGTTAAACCGTTCAACGACAACGCGCGTCTCACCCAGCATGGCCTCGCGCGCGCTGATGGAGGCCGGGTCATTGGCCACATCACTGGCGGCGCTGAAGAACGCCTGCATGTTGGCGGCCAGCCCGTTATCCGGATCCGAAAACAGGTTACCCAATCGATCTGCCAGGCCGGAAAACGCTTCCAGTCGATTGTACTCACTGATGTTGTCGGCCACCGACGTCGTCAGAAACTGATCGTACACTCGTTCAACGCCGGTCACGCTGACGCCGTTGCCGATGGAGCCGAAACCAAAATCAGTGGGCGTACGGGTGGCCAGCGTTACCCGTTGACGGGAAAACCCCGGGGTGTTCACGTTCGCAATGTTGTGGCTGGTGGTCTCCAGTGCACTTTGCGACATACGCAACGCAGACAGGCTGGTTGAAAGAATGGACATAACATCTCCGATGCCGGGCGTTCACGGGCCCGATCAGGTCACGGTAGCGACGCGCTTCAGGGAATCTTGAGACCAGACAGTGCGTTTTTCATCGTCGCACCGGTCGCAATTTCCATAATCTTCGTCGCGTAATTGGGATCGGTGGCGTATCCACCCTTTTGCAGTGCGCTGAAATACGCGGCACCGTCGCGCCCACGTCCGAGCGCCAGATGATAGCGACTTGACCCGCCAATCAGCCGCGCGTAATCGTCGAAGCTCTCCGCCTCCGATGCGTAGGCCCGAAAATCCGCAGCAACAGGGCTGGCGACACCTTCCTCATATTCGTGCGTGGTTGCCCGGGCGCGATCTCCAGTCCAGCTGTCGTTCGCTTTAATACCAAACAGGTTGTGACTGCTTTCACCACCATCGGTCTGAATTTGGCGCTTACCCCAGCCGGTTTCCAGCGCGGCTTGCGCCAACAGAAACTGAGGCGCAATGCCTAAAACTTTGGCGGCTCTGCGCGCGTGTGGCAGCAGACGCTGCACGAAACTGGCCGGTTCTTCGGATTGCGCCCCCGCGCTGTCAAGCGTCACAGCGCGGGCGCTTGCCGCGCCCAGTTCCAATGAGTAGTGATGCGCCGCGTTGCGGTTCGACGTTGCCGGTTCACCACCGAGCTGCCTGACCAGCATGTCAGCGACACCAAGACCTTGCCCGTTCGCCAGCTCGCCGGCAATCTGCTGATCAAACATGTCGCGGTAGAACCGGCTTTGTTCGCTATCCATGGCACCGTCGGCCAGACTGGCCGAACGCATATTCTTGAGCAGCATGTGCGTAAACAGGGACTCAAACTGACGAGCAACCTCGCGCAAATTGTCGATGTCGGCATCGGCGTCACCCCGTACCGCACTGGCTTTGAGCGCAGTCAAGCTGCTGCCGTCCACGACCAGCGGCATGTCGGGCGTCTTCATATCACCACCAGTTCAGCGCGCAGCGAGCCGGCTTGCTTGAGCGCCTCGAGTATGGCGACCAGATCGCCCGGTGCCGCGCCCACTTCATTAACGGCACGCACGATGTCGTCTAATGTCACGCCCGGATCGAACAGGAACATCCGATTGTCGCCCTGATCAATCGCCACTTCGGTGTCAGGCAAAACGGCCGTATCGCCGGCACCAAAGGGCTCCGGCTGCACGGCGAACGGCGATTCACGAATCGTGACGATCAACGAGCCGTGGGACACGGCGGCTGGCGTTACGCGTACATTGGCACCGATCACGACCGTGCCGGTACGCGAATTCACAATCACACGCGCTGCAGCGGCACCGGGATCAATTTCCAGCGCTTCCAGTTCGGACACGAACGCAATGCGTGCAGATGTGGAGGCGGGCGCGCGCACTCGGATCGTGCCGGCGTCAATGGCTTCCGCCACCGTGCCGCCGAGCAGTGTGTTAATGCCGTCCATGAGCCGACGTGCCGTTGTAAAGTCGGCTGTGTGCAGATTGAGTGAGATGAATGGATCGGTTGCAAAGCGACTGCTAACGGTCCGCTCGATACTGGCGCCGTTGGGTATTCGTCCGGCGCTCGGAATGTTGACCGTAATGCTCGAGCCATCATTACCGCCACCGCCAAAACCACCGACGATCAGATTGCCCTGTGCTACCGCGTAGACGTTGCCGTCTGCGCCGCGCAACTCGGTCATCAGAAGACTGCCGCCGCGCAGACTCTTCGAGTTGGCAATGGACGAGACCGTGACGTCAATCAACTGCCCGGTTTTCCCGAACGCGGGCAAGTCAGCGTGCACGGAGACAGCCGCGACGTTTTGCAATTGGGGATTGGACCCTGGGGGCAACGTGATACCAAATTGCTTCAGCATATTTTGCAGGCTTTGCACGGTAAACGGCGCCTGCTGTGTCTGATCGCCCGTACCGTTCAGACCAACAACCAGACCGTAGCCGACCAACTGGTTGTCGCGAACGCCGGAAATCGAAACGATATCCTTGACGCGCTCAGCCGCGGCGCTGGGTACCGCGCACAGGAAAAGTAGTGTCAGAGTCGAAAAAAGCAGTCGGTTCATAGTCGTTTCCACAGTCAATCGAGGATAGTGCGGCGAGTCAGTTTTAGAATGGGAGCCACGGTGAATTGAAAAAGCGCGCGAGCCAGTTCATCCGATTGGCGTCGGCCAGAGCGCCGCGCCCGCTGTATTCGATACGGGCATTGGCAACTTTTTCCGACGGCACAGAATTGTCTGGCTCGATATCGATGGGTCTGACGATGCCGCTGACGCGTACGTATTCCTTGCCCTGATTCAGGGTGAGCCACTTCTCACCACTGATGACCAAATTGCCGTTGGCGAGACGGTCTACCACGGTGACCGTGACGCTGCCTTCAAGCTGGTTGCTGATGGTGGCCCCGCCCTCGCCTTCGAATTCGCTTTCCGTTGACAGGTTGTTAGTAAAGATCGGGTTGCCGCCGGCGGTCACCGGAATGCCCAGCAAAGTGGCGGTCTCTGCTTCGGTGCTGTTGGACTTCTTGGTACTGGTGGTCGAACTCTTGGTTGCGTTGGTCTGTTCATTTAGAACGACGGTCAGAATGTCGCCAACCCGGCCCGCACGTAAATCCGCGAACAAACGCAGACCGGCCACCGGCTGATAGATGCCGCCATTGTTTACGGCCATTGGTCTGGCCGGCATCGGCGGCACGCGCATGGATTCATTTACCTCTTCGGCACTGGGTCTGGTACTGCCGCCGCAGGCACTGAGCGCCAGGATCAAAGCACTCAGCAACGGCCAAGGTAAGTAAGTTCGATAGGTCATGGTCGACGCTTGCCTCATTTAGAGATTGTTACTGGCGTACTGCAGCATCGAATCCGTGGTCTGGATGGCTTTGGAGTTCATCTCATAAGCACGTTGGGTCTCGATCATCGACACCAACTCCTCCACAGCGTTGACGTTGGAACTCTCCAGGGCTCCCTGCTCGAGTTCCCCGACGCCGTTCACGCCAGGCGTCGCAACCTGAGGTGCGCCGCTGGCCGCCGTTTCCAGAAAAAGATTCTGACCGCGCGGTTGCAGACCGGCCTGGTTAATGAAGTCGCTCAACTGAATGTTGCCCACCTGCGTGGGCGCAGCCTGACCGGCCAGCGACACCGATACGGTGCCGTCGCGGCCGACGGTGACGCTCTGCGCTGCGGCCGGGATCGTAATGGCCGGCTGCAGCGGATAGCCGTTTGAGGTCACCATTTGACCCTGTTCATTGACCTGGAACGAACCGTCGCGTGTGTAAGCCGTGCTGCCGTCGGGGGTCAGAACCTGAAAGAAACCGCGACCATTGACCGCGACATCCAGGGCATTGTTGGTTTGGCTCACCGTACCCTGGCCGAAGGTTTTTTGAATCGCAACGATGCGAACGCCGGTGCCGACCATGGTGCCGGACGGGTGGCGCGTCGACTGCGACGTCTGCCCGCCCGCCTGCGCCCGGTTTTGGTAAAGCAGATCTTCAAACGACGCGCGCCCGCGTTTGAAGCCCGTGGTGTTGGTGTTGGCCAGGTTGTTCGAGATGACAGCCATGCGCGTTTGTTGCGCGTCGAGGCCGGTCTTGGCAGCCCACAGTGCGGTGTTCATAAGTAATCCGTTCCTTGCGTCAATATTTTGTCGTTCACACCGTCATCCCTGACGTCGGTGCAAGTTGTATGCCATGCGATTAGCGCATGCTCATCAGTTGGGCCGAGCGATCGGCATCATCGCGGGCTGTCTCGATCATCTTTACCTGCATTTCGTAGAGCCGTGACAGTTCGATCATGTCCACCAGCGCAGCTGCCGGGTTCACGTTGCTCGCTTCGAGTGCACCGGTGATCAAGGTCACTGCCGCATCGGCTTGCGCAACCGCCCCTTCCTTGAGACGGAACAGTCCGTCGCGACCGCGCTCCAGCTCGGCTTTGTCGGGGTTCACCAGACGGATGCGATCAACCGTCGACAAGGTGTTGGGACCCTGGCCCAGAGGGACCACCGACACCGTGCCGTCGCCGCCAATGGTCAACGACGCGTTCGGCGGAATGGCTACGGGACCACCATCCCCCATGACCGGATGGCCCTGGGCGGTTTTAAGCAAACCGACCGGATCGACGTACAGGTCGCCAGCGCGCGTATACGCTTCGCTGCCGTCAGGCGCTTGCACGGCCAAAAACCCTTCGCCGTTAATCGCCACATCGAGGTCCCGATGCGTAGTAATCAACGCACCGTGGGCGAAATCCGCGCCGTAGCCGGCACTGACCACGTTGACCCGACTGGCGTGCGTATCGCCATAAATCGGCGCGGCAGTGGCCCCAATCAGCTCGGCACGAAAGCCCGTCGTGCTGGCGTTCGCCAGATTGTTGCTGACCACAGCCTGCGCCTGCATGGTTTGGCGAGCGCCCGTCATTGCGATGTATCCCAGTCGGTCCATGTCATCAGTCCTTGTTTGCTATCGATTAACGAATGTTCAGCACGGTCTGGGTGACCTGATCGGCCGTCGTAATCATCTGTGCGTTCGACTGAAAGTTCCGCTGCGCGGTGATCATGTTGACCAGCTGGGCGGTCAGATCCACGTTGGACGCTTCGAGCGCACCGGACTGAATCAGCCCCAGGCTGGCGGTGCCCGCCTCACCCAGTACCACGTCGCCACTTTCAAAGGACTCGGCCCATGACGTGTCGCTAAGTTGATCCAAGCCGCCGGGGTTCACAAAGCGCGCCATGGCGACTTTACCCAGTGAGTTGGCCTGCCCGTTGGTGAAACGGGCGAAAATGACGCCGACGTTGCTGACGTCGATGCCGCTCAATCGTCCTGTCGTAAAACCGTCCTGCGACAGGTTGTTGACGGCAAACTGATCGCCGTACTGTGTGGAATCGTTGAGGTTGAGCGTCATGTTGATCGGCGCCGCGCCGTTACCCGGGTCGAACGGGTCCAGCGTAATCAGGCCGCTAGCCGGGGTCTGCAGCAGACCGTCCTGGTCGAACACCACCGTTTCGGGCGTGCCGATCTGCTGGTTGTCGATGAAGGTGTACGCAAGCCACGTATTGTCCGCGGGCTCTTTCACGTAGTAGAACGACTGCGTGTGCGGTGCACCGAGTGAATCGTAAACGGTCGTGGACGTTGTTTGGTTGTAACTGTCGGGGTTAATCGGATCAAACGGCGTGGCGGTCGGCACAGGGGCATCGGCAGGCAGGTTAATACCGATATCTGCGTTTGTGGTTTCCTGCGGCGCGCTGGTGCCGACGACCACGCGTAAGTCTTCGAGCAAACCACTGTTCACCGTGTCGCTGTCCGTAATCGGAAAGCCCTGCAGCTTTGCGCCCTGCGGGTTGACCAGAAAGCCTTCGCGGTCGAGGCTGAAGTTCCCGGCGCGGGTATACACGGCCGAGCCGTTATCGCTCATACGAAAGAACCCCTCCCCGGCAATCGCCAGATCCAGCGCGTTGTTGGTGAAATCAGTGTTGCCTTGCGAGAACGTCTGGGAGACACCGGTCAAGCGAACGCCGCTACCGGAAATGGATGTGCTCAAGCTGGCCGTGCCGGCCGCGTAGACTTCGGAAAACTCTCCGCGAGATTCCTTGAAGCCGTAGGTATTGGCGTTAGCGATGTTGTTCGCGGTAATGCCGAGGTCGGCAGAGGCGGCGTTCAGGCCGCTAAGTGCGATACGAAATGGCATAGTGTTATCCCTCTATCTGGAAAAAAACGGGTTCAGGAGATTTCGCGGATCTGGCTCAAAGGCAGCCCGTCCAGTCCGGTCAAATTCAAGGTCAGCGCGCCGGTCTCGGGCGATAGCGACACGCTGTTTACCTCCGCGCTGACCAAGGCCGGGACGGCTTGAAAACCGCCCCCGGCGTCAGCGCTGGCGTCAAAGGTGTAGTTGCCGGCGGGCAGGACCTGGCCACTGGCGTCACGGCCGTCCCACTCGAAGCGAGCAAATCCGGAGTCACGGGTGCCTAACTGGAGCTGACGTACCAGCGCACCGCTTGAATCGCGCACCGCCACACTGACCGTCGCGTTGTTGACCGGCACTTCCACCGCGCCGCCGAGGTTCTGCCCCTCGCCCAGGTAACCCACGTTGCTGTTGATCAGCACGTCGCGACCAATAAGCCCTGAGGCCTGCAGCGTTTGATCCGATGAGATGGAAGCCGCGAGCGTATTGAAATTCTGATTGAGGTCTTCGATACCTGAGACCGTACTGAACTGCGCCAGCTCCGCGACAAACTGGCCGTTCTCCATGGGTGAGAAGGGATCCTGATTCTGAATTTGCGCCACCATCAGGGTCAGGTAGTCCGCCTGTCCCAACTCGGGACTCCCGGTCGTAGGTGTGGCGGCGGCGCTGGCGGCACCAATGGCCGCACTGGGGTCGATCGTAGTCATAGTGTTTCCTGGATATTGGTGTGCGTTACTGGCCGAGACTGATGGTGCGCATCAGCAGCTCTTTGGTGGTGTCGATCACTTCGATGTTGTTCTGATACGAACGTGAAGCGGACAGCATGTTGACCATCTCCTCGACCGGGTTGACGTTGCTCGAAAAGACATAGCCCTCTTCGTTGGCGTAAGGATGGTCGGGCGCATAGCGCGACGCGATGTCGGCCTCGCTTTCGACAATGCCGGCCACCTTGACGCCCGGCAGTGGTGACGGACCATCAAGAAAATCGCGAAACGTGTTGAACACGGGCTGGCGCGAACGATAGGCGGCCTGCTCGCTGTCGCTGACGTTGTCGGCGTTAGCCACGTTACTGGCGGTGACGTTCAAGCGAACCGACTGGGCACTCATGCCGCTGCCGGCAATATCAAAGATGCGGAACATGGCCATTACTGATGACCTCCCGCGATGGCTGCACGCAATGAAGACACTCTGCCGTTCAAGAAGCGCAGGCTTGCCTGATAACGGAGTGAATTTTTCGCGAACTCCGCTTGCTCAACGTCCGCTTCGACGGTGTTGCCATCGAGCGATGGCTGGTGCGGGACGCGGTAGAGCAGCGTGTGTTCGGTGGCGTACGCGCCATCGAGCGTCAGGTGACGCGCATTCGGGGTATCGAGCTTGAGCGGCGTTTGCGCCGTGCCCTCAAGGACACTCTTGAAATCGATATCGCGGGCTTTGTAGCCGGGCGTGTCGGCGTTGGCAATGTTGGATGCCAGCAGTTCATTACGCTGACTCCATAAGCTGATGGCGGCGCCGTGGCTGCCAAAAATCGGGTCGTTGGCCGAGAACATGGAAAGCTCCTTTTTCCGATGCGTTTCCCGGTCTGTAGCAAGGGACGTGCCAAGTTTGTAAGCCGCTGTTTCTGCGCCAATCCCTGTCCTCTCACGTTTACAAGCGGCAACCGTTTTCCGGCAAGCGGCAACGTGGCAACCGCCCTGTGTCGCCGCTCGCACCAACGGCGCTGCGCGCTGGCGCGGCGACCAGGCGCTGCAGCGGAGCGGCAATCTGGCATGAAAAATGCTTGGTCTCTTCTACACGTGACAGGTTTGTTAGCCAGTTGTCACCCAACCACCGCAGGAGTCGCTGTGTTGCCCAACAAATCGGGGTTTTCCGTCAATCCTCAGGCCGTCAAGTTACTGACGCTCGTGGTGTGTGCACTCGTGGCACTGCCCGCCGGGGCCAGCGCATGGCAAGACGTCGCTGCGATTCAGGCTTCTGCGGAAGACTTTGTACGTAACCAATTGACAAATGACCGTCTGGACGCCGCGGTTGAAGCGCGGGCAGTCGATAATCGACTGCGTCTGCGATCTTGCGAAGCTCCTCTTGAGGCGTACCTTCCGCCGGGCGGTACGCTGCGCGATAACGGCGTGATCGGCGTGCGTTGTACGACACCCGTGGCGTGGAAGCTTTTTGTGCCCGTGCGGATCGTGCGCCAGGCCGCGGTCGCGCGTATTTACGGTCAGCTGCCCGCCGGCCATCGACTGCGAGCCGGAGACATCCGCTGGGAGAAACAGGTCGTTCAACCCAACGCCAATCTCATGCTCAGAGGGCAAAGCGACCCGATCGGTCAGGTTTTGCGGCACGCGGCGCACGATGGTCAGGTTCTGCGTATGTCCATGCTGCGAGCGGCGCACGTCGTTCGACGTGGCGACGTCGTGACGCTGGCCGTTAGCGGTAACAGCCTGGGCATCCGGATGCAGGGCGAAGCGCTGGCAAACGGGGCGATCGGGCAGCGACTTAGGGTCCGAAACCGCTCATCAGGACGCGTCGTCGAAGGCATCGTTCGTGACGAAGGGCTAATAGAAATAATGATTTTTTAATGACTTACGGGTTTATCCCAGAATTTTTCGAATAATGGCGTCAAACTTTTGTCGAAATTGAAGACTTTTTTTCGATTTTTCCTAAAGATTTCTACAGGCACGCCGCTAACACTTTTGCACCCGAATGGAGTTTCATGGCCATGGCCAACAATATCGATACCTCGCTGAATTCTTACCGCCAGATCAACGGCCCTGGCGACAGCTCGCGCACACGTGAAGAAGCGGCGTCGTCTGCGAAAGGCGCGAGTGACACGTCGGTCGGCGGTAGTGACACCGTGGAGGTCACACAATCGGCCCGAGAACTGGCCTCCCTCGAATCCGCCATTTCAAGCAGTAGTGGCGTAGATCAGAGTCGAGTCGATGCGATCCGCGCGGATATTGCCGGCGGCAATTATCAGGTCGATGGCCGTAAGGTCGCCGATCAACTGTTCAGAATGGACCAGGCATTGCCGGCTAAGTGAAGCCGATGACGTCTGACACTCGGGCCCTCACGGATGAGGGCCACCTTTCGCTGGACCAGGTCGTGCTGCAGGCGCTCGAGAAGGCAACAGCTCTGCGCGCGCACCTGACCGTCGAAAAACACGCGCTGGTCGATCCAAACCCGGACGCCTTACCTCCGGTTTTTTCCCGCAAAGCGGAGCTCGCCGGCGAGCTTGAAAGGCTGGAGACGCAGCGCCGCGCGCTGTGTGAAGCCCGGCTCGGCACAAGCCACCCTGATGAATCCGTGTTTCGAGCAACGTTATCAGCCGCTGGCCGTGCCGCCTGGCAGCGCTATTGCGAAGAGTTGCTGGCTTGCCAGGACGCCAATGCCATCAACGGACGCCTCACCGTTGCTCGCCAGCGCCATGTGAGGCGGGCGCTCGACATTTTGCGTGGCCAACCTGCACACGAAGCAGGCCTCTACAACGCGTTGGGTACGACCGACCAACGCAGCCCAAATCAAAGCCTCGGCAGCGCCTGACCACCAAACCTTTCGACCTAAAGTTCTGCGTTGCGGCGTCGCTTAACGAGTTATCAATCTCGAGCACTGCCGGAAACAACGCCCATGCGCCACCCGCCTCTGCTGATTATTGCTCTGATGCTCAGCGCGTGCAGCGCTGGAAACAGTGAACCGACTGCGGATCCGGTCGCGGCCGACGCCCAAGCGTTTCTTCCGCCAGATGCCGTCCTGATTGGCAAGGCGTACGCGACACAAGTCAGTGTGCCGGAGGGCTTCGCGCGCGACAGTACGGATCAACTGACCGGCGCTTTCACGTTACGCCATTTGCGCGCGACCGATCTGAACGAGCAAGCCAACAGCCCGTCAGAGCTGTGCGCGGACACCCTGAGCAATGCCATGCAATGGTCCGACGATGCCGATGCCCGGCGTCCTTTGCGTGGACCGTTGCTGAGCGTGCTCGACACCGCCCGGTACTTCGAGATGACACGCCAGATCAACGCGCTGCCCGACTGGGTTGCCATCGAGCGGGTCTTCAAGTGCCAGTATTTTGATCGCGCAGGCGCCAGTGCCAGTGCGTTAGTTGGGCCGGCCGGGAAACTCAATCAGACGCCCATCGACGCCTCCGCAGTTCGAGAACTTGCCGAATATCTGTGGCAGTTCAGCCAGTACAACAATATCGGCAATGCCGTGATTACCAGCGCAGCCGGCACCGCGTCGACTGGCTGGCGCCACACGCTGACGCTGGCCTCCCTCACGCGGTACGATGACGTTTGCGACCAAATTGACGTCTTTGACTGGCATTTTGACGCCGCACCGAGTGGCGAGCTCACGGTCAGCCAAGAGGCGATACTGCAAATCCACAGCGATAACTCGCAGGGCATACCCAGCGCCTGCGTACCCTGACGCCTGTGGTCAGAACGCAACGGAGCAGCCATATTGCCGACGCGTTCATCAGGGTTGTGGCGTCCCAAACACAATTCCTCGTCCGATCCGTGGCCCGAGTCCCTCCTTCTGCCCAAGGCGCACCAGACTCGTGACCCGAACGGCCCGTGATTTTATCTCTAAAGTCCTTGCGTTATGTCGCGAATCGGCGACACTTGCCGCCATCAGGTCCACAACTCAAGATCACGATCAAGATGCCGCCGATCGATTCGGTTTGAGTAGGCGAGGCACGCTGAAATCGTCGGCATAAGACAATAATACAGACCTTTACCAACTGAGCATCGGGTCACAACAATTCGCACTGCGGTGGGGATAATTTGGCCATATTCAGGTCGTGGGCAGACCTGACGTTCAACCGCTAACGGATTCATGGCGTCACGACTTCGCGCCTGAATCGTGTGCAGCGAACGCACTGGAGCGACGACCTGCCGGGTCGAACGCCGGAAGACGCAGGAATTTTATGCATGCTTAACAATTTGAACCGCATCGTCATCATGTTTGTCATGATGCTCCTACTCGGCGCCTGCAGTGGCGGCGGCGGCGGTGGCGATGCTGGCACCAATCGACCCAGCAATAATGCACCGACAATCAGCGGCAGCCCGGATGCAACCGCTGTCGCTGGCAGTGCGTATGCGTTCACGCCGACGGCCAACGACGCTGACGGCGATACCCTTACTTTTAGTGTAACCAGCGCCCCGTCCTGGGCAACGTTCAGTACGTCAGATGGATCGCTCACCGGTACGCCTCAGGCCGACGACGTTGGGGTCTTCAACAGCATATCGATCCGCGTCAGTGACGGTACAACGAGCACCACACTGGCGGCGTTCACGATCACTGTGCAGGCGGGAAGCGGCAGCAATACGGCACCCACGATTTCCGGAACGCCTGTAACGTCGGCGACGGTTGGCGCGCTGTACTCGTTTACCCCAACGGCATCCGATGCCGATAACGATGCCTTGAGCTATCAAATTAGTGGTATGCCGACGTGGGCGACTTTTAACGCATCAACCGGCAGTTTGACTGGCACGCCAGGCCAGGCCGATGCGGGCACCACGTCGACCGTGACGATCAGCGTCAGCGATGGCACCGATACCAGTTCTCTGCCCGCGTTCGTATTGACGGTCAACACGGCCGGTAACAATTCAGCGCCGACGATTTCCGGCACGCCTGACGCGAGTGTCGCCGTTGGCATGAGCTATTCCTTCACGCCCACGTCGACCGATGCGGACGGCGATGCGCTGACGTTTAGCGTTCAGAATTTGCCGAGCTGGGCCAGTTTCTCGGCGACGACCGGAGCGCTTACGGGCACCCCGGCGCAAACGGACGCGGGACAGTCACAGGACATCACCATCAGCGTTTCCGACGGTACGCAGAGTGTCAGCTTAGCGGCGTTCTCGATAACCGTGGTTCCGGCTACCGGGAACTCGGCGCCAACCATTTCCGGCACGCCGCCCGCGACGTTGAGCGTTGGTGACAATTATCTGTTTATCCCTACCGCCGCGGATGCGGACGGCGATGATCTGGTGTTTGGCGTGTTCAACCTGCCGGGCTGGGCGTCCTTCAACAGCAAGACGGGCACGATTTTTGGCGTCCCGGACGGCGCGAATGTTGGCGTCTACAACAACATCATGATCTTCGTTTCCGACGGCCAGGCATCGGCGCAAATCGCGCCGTTTTCGATCACCGTGCAAGTCAACTCGCCGCCGACGATCACCGGTTCCGCGCCAACGCAGGTCACAGCTGGAGACGCGTACGTGTTCACGCCGGCGTCAAACGATGCTGAAGGTGACGCACTGGCGTTCACGATTCAAAACTCGCCAAGTTGGGCAAGCTTTGACCCGAGCAACGGGCGACTGTCCGGCACACCTCAAAACGCGGACGCCGGGGTTTATGGCGGTATCGTAATCGCCGTGTCAGATGGCGAGAGCACGATCGCGCTCGCGCCGTTCTCCATCGCTGTGAATGGCAATACGGCACCGGTTTTAGTTGGCACACCGGCGGATACGCTGCGGGTTGGCGAAGCGTATTCGTTTACTCCCGTCGCCACCGACCCCGATGGCGATGCGTTGACCTTCTCATTGCTGGGTCGACCATCCTGGGCCTCTTTCAACACGGCAACCGGTGCGTTGACCGGCACGCCGGCAGCGGGCGATGTTGGTGTCTACAGCGGTATTGTCATTACGGTTTCCGACTCGCGGCTGACCACCTCACTGCCCACCTTCAGCATCGAAGTGACGCCTGCCGGTACGGTTACGATTTCCGGCACGCCCGACACGCAGGTCAATGCGCGCCAGGACTATTTGTTCCGCGCGACGATCACCAATCCGAACGGGGTTGCCGTGACGTTCAGCATTAGCAACCTGCCGTCCTGGGCCAGCTTTTCTGCGCCGTTTGGCATCTTGTCGGGCACGCCCGCCAATGGCGATGAAGGCTTGTACTCGAACATCGTGATCTCGGTCGACGATGGCACATCAACGGCGTCGCTACCGGCGTTCGACATCCGCGTGAATCCAAGCGGCTCACCTGAGATATCCGGCACGCCGGCAACCAGCGTCGCGGTCGGCGACACATACAGCTTTACACCAACCGCGTCAGATCCCGAAGACGATCCGCTGACGTTCAGCATCGCGCAGCAACCGGCTTGGGCGTCGTTTAATACCGGCACCGGTGCGTTGACCGGCACGCCGACGCAAGCCGATGCCGGCACTTACGCCGGTATCGTGATCAGCGTCACCGACGGAAGCAACATCGTATCGCTGCCGGCCTTCGCCATTGACGTTGATGGTAACGTTGCACCGACCATCAGCGGCACTCCGGCCACTACGGTCCGCGTTGGCGATGCCTACAGTTTTGCGCCAGTCGCCAACGATGACGACGGCGACGCGCTGACGTTCAGTATTCAAAACAAGCCGAGCTGGGCATCGTTCAGCACTGTCACCGGCAACATGGGTGGGTCACCTCTCTCGGGCAGTGAGGGAACTTACAGCGGCATCGTTATCTCAGTGTCAGACGGCGCAGAGACGGCGTCCCTGCCCGCCTTCGCCGTCACCGTGCAAACCAACGGCGACCCGGTCATCGGCGGCACGCCAGCAAGCAGTGTCGACGTGGGCAGCGCCTACTCATTTGTCCCGACCGCCAGTGATCCCGAGGGCGAAACCCTCACGTTCGGCATCACCAACCGTCCGTCGTGGGCACAGTTCAGTACCACCACCGGCGCGCTCACCGGCACGCCCGATGCGGGCGACGTCGGGACCTATGCGAACATTCGCATTCGAGTGACCGACGACGTATCGATTACGTTCCTGCCGGCGTTCAGCATTGAAGTCAATGGCGTGAATACAGCACCGACGATCAGCGGCGCGCCCGCCACTGAGGTCACTGTTGGTAGTAACTATGCGTTTACACCTACCGCTGTTGATCTCGAAGGCGACGCCCTCACGTTCAGTATTGACAACCGCCCGGACTGGGCTTCGTTCGATATCGCCAGCGGTAGGCTGTCCGGCACCCCGGATGCGAACGACGTGGGCTCTTACACAGGAATCGTCATACGCGTTAGCGACGGCGACTTGAGCGATTCACTGCCCGCGTTTAGCGTGACGGTGGCGGCCACGAATGAAGCGCCGACCATTTCCGGTACGCCGCCGTCTCAAGTCAGCGTTGGCGAGCTCTTTTCGTTCACACCGACCATTGACGATCCCGACGGCGACACGCTGACGTTGACAATTTTTAACCGTCCGTCGTGGGCGACATTTAATCCGACGACGGGACGCCTGTCAGGGACACCTGGCGCGGGCGACGTCGCAATTTACAGCAACATTCGCATTCAAGTCAGCGACGGCTCGCAGAGCAGCACGCTCGGGCCATTCCCGGTTGAGGTGGTCGCCAGCGGCACGGGCTCAGCCACGCTGTCGTGGACACCCCCGACCGAATACGAAGACGGCTCCGCGCTCGTGTTGGGTGGCTACAAGTTCTTCTGGGGCACGTCGGTGGGGAACTATACGAACGAAATTCAGGTCGATAATCCCGGGCTCACGATGTACGTCATTGAAGATCTGACCCCGGGCACCTGGTTCTTTGTGGCCAAAGCCATTGACGATAACGGTGTGGAAAGCACCTTCACACCGGTGGCGTCAAAAGACGTTACCAGCGACTAGACCGCCATGGAGTACACTATCCCGATGATTCGCCTATTTCTCACCGTTGTGGCTTTGTCGAGCGTCAGCGCTTACGGCCAGGCCGTCGGCACTTGCACTGAAGGCGACGAGGCACTTGCCAGTCGTTCCGACATCCTGTTCTGCGAGCCGTTTAATTCGCCGACCTGGTACGACGATCACGGTTATGTCGACGGGCAGAGCATTAACCCCAGCCCGGTGAACGTGGCCAACCAGCTCAACCGAGTGCGCATCACCAGCAGTGCCGAGTGTTTGTCCGGTTCCTGCCTTGAGGGCGACTGGGACGTGGGTGTTGAACGCACGCTTGCCATCGTGTGGCCGATCAAGGAAGCCAATGCTGCGGATTCGTCGTTTGCGGCGGAACCTGAAGAAATGTACATGCGCTACTACCTGAAGTTCAGCAACAGCTGGAACGCCGAGCAGATAAGCGGCAATGAGGGCAACGGCAAGCTGTTTGGTTTTGCCGACGGTCGCGAAAACGGCGACCCGGGCGATCAGTGCGGCAACGGTGGCGCGACGCCAGACGGGACCGACTGCTGGACCGCACGCGGTCTGTTCTGGGTCTGCGAAGACAAGGCCAGCGACTGGGCTCCCGGTGCGACCTGCAACGACATAGCGGGCGGCAAAGCGCGCCTGGGCTCCTACATTTACGCTACGGGCAACGGCGGTGAAACCACTGGCGCTAACGGCCAGTGGGATGGGTATGGCGAAAACCAAACGCGCGGCGGCAACGGCCAGTCCGAGACCGTCTGTCGACGCAGCGGACCACCCGGCACGGCTGAGCACGTCGCCGCCTGTTACGGCTCCCCCGAAGACAACTTTTACTCTGGCCTCGGCGCCGGAGACAACGTCGTTATCGGCGACGAGTGGTACGCCATCGAAACCTTCGTCAAGATGAATACACCCGGTGTCGCCAACGGTGTACTGCGTGGCTGGGTGAACGACAAGCTCGTCTACGAGAAAACCGACATGATGTGGCGGTTGCCCGGGCACGACAATCTGCACGTCAGAACCGTCTGGCTTGACCTTTACAAGGGTGGCATCAGCGGCAATACCGTCGCCGCGAAATCCTGGGTCGATCAAATGGTGGTGGCACGCGAGCGGATCGGAGCGATCGGTGGCACCGTTCGTCCAAACCCACCCGCCGATTTCACCGCGCAGCCGTAACGCCGCAGGCAACTGACTGTGACCGCCAGCCGCGCCCTGCTCGTCGCCGTTGTCTGTATCGTTGTCAGTCTCGCTACCCTCGCCTGGCTGGTGCGTACGCCGTTTGAAATGACACGACTGCGCAACGCGCTCCTGATCGATCAAGGAGTGATGGCGGATTTCAACTGGCGACCCGGCGCAGAGCCAACCGACTTCAATCTCGAAACCGGCAGCGCCCCGGCCGAGTTTGCCGAGCTCGTTAACGCGAGCAAAAGCAATCGTGCAAACGGCTATCGAACAGGTCTTGCCATTGCGCAAGCGATGACGCGCGGCAGCGTGACCCAGGGCAATCCTATTCAATCCGATACCCGTGAGACGCTTCGGCGCATCACACAAAACAACGAAGGCTACTGTTCGGACTTCACGCAAGTGTTCAACGGTCTGGCGCTGGCGGCAAACGTGCCGGTACGCGAATGGGGCATGTCGTTCGACGGGTTTAGCGGTGACGGTCATGCCTTCAGCGAGATCTACGACGACACGCTGGAAAAGTGGGTGTTTCTCGATACCTTTAATTCGTTCTACGTGATCGACCCGGCGACCGAAACGCCGCTCTCCGCGCTTGAATTCCGTGAACGGCTCGCGACGAACCAAGCGGGCTTGGCGAATGACGTACGCTTCATCGACGACGGCGCCTTCGGAATGAAAGATGCGCAAACCGCGATTGACTACTACCGTCGTGGCACGTCGCAGTTCTTTCTCTGGTTTGGCAACGACGTGTTTGCGTACGATCAAAACGCTATTGTTAAACTGGCTTCCGGAGCCGGACGCGCTGTAGAGCAATTGACCGCAATGATGGTCGGCGTGCATCCGCGTATCCGCGTTTACGCGACCGCAAACTCCGCCCCCTTTCTAGACCGACTCAAAACCGTCCGGGCGCTGTTTTTGTTTGCGTTTCTGGTTGGTTTGCTAGGAGCGAGTTTTCTCCTGTACGCTGTTGTGGCCTTGCGTCGAGGTAGACGCGCCACATAAGAATAAAACCATGAAGCGTCCCCTTTCTCTCCTGCTTTCCGTCGCTGCCGCCTCTGTCTTACTGTCGTTTCCCTGCCCTGTTGCCAGCGCTGAGAATATTCGCGACGTCGAAAGCTCGGATAACTTTGTCTTTAATCCTTCTGCTGGCACGTGCGACGTCTTTACCTACGAGCGAGGTGACTTGCGACTGGAATCCAGCGCAAGTTTTTTTAGCTCTTTTTCGCCTGGACTTATTTTCGCCACCACGCTTTTGACTGCCGCCGTTGACCCGGCATCGGGAGGACCCGACTACTTTGAGTTGGCGCCGGTTAGCCTCGAGTCGGGTAAATTTTCAATGCGTGGCCGCAGCGTCGATCTGGCGTTTGAAAACGAACTTCTGTTTCTTGGTCAAGTGCGAAGCGTCGATCGCAGGCCATCGTTCGCCAGCTTACTGTTCCAAATTGAACTCACTTACGTAAATCCCCTATTTATCGATCTACTGGGCCCAATCAGAACACTAACCTACGAAACATCGAACGAGGTCTGGTTCAGCGAACGACCGTGGATCGATCCTGTGCCTGCCCAGAGCGATTGCTCTCCTGTGAATCGTCCGATATTGCGTTTTTATTCCGAGGCCCTGGCGCAGCCAAACCCCGTTACGATTCAAATGAAAGTACCGGCGGATGCAGTGAGCACACAGTGTCCGTTCATCGAGTCACAGGGCGAGACGATCGAAGTTCAATTCACTTACGATTCCAACACCCGCGATCTTGACCCGGATCCCAATATCGGGCGCTATTTGAGTTGTGATGATGCTTACGGCGCGGTTTCGGGCACCATCGTTCGTGCCGGTGAGTTTTTCCATCGGCGATCCTGCGTATTGATCGAAGTGGAAAATGACTCGACGAACGGCAGTCCGGGCTCGACGTCGTCAGACCTCTATACGGTTTCGCTGATTGGACCAGACGCATTGACCGGCACCGTGGTGCGTTTGGAAGATCCAAGTGGCGCATCGTTCGCGGACGATTCACTGCCTGACCGGCCGGTTTTGGTCGCGCCGTCTACGGGTATGCCCGGGTTCGTGACTTTTGGGTCTGAACCGGTGCTGCTCGAGCTTGAGAACGCCTGCTCGATTGCGAGCAGCGTTCTGAGCCCGGTATTTGAGCAACTCAACGATATGGATGCCGATGGTTTGGTGGGCGCTCAGGACAATTGCCTTGAGGTCGCAAATCGGCGCCAGCGCGACAGTGACGGCGATGGTTTTGGCAACGCCTGCGATCCGGACTTCAACAACGACGGCGTCGTCAACAAAGTGGATCTTGGCATCATGAAGCGCGACTTTTTTACGCGCGGCAATTCAAACACGGACCTGGATAGCGACGGGAGCGTTAGCGCGGCTGATCTCGGACGTTTGAAAACGTTGTTTTTCCAGTCGCCCGGCCCCAGCGGGCTCGTGCCCTAGGCTCAGCAGTGCCGCTCAACCGGGGGAAGTCGAGCGGCACAGCTAAACAGCACGTCAAGCGGCGCGGGCGCCCAGCTGCTTTTCCAAAGCCGCCGCCAATGGGGCTTTTGGATGCGCGCCAACCAGCGTCTGCGCGAGTTCGCCCTGATCAAAAATCAGCAACGTCGGGATAGAACGAACACCAAATCGGGCGGCGAGTTCCGGCTCTTCATCAACATTGACTTTGACGATGCTCACGCGGTCGGCGAACTGGCCGGCGAGCTCGTCGAGCACGGGTCCGACAGCGCGGCAGGGGCCGCACCAGGGGGCCCAGAAATCCACCAGAACGGGCGTCGGCGCGTCCAGCACGGCGGACTGGAAATCTGCGGTGGTGATGGCATTGACCATTTCGATTCTCCTTACGGTATTTCCCAGGCGCCGAAGCGCCAGATGCGTAAAGAGTAAGGGTAGGCAACGGTCTGCGGCAGGCTCATAACGCTGCGATCCATGTCCGCAACGCCAGCATGACTGAGACGCCGCTTACATTACAGGCGATTCAGGGGCAGTTTCAGATAGGTCGTGCCGTTGCTCGCCGCATCGGGCAGCGCCCCGCCCCGAATATTGACCTGCAGTGCGGGAATGATCAGCGCCGGCATCGACAGCGTCGCATCTCGCGTTTCGCGCAGCTCAACGAACGCCGCCTCAGTGGTCGTCGACGTGACGTGGGCGTTCTGCTCGCGTTGGGTCTGAACGGTCGCGCTGACCAGCGGCGGCTCATCCCTGGGCGGATAGTCGTGGCACAGAAACAGCCTGGTCGTCTCTGGCAGTGCGTACAGCTTGTGAATGGTCGCGAACAGTTCGGTGGCACTGCCTCCGGGGAAATCACAGCGCGCCGTGCCGCGTGTTGGTGCAAACAGTGTGTCGCCGACGAACGCCGCGTCACCCACAATGTAGGTCACGCTGTCGTCGGTGTGCCCGGGCGTTGCCATGACCCGTACGTTCATGTCGCCAATCTTCAGCTCATCGCCGTCTTCGAACAAACGATCAAACGCTCGTTCCGTGTCCGCCGACGTCATCTCGAAAACTGGCTCAAACGTACCCTGGACATTGCGAATGCCGCGACCTATCCCAAGCGGAGCGCCGAGTTGGCGGCGCAAATAGTCGCCACCGGTCAGGTGATCGGCGTGGGCGTGGGTTTCGACAATCCAGGCGACGCTTAGCCCCAACGTCTTCACCTGCGTCAGAATCTCATCACTGGGTGCGGACGAGAGTCGCCCCGATGCCAAATCCAGATCGATCACCGGATCAATGATCAGCGCTTTCTTGCCGTCGTGAACCAGATAGCTCAGCGTTCCTGACTTGCGATGAAAAAATGAGACTACGTTCGGACTCACGTAGCGGCTCCTTGAAGCTCGCGTTGAAGTTGCGCAATCAGTGCGTCTTTCTCACGCCAGACGCCTTCTATCCATTCCTTAAAACGTGCTCGGTAGTCGGCGTCACCGCCATAGTCGCCGCGCATCAGGTGATCCGGAACGGTGCGCTGTTCGACGTGCACGATCATGCGTCGGATGCGACCGCACACGAGGTCCCAAATCGACGAGCAATTGGGCGGATAGACCAGCGTAACGTCGAGATAGGTGTTCATTTTCTCACCGATGGCGTCAATGGCGTACGCCATGCCTCCGGTTTTCGGGCGCAGCAGATGCTGATACGGCGACTGTTGAGCAGCGTGTTTCTCCGGTGTGAAACGCGTGCCCTCCAGGAAGTTAATAATTGCGGTTGGCCGTTCGCGAAACGGCGCGCACGAGCGGCGTGTGGTATCAATGTCGACCTGACGCAGCGCCGGATTGGCTTCAATCTGCGCGCGCGTGTGGCGCTTCATGAACGGCAGCTCAAGCGCCCACCAGGCGAGACCGAGCAGCGGGACGTAGATCAGCTTTTGCTTCAGGAAAAACCGCAGGAACGGGATTTTATGATTGAGCGCGTGTTGCAGTGCGAACACGTCGACCCAGGACACGTGGTTGGTGCCGATCAAATACCACTGATCACGCTGTAACGCTTCGGTACCTCGCGCCTCGACCTGCATACTCTGGAGGCTGGCGATCGCCTTGTTACCGTCGACCCAGCATCCGGCGAGCACTTCCAGCCCGCGAAAACAGGCCCGACGTAGCGGCACAATGGGCAGCAGCTTGAGCAAGGCAAGCACGTAGAACGGCGTGCACCAAAACACCAGATTGATCACGATGAGAACAGTCGTCAGTACGCCGCGAATCGGCGCCGGCAAAAATCTATGCATGGGGTTAAGTGTTTCATTTCCGGAGCGCTGGCGCCACCGTCAGCGCACCGTGACGAACTGACGCAAACCATGAGAGTATTGGACAGCCGCAGGGATCCGGCGCGATATCTCGCCGCTGCACTACGTCATGGAGTTGTTTCGTTCGATGAATCTGCGTGAACAGGTCGAATTGCTGCTGCCCGCCTGGGAACAGTGGTACCCCAGTTTGTTTGATGCCGCGGTGGATCTGGGCGTCATCAAGGCGCAGGTGTGCTCACCGTCTCAACTACTGCTAACGCGCCGACACTCGGCCGTTCAGAGCGCGGCGAATGAAGCGCATCGGGAACAATGGGGCGGCGTACTGCAGGACGTCGCGACGCCTCTGCCGGCCAGGAAAAAGCGTCGACGGCGCGCAGGCAAGAAACCCGCCGTGAAAAGCCCCGGGCAGTGAAACCGTCATCGACGTCTGCGCTGCGCGATTTGTTGCGCTATGCGCGTCCCTACCGACCCCAATTGATCCGCGCCTCGATCTACTCGGTGCTGAACAAGCTGTTTGACGTGATGCCAGAGATACTGATCGGCGTCGCCATCGACGTCGTCGTACGCCAGCAGGATTCGTTCGTCGCGTCGCTGGGTTTGGTTGATCCGTTTTGGCAGCTCGTCGCACTTGGCGTGCTGACGTTTGTGATTTGGGCGGGCGAATCGGTGTTCGAGTATCTGTACTTGCTCGGCTGGCGCAATCTTGCCCAATCCCTCCAGCACCGGCTGCGCATGGATGCCTACGAGCACGTCCAGGATCTGGATATGGCGTATTTCGAAGATGCAAGTACCGGCAATCTGGTATCGATTCTCAATGACGATGTGAATCAGCTCGAGCAGTTTTTCAATGGCGGCGCGAACAGCCTGATTCAGGTCGCGACCACGATCGTCTCAGTCGGCGCCGTGTTCTTCATTATTTCGCCTCTGGTCGCCGTGCTTGCTTTCACACCGATCCCGGTTATCGTCATCGGCGCGTTTTATTTCCAACGGCGTGCCCAGCCGCTCTACACCGACGTGCGCGACAAAGTCGGACGTTTGAGCAATCGACTCAACGCCAACATTGCCGGTATCGCGACCATCAAGAGTTTTGTCGCCGAGGCCCAGGAAGCGCAGCGCGTGCGCACGGCGAGCGATGATTACGTGGCGGCCAATCGCAAGGCCATCGCGGTGAGCTCCGCGTTCATTCCCATCATTCGGATGGCCATTCTCGCCGGGTTCATGGCCACCCTCCTCCTGGGCGGCTGGCTGACACTCAAAGGCTCACTGGCGGTGGGGGCGTTTGGCATTCTGGTGTTCCTGACGCAGCGCCTGTTGTGGCCACTGACCGATCTGGCGCAGACTGTCGATCTGTTCGAGCGAGCCATGGCGTCGTCACGACGTATTTTGGGGTTGCTCGACGCGCCGGCAACGATCACTGATTCGGCGCACGCGGCGCCATTGCAAAACGCGAACGGCGACGTACGCTTTGACGGCGTCGACTTTGCGTACGGTAACGGTCGGCCGGTTCTGCACGATATCAACCTGCACATTGAAGCAGGCCAGACCGTGGGTTTCGTCGGACCAACGGGATCGGGCAAGAGCACGATTATCAAGTTGTTGCTGCGTTTCTATGAGCCGACGAACGGCGTTGTCAGTTTGGACGGCGAGCCGTTGGGCAATTATCGGGTAACGGATTTACGGCGACAAATCGGCCTGGTCAGCCAGGACGTATTTCTGTTCCAGGGTACCGTTGCCCAGAACATTGCGTACGGCCAGGCCACGCAGGACATGACGGCCATAAAGGCAGCCGCAGACGCGGCCGAAGCGACGGAGTTTGTCGAACAGCTCGACACCGGCTTTGACACGCTAATTGGCGAACGCGGCCAAAAACTCAGCGGTGGCCAACGTCAACGTTTGTCCATTGCGCGGGCCCTGCTGAAGGATCCGCCGTTGCTGGTGCTCGACGAAGCCACGTCCGCCGTCGACAGCGAAACCGAGGCGGCTATCGCACGCTCGATCCAGCGCATTGAAGCCGGGCGCACGACGCTGATTGTCGCGCATCGTCTGTCCACGGTGGTACACGCCGACCTTATTGTGGTGCTGGAGGCCGGACGGATTGTCGAGCGCGGCAAGCACGAGGCGCTGCTGGCCAGTGACGGCCTGTACGCGTCGCTATGGCGCGTACAGACCGGCGAAGTGGAACCTTAAGGCGAGTTAAGGGGCCGGTTGCTGGCAAACAGACGTATCGGCGCTTGGACCCGGCCGACCGAAGAAGGCCGAACGCAGAATGCCGAGATCGCCTACGTTCACGGTTTGATCGTTATTGAAATCGGCGTCGGGATTCCAGTTTTCCGTTTCCGGAGTCGAGAAGAAAGCGGCACGCAGTATGCCCAGATCCACCGTGTTGACGATGCAGTCGTTGCCGTTGCCTGACGGGACTCGAGACGTGATCAGCTCGCGGTTGATGTCGGCATCGCAAGCGTTGCCGTAGCCGTCACCGTCGCTGTCGGTTTGATCGGGGTTATTGACGTCCGAACAGTTATCGAAACAGCCCTGCAACTTGTCTTCATCGTCATCGTCAATGCAGTCGGTGAACGAAACATCGATATTATCGATCTGCGCGTAGAGCGCGAACTGCGACGAAAACGCGAAACAAATGTAGCCTTCTGGCTCACCGTCGAGCCCACTAATGTTGATATCAATCTGCTCACCGGGCGGTGCTCCCAGTTCTCCCACTGACTCAAAGGTCGTGAAAAACGGCTCGTAACCAAAAATACTGTCTGAATCGGGCGGCTCAGTGCCCACCAGCACCTGGAAGAAATCGTTGCCCGTTTTCTGCCCCAGCTGCAGGTTGAGTAAGAAAGACAACTGAGAATCCACCACGGTCGAGAAATCAATAGCGTCGGTACACAGGAAGGAAAAAATATCCGCGCCAGTAACCGTCGCATCCAGACAGGCCGCATCCCCTGCCCCACCGGTGAAGTTCCCGGGAGGAATCTGGCCGGTACCGCACACGCCATCGTCAGTCGTACCCCACGGCACAGGGTCGGCAAGCTCGAATGTGCTGAAACCCAGCGACGCCAAATCGCCTTGGACACCAGGGTCAAAGTCGTCATAGCGCAACGTCAGGTCCTCGACTTCACAGCGGCCCGGTATTGGTGGGCCCGCCTGCTGAGCAACCCGCATATTGTCGAGCAAGAAAAGTGAGGGACCGTTTGTCTCGAAGAATGTTTCCGAGCGGATATCAATGAAATGAGAACCGTCGTCGTTGTATGGCCCACCTGGCGCTGTTTCCAGGTCGATCAGTTGCCGGTGATAGCTGGGATCGTTGCACAGCGGGTCGCCACCGCGAACTTCAAACACAACATCCTGATCAATAATGATTTGAATGTAGTCGTTCTGCGAATCGCAAATCGGCGCCATGAACTCGAAATCGAGGTAGCGATGACTGCGTGGAATACCCACCACTTGCACCAACTGGCTCGCACCGGGTTCGATGAGTGATCCTAGCCGTGCCCAACCAGCACCTTGGCGAGCGCCAAATCCCTCCGTGCATAACCCGGCACTGCAGATAACGGTCTCATTCTGATTGGTGTCCTGGAACCACGGCGTGTTGTCGCCTAGCGACTCAAAATCGCCGTCCTCAAGCAGGTTATCAGCCAGCGGCAGTGTCGGCGCGCTGCACTCAAAATTGCTCTCGATAAGACAAAATTCGGAGCAGCCGTCGCCAGACTGGTTGTTCCCGTCATCGCAGTTTTCGTTCGGTCCAATCAGGCCATCGCCACAAAAGAACCCGCCTCCACTCGCACTTGCCGTCGACAGGAAAATTGCCGTGGCTAGGGCGCCCGCGCAGACATTTTCTCCAATGCGCCATTTAATACTCATTTCTATCTCCCCCAGTTTTACCCATCTAGTACGCTGGCCCACCCAAGGAGGCCAGCAGTGATTCGTATTTTTCTTGCTCTGCAGGACGCTGCCAGGTTTTGTACAACCGAACAATCCTAGACACGGCATTGCGTGCATAATCGGAGCGGTCACCACGTCCTTCACTAATGTCAGCGTAACCCTCAAGAAGAAGAGGCTCCGCTTTGGCGAATTCGCCACGTGTAACCAAGCAAGCGCCAAATACGCTTTTTGCCATTGCCTGGCGCCAGTGCCCCTCGTCTAACGTATTTTCCAACACCACAATGGCTTCGGAAATATGCGCACAACTACGCTCACGCTGTCCGGCATTATCGAGGTGCTCTGCAAGATTCATCTGTGTGATCGCATAATGCGGGTGGCCGGTGCCCTGGATGCTGCGACGCAGATCCAGTGCCTCCAGATAAGCCGCCTCAGCGCCCGATTCGTCTTGCCTCGCGCGCAGTAGACCAGCGAGATTGTTGAGCGCCGTTGCCACCGCTGTGCTCCTCGGGTCTTCTGCCAACCGTATTGCCAGCGAGCGGCGATACAACGATTCCGCCTCCACGAGTTCATTCTTGCGAAGTAACGTGAGCGCCAGATTGTTCAGAGTCGTGCTGATTCTCGGATTGTCTTGTTTGAAAACTTTCTCTCGAATCGACAACGCCTGCCGGTACGCCGTTTCCGCTTCCTCGAGCTTGGCCTGCTTGGCGAGGACGGCGCCCAGATTGTTCAGCGTCGTTGCTATCGAAGGATGCAGCTCTCCGAACAGTAGCCGCTTGATAGCGAGCGCCTCTCTGTGAGCCATTTCAGCACCCGCGAGATCACTGGTCAGACTCAGAATAACGGCCTGCGCATTCAGCGACGCGGCCAACGCCTCGTTGACCATCCGATTTGCATCGAGAGCCCGCGCAACACTGATACTGTGTGCAACGAGATCACTGGCCAGTTTGTAGTTGCCAGAGGTTCGTTCCACGATCGCCAGGTCACGCAGACTGTTCGCAACCGGTAGAGCGTCATTGCCCAAAAGAGCACGTCGCATCTCCAAAGCACGCGCGTGCGCCCGACGCGCACCGTCCACGTCGTCCGTCACTCGACGTGCCTCGCCCAGATCGGCCAGGATGTTTGCGACTTCTTCGCTCCCCTGTTGATCCACTAGTTCGCGCTGCGCCAATGCCTGTTCCAATGTCGGTACTGCCTTGTTGTACGCCGCCATGTTATTAAACAGCGTGCCCAGCGTGTGCATCAGACGCGACTGAATTTCCGGTTCGTCAACCAGGTCCTTGCTGATTCGCTGGAGATTGGCGTCGAGCACATCAATCACACGTACATCCTTTCCTTTTGCCTGCGACGGATCCGCCGATCGAAACACCTCCATCAGCGTGTCGATGGCCTTGGTTGCCGTGCGTTCATCGCGCCGCGCGTTTTGCTCGGCAATGGTCGCGCGGATCAAACCGATAGACGCGGTGGTAACACCTGCCAGCAGTGCCACGAAGACAATGGTTGCAACCGCGACGGCGCG
>JBGCFP010000162.1:0-20067 GCA_045107005.1 Gammaproteobacteria bacterium
GCTTTGCACAATTTCACGACCGTCGAGTACGATGATTAACTCGCCGTTCCCGCCAATCCGCACGGCGTCAGCGCCACCGAAGCGCAGGCGCAGTGCATCCGGATCGCCGCCCGGGTGGACAACGAAATCGTACTCCAGTCGGCCGTCGTTGCCGTAATACTCAACATCGACGTTGGGGAGAATCGCAGGGTATCGAACACGCGAGAAATTGGGCACGTCTGTCAGCCAGTCTTCTGGTTTGCCCAACAAATAGTTGGTGTGAGCCGCCGACTTGCCGACGGCTTGCGGCGTGACACTCGTGTCCATGTCATTGATCGAGATCGCCAGGCGCACGAACTCTGAAGATCCATTCGAGTCGTCGCTGATTCGCCGTAACGTTATTTCGGGCTGAGGTCGCAACGCGACGGAATAACCTTTGCCACGTGCGACGAAATCCACCGCCGCGTCAAACTGGCCGACATTGGATTCGAACCTTAATTCGGAATGACTGGGCGTCACGGTTGGTGCTGTTGTGTCCACCGCGATGTTGGCGCCGACGCGCGGTCCGGCAAGGAAAAGTGTGATAAGCGTGTAAGCGCACACCGGCACAGGTTTGGTCAGGATGGTCTTTTGCATGTTGCCCCCCCAGTATCGAGGCAGCAGAAGCACTGCCTCAGTGTTTTCGTCTTAAGTCGATCAAGCGTAACGGCTCAATCTCTGCCGGCCGTGCGTCTTGAGAATGGCCGCGGGCCGAATCGCGCTGCTCTTCGATTTCTTGGATCGCTAGTAGCTGCTCGATAGCGACAACACTACTCGCCTTCATCTGTGCGGTAAATAGACGTCGAGAATTGCGCACGTTTCCAATGCACATTTTGTTGAGCGCAAAAGAAAATTGGCTTAACTTGTTTTCGTTATTGAACTGGTCCAATTCTAACGCACTCGTTTTCTTGCAGAGTCCGTCGCAAACGTAACGGCAACAACAGTCGGCAATACCGGTAAGCCAATGGACGTGAGCAAGCCACCGCCGAATCGCAACATTTTCGACGAAGTGATTAGCAAGCCGTTCGACATCATGACTCTGATGCGGTCGGTTTTTCAGCGCTTGTCCTGATTCGTTGTTCGGCTACGGGTGATAACCAAGAACGCATTGCCTATGGTGTGTTGTCGTCCCACACGCTACTGCAACGCACTTGGCCCCGGGGCACCAAAGAACCGCTGCCGCAGCACACCAAGATCCAGCACGTTGACAACCCCGTCGCCGTTAAAGTCAGCGTCGACATCGCCTGTGGCGAAAAACGCAGCCCGGAAAAGCCCCAAGTCTTCGATATTAACGATGCCGTCATTGGTCAAATCAGCGTCGCAGACATTACCAAAACCATCGCCGTTGCTATCACGCTGATCCGCATTGGCGTCCAGCGTGCATACATCACAGGCGTCGCCGATGCCGTCACCGTCGGTGTCGGTTTGTGCGGCGTTGCTAACGGCTGGGCAGTTGTCATCGCCATCCAGAAGACCATCGCGATCCCGATCACGGCCTACGCGTTCGCCACTGCCGGGCGGCACGGCGGTAAACGTCAACGAGTCTTGCGGGCCGCTAATCAGGGCGCGCAGGGCGGCCAGCGACAGCGGTGTTTCACCCGCTTTGTCGGACAGAAACAGCGCGCTGTTATCCATCGTGTAGTGGACAGGGGAGTCCGCAATCATGCCGCTGACGACCAGATCGGCTTCGACGACGCTGCCACCCAAGACTTTCGATACGAATGGCGTGGTCGCACGGGTGACCAACAACTCGATGCGGTCCGTCACCAGACCGGCGTTGGCGGTTGTTTGTGTGATTTGCTGGCCGACAATGGGCGCCAGATCGGTATCGAACGCAAACATGAACTGCTCCATGTCGAGACGTGCCTGCTCGTTGGGAAAACCCACCTGGTTGTTAAACGCCGGCGCAAAAACCGTGGCGTTAAAAAACCGAAACAACGTATCAGTGCTGCCGTCATGCAAAAAGCCGGTCCCGCGTATCTGAGCGCCGGTGTGCGGGCTACCGATATTGTTGAAGAAAGGCACCTGCGGCATGCCGAACATGCCCACCTTTTGATACATGTTGCGTAAGTGCGGGATCTTCATGATCTGTTCTTCGTTCTCGAAACTCGCGAGCGTGTCAGTGCCGAAAAAACCCTGCGACGCATCGAGGCCGTGGCAGCCCTCGCAGTTAAAGCCGTCCTGATTGCCGGTAATGTCAATGCGAAAACCGTCAGAGCGTCGGTCGCCCACGTAAAAATCCCGACCGGCCTGTTGCGAAGCGTTGAGCTGATTGTCGAGCGCGCGAACAGGGTTAGGTGGCAGAATCATGGACAGGGCGAACTGAGCAAACGCCGACATCTGTGCCACGTCGAGTTTATTCGCTCTGCCGACCAGACCTTCAAATGCGCCGTTGAAGTTCATGAACGAAATAAATTCGTCGCTGGCGTCGGTGCCGAACTCGCCGACGGCACGATCACCGCGCCAGTGCATCGCTCCTGAGTTTGCCATGCCGCGCAGCGTTTGCGTGGTCATCGGGCCTTTCATGGGGTGCAGCTGATTGATGTTGCCGGTGCCGTTGATGGTGTTGGAGTTCGCGCCGAAGAACTCTAGGTTGATCGTGTTGGGGTTGTTGATCACTTCGCCATCCGGATCGCCCAAATCCCACGACAGCCCGTCGAGATCGCCGAAGATGTGGCACGACCCGCATGAGGCTTCCCCGTTCGACGACGTCAGATTGGCGTCGTACAGAAATTGCCGTCCGTCAACGACTGACGCAGGCTCAGGGTTGTGCAACGTCCGATGCAGCGTTTCCTCTCCAGTGGCGGTGTCGATCACCGAGACACCGTTGTCAAATCGCGTCGCGACAAACAAACGCTGACCGTCAGCGCTCAATGCCAACCCGGTCGGGCCGCCGCCGCTCACGTCGATGTAATTGCCACTGTCGATCGTTGGATCGAAACTGTCGTCATCCAGTTCACTGGTGGCGAAGCGGCCGATTCGTGACGAGCCAAACGCGGCCACATACAACGTGTCGCCATCGGGCGAGAACGCCATCTCCAACGGCGTGGCGAGCGAGTGGTCAGCGGTGCCCGCAGGCGCTGGCGTGATGGCGTAGTTAATGTGCTTGTTGAGGTGACGAACCTCGACCTGCGTGCCGTCCAGAATACTGATTCGTGATTGGTGCAAGTTCCCCTGAACGGTGCTGCCACCGGTGGTGCCGGGGCCTTCAAAACGCGTGAGGTTTTGTGCGTCAGTATTGCTGACGTACAACTTGCCCGAGATGGGGTGAGTGATCATGTTAAACAAGATCGTGCCAACGCCGCGTGCGTCGTTAGTCACAGCCAGCGACTGTGCGTCGATCGCAAACACGTCCTGATCGGGCAGCGAGAAACGCACGCCGTTGCTCCAGTTGCGGGCGTCTTCATCGAGCCAGACGCCGGTCGACGGGTCCTGCTGGACGATCAATCCGGTCTCAGGTGCCTGATCACCGTGCACGTCAGCCGATGGACCCGGCAAACCGCCTGGAAGCTGGCCGTCGGCAAGACCGCCGGGAGATGTTTCGCCATCGCCGTCGCACGGCGCGTCGGTAAAACCATTGCACACGGCGCCCTCGGACACGACAGCGGTGCGGTTGCCGGACATGAACACGGCGGCGTAAACCGTACTGCCGTCGGGACTAGTGGTCAGCGCGCGCGGCGTATCACCAAACATCGATACGATGCGTTCGGGCACACCGCCCGCGGCATCGCCCGGCGACTGCGCGTCAAAAACCCACACGTCAGCGCGTCCAATGCCCGGTGTTGTTAACTGTGGGTCACCGGCACCGGGAACCGTAGCAAGCGCGGCGTCCATACGACGTTGTCCGCGATGCGCTGTCGCGATAAACGCACGCTGTTGATCGTTACCGGCGAACACAATACCGCGGGGTTCGTCACCAACGAGCAAGGTGCGTGTAATGCGTGGCGATCCGGTCAAATCGACAACGCTGACGCTGTCGGATAAATGGTTTACAACCCAGGCTTCCATCGAATCGGCCTGTTCGCGAATCGCAACGGCAACGGGCTCCAGGCCCACTAACAATGAAGACCGATGAACCAGTCCGTCAGACTTCACCTCGAACACTTCGAGTCGGTTGTCCGGCGTGTTCAAAACCAGCAGCGTATTGCCGTCCTGCGTGAGCGCAATGGGCTGCACCGGACCAGACTCAAAGTGTACGAAATCGATCGCAGAGGCGGGCAACGTCGTCATCGCCACAAGAACAAAAACCGCGCGCAGGGCGCAAATAAGCGGGCCATTAGACATAAACACTGCCTCAGAAGAAGGGTTTAAACTCAGGTCCGTTAGACCGCCGTGCGCGCGGAGATATCGGTAAATCACGGTGTATTCCGGTCCGTCGGGCCTTTTTTATCGACCCAGTATAGCGCGGACGGCCCGGTGCCCGCGATTGGCCGATGTGCGTCGCTTTGGCCGCTAAGGTTACAATGGGGCATGGCGACGTCGCAGGACAGGCCCGTTACCGAGGCCGACGAACACACGCACATCACGCACGTAGGCGATCTCGCCAGCGTGATGGGAACGAGTGCCCCTTACTTGAGTATTGTGCACCCTCGCGACGCGATCATTTCGTTCGAGCTAAACGAAAAGGGATTGATTCTGGGCCGCGGCATTTCCTGCGATCTGCAGTTGCCTTCCGGTGTCATCTCAAGGCGCCATTGCAAAGTGAGTTGTGTCGGTCAGTCAATCGTTGTTGAAGACCTTGCGTCGACCAACGGCACCTACCTGGATAACCAACGCGTCGAGCGCGCGTTTTTATCGCCGAGCAATCAACTTCGCGTCGGTCCGTTTTTGCTCAAGCTCGAATACAAAGGCTTCATGGAAATTCGTGCGCAGAATCAACTGCTGCAAGCAGCGCGTATGGATCCGTTAACCGGTATCGCGAACCGCGGTTGGTTTATCGCGCAAGCCGCGCGCATGCTCGCGGGCATGAAAGACCCAACGCGCATGTTGACCGCGGTGCTGGTCGATATTGATCGGTTCAAAAACGTCAACGATCAGTTTGGGCATGCGGCAGGCGACGCGGTGCTGAACGGCGTGGCGAAAATTCTCGACAGCGAAAAACACGACTCCCATCTGCTTGGCCGCTTCGGGGGCGAAGAATTTGTCATGTTGCTCCCGGATACAGGCCGCCAGGAAGCGCTGATCCTGTGCGATCGTGCGCGCGAAGAAATCGCTAATAAAACGTTTAAATTCGAGGGCTTGGGGCTCAATGTCAATGTGTCCATTGGCATGGCAACGGCGACTCAGGGTGAAGTCGTCAGTCTCGAATCCCTGATCAGCGATGCTGACGGGGCGATGTATCGAGCCAAGCGTCTGGGGCGCAATCGGGTCTGCTACACGCCTATCGACGAGGACCCTCAATACTGATGACCCGATCTCCGGGTTTACCGTAGTCGCGCAGCGGCGCCGGCTTGGCCAGATAAAACCCCTGCGCGTAGTCCACGCCCATTTCTTCGAGTCGACCCACGACCGATTCATCTTCCACGTATTCCGCCACGGTCAGTTTGCCCATGGCGTGAGCAATATCGTTGATTGACGCAACGAGCGCGCGGTCAATGGGATCGGACGCCATGTTACGCACGAACATCCCGTCGATTTTCACTACGTCGACCGGCAGCGATTTGAGGTAGGCAAACGACGAGACGCCGCTGCCGAAATCGTCCAGCGCAAATCGGCAGCCGAGCGCTTTGAGCGTGTTGATAAATTCGGTGGCAAGTTCAAGGTTTGCGATCACGCCGGTCTCGGTGATTTCAAAGCAGATCTTTTTGGCCAGCGGGTTGGACGGGCCGATGCGACGCACCAGACGCGTCAAGAATTCGGTGTCGGTGAGCGACTGGCTCGACAAGTTTATGCAGCACAGGTCGAGCCCGTCGGCCGCGTGCGGATTGGCGGCAAAGTAGCGCAGTACGTGATCGCACACCCAGGCGTCGATGCGTACGGCCAGCTGATAGTTTTCAGCGGCGCGCAGAAATTCGTCGGGCCGGACAAACGTGTCGTCAGTGGCATCCGGTAAGCGCAGCAACACTTCCATCGCGCGACCGCGTTGCGGATCACGGCTCAAGCTTCGAATGGGTTGGTAAAAAAGCTCAAACAGGTCGTCGTCAACGGCTTTTTGCAGTCGAGATACCCAGGCCATTTCACCCTGACGTCGAACGATTTCCAAATCGTCCGAGGTGTAATAAACGACGCGATTGCGGCCCTGGTCTTTGGCGGTAAAACACGCCGAGTCAGCAAACGACAACAACTGCGCCTGGGTGCCCTGCGTGGTCGCCAGGTCCACCACGCCAATGCTGCCCGTTGCCCGAAACGACTGACCGGCCGCTTCGAAACGGTCGCTTGCCAGCGCGAGGCAGATTTCTTCGGCGCGGCGTCGCGCATCCACCAATGGGCAGCCGCGAAACAGGATCGCGAACTCGTCGCCACCGAGGCGCGCCAGCGCATCGCACTCGCGTACGTGACGCGACAACAGTCTGGAGACTTTCAGCAAAAGTTGATCGCCCACGTCGTGGCCGCAGGTTTCGTTGATCACTTTGAAGTGATCCAGGTCGAGATAGCACAGTACGCTGTTGGCGCCCGATTCATCGCGCTCAACCAGCGCAGCGGTTAGCTCGCGCTCAAACCGGCGACGATTTGCCAGCCCGGTCAACAGGTCGAAATTCTCCTGATAGCGGAGTTTTTCCGACAGACGGCGCGCGTAGGTGATGTCTTCGCACACGATCAACAGCTCGCTTTGGCCGTCCGCATCCACGAGGCGGGCCGCGACGCGCACCCACAGATCGCAACCGTCCTTACGCACCAGGCAAGTTTCCCAGTGATGGACAACGCCCGGTTCGTTTTTGCAGTGACGCACGTATTCGGCCACTTGGGCGCGCTGACTTGGCAGGTGCAGATCGAGCGCATCACGGGTGACCAACTCATCAGGGCGATAGCCCAAATGCTCGGCACCGTATCGATTCACCGACTCGATCAGACCGTCCGGGCTGATGCAGAAAAACATCGCGGGATTTTGATCAAACAATATGCGCGCATGCTGTTCGCGTTCGCTGCTGGTGGAAACGGTTGACGGTGCGTCGGCCATCAACACGCCGCGAGCAATGGCGCGGCGTTTGTCGGGTGTTTGGCGCACCCGAAGGTTGGCGCGCAGCGTCACGACGCGACCGTCCGCCCGGCGAATCTGAAAGCGCAGCGGTTCGCCAGCTTCCACGGTTTGGCGCAACGTTGCCGGTGACAGGCGAGGGCGGTCGTCCCGCAACGTGATCTGGCGCAAAAAATCGGGTTGGGACAACCAGGTCTGACGCGGGTAGCCGGTCAGTTGTTCGATGCTGTCGCTCACATGGCCCATGCGCCAGTCGGGCAATCGGGCGGTGAACATCACCGCGTTGCCGTCCTGCGCGGCGCGGCGGTAGCGAGCGATTTCGGCACGCAGGGCGTCTTCGACCCGGCGATTTTGCGTTACATCGTGAATCAGGCCGGAGACGTCGCCGTAGCCATTGCGCGACCCTTCGATATTGATCCATCGCACGCTCTTCGACGAGGTGGCAACGGGTAACGTTACTCGAAACGCATCGCGCCCGGACAGCGCGCGGGTCAGTTTCGCGCCGTGCTCCGCGTCAGTGTGGGCGACGAGTGTGTGCAGATCATCGGCGGTGCCTTCGGGCAACCAGCCGGGCGTGCCGGACGGCCACGACCAGGTTGACTGGCGCGCATCGTACTGCCACGTTGCAACGCGTGCGCTGTTCGCCCCGCCCGTGGTGGACGCGCGACCGGTGATCGATTCATTCATCGGCACTGCCAAGTCAACGGCGCTTTGATTATTGGTCTGTCGATCGTACGTCGCGCGCTCTACCCGTACGGATCGGTTCGTCACCTCGCCCCTCTTTATAAGATGGGCGCATCCCGTTGCGACGAACGTTCGTGATGGTACCGGATTGGCAGGTGAGAATGCATCCGAATGCAGGTTTTTGCGCATTTGCCTGGCAAGTTGTTGCCTGCGGGCCTCGTGGCAATTGTCCCGGGGCGAACGACTCGATCGGCCATAAATGAATGAATTTGGGCAGTTTTGCTGGCGGCCAGGCGCTCCGTTGGTGGTTCGTCGCGACCGGCCGCCTTTGGTTAATTACGTCAATCTTCGTGGATACGGTTATACTCGGTTTTCCAATTTGAGCGGGGATTTACGCACAATGACAAGCGAATCATTGCCCTCCAGCGTTCTGCGCCCAACGCGCGCAGAGCTGGTGATTTTGAGGGTGTTATGGGACGCCGGGCCATCGACGGTGCGGCGGGTACATGAAGCGATGCCGGGGGACAACGCGAGCGGGTACACCACTATTTTGAAGTTGCTGCAGATTATGCATCGCAAAAAGTTAGTGGTTCGTGACGACTCGAGGCGCGCGCACGTATACAAACCAGTATTCAGTAAAGAGCAAGTTCAGAAACAGCTGACCAGCGATCTGATTGCACGCGCGTTCGACGGTTCGCCGTCGCAACTGGTGCTGCAAGCGCTGGGCGGCTCGAAGAATGCCTCGCAGGAAGATCTGCGCGCCATTCGCAGCTTGCTCAACGAGCTTGAGGAACAACAACCTGTTACTTAAGCCCGGATAAAAGTAAGGCAGACTGAACGGTATCGTGGACGCATCAATGCTCGATAATCTCGTACAACTGGTCAGCACCGTTCTCCTGCACTCACTGTGGCAGGGAGCGGTGATCGGATTGCTTTACGCGATGGCGATGCTCTACTTGCAGGGCTTTTCGCCGCGCGCGCGCTACGCGTGTGCGGTGATCGCGCTCGCGGCGTTCGGATTGTCCCCTTTTGTCACGGCGCTGGTCGTGACAAAGGCGGGTGCCGGGTGGCTAACGCTGCCGGGCAACGCCGCACTGGCGGTTCCGGCGGCACTTGAGAGCACATCGTGGGCGCAGACGCTGGCGCCGATCATTGTTGTGTTGTGGCTGTCCGGTGTGACTGCGCTGGCCATTCGGTTGATGTGGAACTGGCACCGGGCCGAACGCCTCACGTATTTAGGCTGTCATCCGATGGCACCGGAATGGGAGCAGCGACTCCGTAAGCTGGCCCGTCAGATCGGCGTGTCGCGTCCGGTGACGCTGGTTGAATCCGTGGTGGTGTCGGTACCGACGGTCATCGGATGGCTCAAACCGGTCATCCTGATTCCGAGCAGTGCCCTGCTGGGGTTGAGCCAACGCCAGCTGGAGTTGGTGATCGCGCACGAGCTGGCGCACATCGCGCGCTACGATTACATGGTCAACTATTTCCTTTTGGCCATCGAAACCGTGTTCTTTTATCACCCGGTTGTCTATTTGATTGGCCACGGCATTCGCGACGAGCGCGAGCTGTGCTGCGACGATCTGGTGGTGTCACGCTGCGGCGGTCGTTACGAGTACGTCACCGCACTGTCCGACCTGGAAACCCTGCGTTCGCAGCATTTGCTCAGCGAGCCGCTGAGCAACCTTGCGGCGACCGGCGGCAACTTGCTTCATCGGGTGCACCGCATTGTCAAAGGCAGCGCGCCCGCGACCAACGGGTTGTACATCACCTCAATTGCCGCGGCGTTGACGGTGTTGATCGGCGGCACGCTGGTGTTCAATCCCCAACCCGTTAGCGCGCCGGCTGCAGCATCGCTCACCGCTTACGAATTGATTGAACTGCCCAAAGCGCCGCGTGTTCGACCGATCGAAACGGTAGTGCGGGCACCGTCTTTGGCACGGGCAGGCACGCAGCTGCGTTCCGTCGCGCTGATCGGGTCGCCGCCGTCGACACTGCGCGCGCAAGCTGAGTCCGACGATAACCTGTGGCTGCGCTCGGTACGCGATGGCTTGCGGCGGGCGCCGATCGAGCGGCCAAACGTGACGCTTGCCTCGCTTGTGCCCACGGCCGTGTCCGCCTCGAGTGATGCTAACTATGAGCCCGAACGAGCTGGACCGACGCACGCGATGATTAGTGAGCTGGATCTGGAATCGCCGATGATTGAATCGTTGTCGGATCTTCGCCGGGACGCGTCGCAAGCGTTGGCTGTGGGTAAGTCGCCGTACACCATCGTGGCGCCCGATCCGGACGAATCCGACTACATCGTCAGCGAGTTGGGCAGCGACATTCTGCGGGAAGAGGGCGGGGCACTGATCAAACGCATCGAACCGCGTTATCCCAGTCGCGCCCGCATCCGGGGTTATACCGATACCGTTCAGATTGAGTTTTCCGTTACCGATGCCGGGAAAGTCAGTGACATCGTAGTCGTGAGCTCGCATTCACGCGCATCGTTCGAGCGGGCCGTCGTGCAGGCTGTGCGCAAGTGGCGCTACGAACCGCTGATTCGCGACGGCGTTGCGGTTGAGCGTCGGCTGGTCGAGACGTTTGCGTTTCGTTTGAGTTCGAGACCGGATGAAACGATGCGCAGCATTGGCTGCAAGCGCGAGAACAATCGCTTCACCTGTAACACACCGGGTCTTAGCCGTATTCTTTAGTCTGGCGTTCGCCAGCAACTCCCGTGGCTCTTTTGATGGCCTTGGCATGACACAGATGATGAACCTCCTACGATATCGGGCGCGCGTCGTACGGCTAGCGCTGTGCCTGAGCGCGCCGATGGCATCGGGCCAAGGGGCCGCCGCGGACGCAAACGATCCCGAGCCGCTAGTCAAAGTCGATGCGCCCATCTCGGCCGACCGTGATATTACCCAGCGCCTCGAAAAAATCTACGCACAGATTGAAACTCTGGGCACCGTAACCGTGACGGTGCAAGAGGGCGTTGTCACGCTAGGGGGCTCGGTCGCTAACGAGCGTTACGCGGAGCGTGCCACGGATCTCGCTATTCGCCTCGCGGGCGTGGTCACAGTAGAAGATCAGATTGAACGCACGCTCGATGTGGAAAGCAACTTGCGACCGGTGGTCAGCGAGCTCAAAGCCGACGTTGATCGCTGGGTAAAGGCGCTGCCGCTGGTGCTGTTGTCCCTGCTGGTGTTTGCGGTGATTGCGTTCGTTGGCAGCTTGCTCGCCGGCTGGAAGTCACTGTGGGAACGCGTGGCACCTAACCGTTTCCTCGCCAGTTTGCTGGCGCAAACCGTGCGGGTGGTGTCGTTGGGCATCGCGCTGGTCGTCGCGCTGAACCTGATCGGCGCGACGGCGCTGATGGGGACGATTCTCGGTAGCGCCGGTGTCATTGGCTTGGCCATCGGTTTCGCCGTGCGCGATACGCTGGAGAATTACATCTCCAGCATCATGCTCAGTTTGCGCCAGCCGTTTCGGGCGAATGATCATGTGGTGATTGATAGTCACGAAGGGAAAGTGGTGCGTTTGACGTCGCGCGCGACAGTATTGATGACGCTGGATGGCAATCAACTGCGTATCCCGAATTCGCAAGTGTTCAAGGCCGTTATCCTGAATTACACGCGGAATCCTGAACGTCGCTTTGACTTTGAGCTGGGTGTTGATGCCAACGATGACCCTTTGGCGGCGATGCAGACGGGCCTCGACGCGATCAAGCAACTCGATTTCATTCTGGAAGACCCGGCGCCAGCCGCGGTGATCAAAGCGGTTGGTGATTCGAATGTCGTTTTGTTGTTCCTGGCTTGGGTGAATCAGCGCGAGACCAGTCTTGGCAAGGCACGGAGTTTGGCGATTCGGGCGGTGACAACGGCGATTGAAGCAAGCGGGTTTACGTTGCCCGAGCCGATCTATCGGTTGCGCTTTGATGCGCCGCTGGCGGATGCGATTGGGACGACGACGCGTGGGGCAGTGGTCACCGAGACGGTGCCGCCTGAAGAAGAAACGCCGCCGAAGTTGGGGCCGCTGCCAACGGCGGAAGCCATGGACGTCAAGCCAGAGACCGATGTTGAGCAGCTGGTGAACGACGAGCGTAGTCAGGATGCCGGGGAAAATCTGCTCGATAACAATCGACCCATTGAGTAAATTGGCGTTGTGGTGGCACTGATAGATTGAGGCGCATCACGCAGACCTTCCAAAGACCCGGTCCAAACCAAAGCTGATCGGAGTTTGTCTCTCCGTCATCCGTTGCTATTCTCGATCTATGTCCAAGCCCGCGACGTTTCGTGTCTTTGTTTCCTCCGTCTCAAAAGAGTTGGAGTCGTATCGTTTGGAAGTGGCACGCGTCCTGCGTCGCCGTGGCATCGAGGTCTGCGACGAAAAGCACTTTCGCCAAGGCGGCGCGACCTTGCTCGAAACCCTGAACGCGTACATCGAAAACTGCGACGCGGTGATTTGCCTGATTGGTCATCAGTGTGGGTCGCTTCCGACTGATCAGCACAGTTTGATCATGGGTGACGGTGAGCCAGTGACTCAGTTTCGCCAAGCGGCCGGCAATTGTTCGGTGTCGTACACGCAGTGGGAGTACATCTACGCCAAGACGCTGGGAAAAGCGACCTACGTTTTTCTCACTGATGATGATTTTGTCGCGGATCAGGACGCACAGGAGGCCGCGTCTTCGAAGACGCTTCAGGCTTCGTTTCGCCAATGGGTTAAGGATTCTGGCAGTCACCGCGAGTCATTGAACACGCCCGCAAAGTTGGTGGAAGATGTCCTGGTTTTGCCCTTTCCGGATCTGACCCAAGGCAAGCCCAACAATCTCCCGCAACCGTCGCTTGGAGAGATGTTCAAAGGGCGCGAGCGTTTTTTGGAGGCACTGCACGAGCAACTGGGCGGCACGGCGGATTTCGCCGCGGTCATCACTGACAAAGCCAAGCCCAAACAAGCGAAAGCCGTTCACGGGTCGGGCGGGATTGGCAAGACGCGAACCGCGATTGAATACGCCTGGCGTTATGAACCCAACTACAGCGCCTTGCTGTTTCTGTCGGGTGAGAGTCCTGAGCTTCTCGAAAACAGTCTGGCCGGCTTGAGCGACGTGCTGGCGATTTCAGGACTCGATGCGGCTGCGGATGACAAGCGAATCGCAGCGGTGATCAACTGGCTGCAAACCAATCGCGGCTGGCTGCTGATTGTCGATAACGTGGATACCGATGCGGCCGCTGGCGCGATCAAGGCCAAGCTGCCGCAACTTGCGCATGGTGACGTGCTGATTACCAGCCGTTTATCTGGTTGGAGCGCTTCGGTCAAGACGCTGGATCTGGGCGTGTTGGCGTTGGCGGATGCAACGAGCTATCTGCTCGACGCGACCCGTGCCAATCGCAATCGCACCGTTGACGATCGGGCTCTCGCCGAGCAGGTTGCGTTAAAGACCGGGCGATTGGCACTGGGCCTGGAGCACGCCGCGGCGTGGATCAATGCGGCGTACCTGGGATTTTCGGATTATCTGAGTCAATGGGAGCAGGACGAGGCTGGGATCCTCGAAGAGTTTGACCGGACGCAAATTGAGTACGCCAACGAGCTGCTGGTGACCTGGAAACTGTCGGTCGATCAACTGAATGACGAGGCGCACCGCATGCTCGAGGTGCTGAGTTGGCTGTCTCCCGAGTTGATTCCCGACGCCTTTTTCGACGCGATGCCTGACTCAACGTCAATCAAACCGCGAAGAGCAATGGCCAACTTGGCCAAGTACTCACTGGCCAGCCGCGTGCAGCAAGATGTGTTACGTGGGTTTCAGGTGCATCGATTGGTTCAGGCGACGACCCGATATCACCAACGGCAGTCTCGGAACAACGACCTCCCTGCCCTCGAACAAGCCCTTGAGTGGATGACAGCGGAATTCAATTTCGACCCTGGCGACGTAGAGAACTGGCTTAAGCTCGAGCCTCTGGCCGAACACGCCGAAGCCGTATGCAGTCATAGCAGTCAGAGCCCAAAAACAGGGACAACGAATCTGATTTCGAATTTGCTGACTCAGCTCGGCAATCTGTATTTTACCAAGGCACGATACGTGGCCGCCGAGCCGTTGATGCGCCGAGCGCTGGCGATCGATGCGCAGAGCTTTGGGGTGGAGCATCCCAGAGTCGCCGCACAGATGAACAACCTTGCTAGTTTGCTTGAGGCGACGAACCGCCTGTCCGAGGCCGAGCCGTTGATGCGCCGAGCGCTGGCGATCGATGAGCAGAGCTTTGGGGCGGAGCATCCAAACGTTGCGATCCGTCTCAACAACCTTGCTCAATTGCTTCAGGCGACGAACCGCCTGTCCGAGGCCGAGCCGTTGATGCGCCGCACAGTGGGAATACTCCATGGATTCGGTATGGCGATCGGTCATGTTCATCCACATTTCGAGTCAGCCGCTAATAACTATGTTCACATACTCAAGGCGTCCGGTTTGTCGCACGAGGATGCGCTCTCTCAACTCCAGAAAATGTTGTCATGAGTGACCGCTCCATCCATGCGTGAACGGAGCGGTGAGAGCCACGTTACGCAGTGGGGCTGTATGCACGGCGTCCAGTCCGGTCACTTGGCTATTTGTCCGAGCATTCACGCCGTTTGACCTGTCGAAATTCCGTTCACAGCACGGGATAAAACTGGCGGCCCACACCCATTCGCGATTTGCGTCCTTTCTGCTATCTTTAGTCGTAGACAGGGATTGCACGTTCCGGGACGAAACCTCGATAGCGGCCGCGGAGAGCTGTGTTGATCGACAGGGCAGAGACAGGGAAGACGTCGCAGGACGAACCGGGCGACTGGCAAGGCACAGCGCTCAGCCCGCAACTCAATTGGCGCCACGCGCTACTGTTCGGGTTTCGCTACGTGCTGTTGAGCGCTCTGCTGGTCATGGGCGTGGCCGTGTTCGTCCTGGCACGGTCCACCGAGCTAAGAATTCTTGGCGTCGTGGTCGTGCTGAGCCTTCCACCTCTGCATTTTCTCCTGGCTTGGAAAGCCATGTCTTACCGATTTCGCGCCAGAGTGGTGGTCGGAATTCTGGCGGGTTTGTCGATCGTGACTTATCCGATGGTCGGGCTCAATCCTGGTCCCGCGTTGCTCGCGGGTGTATCGATCGTCGGCGCTATCCTTTTGCTCGGTCGGTACGACACCACCGTGCTCCTGGGTTCGCTGCTCGTCGTGTTGTTGTGCATGACCGGTGCGCTGTGGACGGGCTGGTGGGACGGCCCCCCGACGTCGGAGTACAGCAGTCGCGATCCGGTGATCTGGCTGCGCGTCACGATTGTGTCGGGCGTGCTCTGGAGTACCACGGCTTACGCTGTGTTCTTCGTGGTCACCACGGTTGAGCACGCGTTGCGCGAGCGGGAAGAGGCGCTACGTCGTCTGCAGCAGGAAACGGCGCAGCGTGTGGCAGCAGAGCGTGCACGCGGTGATGCCGAAGCCACGGCGCAGCAGTTGCAAAAACTCGAATCGCTGGGCCAGCTTGCCGCAGGCGTGGCGCACGATTTCAACAACGCCTTGCTCGTGGTTCGCGGCTGGAACGACATCCTGCGTAACTCGGACGCGCCCGACACGCGCGAAAAAGGCGCCGAAGCGATCGAACAAGCGACCGAGCAAGCGGGCAAACTGGCGCGCGAGCTGCTGACGTTCGCTCGGCAGGAAGTACGTCGTCCGCGACACCTGTTGATTGACGAGATCATTGCCGCCACCGTCACCACCATCGATCCGCTGCTGCCCCCTGACATTCACATCAGCGTCGACACGGTGAGTGACTCGGCGATCTTCGCCGATGAAGCACAGATCCAGCAGCTGTTGTTTAATTTGATCATCAACGCCCGCGACGCAATGCCCGACGGCGGCAAGATTGCATTGCGCTGCCGCTGCATTGCCAGCGGCGACATAGCGAAGTCGTTCCCCAACATGCGCAGCAGTGATCAGTGGGTGGAGCTGTGCGTACAGGACAACGGCCCCGGCATCGATGAGGCCATTCGCGATCGCGTGCTCGAGCCGTTTTTCACGACCAAAGGCACAGGCGAAGGCACCGGCCTGGGACTGTCCACGGTCTTTGGCATTGTGACCCAGAGCAGCGGACACATTGACGTCGCCAACGTGCGCGAAGGCGGCGCACGCATTACGGTTTACCTGCCGGCTGTTGACGCCAGTCGCGTGTCGAGCGAGCCGCTCGACCCGATCGCCGGACACGATGCATTGACCCCCAGCGTCTTTGTGCTTGAAGACGACCCTCTGGCGCGCGATCTGATTGAGTTCAACCTGCGCCGCCATGACATCCCGATTCAAGTGGCGACGGACGGCGACGAAGCGCTGCGCCTTCTGTCAAAGACCACTGAAACGTTTGACGTGCTGTGTACGGACGCCGTGTTTCCCGGCGCGCCGCTCGACGACGTCATTGCCGCCTTCCACGCCAATTCGCCCGCCGGCCGAGTGCTGATTTGCAGTGGCTATGTGCGCGAAAACCTGACGCTCAAAGGACTCGAAGCCGGTGACTACGCGTTCATGGCCAAACCGTTTACCGGTGCGCAACTGGTGGACAAAATTCGGCGCATCGCCGCTCTGGGTGTGCAGACCTAGCGCGAACGGCGCACCGGGTTATTTTCTGCGCCGAGCCCGGCCTGCCATCGCCCGTTGCATCGGGAATGTGATCGCAGGGCTCATTCCGATGTAACGGGCTTTATCTCAAGTGTCATAAAGCGGCTAAACGGATCCTCGGTGTACTGCGCAAACGGCCCGCAGTAGGCAAACCCGAACTTCAGGTACAACGCGTGCGCCGGTTCAAACGCCTCGCCGCTACCGGTCTCAAGGCTGATGCGCGTATAGCCGCGCTGGCGTGAGGTATCCATCATGTGCGTCAACATCTCGCTCGCCACCCCGCGCCCCAAGTGCCCCGATGCCGTGCGCATCGATTTGATCTCACCGTGGTGCGCATCCAGTTGTTTGAGCGCGCCGCAGCCGAGTAATTCCGTGTCTTCCCAAATCGACCAAAAGGTTACGTCCGGTGAACGCAGCGCGCTCAGATCGAGTGCGTGCACGCTTTCGGGCGGCGACGTGGCCTGCATGTGATCCATGTGCTCGCGCAACAGATCAACCACGGCGGGATGATCCAGCGTGTCGGTCACAATGCGTCGCGTTGACGCCGTCACGGTGCGGGAACGGCCCGCTGCAAATACGCATCGGGTTTGATTAGTGCATAGCCCGGCGTTTGCGTAACCAGATGTTCAAGCCAGAACTTGTGCCCGGCGCCGTAAACCACGAGCACGCGATCACCGGGTTGCACAACGTCATCAAGCTTTGAGAATATCTTCGCGTTACGCATAAACCAGTAGCCCTGCAGTTCCGCCGCCGGCTGCGCTTCCCCCTGATCAAAACGCTGCAGCTGATAGTAAAAATCGGGCTTGGACAGCGGGCCGTTGTTCACGGCCAGCAGCGCCTCAGCGATGCTGCCCTGATTCAACCTGGCCATCTCGTTTTCCGCCTTGCCTCGGAACTCTTGCACGAACTGGTTGAGCTCGGTGTCCAATCCGGTCTGCGCCGCGTGCGCGGCCAGCTTGCCGAACGGAAAATAATCGGGCTCGCCGTCAGCGGGTTGTTCGTCCAAACCGTATACCCGTTGCAGCCTGAGTTGATGCGCCACGCGGTACGCCAGCTGCACCCGTTCGTTGCTGCGTTCGGTCAACCACTCGGGCGTAAATTCGCGATAGTGTGGGTCGAGATAGAAGGGCGCATCAGTGACGCGTTCAGTGACCACCGCCGTCGGTTTAAATTGCGCCAGCGCGTTGGCCACGCCTTGTAATTCCTGCTGTCGCGCATCGGTCAACACACTATCGACGTCCAGGTTTACCAGGTCGCTGCTCGAGCCGGCGAAGTGATAACTGCCGAGCACCATGACCTGCACGTCGTCGGACGCAGCGACGGCTTGCGCCGTGTCGTCCTGCGATGGCGTCGTGGCCGTGCAGCCCGAGTAAATCAGAGCGAGCACCAGTATTAAAAAACCGTTAAGACGACGCATCAACATCTCCTTCGCTTAGAGTCAGACCGCAGGCCACAACCACGCAAACACACCGGCCACAATCAAGGCGTAGATCAATGCATCGAGCATGTACTTGGCCGTCGTCAGCGCGCTAAGACCGTACCAGATCGAGAACGGAATCAGCCCCCAGCCGAAGGTGAGAAACCCCACCGCCGAGACAAACCGAAACACGGCGAGATACTCAGCGCCCGGCGCCAGCGCCAGGCCCGCGCAATACGCAATTAGAAAACAGCCGAACAGAAAAAACAGCATCTGCTGGCCAATCAATTTACCCATTTGTGGCATGCCGTTGGGAAACACCGTGACGAAACTCACCGGCCCGTTGGCGAATTTTTCCTGCATCGCTGGATCGCCCATTTTTTTCATATCGACGCAGAAGGGAATGGTGTACACGCCCGGGCTGGGCGAGCCAGCGCGAATGGCATTGGCAACGTCGTCTTCATTGCCCAGTTCCAGGTAATCGCCGTTGTGATATTTGAGCAGGATGTGAATCAGCGAGCTGGACAGCCAGGCAAGGAATGCGGCGAGCAAAATGGGCATCCACAGATCGAGCGGTGTTGGAGACATGAGGGCTACTCCTTCGGATTATGGTCAAAGGATTATAGACCCAAATGTCGCTGTCGCTGCCAGGGCTGCTGGTTTTTCAGTGAGTTAAGCTACCCTTTGTGCGCATCGTCAAAAGCTGTATATAATCACAGTCACTGTGAATACATACAGATGAGAACATCATGCAAGACCTGACGACTCGCCAAGCCGAAATCCTCACGCTGATCCACGATCACATGACCGACACCGGCATGCCGCCCACCCGCGCGGAAATCGCCAAACAATTGGGCTTTCGTTCCACCAACGCGGCCGAAGAACACCTGCGCGCGCTCGAACGCAAAGGCGCCATCGAGCTGATCCCGGGCACGTCGCGCGGCATCCGCATCAAGCACCACATGGAAAACGAAATCCGCGAAGCCAGCGGTATTCCATTGGTCGGTCGCGTTGCTGCCGGTCAGCCGATTCTCGCGCAGGAACACATCGAGGCGCGTTACCAGCTCGATCCAAGCTTGTTCCATCCCAAGCCGCACTACCTGCTGCAGGTCCACGGCATGAGTATGCGCAACGCCGGCATCCTCGATCAGGATCTGGTCGCGGTGCACCGCACGCCCGACGTGCGCCACAACCAGATCATCGTCGCCAGGCTCGAAGAAGAAGTCACGGTCAAACGTTATCGCCAGAAAGGCAAACACGTGTGGCTAATGCCCGAGAACGAAGACTTCGATCCAATCAAGGTCGATCTGGAACACGAGTCACTGATGATTGAAGGCATCGTGGTTGGCGTCATTCGCCAGTAGCGACGTGTCTCCTGATCACCATGCCCGCGCCACTCGACACACTGCTTCGCGACGCCCGCGTCTGGCGCGCCGGTCGGCGTGCGCCCGGCGTCAAAGGCATTCCCACGGGTTACGATCAGCTCGATCAGCAGCTGGCCACCGACGGTTGGCCAGCCGCGGCGCTCACCGAAATCCTGCTCGATCAGCCGGGCCTGGGCGAGCTCAAACTGCTGATGCCGGCACTGGCCGCGTTGAGCCAGCCGCGTCACGACGGTGCGCATCGCTGGCTGATGTGGATTGCGCCACCGCACATTCCCTACGCGCCGGCACTCAGTGAGGCGGGCGTGAATCTGGCGCGTGTCATGGTGGTGCACGCCAACGAGCGCATGGATGTGCTGTGGGCCGCCGAGCAGTCGTTACGTTCGGGCAACTGCGCCGCCGTGTTGTGCTGGGTCAACCAGGCACCGGATAAATCGCTGCGCCGTTTGCAGCTGGCGGCTGCGCAAGGCGACAGTTTTGGCGTCGTGTTTGGTCCCACACGCACTGCGACGCAGTCGTCGCCCGCGGCGCTGCGCCTCATGCTCACTCACAGTGATCAGCAGCGAACGCTGCATATCCTGAAAAATCGCGGTGGCAGACCGGCCACCATCAGCGCCGATTTTCTCGCGCCCTGAGCGCGGTTTGTGTCCACTTTCATGTCACAAGCCCCAGCATCACTGCCCCCAAAAAATGATAGAAAAAATGGCAGGAATCAAAAAAACGCACTGAGCCAACCGTTGTCAGGGGCTTTGGACGTGGGTCTCTCTCGGCAAAGTGTCGGCAGCAGGGATGCTGCCGCCAAGCCCCCATGGATGGGTTCACGGCGTCTT
>JBGCFP010000163.1:0-25081 GCA_045107005.1 Gammaproteobacteria bacterium
TCGACGGCACCAGGGCGCTGGGCCCAGGCGTGCCGAAGAAACTGTTGCGCATAATCCCAAGGTCGATGATCGACACGACGCCGTCACCGTTGAAGTCGGCGTCGGCATTCCAGGTTGGGTCGGGGGGCACGGCGAAGAACGAGGCACGCAGCAAACCCAGGTCGGTGATGTTGATTTGCAGATCGCCGTTGAGATCCGCGTCGCAGGCATTGCCGAAGCCATCCTGATTTGTGTCTCGCTGTGGCGCGTTTGCAATGAGCAGGCAGTTGTCTGCGCTATCGCTCACCCCGTCGCCGTCGGAATCAGCCAGTGCTTCGTCTTCCTCTTGCCCGATTTGCCGCAGGTAGGCCACCAGGTCGCCGAGCAAGTCGCCGTCGATTGTGGCGTGGGCCGATACCGCTTCAGCGAGCGTGGGCGCACTGCCGTCGTGCAAGTAAGGCGCCGTTTTCCAGACGTCGCGCAAGGTAGGGATATCGATGCCATCCAGCGGCCCGGCCAAACGCTGCCCGCTGGCGGCGGTCAGTGTGCCCACATTGGCCAGTGCGTTGCCGTCACCACTGCCGCTAAAGGACGTGCCAGCGTGACACGTGCCACAACCGTTGGTGGCGAACACCAGTTTGCCGGCCGCGGCAGCGGTGGTCAGTGTCCCGTCGTCGGCGCGATAGGGGCTGCGATCCACGTCGCCGAGCGATGCCAGGTAGGCGGCCAGCGCATCGAGCTCCGCACTCAGTCCGGCTTTGGCATCGCCCAGCGGCTCGCTGCGCGTGCCGGCGTCAAAATCCGCGTCGTTCATTAAACCAGTGCCGGCCGCGAGCGTGCGTATCTGGCCTTCGAAATCCTGCACTTCATCGAAGTTGGCAGACCAGTGCAAGAAACCGTGGCCCATGCCGCCGCGCCCGTTGAGCTCGATCGTGTTGCGCAGTCCTTCACCCAGACTTGTGAAGTCCCAGACGCGTCCGTCTTGACCGCCGTCATTGTGACAAGACGCGCAACTCATGTAGTTGTCGCGCGCCAGGCGATCGTCCCGGGCATCATAGAATATCTGCTTGCCCAACAGCACCGGGGCGCTGAGCGTTTCGCTTGATACGACGTTAACGGTTGGCAGTGGATTACTGGCCGGCAGCTCGGTCTCAATCATCGCGGTCAGATCAAAGCGGGACACGCTGCGGTCCATGAAGTTGTGCACGTAGGCGATGCGCCCGTCGGTGGACAGCGCCACGCCCTGGGGCGCTCGGCCAGTGATCAGCCGCAGCACTTCGAAACCGTTTAGCAGATCGTACACGGCCAGTTCGCGACTGGTTTCGAGGGCGACCAGAAGATAGCGGTCGCCCCCCGTGACGGCGGCGCCGGTAGCCAGGCTCGCATTATCAAAGTCAATGCGCAGGTTGCCTTCCAGACCCGTTGCCAAATCCAGCAGCGACGTGTTGGCGCGCACGGTGTGATCAAACGTGATGCCGAAGTTACCGCGCAGTTCACCGCCCAGAATGTTGTCCTTCTTGGACGGCACGAAGGCCTGGCTGTTGTCGAAACTGACGACCGCCGCGTTCAGATAGTTGGGCAAACCCGGGCCTTGGCTCTCGGACGTGGGACGATCGTCGTGCGTCAGTGTAAGCGTGTCGGTCAGCGTCATGGTCGCCGGGTCAATCGAGAAAACCTGAGCCGCCGCGCTGGCAATGTCGACACTGGCGGTGTCTTCACCCGGAACCGGGGGCGTAACAAAGTTGCTGATCAAAAGCGTAGCGTCGTCGTGCGTCATCGTTGCGTGACGCGGCGCACCGCCAAGAGCAATCTCGCCCAACAGTTGATGCGACAGCGCATCGTGTTTCTGCACGGACGCGCGAGCTTCCAGTACAACGGTGTACGTCGTGCCGGTCGCGTCGAACACCAAGCCGTGTGGCTGTGAGCCGTACGGCAGTGGCACGGTGTCTTCCACGGTCAGCGTCGTCGAACTGATGATGCTGATTGTGGCGTCGGCTTTGTTGGTTACGTAAATGCGGTTCGCGCCAGGTGCTCTTGCCAGTGACCAGGGCTTTTGACCCACAGCGATTTCCGCAAGCAACACGCCGTCAGCGTCCGCCACCGATACGCTGTCGTTATCCGGATTGACGTTCCAGATACGATCCGCACCCGTGCTTGTCTCGACGATCAGGGTCGTCGAATTGCGCGGCGCACTGGGCAGCGCAACGATGTTCGACCCACCCGTTGGCGTTGAGTCGATGTTGTCGCCAAAGCCGTCGCCGTCGCTGTCTGCCGTTTCCGTCGGGTCGTTAGGGAAGGCATCCGCATTATCGCCGACACCGTCGCCGTCGGTATCCACCGTTTCGGTCGGGTCGCTGGGGAAAGCGTCCGCATTGTCGCCGACACCGTCGCCGTCGGTGTCAGCCGTCTCGGCCGGGTCGTTGGGGAACGCATCACCGTTGTCGCCAACGCCGTCGCCGTCAGTGTCGATGGTTTCAGTCGGATCCGTGGGAAAAACATCGGCATTGTCACCGACGCCGTCCCCGTCAGTGTCAGCACTCTCGGCTGGGTCGTTGGGGAAGGCATCGCCGTTGTCGCCAACGCCATCGCCGTCGGTGTCGACCGTTTCGTTTGGATCAAATGGAAACGCATCGTCTTGGTCGGGAACGCCGTCGCCGTCGCTGTCCAGTGGATCAGGGGCGATGATCGTCACATTATCGATACCAGCTTCGATCAGGCTGGGCGTACCGGCGTCGGCGGCTTCCACTAAAAGATAAATCGTCTGCCCGGCAAACGCCGACAGTTCTGCGGTCACCGACTCCCAGGCGGCGCTGTCAAAGTCGGCGCTGCCGCGCTCATCGAGCACGACTTGGCTGCTGTCGCCGACAACGCTGACGCGCAGGAAGTCGTCGGTGTCGCTGTTGTCGTAGTGCGCCAGGTAATAACGGAAATTCAGTTCGCTGGTAACGGCGCCGGGCAGCGCAATCTGTGGCGAGCGCATGGACGTCACGCCGCCGTCGACATCGTTGGTGCCAAGGTCGGGCCCAGCCGTACCATTCGTGACCAGATAGCGTGCACCGTCCGCGGCGGCGTCGAGCTGGTACGTCGTGCCGTCGAGTTGCGTGACTTCAGCGTCAGCGGCTTCCCACAAGCCGGTTGTGGCTGTGTCGGTGCCGGCAGGATTGAGCTCCCAGCTAGTGGCTGCCTCAAAACTCTCGTCCATTAATACGTTGCCAAACGGTGTTGGGTCGGCGTTATCGCCGACGCCGTCGCCATCTGAATCCAGGGTTTCGTTGGGATCGTTCGGGAACGCGTCCGCGTTGTCGCCAACGCCATCGCTGTCGCTGTCTTGCGTTTCGTTCGGATCGTTGGGGAACGCGTCGCCGTTGTCGCCCACGCCGTCGCCGTCGCTGTCGGTGGTTTCGTTCGGGTCATTGGGAAAAGCATCCAGACTGTCGGGCACGCCGTCCCCATCGCTGTCCACGCCGAGAGCCGGGTCGAATACGGAGGCGTCGATGACGGTGATCGTGCCATCGTCAGGACGCTGCCATGCGACCGCGACGTTGTCGCCGCCCGCACCTTCTTTTTGCAGCACTTCGAGGTAATACGGTCGGCCCTCCTCAAGATCGATGGCCGCGGATTGCTGTTCCGGAAACTTGTTCCATTCGCGAGGCGACGTCCAGACCGGTACGAACGCAATCGTTTCCTTGTTCGCAGGCTGCGCATTCGAGCTCAGGTTCAACACGGACTCGTCGTCACTGGACACCCAGAACGTGTAACTCCCGCTTTGAGGCGCATAGAAGATGCCGCGCATGCGCGTGCCGTACGCATCGGCAACGTCGATTGGGCCTTCAAAAAGAGCCATTTGTTCTTCGACCGCCGGGTTATTCGGATAGTCTGCAGCGCCCAGGAGATCGGCCACCGCGTTGCCGGCGATACCGGTGTACATTTCCCGCCAGATGCCGCCGCTTCGCGTCGGATCATCAGGGTAAAGATCGACGTAATTGGCTACGCCATCGCCATCGCTGTCCTGCACCGGCAAGCTTGGATCGTTAGGGAACGGATCCGCGTTGTCGCCAATGCCGTCCCCATCGCTGTCCATCGTTTCATTTGGATCGTTGGGAAAAGCGTCGAGCGTATCGGGCACGCCGTCGCCGTCTGAATCCACGGCTTCGCGGAGAATGCGAATTGTCTCACCGACCGACGGCGTCCCGTTGGCGTCTACGGCGTACAACCAGTAGTTACCCGCGATGATGACGTTTGGGTTGGCGTTGAAGGTCAGCGTAAACGTGCCGTCACCGTTGTCGCTACTGGCGACTGGCAGGAAGCGTTGATCGGTGTTGACGTGATGCGTGGTCGCCGACAGACGCACCATTGTAAAGCGCTGTGTTTGCACGCTCGCGGTGACCGTGATTTGATTGCCGGCGCCAGAAGCGCTTGGCACGTCGCTAAGCGTTGGGCGCATGGCGGTCGTGCCGTCTTCATTGAAAAGATAAGGTGGCGAGAAGATCTGGCCGTCGAGATGATTCACCGCGCAGTTACCGCAGGCGCCGCCGCCCGCTGACAGAACACGGCCGTCTTTCATCAGCAGCGCCGTGGAGTGATACGTGCGCGGGATGGAAATGGAATCGACGACCCGCCATGCGTTGGCGATCGGGTCGTAAATTTCTGCGGGCATGACGGCGCCGGTGTCGGAGAAATTGTCTCCCGTGTCGTTGCCGCCAATCACCAGTACTTCGCCGTTTGGCAGCGTGACGGTGTTGCTCAGCGCACGGGGATAGGTCATCGCGGGGCCTTGCGTTATCTGCGGGGTCGCGCCGGATAGATCGACCAGAAACACGTTGCTCGCCAGCGTGCGCGGGGCTTGGCCAAGATCAGCGCCGCCCACAAGCAGTGATTTGCCCACGTCGTAAGTCACGATATTGGCCCACTTGCGCGCGCGCGAGCCGGTGGGTTGACCAAACGTTTGATTGGGGCTGCCGTTCATCGGGTCGAAGCTGTGCAGTGTTGGCGTCGGTCCGCCGTGGAACACGCGGCCGTTAGGCTGCACCGCCAGTTGGCCAAACCACTCGAGATTGCCAAACGCATTGTGCTCATCGAGCAGGATTTGCATGCTGGCGTTTGGGGTGCGCTCCCACAGATATTGTTCCGGGTCGAAGGTTTCCGACCGGTTACCGGCAGACTTGCCAAACGTCGCAAACACCTGGTTGTTCGGCAGCGTCACGCTGGTGGCATACCAGCGCAAATCGAACATCTCCGGTAAAGGCGACCAGGATAAGCCCGTCGGATCGAAAGTACTGGTGCGCCGGTCATCCGGATTGCCGCCGGATGCGAAAATGCGGCCGTCTTCCAGTGTGGCGACGCCAGCGCAGAACATGTCATGGAAGTTATTGTCCGTCGTCACGAACGTCTGGGTGACAGGGTCGAACACGGCCGCGTGCGTGAACTCCCGGTTGGCGGGGAAGGCGTTAGTCTCGGTGGACGACCAAGTGAGTACGCGGCCGTCGGGCAGGTTCGCCGCCGAGATGGCAATGTGCGGCCACGGGATCACCGGGCTCCACTGCCCCATCCGTGCTGTTTGCACTTCATTTAAATTGCCACTTGATGGAATGGGCCCAAACGCATCACCCGCAGCGCTGTAGGCGACTTCGAGCACTTCGCCGCCGGCACGTTCAAAAAACTCGACGCGCAGTGCGTAGCTGCCCGGGTTCAAAAAAATCCCGCCCTCAACCGTCACGATAGCGTGCACGCCATCGTTGTCGACCACGAGCGTATTGTCGATGTACAAACGCGAGCCGTCGTCAGAGGTGGTTCGGAACTGGTAGGTGCCGGCGCTCGTAACGTTGATCTGACTGGTGAACACCAAGCCAAACGAGTCGGTCAGGTTGGTCACGCCAAGAGCGATGACATCGCTGCTACCGCTATCGACCGGGCTCAACGCGGTGAAGTCCGGCAGGAAGTCCCAGTTGCCCTCGTACACGGCATAGTTGAACTGGCCGTGCGCGACAGGCACAGCGGTCAGCAACACCACGGCAGCGATGTAACGCACCCGATGAAGATAATTCATGGCGACACCTTAAGTTTTTGTACGGGTCGACGGCACGTCTTGGCGCGCTGCGTTAAACCCTGTTTTTCATTCTTCGAGACTGGCGCAAGCCGGTCAGTCCGCTTGAGTGGTCAACACGTTATTCTTGGTTTCGCGTTGCCACGTCAGATTGCCGAGACCTTGTCCGCGCGCGAGAAGCGCGTCGTGCTCATGGCACGGGATCGGCTCGTTGTTTGTTGTGCTTTCAGACAAATGCAAGATTTCCGCGACTTCAATTGGGCACGTTGACGTGGTCCAAATACCATCGCCAACGTGTGCAATCACCGTCCAACGGGCAATCGTTAGGCTCGTTGCCGTCTGCGACGCGCCGCTGCAAAGCCGACGACGCCCATGCCCAGAAGCGCCATGGTGCCAGGCTCCGGCACGCTAGCGGTCTGGCCATCACCGAACAGGATCTGGCTCTCGTTGTAGGTGAAGTTATCGATAAAGACATAGTCGTTGAAATCGCTCAACGTCAGCGTAGCGTATTGGATACCAGTGGCCGCGATGCCGACGTAGTTGCCGCTGTTACTTCCGTTCGTCGGAGTGACGTTGATGCTGTCGAGCAGACCTGATGCTCCGAAAGCCTGGAGCGTCCAGTCGTAATCGGCGGCGCCCCACAAAAATGCGAAAGCGTCAGTCGGTGTCGAAAAATCGAAGCGGAAAGCGTTGGGGCCATTGCCGTGATTGGTGATGTGGTACTGACCACGCGTGTTGTAGTTGCCCGCGTAATCACTATCGATTTCGATCAGGCCGTCAGCGCTAAACGTGACACCGCCAATCGACAGTGCTGGTGTATTCATCTGACCGACGCTTTCGAAGTCGATCACGGTCGCGTTCGCCAGTCTGGCGTGGTCGGTGGTCGTGCCGGTGCCGGTAATCGCGATGGCGTGGCTCGGCAGAGACGTAATCGTCAGAGCGAAGGCGGCAATTTTTAGCGTGTGGTTTTTCATGGTCATCCTTAATTGAGCAAAGTTGTCGTCGTATGCTCAGAACCGTTGCAGGGCTCATGCCACAATCGTTTCAATTCGGGATAAGTAAAAGTGATTGGCATTTGGCTATCTGGAAGTGTGAAACAGCTCTGGTTTTCGCGCTGCTTCGCCGTTGGCCGTCAGTGACAACGAATCGCGGTTGACCAGCAACTGGAAAAAACACCGACACTGTCGGCGGTTTACGATAATCGTTGTTGGCGCGCTAACCGATCGACTTTGAGCCAGCGGGCCCGGCAGTGCATACTTGTGCGACGCATCACCGGAGAACAATATGGATCTTAAAATCAGTGGGATTTTTGGCCTGCTGACGTTGGCCGTAACCGTTTATGTCATCCTTAACATAGCGGGCAGCAACGCGACGACGAAGACCAAAGCACTGTGGATCGTTCTGGTTCTCATTCTGCCGCTGATCGGATCGATCCTGTGGTGGTTCACCGGTCCAAAGAGCTAGCCTGAATGACCGTATTTAAAGAATTGTTTGCACGGCGAGTGCCGCAGTTGCTTGGCCTCTATGTGGCCGGCACGTGGATGGCCATCGAGATTGGCGACTGGCTAATCGAGAAGTTCGGTTTGCCCGAGTCCATCACCGCCTACATTTTTATTGCGCTGGCCGCGATGCTGCCCGCCGTCGCCGTGGTCGCGTGGTTCCACGGCGCTCCGGGCAAGGATCAGTGGACAAAGGTGGAAAAAACGGTCGTCCCGCTGAATCTGATGGGTGCTGCGCTTGCGCTGTTTTTCCTTAATCCACAGCCGCTCCCGGATCAGTCTGTGGGGGTAACGGCGAGCGCTATCGAGACGCGCACCGTGGTCGATGAGACAGGTGTCAGCCAGTCGTTTGAGGTGCCGGTCGAGGCATTTCACAAAAACGTGACGCTGTACTTTTTACCTAATGAAACCGGCGACGCGAGCAACGATTGGCTCAGCTACGCGCTGCCGCTGCTGATCGAACACGATCTGAATCACGAAACCCCGCTGGTGTCCGCGGCCACGCCATTTGGTTCTGATTCCCTGCTGGAGTCTTTGCGTACGCGAGGCTTTGACGACGCCGTTGGCGAGCCGCGCTCATTGCAGCTCACGTTAGTGCGCGAGCGTCGTGGGGACGCGCTGGTCAGTGGTGCGCTGGTGACGGTTGACGAGCAGGTTCGCGCCCGCGTACGACTGATCGATGTGTCAAGCGGTTCCGTGTTGGCCGAGATGGATGAAGATATCGCTGATCTGCTCAGCGCCGCCGACCGCATCTCCATGCTGGCTCAGCAACAGCTCGATATCGATCCCAAAAGCGACACGGAAAATGATCCGCTGACCGACAATCTCAGCGGCAAAATCGACGCGGTGCGGCGCTACGTTGATGCGCGCATCGCAGTGGCATTGCGTAATGACTACGCCGCCGGGGTTGCCTTGTTGGAAGAGGCAATACAGATCGATGACAGTTTTGCACAAGCCTACGGTGAACTGGCCAATCTTTATTATCTGAGCGGTAACGTGCAGCAGGCAAAGTCCACCGTGTTGCAGGCTCTGAATTACGACTACAAGCTGTCCACCGCGTCGCGTTTTCAAACTAAGACGCGCCGCTATCTATACGACAACGACTTCGATCGTAGTGTGAAGGTGTTGTCGATGTGGACCGAAGTCGATCCGCAAAACCCCCGAGCGTTCGAAGGGCTTGGTTCGGTGCTGATGATTACCGGCCAGAACCACGCAGCCGCTCTGGCTGCCTTTGAAAAGGCACTGGCGCTTAATCCCGGGAGCTACAGCCTGTATTCGTCCATGGCGAGTGTTGAGCAAGGGCGCGGTAATCTCGCAGCGGCGGCACAGCACATTCAGTCTTTCCTTGACGCTCGCCCGGACGACGCGCAGGCACATCTGCATCTGGCAAGAATTTATGTGGCGGCCGGTGACTACGATCGGGCGCGCCAATCCTATCTGGACGCCGAACTGTTGTTCGCTGATGATCTTGGCGCCACGCTGGGACTCGCTGCGTTGGCGTTACGCACCGGTGAATTTCCCGAAGCTCGCAAGCGCATTGACGATGCGCTGGCACGTGAGCTGACGGCCCAGCAACGATTGATGGCGCTCAACGCGCGTGCCGAGTTCGAATATGTACGCGGCAAATTGAATGCGATGCTGGCAACGCTGGGCGAGCTTGATGCGCTGGCGGCGCAGATCATGCCGCCGCTGATGCGCATTGTGCAAGTGGGCATGACGGCGATCAACACCAAGACACTGCTCGGCGATTTTGACGGTGCACTGGCGACAATCGACGATGTGACCGGTCAAATTGACGCCCCACTGGACGGGTTCCTTAATTTGCCGCGCGTTGGCGTCGAATGGGAGAAGGGCGATATACCGGCCGCGCTCGCGTCGCTCGATCGCGCCGAAGCATTCGTTGCTCAGCTGGCCGATCCGACGTTTGATCCCATGATGGCTTACGCTCGCGTGGTCCGGTTCGTCATCGACGACGACGCACAGGGGACGCGGCAACAGGTCGACACGACGCTGGATCTAATGGACCGGTCGTTTTTTGCGTCCATGAACACATCGGTGTTCGTGGATGAAATCCGCGTGGACCTGGCGCGTATGCTGCGTCGGGTTGGTGCAGTCAGCAAAGCGAAAACCTTGCTTGACGATGCGCTGCGGCTCAATCCCTTTTTGGCCACCGCCCATCTTGAGATGGCGTACATCTGGCACAGCGAAGAAAATTCAGCGCAAGCGCTTCAGTCTCTGGAACAAGCCATGGCGATTTGGAGTGATGCGGATGCCGACTATCGTCGCCATCGAGACGCGAAGGGTTTGCAAGCCTCACTCCGTAACTAAACCTTGCCCGAGGTTTGTCCGTTTACGGGGTGGCGTTGGTGCACGCATCGCTGGCCTTACAGTAGCGTTGCGATGCTGCTCGCCGGTAGCGGTCGTTCGTTGGGCGAGTTTGCGCCAAGGCAAGCTGGGCGTCTTTCATTAGTGCTTCTCCCGTCGCGGTTTCGCCACTCGCGTAAAGAGCCTGGCCCAGTGAGCTGCGCATGAAATCCAGACGCCAGTGCGCAGGACCGAGGTAGGTCTCACCCTGGCGCAGCGCAGTGCGCAGCACCACCGCCGCGTTCGCGAAGTCTTCGTTTGCCAACAGCACTTCGCCCTGCAACGCGAAGATCATGGCCGTGTTGCTGGATTCGTGATCTGACTCGAGCATCTCGACGGCGCTGCCGATGGATGTTTTTGCGCTCGCGGCATCGCCGGCGGCAGCTTTCAGATACGCGTATTCCGCCAACGCCCTGGCGGTCGCCGGATCACGCGGCCCAAACGCTTTGGGTGCCGCGGCAAGGACTCGGGCAAATCGCCGCTCTGCTGTTGGCCACTCTTCGAGGTCACGGGCAATTTGGGCGGCCAGTAAATCAATGGAGATCGTCGCTTTGGCATCGGGAGAGGTCGCCAGTGCCATGGCCTCTCTCGTAGGCACAACGAGCGCTTGTGCTTCACGGATGTTGCCCGTCTCGTACAAAATCTCGGCCAGACCTGCCCGTCCGCGGACTGACTCGTAGTTGTCGGCGCCGAAGTTCGCGGTGTGGATCTCGATCGCTTTGCGTACTTCACGCTCGGCATTGTCAAACTCACCGCTATCGCGAAAGATCGTCGACAGATTTTTGTGTGCCCGAGCAACCATCGGATGATCAGGGCCAATGGACGCGTGCTCCAGGTCAATGAGCTCCTGATAATAGGCAATGCCTTCGTCCAGCCGGCCTCTGCTCTGCGACGCATTGGCGAGAAACGCCAGCGTCGTAAAAATCTGCTCATGATGCGGGTCGAGCACTTTGCGCGACGCGTCCAGTGAGCGGGTCAAAGAGCGGATGGCTGCGTCATGATTCTGCATGGTGTAGTGCGTGATGCCCGTACTCATCAACACGTTGGCGTATTGCGCGTCCGGATCATCGGAGAGTTGCTGCGCGTAGGTTTCGGCTTCCTGGTGGTAGCGCAGGGCCTGCTGCGTATCGCCAAGTCGGCGTGAAACGGCGCCTTGGGCATTGAGCACGTCGATGAAACCCGAGTGCACGGGACCAAACAGCTGGCGATAGATCACCAGAGACTCGGCGTAGTGTTCCTGAGACTCCTCGTTGCGTCGCAGTCGTGTTTTCGTGGAACCCAAGTGCGCGAGTGCTTCCGCCAGTTCCACGTGGGTATTGCCGAAATTCGCTCTTTCAATCGCCACCGATTTCTCGATCAGGGCAACCGCTTCGGTCCACATACCGAGGCCCCGGTAAGCGTTGCCCATTTCGACCAGCAAGTCGGCGCGCACTCTTGGTTGTTCGCCCAGTTCGTCGTCGATCGTGGCGACCGCGTTTTTGAGTACCGCTGCGGCGGTCACGGGTTCGCCGCTTTTGGCCATGGGGTTGGCCGCCTCGAACATGTCCAGCATGAACTCTGACACTTGCTCGGCACGCTGGCGCTGATCCTGAGCGATATCTCGCTCCTGGGTCACTTGATCGGTGTAATAGGACACCAGGCCCGCGATGAGCAGCGTCAGCAGCGCGCTGGCCGCTACGGCGAAACGATTGCGCTTGATAAATTTGCCGCTGCGATAGCCCCATGAATCGGCACGTGCGCGAACCGGCCATCCGCCAAGATAATTGCCCACATCCTGTGCCAATTGATCTACCGTCGCGTAGCGTCGATTGGCATCCTTATGCATGGCCACGAGTACGATATTGTCGATGTCGCCACGCAGTCGTTTGCGCAGAGCGCCTGATGAGGTCGAGCGCGCGGAACTGATTTGCTCAACGGTGGGCATCGCTTCTGCTGATGTCGTTTCGCCGTCGCGGCTGCCGACGACGTCGCTCGGCCGCCGCGTCACCGTGTCACAAACCACGCGCATGATCTCGTTCTGCGTGAACGTCGTCAGGTGATAGGGTGGATAACCGCTGACCAGACGGTAGAGCAAGACACCCAGAGCATACACATCGCAAGCGGTGGTGACCTGTTCGCCGCGAATCTGTTCCGGGCTTGCGGTCTGCGGTGTGAGCCAGCGCATCTGCGCTGCAGTGAGCGCGGCTTTCGCACTGGCCTCATCCGGCTCCATGAGTTTCGCTACGCCGAAATCCAGTAGCTTGGGGATGCCTTCTTTGGTCACCAGAATATTGGAGGGCTTGATATCGCGATGAATGATCAGACGACGATGCGCATACTGCACGGCGTCGCAGACGCTTTGAAAGAGCCGCAGCCGTTGGTTGATGGTCAGACGATTTTCGTCGCAATATTCATCGATGGGTTGGCCATCGATGAATTCCATAATCAGGTAAGGAACACCTTCATCGGTCGCCCCACCGTCAATCAGTTGGGCAATGTTAGGGTGATTCAGATCCGCCAGGATTTGGCGCTCGCTCAGGAAGCGAGCGCGCGCGTCACCGGATGCCAATCCTGCCGCCAGCAGTTTCACCGCCACGCGTTGGCGGAATGCATCGTCGGCGCGCCGTGCCGCGTAGACCGCTCCCATACCGCCGCTGGCGATGTGCTCGGTGATTTCATAAACGCCGATTCGCCGACCCACCCAGACTTCGATTTCGCCAATGGTGTCCGGATCCAGATCGGCGCCGGCGTCGCGAATCACCTGATTGATTGTGGCCGAGCCGTCTGCGTCGGCACGCAGCATTTCACGCACCGCATCCACGATCTCATCGGGCTCGTCAGCATTGCGCAAAAACGCATTGCGCTGCTCGGCAGGCTGTGCGAGAGCCGCATGAAACAGCGCCTCGATATGTTGCCAGTTCTTCTTATCCATCACTTCAACCGGGAATTAATAGAGCTACACACAAGGCGAAGCAGCGAATACCGCGGCGCACCCTCATGCCGGTGGTCTATGCAACATAACCAAAAAAACCGCGTAAGGGGGCGGAGAGGATTTCTGCCCAGTGCGAAGCCGGGAAGACAGCCGATCCTAGTATTTGCGGTCTTGCAGCCAACGCCGGTACGCCGTTGGTGTCATTCCGGTTCTGCGCCGAAATAGCCGTCGGAAAACCGATTCGTCTGAATAACCCAGCGTTAGGCCTATGCTTTTGATACTAGACGTCGTGGTTTGCAACAGAGTACAAGCCTGATCGACGCGTACTCGATCAATGAACGCTTTGGGTGCCTCGCCGGTCAGTCGCTTGAGTTTTCGGTGCAGCGTGCGTTCCGAAACGGTCAGCTCGGCCGCCAAAGCGCGCGTGCTCAAAGGCCGACCTTGAGATTGCCGCACAATGTGTTCGGCATTGGCGAGAAACGGATCATTGGCCGCGAGATGGCCTTGCGGTGCATAAATTGCCTGCGCTTTGGGTGCCGTATCCACGACTGCAAAATCAGCAGTGAGTTTGGCCGCGTGGTGGCCGCCAACCGTGCGGATCACGTGGAGACTGATGTCCACCCAGGAAAGCGGCCCTCCTGCCGTCACGACGCACCCGTCGGCAATCAGGCCGCTGCCCCACGCGGGATTGGCCCGGTAGAAGCGTCGCCGTAATTCATCGTGCAACCACCAGGTAGTTGTGCACCGACGGCCGTTAAGCAGCCCCGATTCCCCAATGACAAAGGCACCGCTGCAAGAGCTACAGATTAGCGCGCCGCGACTGTGTTGCTGCGCCAGCCAGGATCGCGTCGCTGGATCGGTAATAGTTGCTGGCGGTAACCCGGCTGAATCCGGGACAAACCCGGGTATCAACACGGCGTCGCAGCGTGTGATTTCGGGCAGCGCCCGGTGTACGTCAAACTCGCGCCCGGCACCGTCGTGAATCGGGGCGCCGTCTTGACTGGCGATGATGACGTCGGGCGCCCACAGCGTCCCCTCGGCATGATCCGAATGCGCTAGCCCGAAACACGACAGCGTGAACATGTCGGCAATTCCGGACAAGCCGGAAGGCAGAGCCCGGTCAAAAGCGGCGATTACGATGGTGGGGTTTGTCACCCGAATCCAGAGGTGGCGAGAATTGCCTGTATTGTGTCTTATTCGCCGCTCAAGGAAAAGAGACCCGAGCCCGCACACTGCGTCCTCAACTTAACGAGGAGATAGCAATGAGTTCAGCAAACGTAGCGATTTTGGCACGACTAGAGGCAAAACCAGGCAAAGCCGACGAGGTGGCAGAGTTCTTAAAATCGGCGCTGCCGCTCGCTCTGGATGAGCCCGCCACGACCACCTGGTATGCGTTGAAAATTGGTCCAACAACGTTCGGCATCTTCGACACGTTCCCCAGCGACGATGGGCGTCAGGCTCACCTGACCGGCGCGATTGCGGAAGCGTTGTTTGCCCGGGCCGAGGAGCTGTTTTCGACCGCGCCGGATATTGCGCAAGTCGACGTGCTGGCTGCCAAGCTACCGTAGCGGCCGAGATGGCAGATTGCGGGTGCCAGCGCACCGCAATCTGTCCTCAAACCAAAAAAGGCGACCCGAAGGTCGCCTTTTCCTGTGGCAGTCCAACCCCGAAAGGTCGGACGAAAGCCGCCGTTAGGCTGCTTTGAGGTTATCCGCTGCCAGTTTGCCACGCTCGGTGACAACTTCGAATTCGATCCGCTGGCCTTCGCTCAGCGTGCTCATGCCGGCGCGCTCAACAGCACTGATGTGCACAAACACGTCGTTGCCGCCGTCTTCCGGTGCGATGAATCCAAAACCTTTAGCAGCGTTGAAAAATTTGATAGTTCCGATAGCCATGATAGGCCTCCATTTCTGTATTAAAGTAGCGCGCGCAATCGGGCGCGTTAACGAACAACTCGATCGCCATGGGTAGTCTGAAAAACGGAAGCCGGGGAACCCGGATAGTTAGCAGAACGCTTAGGTGAGATAACAAGTCGCGAGCGGATGGTTGTCGATCACAGGCCAGAAAGCAAGACATTTCGTTAAATCGCGTTAAAACCGCTGATTTACGGGGGATTTACAACCCGATTGAACTTTTTGTGCGCGGCACCATGCCCCAAAACGCCCACTAATCGGGCGTTTTGGGGCCAGTTTTTACTCGTTTTCGTAGGAATAGACTACGGAGTGTCGACACTAGGGCGAGCTCAACCGGTTCAACGCGGTCTCCGTTGTCAACGAGCCCTATGGGATTACGTGTTGGCGATGGGAGTGATCAAGGCCCAGTGCAAAACAGTGATAGAGCGTTTCTGCCATTGCAGACCGACGGCTAATCCCTGAGTGAACGCCTGCGATGAAACATAAGCCCCGCGAGACTCGAGCCAAACAGTAGCAAGCTACCGGGTAGGGGTACCGGCGTAAACGAAATATCGTGGATGCCGATGGACTGAAAACCGGCGTTGTTGGTTGGACCGACATTGCGATAGGTAATCAATAGCTCGGTGATGCCGGAGTACGCGAAAGCGATGCCGACGTTGCCGTCGCTTGAGTCTGGAATGGAAGTCTGGCTACCCTGGACCGTGTTGGCGCCGGTCGCGACGTTGGCAAGGCCTGTGGTCAATTGCGTGGGATCAACGACCTCACCGTTAACGAGCGCCGTGACCATGATCTCGTCGACGAATGAGCCGCTTTGATCGACGTCGAACACGTCAAACGACAGGTTTGATACGCCACCCGTATAGTCCGAGAAATCGAACGAGATCGTGACTTCGCGATCCAGGTCCGAGATCGGATAGTCGGTGCTAATGATCAGACTGTTTTCGACAGGCGCTAAGCCTCCGGTCTGATTGTCATCAATGCGTGGCGATACCGTGCCGGTGTCGTCCAGACCGGAGGTGTTGCCACCCACGATCACAACGACATCGCTGCCGCCCAACTGGTAGGTCTCGCTCAAATTCGATTGACCTTCCGGCGACCAGGTCAGGCTGTCCCAGTCCAGAACGAGTTCGTTTGCGCTACTGGTCATCAGTGGCTGCGACACCAGCAGGGCGCACAGGATCGTCTTAATTGGCATTTCGTTCACGCTTCTGTTTCCTATTTTTTTAGCGGATGGTCATTCGGCAAATGTTTCATTGCAAAGGACGCCAGTCGCTTCTTCTTATTGGGCAGCGAAAGCTGCGCGTTTGCCAGCGGGATGATCGCCTTGTCGTGCACCAGCAGGCGATAACAATACTCTATTTTTTCATTGGCTGAGTCGGTCGCCTCGAATTCAACGATGCCGCGCTTGACGGCATCTTCCATAATCATGTTGAGCGCTTCTTTGACCAGAGCCGTTTCGTTCTTGGCTTTTTTCACAGTGGCCGTGCTCCGCGTTGTTCAAGGTCTGCCATGATAGCGCCCGCGCTCGCGAGCGCCAGCATGACGATCAGATCACCCGGCTTGGCCCACGCCAGTGCGGCATGCAGTGCGTCAATTTCCTGCTCGAAGTGCTGGATCTGTTCTGACCGCGCGCCCTGTTTGACGAATTCATCGTGCAGCAAACCAAACACTTCGCGGTAGTCCCGGCCGCGGTGATAGTCTGCGAGCTCCGAGATTAGAATGAGTTCAAAATCACAAGCCCATGCCACGCGGGCTTGCTCGCGAATCGACTCGTCGGTTCGGTCGCCCGCCTGACCGAAAGCCAGTGCACGGCGTTTGGCGGGGCGTCGCGACGCCAGATCAAAAATGGCCGCCATGCCTTGCGGGTTGTGCGCAAAGTCGACCAGCACTTCAATGCCGTTGACGTCGAGCAAATTGCCGCGTCCGGGGTTGTCGGCCGAGGTCATGCGCGTCAGGCCTGCAACGATATGTTCATCTCTGACGCCGAGGCAGTGTGTGAGCGCTGCGGCGCCCAGCGCATTGGCAACGTTGTGGCGCGCCGCGCCGTTGACCGTCAGCGGAATGTCATTGATCGCGCACAGTGGATGCCACGTTCCGTTTTCGCACCGCTGCAGGTGATTGTCGATAAGGGTGAATGCCGGTCCGCCTTGACTGACGTGCTGCGCGAGCGTCGGATTGTCTGCGTCAAGCGAAAACCAAAGCACGGGAGCTTTCAGCGCCGACGACTTGGTCACCAGTAAGGGGTCATCGGCGTTGAGAATCGCGACGGAGTTTTCGTGCAGCGCGCGCGTCACGATCCACTTCACGTCGAGCAATTCGTTGATGTCGCGCGATCCGAAATCCCCCAGATGATCTTCGGCGATGTTGGTGATCAGTACTGCATCCGCGTGGTCGACGCCCAGACCGCGACGCAGCAGCCCGCCGCGTGCCGTTTCCAGGATCGCCATATCGACCTCGTCCGCCCGTAGCGCGGCGCGGGCCCCGCCCGGTCCGGAGTAGTCGCCGCGGTCGATAACCCGATCGTTAACACCCACCCAGTCGGTCGAACTCAAACCGACGTTCAGCTGTGCCGCGCGCACGATGCTCGTAGCCATGCGTACCGACGTGGTTTTGCCGTTAGTCCCGGTGACCATACCGACCGGCACGTCGTCGTGTTTTGCCCAGTCCACACGGTTCGGTGCCGGCAGTTGGTCCGCCGGCCATACCGTTGCGTGGCGGCCCAGGCCAACGGACACCTCGTCATCGTCCCACAGTAAGGTCGCGCCTTTTTCTTTCGCTGCCGTCGTCAGCGCGATCAGCTTGGGGTCGCGTTCTCCCGCGAGGCGCTCGCGTAGTGCAGCGACGGTTTCTTCGAACGACGCATGCATTGAAAGCTCGGCGCCAACGTCTTCCGGGTCGGGCTCTACATCAAAACCCTGTGCGATCAGATCGGCTTTTGCTACGCGCCACGCCGCCTCGTTGATATCGATGGCGCCATAAAGTTGGTCGATGGGGGCCGCGAGCGCCACCGACATGCCACCGTTGTCAAAGCGATGTACAGCGCTCATCGCGTGTTCAAATCCCAATGCTTCAAGAAACGCGCGCAAGTGGGTTTGCCAGGCTTGCACAATGGCGTCGCATTGGGCGACATCGCAATCGATGTCCATGACCGCGCTGGGCAAATCCCACACCAGATTCGGGCCGGTGTAGCGTCGCGAATCGAGTAACTTCATCGCTTGCTTCTCAGTCGCCTTCTTCGCGTGCAATGCGCACGCCGCGTTCGTCACGGATGATGTCCACTTCCCGGTCGATCTCAAAGTCAGGCAAGTCCGGCAGCGTGACTCGCGTTGGCGGCGCTTCGCTGGTTTCTGCTTCGTCGGTTTGCGCGTTGAAATAAATAATCTGTTTCCAGCAGCGCGTGATGTCGTCGCCAAGCACGAGCACCAGGTCCCCGGCTTGCGCGATTTCCATCGCGTGATTGGTGGCTTCCTGCTCGTCCTGGATCATTTCGATATTGTCGGGGCTCACGCCGTTTTCGACCAGCACATCGTGCAGCATGCGCGGCACTTCGTCGCGGTCGCGACCGCGGGTCGAATCGTCGCGGCGGCAAATAAAGTGGTCGAAGTGGCTGTGTGCGATGCGCGCAATTTCCTTGATGTCTTCATCCCGGCGATCACCCGGTGCAGCAAGTACCACAATGCGTTTGCCCTCTGGCTCAAAACGATCCACCAAATCGCACATGGCGCTCACGGCAGCCGGGTTGTGCGCGTAGTCGAGGATCACTTTGAACGGGTGCTCGGTGTAGATGTTCATGCGGCCGGGTGCCTGGAAGAACGTGGTGTCGAACGTGCGCAAGCCCTGGCGAATGTTCTCGAGGTTGATGTCCATGTTGTAGGCGAGGGCGGCCGCAAACATCGCGTTCTGGACGTTGTGCATGGCGCGACCTTCGACGGTCGCCGGAATCAAGTGCGTCCACAGCAGCGGGATGTGGCTGTCGCCGTCATAGATCGTGATCATGTGACCGTTCATGCCCTGTTCCAGTACAAACGCCTGGCCGCCAGCTCGGATGTGCTCTTTCACTAGCGGGTGTCCGGCGTTCATCGTGACGTAGCACAGCTTCTTCGCATCGGTGTAGTCAGCCATTTGCAAGCACAGCTGGTCGTCGGCGTTGAGCACGGCGGCGTCCCTGGCGATTTCAACGGGAACGCGTTTTACTTCGGCCAGTTGCTCCAGTGTGTCGATGCCGCGCAGCCCCAGATGATCAGCACTGATGTTCAAACAGCAGGCAACGTTGCACTCTGAGTAGCCAAGACCACTGCGCAACATGCCGCCGCGCGCGGTTTCCATGACGGCCGCGTCGACTGAAGGATCGCGCAGAATCATTTGGGCGGATGTCGGTCCGGTCATGTCACCTTGAACGGACAACTGACCGTCGATGTAAACGCCGTCGGTCGACGTCAACCCGACCGTGAAGCCGTGCAGCTTCAAAATGTGCGCGAGCATGCGCGACGTGGTGGTTTTGCCGTTGGTGCCGGTGACCGCGGCAATCGGAATGCGCGTCGGCGAGCCTTGCGGGAACAGCCCTTCGATAACGGGCCCGGCCACGTCGCGTGGCTTGCCTTCACTTGGCGCCACGTGCATCCGAAAACCCGGTCCGGCGTTGACTTCGCAAATGCCACCGCCGGTCTCGCGATACGATTCGCTAATGTCGGTGGTTAAGAAATCGACGCCGCCGACGTCAAGGCCGATGGCTTTGATCGTGCGGATTGCCATCTCGCGGTTGTCCGGGTGTACCGAGTCGGTCACGTCGATGGCCGTGCCACCGGTGGACAGATTGGCGGTGGAGCGCAGAAACACGATCTCACCCTCGGGCGGCACGGTCTGACGGTTGTAACCGAGCTGTCCGAGCAGCCGGTCTGCCTGATGGTCGAATTCCAGTCGAGTCAGCACTTTCTCATGACCGACGCCGCGTCGCGGATCGCTGTTGACAATGTCCACCAACTCTTCGACCGTTTTCTTTCCATCGCCGACGACGTGCCCCGGCATGCGTTTGGCGACTGCCACCAGGTCTCCATTGATCACCAGCATGCGGTGATCAAATCCTTGAATGAACGATTCGACCAGTACGCTGCGCGCGTGCTCCCGCGCTTTGTCGAACGCTTCAGCGACTTGCTCCGGTGTTTCGAGGTTAATGGACACGCCGCGCCCGTGGTTGGCGTCCAGCGGCTTGACCACGACGGGAAACCCGATGCGCTGCGCGGCACGCTTGGCCTGCTCGGCACTTCGAATCAGATACTGACGCGGCACGGGTAAACCCAGGTCGGCGAGGATGCCGTTGGTTTCTTCTTTGTCCGACGCGAGCTCGACAGCGATGTTGCTGGTGTTGCCCGTGCAGGTTGCCTGGATACGTTTTTGGTAGCGACCGTGGCCGAATTGAACGAGGCTATACTGGTTGAGTCGCAGCCATGGGATACCGCGCTCTACCGCCGCGTCGACCAGCGACTGGGTGCTTGGACCCAACGCACGACGCTGCGCATAGCGAATAAATTCATCGCGCTTCGCTTCAAAATCCCAGTCCGGGTTCGGCGCGTCCTTGGGCTTGAGTTTCGCCGGGAGCAAATGATGAATCAGATCGAGCGCCAGCCGACTCGCCTCGCGACCAACGTCGCGATCGGTAAATTCGAACACCATGTTGTAGTGGCCGGGCTGGCCGTCGATCGAACGGGTCCGGCCAAAGGTGACCGGCAGTCCCGCGACGTTTTGCAGTTCAATCGCCAGGTGTTCCATGACGTGGCCGAGCCAGGTGCCTTCGTCTTCGCGCAGTCGGCGCACAAAGCCGCCGGGTTCGCGATACGAACAGCCGTGCTCGTCAAGCCCGGGTAAGAACGCGAGCAGCGGATCGACAAACGCCGGACCAAGTTTGCCGGTGGGCCACTCTTCGAGTTCTCCCAAATCCAGCACGTGGCGGATCACCGGAAAATGCGCGTAGAGGCTGGGGCCGACGTAGACGTTCGTAGAGATAATGCGCATGGGAGTTAAGGAACCTCTCGATGAAACTTCACCGATACCATGCCCGCTTGCGCGCCGTGGATCAACGCGCGGTGCTGTCTATTCGCGGCGCAGTGCGCTCAGGAAGGTGTTGCTACCCGCGTTTGAATATCAAAACGACCACCTTGAATCAGGATGTGCAGCTTGACGTCGATCAGACTGACCGGTTCGTCGCGTCGCGCGATATCCATGGACGAGTGACTCAGGTTGGTTGGGTCGATCACGGTGATGCCACCGCTGCCAACCACTTCGAGGCTGTCGCCCGGGCTGATAAACGCCGCGGTGTCCTCGTCCAAACCGATGCCGACGGCAAACGGGTTGTAGGCGAGTGCGGTGAGGAGTCGACCGATGCGGTCGCGCTGGCGAAAATGCTGATCAATGATGAAGTTATTGGTCAGGCCCAGGCCTGGCGCGAGTACCACTTTCGCGGGGCTTGGCGTCGCGCCTTCGCTGCCTCCGGCGATCATGTGTTCGGGCATGATTGCGGCACCCGCCGACGTGCCGGCCACGTGCATGCCGGCGGCGTTGCGCCGACGGATCATTTGCGCAACGGGCGTGCCGCCGATGGTGGTCGATAGACGAAGCTGATTGCCGCCGGTCATGAACACGCCGTCGGATTTGGCGAGATAATCGAGATCGTCGCCTTCGACGCAGTCGGCCCGCGTCTCAAACGGCAGTACCTGAGCGTGCTGAATGCCCAGATGGCGAAAGAGTTTCTCGTAGTTGCGACCGGTGTCTTCGAGTTGTGACGCCGTGGGGATAATGGAAATACGAGATTTCTTGCCGCCGCAAACGTCGACAAAGCGATCAAGAATTTCCGGGTTCTGCAGTTTTTCTTCTGCGCCACCGATGGGAATGATCAGGCCGCGTGTTGAGCTGCCTTGGTCGGGTGAAGGTGCCATGTTGTCTTTCTTCTTTATCGAAATCAGTGTTCAAACTGGCCGCGGCGTACGGCCTCAAAATGTTGCACGTGCCATTCGCCGCCCGCCATCACGTCGCGCACGCGGTGATCCTCATCCAGTACCACCAGGTCGGCATCGAGCCCGGGTTCGACGCGGCCTTTTTGATGCAGGCGCAGCAGCGTCGCGGCGTTTTGCGTAAACGGCAACAGCGCGCGCTCGAGCGGCATGTCGCCAAGCAGCAGTTCGCGCAACGTGTCAGCCAGCGCTTGCGGCGCACCGATGTCCATATGAATAATCTCGCCATCAACATTGAAGTGCGGCAGGCAGCCCCCGCCGTCGGAGCTGACGGTGATCTTGTCCAGCGGGTAGCCGCCGTTGACGTAGCGACGCACGCCGTCTGACGCCGACCAGGCGTCTTCGCCGTCGGCGACGGGGAACGCGGTCAGGTCGATGTAGCAACCGCGTTTGGCCAGCGCGCACGCTTCGGCAAACAGGGCTTTACGACGGTTAACGTGCGTCGGGTTAAAAACCCGCGCCGGGAGTTCGCTGATCTCCAGAGCATCGCGCACCAGCGCCAGTCCGCGTTCGCCGTCGCCAAGATGCAAATGCAGTACGCCGGCTTTGCCCGTCAGCAGACCGGCGACGTGCGCTTCGCTGGCGAGCCGCAATAGCTCATCGAGCGTTGGTTGACTGGATCGATGATCGCTAATCGCCACTTCGCCCACACCGATCACCGGATCAAGATGCGTAATGTCCTTGCGCACACTGCCGGTCAGTGTGACCGGCGGCAGATGATAGCCACCGGTGTGGCAGAAGGCGGATAGCCCTTCTTCACGTAGCCCGCGCGTGCACGCAAGCAGCGAGGCGGTGTCGCGGGTGGTGTCATCAGTACCGAGCACGCCAACGACGCTCGTGACGCCTGCGCAGGTAAAACGACTCAGTGGCACAGGCGGTACGCGGCTGGCGAAGCCCGATTCGCCGCCGCCGCCAGTCAGGTGTGCGTGCCCGTCGATCAGACCGGGAATCAGTCGGCGACCGGCAAGATCTGAGGTTTCGACGCCAAGCGCTTGGGGTAATCCTGGCAGCTCGCTGCCCATCCACAGGATTCGCCCGCCGCCAATCAACAGGTGCTGCGTCCCTATGGGGTCAGGGGCAAAAACGCTGGCGTTGGTCAGTAGTTTCACGGGCGGACCGGTCGTTCGGGTGGACGCGTATGTTACACGTTCTTGGCGGTCAGTAAGCGCGGATTTGACCCCGAATTCCACGTTGCCACGTGCGTGGGTGCGTGCCCCAGCACGAGCGCCGCGTGATTGACCGCCGGCGCGTTGTCGCGCAGCAGCAGTTCAAAATGACCGTACGAGTACGGGGTGATGTGAAGCAGGTCGCAAACGTGCGCTGCTGTGCGCGCAACGACTGCCGGAATTGGCATCTGAGGCGCCGGGCCTGCCCGCTGGCGCAGAGCTTGCAGCAGTTGCGCCATCGAGGTCAGGCTGGGACCACCGAGTTCGATGCAACGCCTGATCAGCGCCGGATGGTCATCCGGGGCGAGCGCCAGGGTGGCCAGACAGTCGCCCAACTCTTCGACTCGAAGCGCACTGATCCGACCGCGGGCGCTCTGCGGCACCGGATGCAGCGGCCAGTTGGCAACCCGCTGCAGCCAGCGAGCACCGAAACCGCCGTCGCCGATCAGCAGCGACGGGCGCACAACGTAAGCGTCTGCGCCGCTGCTCAACAGCGCGTTCTCGCCGCGTTTTTTCGACGTCAGAAAACGGCTGCGTGCATCGCTGCGCAACCCCAGCGCCGAAACATGAATAAGGCGTAAATCCCGCGCGCGGCACGCGGCAGCCAGAGCGGCGGGCGCCAGGTGGTGCACGCGATCGTAGGTTTCGCGCAGGCGTGGTCGCAAAATGCCCACGCAGTTGATCACCGCATCCGCGTCCTCGAGATCGTGTAGCCAGTCGGTCGCCTGCAAGCGCCGCTCGAGTCGGATGGCGCGTCGAATCGGGGTGTTGGGAAGCGCGTCAAGACGGCGATCAGGGCGCGCCGGATGGCGTGAGCCGATGATGACCTGATGGCCGCGGCGTTGCAGGGCGGCAACCACATGGCGTCCAACAAACCCGGCACCGCCGAGCACCAAAACGGTCTTGAGGTGTTGGGTTGCAGTCGGCATTAGCAGGAATTCCTGTTGTTTCTGTCTTTACTGAATTATACGGAACCGTAGTAGACTTGGCAACGTTCAGGAGCCCAATCCGCACCGCGTTCCCGAACGAACAGACTGACACGATGACGACGCTCAACGATCACAATAACTGCCCTATGACCGTGTATTACGACCGGTCTTGTCCGCTGTGCGTGGCCGAGCTAGAGGCGTTGCAACTGACTGACTACGGCTTTGAACTGAAAGACTGCTCCGCCACCGATTTTCATGACGAGCCGGCGACGAGTTGCGGCATTACTCAGGCGGCGATGCTCGAATCGATTCACTTACGGGATGAAGACGGTCAGTGGTTCAAGGGCGTCGACGCGTTTGAAATTATTTACCGCCGCACGGGAAATACGACCGTTGCTAATTGGCTGGCTAAGCCCAAGTGGCGCACAGTGAATGAACGGCTTTACGCGTTTATCGCGCGTCACAAAAAATGGGCAGCCGCGCTTGGCATGCACAAGCCCTACGCGGCGTTTCTCAAATGGCACATGAGCAGGAAACGACATGCCACACAGGCGCGTCGCTAGTACAAAACAGATCGCGTGCCGGCTTGACGTTTTGAATCTTGAAAACGATTGCCGGAATCAACATAACGCGCGGGCCTGCAAAGCGGCCCAACATATTCTTAATCAACGCGTTACAGGTACTGTCCGTGTTGATCGAATTGAGAATTGCGGGCAGTCAAAAAATTCTGTGAAAAGCGTCACCTGAAAGCGAGTCGAAAAACGTGCATCCGATCGACGATTCGATTCGAAGCCCCTTTTAAAGTCACCTGCCCGTGCCCCCAGCGCCAGATCGCTAAAGACTCTGGACGCCGGATACATATTGTTTCACCATCGCCGTCCCGCCGGGTCAACATATCCGGTGCGTGAGATATCCGTGAACCATAATCAAGTCATCGAACAAGAATAACGACGAGAGTGATCATGTCTGACAATGCAAGCCTGCGCTACCTTTTCGCCCTGTCGCTACTCGCCGGCAGCGCAAGCGTGTCCGTTAGTGCACACGAAGGGGAAGAAGTCGAAGAAGTGGTCATTCAAGCTGGTCGCTGGCAGAACCCGACTGGCGCACTGACTTCCGCATCCGAAGGGATAGTCGGGCAGGCTGAAATCGCCGCTCGTCCACGGTTGCGAACCGGCGAAATTCTGGAAGTCGTGCCCGGACTGATCGTCACCCAGCACAGCGGTACGGGTAAATCGAATCAGATGTTTCTGCGCGGCTTCAACCTCGATCACGG
>JBGCFP010000164.1:0-23492 GCA_045107005.1 Gammaproteobacteria bacterium
CGCCGCCGCGATCATTTCGAACAGCGCCATCACCGGTGCGTCGCGCTGCGCGGCGTCGGGGTACAGACGATCAATGACAGCATCGATCAGTTGCGCGATGGCGTCTCGCTCACCGCGCGCTGCCAGAAACTCAAACGTGCCTACGCGCCAGTGGCTGCGCGCGACCCGGACCAAAACGCCGCCAGGACTCAACTGTTCGCGCAGTACCCGCTCGCCGGTGGTCAACGCCGCCAGTGCACGGGTCGTTGGCACGCCGAGGCTGTGCATCGCTTCGCTGACGAGAAATTCACGAACAACGGGACCGAGCGCCGATTTGCCGTCGCCGCCACGTGAAAACGGCGTGCGTCCTGAGCCTTTCAACTGAACATCGAGACGTTCGCCAGACGACGTGCGCCGCTCTCCTAACAGCACCGCCCTGCCGTCGCCCAGCTGCGGTACGAACTGCCCAAACTGATGACCAGCGTAAGCCTGAGCCACGCTGCGCGTTTCGCCTGGCAACGTCTGACCGCCAAAAATCTGCGTCGCTTGCTCAGCGGACAGGTTCAGATCCAATGCGTCGGCGAGCGCGTCGTTCCACGCAAACAATGTGGGCGCGGGAGAGGCGAAAGGTTGCTGCTCAATCCACAGCGCTTCGGGCAAAGTCAGATGGTCGGTAAGAAACACGGGAGTCCTGCTTGGTGATGAGATTGCCGCGACGCGCTGCATTGTCGCACAGCAGGTTGCCGTTTTCGTTTCTCGTTTTATGCCGACATTTTGCGTCACGGGACTGATTGCATAGACTGCTAGCAACCTCAAATAAGGCCGAACGCCATCGCATGAAGGGCAACACTATGAAATTGAGAATGATTTTCGCGACAGCGGCCTTGCTCGCTACCGGCGCCAGCGCCAACGCCGTCAGCATCTCGTTGATTTACCTCGGCGCGAACAATCTGGACGATGACGGCGCGATCCCTGCCCAAGCAGGCGATGTTCTGGAGTTTGACCTCGTGATGGATTTCACCTCCCGGCCGACGATTGGCGGTGGCTTCGACGTGAGCTGGGACACGGCAAACTTTGACTTCAACGGTTTCACCAGCGCCGGTCTTGGTAATCCCGATTTTTTTCGGGAGCCCGTCGTGATGGACGGCCTGTTGTTCAACGGGGGTGTCGGCGACTTCAACGGTATATTCCAAGGTGTTATCGCCACCCTGTCATTGACCTACTTCGGCGGTGAAGGCTCAATGACTCCCTCCGCCACCACCGGCACCAGCGGGCCCTGGATTGACGCCATCGATTTTCTAAGCACCATTGAACCGGATTACTTTGGCGTAAATGTCAGGCCCGTACCCATTCCTGCCGCTCTTTGGTTACTGCTATCTGGCCTGGGAATCTTCGCCGGACTCGCTCGCAAGAAGACGCGCTGGCGCCGCACACCCGGTCGCGCGGCATCGCTTGCTGTCAGGTCAGCGCGCGCAGTACTTCTCGTGCCACGTTGGCGTGCAGCGCATTGGCCTCCACACTCATCGGTCGCGGTGCGTTGCTGTAGCTCACAATGATCAACGGACCCGTCGCGCCCCCTTGCACCGACTCATCGATCGCAAAGCACAAGTCATTGCTCTGATTGTTCTCACTGGTGCCCGTTCGGTTGCCAACTAACCACTCTGGGCCAAAGCCGGCTCGCAACTTCGATTTGCCGGTCTGGTTATCGATCATCCAGTTACCCAACTTCTGGCGTGACGCATCCGCGAGTGTGGTGCCAAACAGCAGGTCTTTGAGCAACGTGACCATGGCCGCCGGTGTTGTGGTATCTCGCGGATCGTCAGGCACGTTCTCGTTGAGGTCTGTCTCGAAGCGATCGAGCCGGGTGATCTTGTCGCCCCACTGTCGCACGCCCGCGGTGAAACCTTCCGGGCCGCCCAACGTCTGCAACAGCAAATTCGCCGCGGTGTTGTCACTGGTGGTCAGCATCGCGTGACACAGGGCGTCGACCGTCATGCCGACGCCGGCCGATTTTTTGGTGACGGGCGAGTAGTAAACGAGATCTGACTCGACGTAATAGATAAGACGCGACAGCGACTCTTGCTCGCGTTCCACACGCTGTAAAACAAGCGCGCCCAGCACACACTTAAATGTTGAGCACATCGCGAACCGCTCATCCGCGCGATGCTCGAGCGTATTGCCCGTGGCGAAGTTAACCGCCGCCACGCCCAGACGCCCGCCGCTGTCCGCTTCGAGGCGCTCCAGCGACACCTGGCCGGCGCGCATGCCAAGATCACGGCCATGCATCGATGTCGAAAAGCCGCTGGTGCACGCGCTCAACGCAAGCCCACCCGCGCCGAGCAGTAAATGTCGGCGATCCATCGTGGGCTTACTCACGAGCCATGATCGTCTTGATATCACTGTCATCGCCGGTCAGCTGCCAGTGCACCAGCGAGATGGGCACATTGCCTGCCTCATTCAACTCGCCGAAAAAGTTCGACAGCGTGTAGGGCTCTTCAAGGTTCTCGGTTTGTTCGGTGCGGTACGCGAGCAGACGCTCGAGCAAATATTTGCCGGTCACGTAACTGGTGCCGTAGCCGGGCTGGCGCAAATACAGGTGCTGCTCAAACTGCAGCAGCTCCGGCTCGTTGCCCATCCAGTCGCGCGGCGTCCAGCGCACGTGCACGGTGCCTGCCTCAGCCATGGTCATTTGATTGGCGTGGGCGTACAGCGAGCCCAAACCACGCGCCGCACGCTGCGCGAGCATGATCCAGACCAGTTCACGCGAGCGCGGCTGCACGTCGTACAGACCGGCGTGCATGAACATTTCCTCGACGCCAGTCGCCGTGCCTTCATTGCGGCTGTCAAAGATGTTGTAGAGCAAAGCCTCGCGACGCACCGGACTGGCGTGCGGCTCGACAACCATCTGGGCCAGATCAAACCAGTGATAAAAATGCGTGTACAGCGGCGTGGGATCAATGTGCGCCGCGATCCAGAAAAAATTACGCTGGTCTTCAGGTACGAACTTACCGAGGCGCGCAAACAACGCCGGCCGGTGGTAAGCCCGATGCGGGATAATCTCTTCGTCTTTTAGAAACTCAAGAAAGCGATCGGCAGAACGCTTGGTCAGCGCATCAAACTCTTCGGCCGTGGCGGCAGCGGGCAGCGCCGGCAATTTGCGGTTACGATGCTCTTCGAGTTTCAACGATGACCACGAGCGATCGAGTTCGCGCTGCAGTAGACGAACTTCATCTTCCCAGGTGAGCGGCACGTAGTGCACCTGGCTCAGGTACCAATTGTAGTTGTCGACACCGATGCCTGAGGGCCCGGTTTTTGACGGCGCCTGCGCCTTGAGCCAGTCGACCAGGCGATCCGTTGCCTTGCGCGCCCGATTTATCGTGCGTGCCATAGCCCGGTCGATGTCTTCACCGAGGGCCGCCTCGATGCTATCGAGAAGCGCGCTCTGATTCTCGATGTTGCGGATACCGGCGACCCACAAATCCCGCGCGTTGCCGGTCAGGTTCTCGCGCGCCTGCTTCATCAGCGGCTCGATCACCTGTAACTCCGAGAACAAACGATTGCGCTCGTCGTCACTGAGCGGAAACTGGTAACTCCAAAGCTCGACCACGGCGTGATGCGTGGGGCCTTCGTGCGCCGGCACGTCGCTTTTGTAATCCCAGATGCTCTGATAAAACGCCGGATCGCGCTCGAACGGTCGCAGCACGCGATAGTTGAAATCGAAGCCGTTCATCTCAGCGCGCACGATGTGCCAGTCGACCTGTTTGTCAACGGGCCAGGCGCTGATATCAATGGCGTTCAGGCGAGCGCGGTACGTCGCCAGCTCCTTGTGCGCGCGGTCAAAGCGCGCGGCGGAATAGTCCGGTGCGCCGTCGCGCCACGGCGGCGATTCAAACGCACGCCAGTCTTCGAACAGCTGTGTGAGTGCCGCGTAATCGGTCACTTTGGCGCCGACGTTCGTCGCCAGTGCCATGCACAGCGACGCCGCTACGACGCAACGCCACGTCATTGTGACGACGGATGACCCGATGATGGATCGCGACATGGCCCTCTCCCTGAACGTTACCAATCAGGGACTGAACATAACACGCTGTCGCGAGAAACGTCAGGCGACTTGCGGCTTGTCCTGGCCGTCGCGCGAGCGCAGATATTCGTCGTAGGTGCCGTGGAAATCAACCACGCCGTCTGGCGTCAGCTCGATAATCCGCGTGGCCAGTGACGACACGAAATCGCGATCGTGGCTGATAAAGATCAGCGTACCCGGATAGTTTTCCAGCGCAAGATTAAGCGCCTCGATGGATTCCATATCAAGGTGGTTGGTCGGCTCGTCCATCAGCATGACGTTGGGCTTTTGCAGCACCAGCTTGCCGAACATCAAGCGACCCTTCTCACCACCGGACGTCACTTTGACCGATTTGGCGCTGTCGTCCTTGGAGAACAACATGCGCCCGAGCGTGCCAAACATCAGCTGCTCGTCGGCGTTTTTCGGTTGCCACTGCCCCAACCAATCGTAAAGGCTGATTTCATCTTCGAATTCAGCGAGGTTGTCCTGTGCGTAGTAGCCGGTCTTGGCGTTCTCGGCCCACTTCACCGCGCCAGCGTCAACCGGCATTTCCTCGAGCAGGCAACGCATCAGCGTGGTTTTGCCGATACCGTTGGGACCAATAATCGCCACACGTGCCCCGGCCTCAATCGACAGGTCCAGCTTTTCAAACAGCGGGCCTTCGTCGAAACCCTTGGTGATGTCGGTGGCTTCGACCGCCACGCGCCGCAGCGGTTTGTCCTGCTCAAAACGAATGTAAGGGCTCACCCGGCTCGACGGCTTCACTTCTTCGAGCTTGATCTTTTCGAGCTGGCGCGCGCGCGACGTGGCCTGACGCGCTTTCGACGCGTTGGCTGAGAAGCGGCTGACGAACGCCTGCAAATCGGCCATCTTCGCCTTCTTCTTGGCGTTTTCCGAATAGACGCGCTCTTTCGCCGCTTCCGCTGCCGTCATGTATTCGTCGTAATTTCCCGGGAACAGCGTCAGCGAGCGATAGTCGAGATCGGCCATGTGCGTGCACACGGTATTCAAGAAGTGACGATCGTGCGAAATGATCACCATCGTCGAGCGACTGTTGACCAGGAATTCCTCGAGCCAGCGAATCGTGTGGATGTCGAGGTTGTTGGTCGGCTCGTCGAGCAGCAACACATCCGGATCAGAGAACAGCGCTTGAGCCAGCAGCACTCGCAGTTTCCAGCCCGGTGCAATCGCGCTCATCGGCCCTTCGTGTTGGTCAACAGGAATGCCGATGCCTTCGAGCAGCTCACCCGCTCGCGCCTCGGCGGAGTAGCCGTCCATTTCGGCAAACTCCACTTCGAGATCCGCGACGCGCATGCCTTCTTCGTCGGTCATGTCTGTTTTCGCGTAAATGCGGTCGCGTTCCTGCATGATGTCGTAGAGCTTGGCGTGGCCCATGATCACGGTATCGAGGACGCGCATTTCCTCGTAAGCAAACTGATCCTGGCGCAACTGACCGAGTCGAATGTTCGGTTCGACCGACACGTTGCCCGCGGTCGGCTCCAGTTCCCCGGCCAGAATTTTCATGAACGTGGACTTGCCGCAGCCGTTCGCTCCGATCAACCCGTAGCGGTTGCCGTTGCCAAAGGACACGGACACGTCTTCAAACAGGGGCTTGGCGCCAAACTGAATGGCGAGGTTTGCGGTAGTAATCACGATATTTCTCGGGTTTTAGCGGGTCGAAAGCCGGCCATCATAGCAGATTTCGCTGCAGCGCAGCGACCGGATTCCCCGTGCTCCGCGCTCTGGCTGGAAAGGCCCGCAGCGGCGCCAATATCGCTAGAGGCTAGTCATGCACTCCGGCGAAAAACGCCGTGAGTTGACGCAAAAAATACGGCCGTGGCGACTCCAGATACGCCGCGTGGTCACCGCCCGGCACGACCACGAGCTGTTTGTGACCGGTGCCCAGTTTCGCGAAGAGTCTGGATTGGAGATCGAGCGGTGCAATGGGATCGTGCTCGCCGACAATCACCAGCGTTGGCACCATGATCTTGCTGGCGTCCAGCGCGTTGTACTGATCGACGCTGCGCACATCAACACGGACCGGGTCGGCGGCCAACGCCGCGGCCACGTACGCATCGATGGCGCGCTGGCTGATCGAACCAGGCACAATAAAATCGCTGGCGGCTGCTTGCGCCGTGTTGACCCTTCGCTCCGGCGTCATGCCCGGCGTGTCCATGGGCAGCGTCACGTCGACGTCGCGCCAGTAGCCAAACAGCGTCAGTGAACTTGCCGCCTGCGCATGACGCTGCACCGCAAGCTGCGAGACTGTGGAGCCCATGGACCAGCCGAACAAGTGGGGCGCGACATCAGCCGCACGTTGCTCGCGAATCCAGTCAAGTACCGAAGCGACATCGTCGGCCGCTTGATTCGGGGTCAGCCAGTCAGACACGTCGCGAGGCGTTTCGCCATAGCCGCGCAGGTCTACCGCAAACACCGCGTAGCCGGCGTCGACCAAACCGTCCATCAACGAGAGGTCTTCACCCGGTACCTGCAGATCGAAATCCGGGAGCGCACTCCATGTGCGACCGTGCACCAGGAGCACGGATTCGCGAGCGTTCGGGGCGCTCTTTTCCCACAACGCAATCGGATGACCGTCGGCCATCACCGTATGACGGGTTAGTGCAGGGGATGTCGTGCAACCGCTGGTTAGCAGCAGACAAAACAACACAACGACCGTGTTCACGGCTCGCAGCAGGGAGACTTCCCGGTTCATCAACATTATGCGCCTGGAGAGAGACGACGCAACGGCATCGTCATGCAGCGCGGACCGCCACGCGCTCGTGACAGCTCGTGGCTTGGAAAGACAAAGACCGTCTTGCGAGTTGGCATCTCGCGTACGCCGTCCAGATCCAGCGTTCGTGCGTGCACGACGTCGTAGCCGCTTTTATCCAACTCTTCGAGCGTACGCACATTGCGGTCGTACAAACAGATAACGCCGTCCTTGAGGGCAAACGCGTTCGCCCCGTCCGTCCACTGCTCCCGACTCTGCTCGATGAAACTGTCGCGCCCGCCGCAGTAAACCGGTTTGACATCAATACCGGTGGACGACAGCGCCTGCAACGTCGACTCATAGTAGTGCGCCCGCGAATCGTTCTGGTCCCCGCTCAACGAGTACACCAGCGCGCCAAGCGTCTGCGACTGGCCGGACAGCATCATCGGGCTGTAAACGAGGACTTCTTCCTGCGAGATGCGGGTGAAAATGGTGTCCAGATGCATCTGCGCGCGATTCTCCGGCATCAGCACCACGACCAGTTTTTTAAATGACTCCGATTTACGCAACAGCCGACGCAACGCCACGATGCCCTGCTTCGACGTGCGCTCGCTCATGCCCACCACGCAAACGCCGTCTTCGAACACCAACACATCGCCGCCCTCAATGGTTGCAGCGCCGAAGACGTTCGCGCGACTTTGCAGTCGCAGGCCACTCAGATCGCCAAGCACATTGTCGGGTGACAGACCGCGACCGGTTTGAAAGACGAACGACGACAGCAAACTTTCGCGCACGCGGGCGGTGTTCTTCATTGACGAAAACAAAATGGTGTCGCCAAGCACGATTTGTGCGTCACGCGAGAACAACAGGTTCGGCAACGGTCCAAGATCGAACAGGTGGTCCGGGTCGTTGCCCGGTGCGCGCAAGCCTTCAATTAGTACGTGCGCAAGTTCATCGTGGTCCAGGCTCTTGATCATGTCCTCGGATTCCGGGGGCATGCTCTCGGTGACCACGATCCGGTTCACCAGACGTCGCGTCAGATCCTCATCAATTTTCAGCGCATCGCGCAGCAGGTCCTGGAAGAACGTGACGTTAACCCCGTGAGCCCGCATGACACCGGTAAACAGATCGTGTTCTTTCTTGGCTGTCTTGCTATAGATCACATCGTCGAACAGCAGCTCTTCCATCAGCGATGGCGTCATGCATTCCACTTCGTTGCCAGGTCGATGCACCAATACCTGGGCAAGCTGGTCGATTTCGGAAAAAACGCTTAGATCCATGAACTCATCACACTCAAGAAGGGGCGTCGAGTATGCCGTCGGCATCACGCGTGGACAAATCAGACGCTGTCATTCGGGTCGCGTATGGCCGGCGTTATACTGGATCATGAGCCGTCCATTGACCCACTACAGGTCAGTGTTGCGCCTTCTGAATAAGAGTCGAAAAACATTCTGGGGATTCATCATGATTATGACCAATTGCGCACGGCTACTGCGCTCAATTGTTGCTTTTACTGCACTGTGTGTCGGCACCAGCACGCTGGCCGATGGCCCGGCGGGCAAGCTCGACGCCGATCTGGCCAGCGCTCTGACCCAAGGCTTATCCGGCCGAATCGAGGTCATGGTGGCCTTGTCGCCGGTGGCTTTTGACCAGCGCGCCACGACGCTCGCCGGTCGCGTAAACGCTGTGAGCGAAGCGACGAATCGCGTCCTGCGAGCGCTGCCCGCGCAAAGCTACGAGGTCAAGCGCCGCTGGCACGCTGTCGCGGGCATGGTGCTGTACATCGACGCCGCAGAGCTCGAAACGCTGGCTGCCCAGCCGGAAGTGCTGCGTATTGGCAACGATCTGGGTGCCGGCAGCGGCAACCTCGTTGAGTCATTGCCGCTGGTCGGGTTTGACACCGTGCTAAACGATCTTGGCATCACCGGCGCCGGCACGACCATCGCCGTGCTCGATTCCGGTCACGACACCGATCATCCTGACATCGGCAACGCACTGGTTGGCGAACGTTGTTTCGCTGAGGGAGGCGCAGCTTGTCCCGGCGGCGTGAATGACGCAGAAGACGATTTCGGCCACGGCACGGCAGTGGCCGGCGTGATCACCAGTGACGGCTCCGTCGCCCCCATGGGCGGTGCGATTGACGCCGACATTTTTGCGGTCAAAGTGCTCGACAGCAACAACAGCTTCACCTCCACCCAATGGGTTGTCGACGGGCTCGATTTCGTGATTAATTCCGGAATCGATTTCGATGCGGTGAATATGAGTCTTGGCACGTTCGCGAGTTTTGCGGGCGACTGCGACACCGCCGCGTCGTTCACGATCCTGCTGGCCGACGCTGTGGACGCTTTGCGCGACCTTGGCATCGTCTCCATTGTATCTACCGGCAACCAGGGCAACTTCAACGCCATGCAGGCGCCCGCTTGCGTGGCTGGTGCCATCTCCGTGGGCGCGTCAAACGACGGCGGCGACCGATTGTTCGACCCGTTTGGCTGTGGCACGGGCATCGCGCCTGCCGACAGCGTTTCGTGCTTCACCAACGCCAGCGCCACGACCGATATCTTCGCGCCGGGCGCGGAGATCACCACAGCGTTCAACAATGGAGGCTTTGCATTCTGGCACGGCACGTCGTTTTCGGCGCCCACGGTGGCCGCTTGCGTCGCGTCACTACGCGAAGCAGATCCGAGCTTGACGCCGGATCAAATTGAAGCCGCCATGGAATCCACCGCGACGGCCACGGTCACCGCGGGTGCTCGCACTTTCCCGCGCCTCGACTGCGCGGCTGCCGTGGCTTCGGTGCTGACCGGGACAGACACGGACGGCGATGGCATTGGCGACGGCGCGGACAACTGTACGCTGTTGGCCAATGCCAGTCAGACGGACTCCAATGGTGACGGGATCGGCAATGCCTGCGATCCGGATTTGAACAACGATTGCGTGGTCAACGTGATTGATCTGGGCATCTTGCGCACGGTGTTTTTCACCAACGATGCAGACGCCGATTTCAACGGCGATGGCACTGTCAACGTGGGCGACCTCGGGCGACTGCGCAGTTTCTTCTTCGCGGCACCAGGTCCGGGCGCTGCGGGGAACGATTGCTCGGGCTGAGGCCCGGCACGGTCACGATGCCCGTCGCGCCCTGGAGGCGTGACGGGCACAACCGAATCTAACCTTACGGACTCACAGTGACGTCGATCACACCGGTGACCACCGCGTCACTAAAGCAAAACAAATCCGACGCTCGGTACTCAATGGTATCGAGACCCGTAAAACCCGCCGGTGCCGCGTAGTCAAACGCAACCAAGCGACCGGCCGGGTCGAACACGGACGTCACTGTCCCGCCGTTGGCGCTGACAAGGTCAATATCACGAGCGACCAACTCGTCGCCCTCCGGGTCGATGTCATTCAAAAACAACGTGGCGAAGTAGATGCGTACATTCGTGCCGAGAGTCGCGTCGAACTGATCCGGAACTAACGTGGGACGCAGGTTGCCCGCCAGCAATTGTTCAATCGAATAGAAGTTCAGGCGTCCGGGCGTTACGGCTGGATTCACCACGGGCTCATCGTTGCCAAACTGAAACGTCTCCATAACCCAATAGCCGTCAGCGCGCGCCTGTACCGGCTCCCAGGTGCGACTGATAAACTGGAGCGGATCGAACGTGAAGGTGCGAAGCAAATCCATACGCCCGTCCTGGAGCGAGTAAACCCACTCCGACCCGGCGTTGCCCGGGTTACGACAGGCCACACCGCCGGGCTCAAACATAAAATCAAACACTCGGAACGTGCTGGTCGCCGTCGACCGGGTTGCCAGATCAGAACGGAAGCGGACGTTTTCAATCTGGGGCAAGTCAAAAGCCTGTGTCTCATCACGCCCCAGCATCAAGGACCGCGAAGTGATCGTTGGTTCGCCCACCAGATCCGACCTGACAATCAAGCTGGCGAGGCCGTCGTAATCGTCGAACAGATACTCGAACCGGTTTACGTCGCCGTTACTGAACGTGACGTCCAGCGCATCGGCTGACACAACCCAACTAAAACCAAAGCCGCGACGACGGGAAGCACCCGTACCGTCCGCGTTGAAATCGAGTGTATCGACACCTCGGCGCACGTCGAAACTGCCCTCGCTGGCGTTGTCGCGGTGATAGAAACTCAAAACCTGACCCGTGCCGCTCAGGTCAGCGGTCGATGCCGGAAACGCATTGGGCCCGTCAAAGGCAAGCTCTGCGGTGGTTCGGTTCGACGTGGCCAGCGTCACTTCGTCTGGTATCAACGGCACGTCAGGGACCGTTGTGCGGACCACCGGTTTCACAAACACGTGATCCGCCAGAACGCCGTCGATGACTCGTTCGATAACCACATCTTCAAGTAAAACAAGCTGCGTGGTTTCAATAAACTCACCCGGGTTCTCCGGATCTTCGACAGTGATCTGAAATTCGTCCTGGACAAGCGCCGTGGGAAACGCAATGCGCAACTGGCCGTCGCCGTCGGCCGTCCAGGTGCCCAGACCTGATGCATTGCCGGCGCGATAATCGGCCACGCCGCCCGGCTGCAGGTCGATAATCCCTGCCCCGCCGCCCTGCAAATTGCCAACGCGCGTAAAGTAGATCTGCCCGCCGGGGAACGTCGTCGGGTAATCCACTCTGAGAGTCTCAGCGGCGACGAGCGCGCCGATGTCGATGATGTCGGGGTTGGTGGATCGAAACGCGTCCAGTAAAAACTCGCGCAGCGGTGGTGATTCAACGACTTCCAGCGTATTGGCCACCGGAATGAGCTCGGGAAAAGCCAAATAGACACGCAGTAGTGAGGCCAGATCAATCAGCGTTGCACCGTCCACCGAGCCGATTGCCGCGTTGAGCTGATCATCGGTCGACACAGGCCCGCCGTTACGCTCCCGTACCAGGGCGGCGAGAGACGTGCTGATTTCATGCAGATCCAGTGACGCCGCCTGCGTATTGTCCACCGTGCCATCATTGCCGCCAGCCTGCGCCAACGCGGCGACAGTGCCCGCGAGCGACTGCAGACGCAACGGCTGCTGCGCGCTCGTTCCGTCAACGGCCAGCGTGACAAAACCATCACCGGACGGAGCCAATAGCGTCACCTCGTAGCTGCCGTTGGTGGCAAGCGTAGTGTCGAACGACACCACGCCGCCCTCGTCGCCCGCATCCACCGTCGCGGTCAGATTGCCGCCGTCGAGACGCGCACCCGGTACAACACCACTTAGGGTCAGCGATGTCACGCAGGCATTGGCCACACCCGACGGACCGGGTGTCGAAAAAAACTGGCTGCGCAGAATGCCAAGATCGGTGATCGCAACGACACCATCACCATTCAGATCCGCATCCGGGTCGTCGCTAAAAAAAACGGACCGCAGGAAACCAAGGTCCAGAACGTTGACCGTACAGTCCTGATTGAAATCGGCGTCGCATGCGTTGCCAATACCGTCGTTATCCGTATCGCGCTGTGCGGCGTTGCTTAGAACAATGCAGTTGTCGGCGCTGTCTGCCACGCCGTCGCCGTCGGTATCCACCGCGCCGCGCTGCGCATGTGCGGCGCTGGCAGGGTACACGGGCGCCGCCAGCACCTCGGCGCGCAGCGCACTGGCCACATCGAATAATTCGTCAGCCGCTGCGCCGCTGGCGCCCAGCGCAAACGCCAGAGCCAAAATACCCGTAATGGATCGCTTCATGATTTGCTCCGATGAATAACTATTCGCTCGCCTTGCGGATCAACAGGACACAGCCGGTTTCCGTGGTCACTTCCCCGTGATGCGTGCCCTTGGGTGCCAAATGGTAGTCGCCGGCAACCAGATGGATATCACCAAACCAGGTCTCACCTTCCACGACAAACGTCTCTTCGTCGGCAGGATGATAGTGCTCCGGAAACGTTGTACCTGGCTCCAGACGCACCAGGATCGACATAGTGTCGTCGTCGCTGCGCAACACCTTGACGTGATTCCCCGGCACGGGTTCAAACCAGTCGTCAGTGGACGACGGCACCGTCACCAACGCGGCCGTATCAGATTCTGCCACGACCGCGTCGAGCAGGCTCGCCCGCATGCGCTTGGCGGCCGGTGCATCTGGCTGCATCGGCTCCAACCCCTCAAGCAAAGCCGCTTGCAGGTCGCTGGGGATCACGTCGTCTGGGTTCTCGGCCACGTCTTCTCTCTAAAGCTGCTGATGCTCGCGGGGTATCCGCGCTTGTAAAAGTTTCAACGCGCGGCGAATGCGCGTTTTGACCGTGCCCAGCGGCAGATCCAGGCTGGTCGCTATCTGCTGATGGGTGAACCCTTTAAAAAATGCCAGCCCAATCAACTGACGATCATTCGGCTCCATCTCAGCCAATGCCGCGTGCACGACATGCTGTTGCTCCGTCGCCGACAACAAATCGTCAGGCCCTTCGTCGTCTGGCAGCACCGCCATTGCCGTTGCCGCCTGCGTCTTTCGCTCGGCTGACGCGCGGCGTCGATAGACGTCCAGCGCGCGATTGCGGCACAACGTCAGCAACCAGGTGATCGGCCTCCCTCGTTTCACATCAAAGGACGCCGCGTTGCGCCACGCATCGTGATACGCCTCGATCACGACATCTTCAGCGAGCGCCGCGTCATGAATGATTCGCATCGCTACGCTGTAGGCGCGGCCAAGCGTGGCGTCGTAGAAATCGGCGAGCGCCTTCTGATCGCCACCTGACATCGCGTCAATCCACGCGCAACACTGCGCGTCGAGCGCTTGCGCGCACTCGGTCTGCGATGTGGTGGCGACGTCAATTGTCATGCCATTCAGCATAACAAATTCGCGCCACCCTTTTCGTCCCAACCACTGCTATACGCCGCCAGATTGCGATTGGATTGCCAAAAATCGAAAAAAAATTATTTCCATTTTTTTTCTTAAAATCGGCAATCCAATCGAATCCACACACCGTATAGCCGCCTGCATTACCACTATTCACTACGGAGTGTTCAATCATGAATTTCAAACTCACTGGCCTGTTGGCCGCCGCAAGCGTGCTGCTGTGCGGCAACGTGCTGGCCTCAAGCCATCGCGAAGCCCCTTTCGTTACCAAATATCCGCAAGCCGACGGCACGGATTTCTATCTGTTCAAAAGCTACGAACCCGGTCGCGAAGACTACGTCACGCTGATCGCCAACTATCTGCCAGTCCAAGCCGCCTACGGCGGTCCAAACTACTTTGCGCTGGACAGTCAGGCGATTTACGAGATCCACATCGACAACGACGGCGACAGCGTTGAAGACATCACCTTTCAATTCGATTTCGCTGACGCTTTTCCGGCGGACGGCCCGCTGAAACTCAACGTTGACGGCGAAGAGATTTCAAGCGTGCTGCGTAACATCGGCGTGCTGAGTGCCGATGACGAGACCGGCCTGAATCATCTGGAGTCATACCGCATTACGATGATCCAGGGCGATCGTCGACGCGGTGAAAAACAAAGCGTCTTCGACGCCAACAGCGGCGCGGCCAGCTTCGCCAAACCGTTCGACTACGCCGGCACCAAAACTTTTGGCGGTCCCGGCAAGTACACCGAATACGCCAACAGCTTTATCCATGACGTTAGCGTTCCGGGCTGCGACGCCCCCGGTCGCGTGTTCGTTGGCCAACGCCACGAAGCGTTCAAGCTAAGCCTTGGTGAAGTGTTCGATCTGGTCAACTTCGTACCGATCGAAGGCGACAGTGCCGCAGGAGCCGGCGACGGCGGCGGCTTTCCCGGCGGCGTCACGCAGGACCCGGAGCGCAATATTCTGGCCCGCAACAACGTCACGTCCATCGCGATGGAAATCCATCAGGACTGCCTGACCCAAGGCACTGAGCCCGTTGTCGGCGCTTGGACGACGGCGAGCTTGCGTCAGCTCAACATTCTGAACCCGCGGCCAACCTTCCTGCGCCCGGAAGTCAGTGGCGGTCGCTTCACGCAGGTGTCGCGCATGTCGGCCCCGCTGGTTAACGAGCTGGTGATTGGCTTTGAGAGCAAAGATCGTTTCAACTCCAGCGAACCCAAAGACGACGGTCAGTTCCTGACGTTCGTCACCAATCCCGGCCTGCCGCTGATCCTCGATTCGCTGTTCCGTGGACCGGTTAACGACACGTTGGCGCAGCTGATTCCTGACTTCGTGCCGTTCGACAACATTGCCCCAACCAACTTCCCGCGTACCGATCTGGTTACCGCGTTCCTGACCGGGTTTGACGGTGTCAATCAGCCGGCAAACGTAACGCCGGGTGAGATGCTGCGTCTGAACACGGCGATCGCACCGACACCGCGTGCCGATCAACACACCCTGGGCGTAGCCGCGGGCGACGTCGCGGGCTTCCCCAACGGTCGCCGTCCGGGCGATGACGTGGTCGACATTGCACTGCGCGTCGTCATGGGTGCGCTGTGCCACGACCTGCCGCTTGGCGCCGACGGTGCGGGTGTCAACCTTGGTCTGTGCTCTCCGGCGGATGCGGTTGTTGGCAACGTGGCGTTCACTGACGGTGCCCCGCTGTCCGCGCGGGAGCTTAACAACAGCTTCCCGTACCTGCTGACGCCTTATCCCGGCTCGCCGGTGGGTGCGCCACTGCCGCAGCCAACCGACTAAGGCCCTAACATTCAATCCAGGAGAAGATAATGAAAGTATGGCTAACCTGTGCCGCACTGACGACCCTGCTGGTCGGCTGCGGCGGCGGCTCCGACACACCGGCGCCGCGCGTCAATCAGCCTCCGGAAATCAGTGGCATTACCGATCAGATCATCGGCGCCAACAAGGCGGATCAACCGGTCGGCTTTTCGGTCAGCGACGAGCAACCCGGATCGGTCGCCGTAGTTGTGACCAGCGAGCTGCAGACGCTGATACCCGATGGCCTGCAGTCGTCCATGGGCAGTGGTGCTCAGCGCAACGCGCTGCTCACGCCGCTGGTGGATGAAATCGGCGAAACACTGGTGACGATTACAGCCACCGATGCGGCCGGCCTGTCGACCACGCAGACGTTCCTCGTCACCGTGACACCCGAGGAAAAATCGATGACGCTGTTTGCTCGTGAGGGCTTCGACGATGCGCCGGATGACGAGCCGGAGCTCATCAACGCCGTCGTCTTCATGTCCGACGCCGACGAAGACGACTTCGCCGATTTGTTGGCGGAGTAAACCACAAGGCCCGGGGCTGCTCGTCCCGGGCCTTTTCATCACGAACAGGAACCCAATCATGATCAGCAAAGCCCTGTGGCTCGCCCTCTTTTTTATCAGCAGCGCTGGAGCCCTTGCCCACTCGCATCACTCGCACGCGCCAGCGACCGCCAGCACTATCGACCCAGTGGACCGACTCGTCGATCTGGCACACCGCGCGCAATCCCGTCACGACTTTGATCACGCGCTGGCACTGCTCGACAAAGCGCTGGCACAGCGCCCGGTCAATGACAACGCCTGGCTCCTTGCAGCGTCCATCCATTTGGTCAAAGGGGATGCACCCAGCGCGCGCCATGCCTGCCAGCGCTTGCGTCAGGTACCTGCGCTCGTTTCCATTACCTGCCGTGCGCAAGTCGCCATCGCCATGGGTGATGCCGACCGCGCTAGCCGTCAACTGACCGCCGTTCTGGAAAACGCGAAATCATCCGCCGCTCGCGACGACTGGCTGGCCTGGGCTTACAGCGTGGCCGGTGACGCGATGCGCGATCGGGACGACGCACAATCCAAGCGTCACTACCGCCAGTCGCTGATGCTCAGCGACAATCCACAGGTGCGCGCCGCGCTGGCGGATGTATTGCTCAACAACGACCAGACGAATGAGGCGTTGCGCGTTCTCGCTGGCCACGCAGACGTATCGTTAGCGCTACAAGTTCGTCAACTGATTGCGCAGCGGGGCCTGGGTCAGATGACACCAACCGTAGCCGCGCAATTGCACAAACAGTTTCAACGCTGGATCAAAGAGCGCAACTGGGAACACGTGCGCGAGATGGCGCGCTTTTATCTGGACGTGCAGCCCGATATCGAGCAAGCGCGCACGCTGGCGACCATTAACATTGGCATTCAGCGCGAACGGGAGGATCAACGACTGGTCGAGCGCACGCGCGCTCAGCGCGAGGAATTCGCCGCGGTCAGATAGACCAGCGCGATACCGCCAAGGATGGCCACGCTGGTCACAACCAGACGTACGCTGAGCGGTTCCTGTAAAACCAATACCCCCGCGAGGGCGGCGAGTACCGGCACGCTCAACTGCACGGTCGCCGCGTGCGTCGCTTGCAGTGCGGGTAGCGCTGCGTACCAAATGGCGTACCCCACACCGGACGCGACGGCGCCGGACGCCACGGCATACACCACGCCGCTCCAGTCGAGATTCAGTTGGCTGACAAAACCAAGGCTTAGCACGACGGCCAGTACCGCTGCGCGCAGAAAATTACCCGCCGTGGTTTGCACCGGATCACCGCGCCCACGCCCGCGCAGCGAGTAGACCGCCCAGCCGATACCGGCGAGGGCCATCAGCGCTGCGGACCCTGGCGCCGGTGCAGTGGCACCCGGCAACAACAGGGCCACGAGCCCGCCCATGGCCAGACCAATGCCGACCAGCTGGCGCACGCTTTGGCGCTCGCCCTGCACGAAGCCATAACCAATCATCGTCATTTGCACGCATCCGAACAGGATCAGCGCGCCGACGCCCGTTGGCAGTTGCACATAAGCAAAGGAAAAACCCGCCGCGTATACCAGTAGAGCTGCAGCGGACCACCAGCTACCCGAACCCTGATAGCCGCCGTTGCGCTGCTTGACGATGAGCCACAGCGTCAGCGCACCGGCGAGTACGCGCACGCTGGTAAAACTGGTCGCGTCGATGGACGTGGTGCTCAGCGCAAGACGACACAGCAACGAGTTGGCTGCGAAACACACCATGGCGAGGGCCGTCAAAACGAATAAGTGCACGGAGTTATCCGGTATTCGCCAAAAATGCCAGGCGCGAGCCCGCACCGTCAAAACTCATCTACAAACTCAACTGCCGATCCAGGTAGGTCACCACTTTGTCGTGCAACTCGACCACTTGTTCTACGGTGGAGAAGGAATGCGTGCCGTCTTTGAACACAAACCAGTCATAGGTTTTTTGATGCCAGTCAAGCCAATGACGCAGACGATAAGCGTGCTCGATATCGACCACGTCATCGAGCGCGCCATGCATGACAAATATTGGGCGCTGCAGTCGATCAATGCGGGAAATCGGCGAGATGCTCTTGAGCATATCGTAGTCGTTAACCGTGTCGCCGATGTACTCCCGCGCCCAGTCTTGCTGGCGCTCGGTAAAATCGGTGTGCCCCAGAAACAGGTTAATGTCGGCAAGCCCCGCCACCGTGACGGCGCAGCGATAGACCTGTGGATGCTCGATGGCGAGCATGGTGGCTGCGTAACCTCCGTAGCTGGCACCAAAGACCGCCACGCGACCTGCGTCAATATCCGGACGCGCCATCGCTTCACGTGCTGCGGCGTGGATGTCGGTGAGCATCAGCCCACCGTACTCCCGTTTTCCCGCCTCCATGAACGCCTTTGAGTAGCCACCCGAGCCGCGAAAATTAACGCGCAGCACTGCGTACCCGCGCGCGGTCAGAAACTGCGTCGTCTCGTCAAAATACCGAGTATCGAACACGTCAATCGGTCCGCCGTGTGGCATCACGACCAACGGCGCTGGCGCGCTGCTCTTTGGCAGCGTCAGCAGGTACGGAATCGACAAACCCTCGACGCTGACCTGACCTTCGACGAGCTTGCCGCTGAGTCGACCGTCCAGATGTGGCGAACGGCCACCGAGCAAGCGCCGCACGCCGCTGGTGCTCGTCAACCAGAACTGTCCCGGCTGATTGTGCGTTTCCATGTAGCTGAGCGTGCGATCCCCGGCACGGCTCTGACTGATGTTCGTGCGCAGCGTGGACGAATCCGTCGCGGACTGCGCCGCCTGCACCTCCGGGTCAAAGTAGGTGTGCCGCAGTTGTCCGTCTTCAAGCACACTGACGCCGACCAGACGATTATCGGTTTGCGACAAAATCAGCTCGACAATGTCATTCTCACTCGACGTGTAGATCAACTCGTATTCGTCAGCGGCGTAGTCCATCAAATAGATCGAATTCTGCGTCTCGGCATTGACGTCCAGACAATAGAAACGATCAACGCCGTCCGCGGCCTCGATCGGTAACAGACGCAAACCCTCATCGTCATCCGCCAGCGATTGGGCGTCCCAGCGCTTCAGCTCGCGCGTGGCATCCACGCCCTCGAAAGCCATGAGTGTGAACGCGCGCTCGTTGAAACCGAGCACTGCCCGCGGTTGGCCGCCCGGCGCCATGAACCAGCGCAAGGCATAGCCGTCGACTTGCGCGACTTCATTCGAGCGGACAAATTGCCCGCCGTCAATTTTGCTCATGCGTGACAACTTGGCTTTGTACCCGCCCAGTCCGTTTACGTTGAGGCGATAGACACGCGACAGCAAGCCGCTCTTGGCGTAGAGAAACTCGCCCGGCGCGTCAGGCAAGGGATCGACCAGCGTACCGCTCGTTCGCACGCTCAAAACTTCCGGCGCGGCCGTGGTATCTGACGGGACGCGTATCACCAGTAGATAGCGATTGCGCCGCGTGTCGAGCAGGTCTTTGACACCCGTACGGATCTCGGAGAACAACGCGGCAATTGTCGCATCGTCTAGCCACGTCGCCGACAGCAACGCCGCATCGTTCTCACTAAATTGTGCCACTTCGAGCAAGGTCCGGCGCTCACCGGAATCGGTATCGATCACGACCAGCGCCTGATCGGCGTCAATACCGACGATCGCCGCCACCGATTTGCCGTCGGGGCTCAGGCGCGCCGCGAGCATATCGGGCGCGACGAAGAACTCGGATGCGCTCATCGGCCAAACGCTGATCGCACAGAACAACGCCAGTGCGACGACAAGCGAGCGCTTCACGGAGCATCCTCAGTGCGTCGAAAGTCGATCAGGAAATCGTCGCGCAACCCCCGCCCCATCACCAACGGTGCCGCGGCAAGCACTGGCCCCAACTGATCGCGAATGTCGTCATGCGCGGTCGCGATACGATTGAGGAAAGTTACGTTCACGCTGTCTCGACTCCGCTCTTTATTAATGCGCAGCAGGCCGGCGTAACTCGTTTTGGCATGCTGCACGACGAAGCGCCAGCGGACTTCGCCGCCCGTATCCACCTGGAACGGCAGGTTGTAGTAAGGCGCATTGACCTGCGTGATCTGGTACCAGCCCGGTGCCAGCTGCATTAAGTAAAGTCCTTTTTTTCGATCGGTCAGATCAATTTGCATTCGCTTCGCCCCGCGCGGCACTGAGGCGTCGGCCGCCGGCATCCGGCTGGCGCTTTGGCTGATCTGCGCAATCTCCATCGACGGCGCCACGCCGCTGACATCCAGTTGAAGCAAAACGTAACCGTTCTTACGCTCTAAAGGCTGGACTGCATCTGGCGTCAGCAGAGGCGGTGCGGTAACGCGCTGTGCCAGGACAGTGGGCATAAGCCACGCCGACAGTGCGACCAGCGCAATCAATGGCAGTGTCGACCGGAATGACCGGTTGACCTGATTGTTCGATATAAGGAGCATATGTGATATCTAAGTTGCAATAGCGGTCGATGGTAGCCAGTGCGACGGCCCAAGACAAACTCGAAGAACGATGCACAGCCACGAAATGGAAACAACAATGCAACGAATAAAATGGTCTCTACCGGTCATCGCTACTGCCTTGCTCGCGCAATCGCTTGGCGGGTGTGTTGCGGGAGATACGGTGATCTTGCCAACCCTGACCGAGCAGACTGTTGTTGCCCCTCAGCAAGGCGTTGTCGTTGCCCGATTTATCAATGCCGGGAACTACCCGCTGCCGTTCAATCAATTGACCATCGCGCCGCAGAATCTGAATCAGTCCGATGCCGTAAAACTGGAGCGCTTGATCTCGGTGACCAAGCAACTCGACGGCAACGCCGTATTCGCATCACCGGTCAATACGGGCAGCTACGCGCTCAACAGCATTCGTTCTTTCCACACTCGCGGCGAGTATTCTTTCACACGGGATATTGGCGCCGACGCGACCTTCGGCACGTTTCAGGTTCAGCCGGGCAAGGTTACCGATCTGGGCACCATCGTTTTCTACCCAAAGCCCGCTGGCGACTCGTTTGAGGACATTCTGGTTCGGGTGCCTGATACGGCGTCAGGGAACACTCTGGATGCGCACCTTGCGTTCCGTGACTACGATAAACGTGCCTTGCTGACCTGGGATGACGATGGTTTTGATGATGATCGAACCGGATTGTTTTTATCCGTGCTGCAAAATCCCGTCACGTACGAAAGAGCGTATGAAACGCCGGACGGCGCCGTGCTGTTCCTCGCACCACTTGGCGTAATTCTGGAGCGCGACGCCAGCGGCAACTGGAGCGCGGATGCGGTCGAAACGAATCTTCAAATGTTCGCCGTCGCCCAAAATGAGGCCGGTGATCGCGCTGTCGGCGGGAGCGAAGGCCGCGTGTTTTTCCGACCCGCCGGCGGAGCCTGGGTCGACGTTTCGCTCGACGCCGATCAGCACGTTGACTCATTGGAATTCGCGCCTGACGGCCGACTTGTCGCGCTGATTCGCGAAGAATCAGCAACAGTCATCAAAGCGTGGACCGGCGGTAGCGCGTGGACGGATCTTAATCAATTAGTGGCAACGCGCGGCTGGTACGCCGAAGCGCAAGCCAGCAGCTTTGTCGCCCGACTCCCCACCACGCCACAACGCATAGCAGGCGCTGTGTTCAGCGACTTTGAGGACAAGAGCTACGTGGAACTGAGCGTGCACAAACTCAACCGCGATCGCGTCTTCCCAAGCACCAAGACACTGACTTACGAATACGATCCGAGTACTTACGTCATGACGCGCATCAACGCGCCCAAAGATGTGCTGTATCAAGCTGACGCGGGCTCGCAAACGATCGCCCTGAAGCGCCCCGGGTTTTTCAGCCTGACCGGCACGCCGACCTATTTTCGTCAGGATGCGTCAGAAGGCTGGATACAGATGGCGGATTTCGTTCGCTACTGCGGCGACACGCCCACCGTCAGCTTGAAGTGCGGCAGCCGAAACGATGGGCCGGCGTCACTGCGCCGACAGATTGAGTTTTTCGGCGTACCGTGGTTTCGCAATGAAAACGACGGCATTGCCGTAGGAAGCGTCGGGTCCACGCGAGGGATTTTCACGTCGGGCGCTCCACAGACAAAAATGCTGACCACAACCGACGGTGGCACAAGCTGGTTGATCAGCGAAAACGAGCCACCAACGCCTTACTGCCTCAATCTGGTCTCTCAGATTGACGATCGAATTCTGGTGTCGTGCCGCGGCACAAGCGGCGATTTCTACGAATCGTTTGACGACGGCGCCAGCTGGGTGCAGGTACGAGAGCACCAGAACTTCTAACCTTGCACACAGTGCGACAGTCTGAGATCAACTCAACAACTACGAGATCAGGAACATGAGCCGACACTTTCACAAACCGCAGCGCGCGCTGCTGATGCTATTTTTGATGAGCGCCCTGGCGGGCTGCCTCAGCGAGGTGAACGTACGGCCGACGCTGACCGAAGAAACGGTCGTTAAACCCGAGCAAGGGGTTCTGGTCGCCCGCTTCGTCAACGCCGGCAACTATCCGCTACCGTTTAATCAGATGACGATCGCGCCACAAAATCTGAATCAGTCTGACGTCATCAAGCCCGAGCGCCTCGTGAGTGTGACCAAACAGGTCGACGGCAACACGGTGTTTGCCGCCACCGTCGACGCTGGCAGCTACGCCTTGGACAGCATTCGATCTTTCCAGCTTTTCGGCGAATACACTTACAGCCGATTCATCAACGCTGACGCGACGTTTGGCACGTTTCAAGTTCGGCCCGGCCAAACCACTGATCTGGGCACGATGGTCTACTACCCGAAACCAGCGGGCGACAAGTTTGAAGACATTCTGGTTCGCGTGCCGGACACGGCAACGGGCGCGACAATTGATGCTTACGCACCATTTCGCCAATACAACCGGGACACGCTGCTAACCTGGGACGCCGACGGCTTCGAAGATGATCGTCAGAGGTTGTACGCATCCATCGTGCAAAACCCGGTCAATTTCGAGACGGCCTACGAAACACCGAACGGCAGCATACTGTTTCTCGCACCCCTTGGCGTCATTCTTGAGCGGGACGTTAGCGGGAACTGGAGCGCCGACGCTGTGGATACCAACCTGCAAATGTTTGCCGCCGCACAAAACGACGCTGGCGATCGCGCGGTCGCCGGTGCTGACGGCAAAGTGTTCTTTCGCCCCGTTGGCGGTGATTGGCAGGACGTGTCTCTTGACATCGGTCAGCACGTAGATTCGCTGAGTTTTGCCCCGGACGGCAAGCTCGTGGCGCTGGTGCGTGAGCGAAGTGCGCTGGTAATCAAAGTACTTCCTCCTGCGGGACAGTGGAGCGACGTCAACCAGTTCGTGGCGACCCGAGGTTGGTACAAGGAAAACTCATCACCGCGATATGCATCACGTCGCTCAACCAAACCACGGCGCATGGACGCGGCGACATTCCGCGAATTTGAGGGCCGACGTTACGTTGAAGTTGGAATGCGGCCGCTCGACTATGCCAATAGTGCGGCGGCGATGAAGGAATTGACCTTCGAATTCGATCCAGATACTTACGTCATGAAAGGGATCGAAAATCCCAAAGACGTGTTGTACGAGGCTGACGCTGGCGCGCTGAAACTTGCAGTAAAAGAAGCGGGCTTCTTTAGCTGGA
>JBGCFP010000165.1:0-39233 GCA_045107005.1 Gammaproteobacteria bacterium
CAGCGAAGCAGGTCTGCGCGGCGATCGTGTCTACGCGCGCGGCGACACGCCGGTGCATTCGGTGCTCCACGAGACCGGCCACGTCGTTTGCATGACCCCGGCGCGACGCGCGGTGCTCGACACCGATGCAGGTGGCGGCTACGACGAAGAGAACAGTGTGTGCGTGCTGCAAATACTGCTGGCGCGCGGGTTGTACTCGGGGCAGACGGCTGCGGCTTGCGCGGACATGGATCAGTGGGGCTATACGTTTCGTCTGGGCAGCGCCCGGGCATTCTTCGAGCGCGATGCACAGGATGCGCGCGACTGGCTGATGCACCAGGGCCTGGTCAACGCGGCGTTAGAGCCGACGTTTGCGCTACGCCAATGAGCGCTGCAAAAAACGGCGCCAACGCGGCCCGTCTGCGCCGACTGCAGGCGCTGGCGCGGTTGATGGACGACTCGATACCGGTGCCGGTGATCAACAAGCGCATCGGCATCGACAGCGTCATTGGCCTGGTTCCCGTCGTCGGTGATTTGGCTGGCGGTTCGATCGCGCTGTACATTTTGTACAACGGGTATCGTCTGGGCGCGTCGTTCGCCACGCTGATGCGGATGCTTGGCAACGTGGTGCTGGAAATGATCGTGGGAGCTGTGCCCTTGTTGGGCGATCTGTTCGACATGGCGTTCAAGGCGAATCTGCGCAACGTCAATCTGTTGATGGAGCATGCGCAGGACAGACGCGGCGTTGAGCGCGAGTCGGCGTTTTATACCGTGCTGTTTGTGTTGTCAGTGGCCTCGTTGTTGGTCGGCGCGGTGGTGCTGACCGTCGCTGTCGCCGTGATTGCGTTTAAGGCGCTGGCGGGCCTGTTTTGAGCGAACGTCACCTGACCGGTATCATGTACACCGTGATCGGCAAAAACACAGCATGAAGTTCAGCGCGGACCGACTGGCTGACCATCTGGCCTCCCGTCTTGGGCAGGTCTATCTGATCAGCGGTGACGAGCCTTTGTTGGTGGACGAAGCGGCGGACAGCATCCGTCGGTGCGCCCGCGAGCAAGGGTTTGAAGAACGCGAACGCCACGTTGCCGGCGCCGGTTTCGACTGGGATGGTTTGAGCGCCGGAAGCGCCAACATGTCGCTGTTTGCCAGTCGCAAACTGGTCGAGTTGCGTCTGCCCACCGGCAAGCCCGGCACCAAGGGGGGACAGGCCATCGCCGACTTTGCGTCGTCGATCACCGAAGACACCTGTCTGCTGGTGTTCGCGCCGAAACTCGCCAAAGCTCAGTTGTCCACGAAATGGGTCAAGGCCATCGATGCTGCGGGCTTTATTGTCCAGGTTTGGTCGGTGGACACGGGCCGATTGCCACGCTGGATTGAGCAACGCATGCGCGCCAAAGGCCTGGTGCCGGTTGGCGACGCCGTACAGATTTTGTGCGACCGCGTGCAGGGAAATCTGCTGGCGGCTGATCAGGAAATCGAAAAACTGTTGCTGGCCCGTGGCGCGGGCAACGTTGACGGACAAATCGTTGCGCAATCCGTTGCCGACAGCGCGCGCTTTGACGTGTTTTCATTGTCCGACAGTGCGCTGTTAGGTGACAGCGCGCGCGCCATTCGCGTGCTGGACGGTTTACGCAGCGAAGGGGTCGACGGCACGTTAATCCTGTGGGCATTAGTGCGCGAAGTGCGGATCTTGTGCAGCGTGCTCAATGCGGTGGAAAGCGGTGCCAGTCTGGAAAAAGCCATGGCGGCGCAGCGCGTGTGGAGCAGCCGCACCACGATGGTCGCGCGTGCGGCGCGGCGCGTCAGACGTTCAGATCAGGCCTATCGCTTATTGGATTTGTGCGCGCAGTGTGACGCGGTGATCAAAGGCCAGCACTTTAAAGCGGATCCGTGGGAACGGCTAACGACGCTCACGCTGGCGATTTGTGGTGCGGTCAAGCGCTGGCCCGCGGTGGCGTGACGGAGCCTATGATGAATCCCATAGGTGTATTCGGCGGAACGTTTGATCCAATTCACTACGGGCATTTGCGCACTGGCTATGAACTGTTGCGCAAATTGCGCCTCGCCGAAGTCCGATTTTTGCCCTGCGGCCTGCCGCCGCATCGGGCGCAGCCGGTAGCCGATGCTCAGCAACGCTTGTCGATGGTGCAAATGGCGACGGCCGGCCAGCCCGGGTTTATCGTGGATGATCGGGAGCTGCAGCGAAACGGGCCGTCCTATTCTGTCGATACGCTGCTCGATTTGCGCGAGGAGTACCCGTCGCGCTCGCTGTGCCTGATTGTCGGCATGGATGCGTTCCTGGGATTGCCCAAATGGCATCGATGGCGCACAGTGCTGGAGCTGGCGCATATTGTGGTGGCGCACCGGCCCGGCTGGATTGCACCCGGCGACGGCCCATTGGGCGAATTGCTTGGGGATCGCCAGACCGGCACGGTCAGCGACCTGCACGAAACGCGTGCGGGCAGTATTTTTATTCACGCGGTTACGCAGCTCGAGATATCGTCGAGCGCACTGCGCAAACTGATTCGCGCCGACGGCGATCCACGTTTTCTCATGCCTGACGGCGTGCGCGACGTCATCGAAAAGTCCGGCTGCTATCGACAGGCCAAAGAACCGTCAGACCAGGACCAAAACGATCCAACATGACTGAACAAACTGATTTGAAACAGCTGGCGTTCGACGCGCTCGACGATCTCAAAGCGATCGATGTGCGCGTGCTCGACGTCGCCAAGCTGACCAGCATTACCGACTACATGATTGTCGCCACCGGCCGATCTGATCGGCACGTGCGGTCTCTGGCCGAGAGCGTTGTCATGAAAGCGAAAGAGCAGGGCGTTCGCCCACTTGGCGTTGAAGGCGAGAAAGAGGGCGAGTGGGTGCTCGTTGATCTTGGTGATGTGATTGTGCACGTCCAGACGCCAAAGACCCGGGATTTTTACAATCTCGAAAAGCTGTGGGATATCAAAGAGCCGGCATCGGCGGACGCGACTGGCGCGGAGTAGCCCGTTGGACGTGCGCCTGCTTGCCGCTGGAACCCGTCTGCCCGAGTGGGTTGAGCAGGGCTACCGGCACTACGCCACACGACTAAAACGCGAATTACATCTGAAGCTCACCGAAATACCGGTGGCGAGCCGTCGTGGTGGCGACGTTGCGAGTTGGCAACAGGCCGAAGGCGATCGCATGTTGTCACAGATCAAGCCGGGCGATTGGGTCGTGGCCCTGGAGGTCGGTGGCAAGGCCGTGACGACCGAAACACTGACCAGTTGGATCGAAGCGTGGTTTCGCAACGGGCGTCGAGTGGTGCTTACTGTCGGCGGGCCCGACGGTCTTGACGAACGCGTGATCGAGCGCGCCGATCAACGCTGGTCGCTGTCGCCGCTAACGCTGCCCCATGGCCTGGTTCGCGTGGTCGTAGCAGAGGCGCTGTATCGCGCCATGTCGTTGCGAGCTGGACATCCCTACCACCGCGGCTAACCGTCGCTTGGCAAAGGCCAGTTCACGACAAACGTCGCGCCGCGGTTTTCTTCCGGGTTCGAATCAACACGTATCGTGCCCCCGTTCTGGGCCAATGTCTTGCGCAAGAACGTCAAGCCCATGCCGCTGCCCTCGGTTTTGTCCCGGGTGTTCAGCGTTTGAAACATCTCAAAGATCCGGTCGTGAAACTCTGGCGGAATGCCGGGTCCGTCGTCCGTCACTCGGAGCCGAAGCTTGCCCTCGCGAATGTCTGTGGCGACGATAATCTTCCCGGATTCACGATCGTGATGCTTGACCGCATTGTCGACCAGGTTGCGCACGACCTGGGCGAAAGGTGTCACCATGATTTTCGCCTTGCCAGCGTGCAATTCGTATTCAAACTGAAACTCCGAACGCTCCAACAGCGATGCGTTGTCGTGCACAAGTTGATCGATATCAATCAACTCGAGGGGATGGTCTTCGCGCCCGACTCGCGAATACGTCAGCAGTGCGTCAAGCAAGTCCTGCAGCCTTCGAATTCTGGCGCGCATCAACTCGACGTGACGCGCGGACTCTTTGGGCATGATGTCGGCGAGATCCTCCTGCAGGAAAGAGGCTAGCGAATCGACACCGTGAAGCGGCGAACGCAAGTCGTGCGAAGCGATATACGCGAACTTGTCGAGCTCTTCGTTCAAGTCGACCAGCTGTTCCGTGCGCCGAGCCAGCGCGCGCTCTGATTTCACACGCGCTTGTGCGTTGTCGCGAAACCCCTCCAGCGCACTGCTCAGTTCGGTGATTTCATCGTTGCCGCTAACGTCGATGTGAGCGGAGAGATCGCCGCTGCTAAGACGCGACGTCGTGTTTTTCAGTCGGCGCAGCCGGTTAATCACCGCTTGAAAAACGTAACGTCGAAGCACCAGAATGCCCGCGAGCGAAAAGACGATCGCCGCTGTCACCACTAAAAGCTGCTGGCGACGCAACGCTTGCGAAGCCTGAAGAAGCGTTTCCACAGTTGCGTTGCCATTGCTGCGTGACAGCGCATCGGTCAGCGCTTCGAGCTGCGCATGCTGTTCGCGAAATGTGTCGATCTGCTGCCCCATTTGCGCTTCGAGCTCCATGACCTTTGCCGCTCTATCGAACAGATTGTCCGTCTCTCGACCGAGACTGAAGAGTGTGGACAAGGCTTGCAGTACGGCTCGCTTGCCCTCGTAATTGGGCAGACGCGAAGCCAGATCCGTGGCGCGCCGCAGCGCCGATGCGTAGAGATTTTGGTCATCGGTTACGTTAATGCTGTCGCGCGCTGCCTCGGCAGAAGCCGCGTGCAGGCTCAGCGTCGCGACGTTGTAACGCAGCTCTGACAATTTGCGTAAGGTGAGTGGTTGCTGATCGAAATAGAACCCGGCGTGTTCGCGCAGAAGTCGAATTGTCGCATCGACATTTTCGGCAATGGTCGCGTCTGATGTTTTTACTTGCTGCACGGTGGCGGTGAGCTGTACCTCGGCTTGACCCAGGGTGTTCAATGTATCCCTGATGCCGGATTGCGCTGAAACCAGCGCCGCCGTCGATGCGGTCGGTGACCGACTTTCGATAAGCGTCGCATGCTCCATGGCCGTGTGATATTGCTGCTGAATCGCCAACTGAAAGCGCGCGGGATCCGGGCGCGCCCGCGCCGGTCGCTGAGCAATCATGCGTTCCAATTTCCCGTTCACCGTCCGCAGATCGCTGAGATTTGTTGCAATAACCAGACCTGATTCGGTTGCACGATTGAGCGGCGCACGCAGCTTGGTTAGCGCAACGCCGCTGAGCAACGCAATGACAATGACGCCGAGGACCAGCGATCCGTACGTAACGACCAAAGGACGCGCAATACTTTGACGGCGAAGTGGAGTGTCAGTGTCGGTGGGAGGGGCGGCCAATTCCAGCAGTTCCTTGGCATTTAGGAATCCTTTGAGCTTTAGAATACACTATTGAATCCGAATCACGGTAGCGTTCGCTTCAAAAGGAGCTGCGGTCGTGTCGGGTCACCTTAGGGAGCGAGTCGTGGCGGATTGGGATCGAAGGACGTTTTGCATTGCCGCCTGTGCAGCGGGTGCGGTTAAACACACTTGGGCGGACGACACCGGTACCGACTTCTTGCGTGAGTTGGTCGACGTGGCGCGGCGTAGCCGGGCACCGGAAGACGGGCCGTTGCGATTGTTGTTACCGGCCGGTAGCGAGGCTAATGTCCAACCGGTCATTGACCAATTCAGTGCGCAGACTGGCGTTCAATTCCGAGTCGACCGGGTTGCGGTTGACGACATCAACACCAAGTTACTGCTGGCAGCGGGTAGCGGCGAGTCAATTGACGTAGCGTTGCCGGCCACTTATGGCATCCCGGATCTGGTTGAAGCTGGCGCGCTCACTTCGTTCGACGACATTAATTTGGGTTTTGACCTGGGGACGGAAACCGAGTCGCTCTTTACGCTGGGCGACTACTACAACAACCAGCGCTACGGGTTGCAGACCGACGGCGACGTCTACGTCATGTTTTACAACGCTCGTCTGTTGAACGATCCGGAACTGGCCGCCGAGTATCAACGGCAGTTTGGTGAGCCGGCGCAGCCGGCGCAGACGTGGGGCGCGCTCGACCGCCTGATCCGGTTCTATCACGCGCCGTCGCACAGCCGCTACGGTGGCGCACTGTTCCGCACGCCGGGCTACCTGGCCTGGGAATTCTGGATACGCCTTCACGCCAAAGGCCGGTTGCCGTTCGATGACCAGATGCGTCCTCAACTGACCAGTGACGAGGGCGTGGTGGCGTTAGAAGAATTAACCGAGGTGACGCGCTACCTGCATCCGGCAGCCAGCACGGCCGGTCTGGTCGCAAACTGGGAACTGTTCGCGAAGGGAGAAACGTTTTGTTGCATCGGCTGGGGTGGCAGTCAGAAGTACTTCATGTCGACGATGCCAAACGACAAATTAGACGTCGTTGTGGCGCCAACCCCGGGTGGCGTTATTGCCGGACAGCCAAGAGCGTTCTCCTATTTTAATTGGGGTTGGAATTACGCAGTGCCGTCGACATCGAGCCAACCGGAATTGGCCGCGCTGTTCGCTTACTATGCAGCGTCGCCGCAGATGTCTACGCAAGCCGTCCGTGAACAAGCCGGGTTTTTTGATCCATTCCATGAGAGTCATTACAGCGATACAAAAATTGCTGCTGTGTACGGCGAAGAGTTTTTGTCCGTTCACCGCCAGAGCATGCGTGATGCGATTCCAGACCTGTACTTGCGCGGTCGCAACCAATACTTTGAAGTTCTCGATGAGTATCTTCGCCGTGTGGATCGACGCGAGATTACGCCAGCGAACGCGCTCAGTGTTGTGAGTCGATTGTGGGAGGTCGTGACTGACGAGCTCGGTCGTGCCGGGCAAGTCAAACAGTGGCGTCTGCTGAAGAAGCGCTATCCTGGAAACTGGTTTGTCTGATAAACGTCGTGATAAGTGGTGAGTATGGAAAAGAAAGCGATCAATATACTGTTGGTTGAGGACGATGAAGTCGACGTCGAATCGGTGATGCGCTCGTTGCGTCGTCACCGGATCGCAAACCGGGTCACTGTCGCGCGCGATGGGCTCGAAGCGCTCGAGATCTTGCGTGGCGAAGCGGATCAGACCGTTCGACGCCCCGTGATCGTGTTACTGGATATCAACATGCCACGCATGAACGGCCTGGAGTTTCTGCGCGTCGTGCGCGGCGACAAAGATCTCCGCGATCTGGTGGTCTTTGTTTTGACGACCTCGTCAAACCAACAGGATATTTACACCGCGTACGATTTGAGTGTGGCTGGCTACATGCTTAAAGATGACGTCGGCGAAGGGTTTCACGAAGCCGTGCATCTCATTGACCATTACTGGCGTGTGGTTGAGCTACGCCTTTGATCGGCGTGACGCTGGCACGTTTTGGTTCGGGCCGAGCGACGATTTTGGGTTTTGACTGGGCCTCGTCAGAATCGCGAGTCAGTGAGTCAGGGGCTTTTCGTGCAACCGGTGCCGCGTCGGTTCTATCCGTATTGAAACCTTCGGGTCTGAGTCGCAGTGTTTGCAGCACCACCTTCTGCCACTGCTCGACCCGATTCCCCGGCAGCGGTTTGCTGACGAAAAAGCCCTGGCCGCTTCGGCACCCGATGCGGCGTAAGGTTTGCATTTGACCGGGTGATTCGATGCCTTCGCCAATGACGTCGAGTCCCAATGCCTCGCCCAGACCGATCATGGCCTTGACGATCGTAACGCACTGAGGGTCGTTCTCCAGACCTTGCACCAAAGAGCGATCCAGTTTGATGGCATCCAGCGGAAACTGCCGCAAGTAGTTGAACGTGGCGTGACCGGCGCCAAAGTCGTCCAGTTCGATGCGCACGCCTGAGCGGCGCAGCAGATCCAGATTGTCCAGACAGACGGCGCTGGGTTCGAGCAACGTCGTTTCTGTGATCTCTACGGCAAACGAAGTAGGGGGCAATCCCGACGCCTTCATGCTCTCGATGAAGCGGGATGCGTAACTGGGTGAGCTCACTTCCTGGGCATCGGCATTGATGGATACGGGCACATTGGGGCCGCCCTCGCTACGCCAGAGGCTCAGTTGTTCGGTGACGGCCTCGAGCATGAATCGACCCACTTCCGGCATCAGACCCATGCGGCGTGCGATCGGCAAGAATTCGTTGGGCTCGACGATTTCACCATTGCTGCGATGCCAGCGACACAGCGCTTCAATACCGATCAACGAACCGTCAACCAGTGAAATCTTGGGCTGGTAGTAAGCCACCAGTTCCTGGTTACTGATCGCGCAACGCAGCAGCGTTTCCAAATCGAAGTGACGCTGTCGTCTTTCGTCCATCGCCGTGTCGTATAGAGCAACGTTGCCGCGGCCAGCGCGTTTGATGTCATACATGGCCATGTCGGCACTGCGCATCAACTCGTCTACCGAGCGTCCGTGGGTTGGATACATGGAGCCGCCCAGACTGGCCGAAACCGGGTGGCTCGTATTACCGATGCTGATCGGTTCCCGGAGCGTGCGCAGCATCTGGCGTGCCCAGCGCATCACAGACTGTTCGTGCGGAATGTCTTCGAGGATTACCGCAAATTCGTCACCACCCAGGCGCGCCGCGGTGTCGCCAGTACGGATGCCGTTGCGAAGTTTCGCGGCGACACTGCACAACAACTCGTCACCGGCGTGGTGGCCGTGGATGTCGTTAATCGTTTTGAAGTGATCAAGGTCCAGCACCATCAACGCCACCAGGGTGCCGTGGCGGTCAGCTCGGGCGCAGGCTTTTTCTAACTGAGTGCAGAACTCCTGACGGTTGGCGAGATTGGTCAGTGGATCGTACGAGGCCAGATGTTTCAGGCGCATTTCTGTCGATTTGCGTTCGACGGCGTAGCTCATGGCGCGTGCCAGCTCCATGGTGGATTGCGCGCCTTTGACAATAAAATCCTGCGCACCGGCACGGATGACCTGCGTGGCGAATTCCGGGTCGGAGTTTCCGCTGAGTACCAGTACCGGCACTTGCGAATGCGCGATGGTGATTCTGGATACGGCTTCGTCGTCGCAGGCATCAGGGAGATTCAGATCGACCAGAACGATATCGAAGGATTCGGACTCGAGTCGATCCATCGCTTGGGCGACCGTCGTCACATGCGTAATGCGGTAGCCATTCAAGCGATCACGATTGAGAATCTGCGTGACCATTTCGGCGTCGAGGACATCGTCCTCCACCAGAAGTACATCCATTTACCAGCGCTCCTTGCTGCGGTTTTCTTATGCAAGATTCAGGCGTTGATCGCGAATTCCTGCAGTGGGCGGTCACCGTCCATTCTGGTGTTGCGCCGGAACGACGCCCGATCAGTCCTGACCTGTGCGTCTCACATAACCAACCCTAACCGCGCAGCTTTTTGGGGTGAACGAACTTCGTCACAAAAAACGACCCCCAATTTGGACATAACTTGCGGTAATATTTAACAAAATATTGAGTGCGCGCGGATCGCCTACGGCGCACAATGATGAACCATGAAATGGATCACGTTTTGAAGAAAAGTCGACCTGCGCCATCTCCACTTGTTCTCGCTTCGGCATCGCCGCGACGGGCTGACCTGTTGCGCCAGATTGGCGTGGCGTTTGACGTCGTGCCCGCCGCCATCGACGAGCGCCAGCGCGACCGGGAATCGCCACAGCCTTATGTCGAACGCATGGCTCGCGAGAAAGCCGCCAAGGTCGCGGCTTGCCACGGCGACGCGGTGGTTCTTGCTGCTGACACATCAGTGGTGGTGGATGACGAAGTTCTGGGTAAGCCTGAAGACGCGCAAGCCGCGGCTCGCATGCTGGGCGCCCTGTCGGGGCGCGAGCACGACGTGATCACAGCGGTGGCGATCAGCGCAGGTAGTGTGCTGCGCGAAGTTGTGACCTGCACCCGGGTTGCCATGCGCGAAATCGCCCAACATGAAATGCACCGCTATTGGCAAAGTGGCGAACCGTCCGACAAAGCGGGAGGCTATGCGATTCAAGGTCTCGGTGCTGTTTTCGTGCGCGCTATCCACGGGAGCTACTCGGGCGTCGTTGGATTGCCATTGTGCGAGACCGCCGAACTTCTGCAGCAGTCCGGAATACCTTGTGAACTAATGAGTAGCGCCGCGTGAAAGAAGAGATACTGGTAAACGTCAGTTCGCGTGAAGTGCGCGTCGCGGTGGTCGAGAACGGAGTCCTGCTCGAAGTACTGCTTGAGCGCAGTTCTCGGCGCGGTCTTGTCAGCAACATATATAAGGGTCGCGTATCGCGCGTATTGCCGGGGATGCAGGCCGCCTTCCTCGAGGTGGGGCTCGCGCGGACCGGGTTCCTGCACGCGTCCGATATTGTGCCACCCGCTGGCGTCGATAACTCTGACGCGGACACCAAGCACCCGAACATTCGCGATTTGATTCGTGAGGGTGACGACATACTTGTCCAGGTGCTCAAGGACCCGATGGGCACCAAGGGCGCTCGACTTACCACCTTTATCTCGATTCCGTCCCGTTTTCTGGTGTTTCTGCCGCACGGCGACAGTGTCGGCGTCTCGACCCGCATCGAGGACGAAGAGGAGCGCGCGCGGCTGCGTGATCTGGTTCAGAGCGTCCGCCCGGTCGACCAGCACGGCGGTTTCATCGTTCGTACGGCGGCTGAAGGGGCCTCGTATGATGCGCTGCGTGCCGACATGATGTTTCTCGACAAATTATGGGGCGCGATTCGAGCGCGTCGCGAGCAGACGCCCAGCGCGGGACTCGTGTACGAAGATCTCGACTTGCCGCGGCGCATACTGCGCGATTTGCTCAGCGCCGATGTCGAGCGCATTCGCGTTGATCACGAGCCGTCGTTCGCGCGCATGACCGAATTCGCCAACACGTTTATTCCCGAGCTGGCGCCGGTCATTGAAAACTACGTCAGCGATCGCCCGATCTTTGATTTACATAATGTCGAGGACGAAATACACAAGGCGCTGGGGCGCAAAGTGCAGTTGAAATCCGGCGGCTATCTGATCATCGATCAAACCGAAGCCATGACCACCATTGATGTCAATACCGGCGGCTTTGTCGGGCACCGCAATCTCGAGGACACGATTTTTAAGACCAACCTCGAAGCCGCTCAAGCGATTGCACGTCAGCTAAGGCTGCGCAATCTCGGTGGCATCATTATTCTCGACTTTATTGACATGGAAGACGCCGAGCATCGCACGCAGGTGTTGCACGCGTTGTCCCGCTATCTGGCCAAGGATCACGCCAAAACCTTTGTCAGCGACGTGTCCGAGCTGGGTTTGGTACAGATGACACGCAAGCGCACGCGCGAGAGTCTGGAACATTTGCTGTGCGAATCGTGTCCTACCTGTGACGGGCGTGGGTTTATGAAGACCGCGGAAACCGTGTGTTACGAGATTTTTCGCGACATCGTCCGGCAAACGCGTCAGTTCGATTTCCAGCAGTTGATGGTGCTGGCCAGCCAGGAAGTCACCGATTTGTTGCTCGATGAGGAATCCGCCGCACTGGCTGAGCTGGAAGAGGCAACCGGTAAGCCCATTCGCTTGCAGACAGAGAGTGCGTATCGCAATGATCAATTTGATGTGGTGGTAATGTAGCCGTGTCGGCCGAAGCAATCGAACCTCAGGCGATCAAGCCCGCGCGTGGATTTTTGCGCACGGTGTGGCGTCTGGGTGCCATTGCTTTCGCGCTGATTGCGATATTGCTCGCCCTGATCATTGGGTTGTTCCGCGTTCTGGTGCCAATGGTGCCGGACTTCCATGCGCGAATTGAGGGCGCCGCATCGGGTGCGTTGGGCATGCCCGTTCAGTTCGAGCGGCTTGACGTGCGCTGGCGCTTCAAAGGGCCGGAGCTCGTTTTTTACGGTGCCACCGTTTACGACACCGAGCGCAACGTGACGCTGCTCGAAGCGCGCGACGGGCACGTCAATCTCAACGTGGGCGCGTTTATCGTCAATCGCGCGGTGGTGCCCGATTCGGTGGTTTTGCGCGGCCTGAATATCGAAATTCATCGCGATGCTCAAGGGCGGTTTTCGGTTCTTGGACGCGCGGCGCGTAGCGGCGAATCGTTACCGCGACCGCGCAGTGCCAACTGGCCGCTGCCGGACGGCCGCTACGTGTTACGCGAATCGCAGGTGCGCTACACCCGGGCGGACGGACCGCCGGTCGTGGTGCCGAGTGTCGATCTGAACATCGATGTGGACGGCCAGCGTCTTCGTCTTGATGGCAGCATTGTGCCCCCGGAGGGCATGGGCAACGCACTGGATCTGTCCGCCGAACTGGACGGAGGTATGGCCGCTGCGCAGGCACTGCAATGGCAGGTTTACGTTGCCGGCAGTCGGCTTTTCGTCGCGTCGCTCAATGATTTGCTGGGCGCCTACGCGCTGCCGTTCGCCAGCGGGCGCGCCGACATTGTTGCGTGGGCGTCGTTTACCGGTACATCGATGAACAATGCCAGTCTGGATCTGAGCGTCGCGGATCTCGGCTTGCAGAGTGATTCGGACGCTCTGTACCAGCAGATTAAAGGGCGTTTCGAATGGGATCGCACGCCGCTTGGCTGGCGCGCCGAGGCGCACGATCTGTTCATGGATCGCGGTGGACGCAGCTGGCCGCTGGTCGACGCGAGCGTCAGTCTTGATGAAGGGCCGGGCGGCGAGCAGCGTTGGCAAGCGACACTGCCTTTCCTGCGTTTGGATGACGTGGCGCCGCTGGTCAGCGCGCTGCCCGCACACCCGGTCGTTGCCGCCGTGCGGGCGCACCAGCCGCGCGGCGACTTGAAGGATGTTGACGTCATCGTGCGCAGAGAGCGAGACAGTGAGCCGCAGATCGCACTGAGCGGCCGTTTCGAGAAATTGGGTTGGGCGGGCGCGAATCGCGTGCCCGGCGTGCGCGGTCTGAGCGGGCGGATTCGCTCGGATGAATTGGGCGGTGCGCTCAATGTCGAATCGGACGCTCTGGCGGTCGATGCGCCCACGTTGTTCGAGCAGACGCTGGAAGCGTGGCGTCTTACCGGTTCGGTGAGTTGGCGCGAACAGGACGATGGCTGGCGCATCATTAGCGACAATGTGCTGCTGGCGACCCAGGATTTTGACGCATTGGCGCAGTTCGAATTGTTTACTCACGCGAACGACCAGTCGCCGGACTTGACGCTCAAAGCGGACGTTGGCGACCTCGATATTGCGCGGGCGTTGAATTATTTGCCGGTGCGCGTCATGAAGCCAAAACTGGTGAACTGGCTCACTGCCGCACTGCAGGCGGGGACGGCGCGAAGTGCAACGGTGAACATTGACGGGCCGCTCGATCAGTTTCCCTACGCCGACGCCGGCACCAGCGGCGTGTTTAACGCCGTCGTCGACGTTGAAGATCTGTCGATGGTGTTCGGCCGCGGTTGGCCCGTCACCACCGGTATTGACAGCATCGTGCGTTTTGACAAGCGCGCACTGAGCGCGGCGGTCAGCGCGGCGCAGTTTGGCGCGGCCAGGGCCAACAGCGGACAGGTTGAGATCGACGACCTGACCGACGCCGTCCTCGAGGTAACCGTGACGACTGACGCGCCGCTCGAAGACGTGCGCGAATACTTTGTGACGACGCCGTCAGCGCGTCGGTACGAGGCGCTGCTGGCGGAACTGGTACCCAGCGGCGCGGCGCGTACCAGTTTGAGCCTGAGTATGCCGCTCAAAACGCCGCGCGATCTGGACTATCAAGTGGACATCGTGCCGCAGGGCGCCCAGCTCAACTATCGAGACTGGCCCATCGCGCTCGAAGACATTCGCGGTAACGTCACGTTGTCGCGAGACGGTCTGTTCTCGAAAGCCGCCACCGGCGTGCTCCTGGGCCGTCCGGTGGCCGTGGCTGTCGAGACCGTGCCAACCCTGGACGGCGACACGCCCGCCCGCGCAGTGCGCGTGCGCGGCAGTGGGCGCACCGATGCGAACGTATTGGCGGAGCGGTTACATCCGCCGCTGGCCGATTTCTTTCGCGGCGCTGCCGATTGGCAAGCTGACATTGCGTTTCCGCCGCTGAATAGTGCGACCTCAAGGCCTACGTTGATCACCCTGACCTCGCCGCTCGACGATCTGGCGATTCGCCTGCCGGCGCCGTTGGCCAAGGACGTCGGGTCCTCCAGAGCGCTGACGGCGCAGCTGGCGGTGGAGCGCGACCGCGAAATGATTCTCGATCTGACCCTTGGGGAAGATTTGGCCGCGGTGTTTGCGCTGGCCACGGATGAGCCAAAGCCGCGCATAGTGCGCGGGGCGATTTCATTGAACGACGGGCCGCCGATTCTGGGGCCGCGAGATGGCGTTGCCATCTCCGGCACGTTGGCCGAGCTGAACTGCAGCGATTGGTTGAACCTGTCCAGCGAGCGTGACGGCGAGGGTGGCGTTATCGACCTGCTGCGCACCGCTGACGTCAAGCTCGGCCAGTTTCAAATTTTTGGCCAGACGGTAAACGAGGCGCGAGTGACGCTCGATCGCAACGTGCGCGAGTGGTTGATCGAAGTCGACTCGGCCGACGTCAACGGCGCAATTTTTCTGCCGTTTGACTTTCGCACCAGCGGCGGCCCCGTCATCGCGAATATGCAGACACTGACGTGGCTGACCGGCGAGGAGGATTCGGCCGGCGTGGACCCGCGTCAATTACCGTCGTTGCGTCTTGATGCCGAATCGTTTCGTTTTGATGATATGCGCTTCGGCGCGTTGAGCACGGAGATTCGGCAGGTGGAGGACGGCCTGCAAATCGAAAGGATGACCTCTGAGGCGCCGGGGTTTTCCGGTACCGCAAGCGGCACGTGGCGCTACGCGGGCGGCGCACCGTCCCAGTTTTCCATGGAGATCGTCAGCACCGACGTCAAAACCACTCTCGAGGCCCTGGGTTCGGTTGGCGCCATTGATTCCGGTGAAGCCAGATTCACGATGGACATCAACTGGGACGACGAGCTCGACAGTGGCTTTATTCGGGATCACTACGGCAAGGTGACGGTCGCGGTTGGCGACGGTCAATTGCTGAACGTCGACCCCAAGGCGGGCCGTGTGTTTGGTTTGATCAGTCTGACCGCGTTGCCGCGGCGGCTGAGTCTGGACTTTCGGGATATCTTCAACAAAGGGTTTGCGTTTGACGCCATCGAAGGCGAGTTTTCGCTGCGCGATGGCAATGCGTTTACCGATAACCTGACGTTGCGCGGCCCGGCGGCGCAAGTCGCTGTGGTGGGGCGCGCCGGGATTGCCGATCGGGATTACGATCAAACGGCGTCCGTGTTCGCGAACTTTGGCTCGAGCTTGCCCATTGCGGGCGCCATCGCAGGTGGCCCCGCGGTGGGCGCGGCGCTCTTGATTTTCACCGAATTGTTCAAAGATCCTCTCAAGCAAATCAGCCGTGTCGATTACGGCATTTCCGGCTCGTGGACCGATCCGCAAGTGGCGCGCCTGGGCGCGGATGGTCGGCCCTCGGCCGAGCCCCGGAGCGAGCCTGCGGCGCCCGTCGAGCCACAAGAGACGGCAGTGACCGAGGGGGCCAGCGACTGAACGCGTGCTGCTTCGGCCGATGGGCTACACTATTGACTTACCAGATTTTCGATTTCAGGAGTAACCGGGTTTGACCGATTCGATGGAACTGGCCCGCGCGCGGCTGTTGTCGCCCGCGGGCATTGATGAGAACGACATTGCCCGCGTGCTGGGCACCTTGATGCAGGGCGGCGTTGACGCTGGCGAGCTGTATTTTGAATCCTCGCGCCAGGAAGCCTGGACGCTGGAGGACGGCATCGTCAAAGACGGCAGTCACAGCGTCGAACAGGGCGTAGGCGTACGCGCACTGTCCGGTGAAAAAACCGGCTTTGCCTATTCCGACGACATTATTCTGCCGGCGCTGGACGAAGCGTCCCTCGCCGCTCGTGCCATCGCGCGAACCGGCAGCGACGGGCAGGTTGCGGCGTGGACGTCGGCCACTGCGCCCAAGTTGTACACGCCGCTGGACCCACTGGCGTCGATGTCCGACGAAGACAAGGTTGCGCTGCTCGAGCGGGTGGACGCGCACGCGCGCAAAACCGATCCGCGCGTGCAGCAAGTCGTCGTGTCGTTGGCCGGATCACATACCGTGGTTCTGGTGGCCAACACGGACGGTACGCTGGCCGCTGACGTGCGCCCGCTGGTGCGGATGAACGTGTCGGTGGTGGCCGAGCACGACGGTCGTCGTGAACAGGGCTATTCAGGCTACGGCGGGCGCTACGGCTACGAGGAGCTCGCTGCCGGCACGCGTCCGTTTGAGCTGGCCGAAGAGGCCGTGCGACTGGCGCTGGTCAATCTGGAAGCGACGCCGGCGCCGGCGGGGGAAATGACCGTCGTTCTCGGTCCAGGCTGGCCCGGTGTCCTGTTGCACGAGGCCATTGGTCACGGGCTCGAGGGCGATTTCAATCGCAAGGGCACGTCGGCGTTCAGCGGTCGCATCGGCGAGCGTGTGGCATCCGATTTATGCACCGTTGTGGACGACGGGTCGCTGCCTGCGCGCCGCGGTTCGCTCAATATCGATGATGAAGGGACGCCGAGCGGTCGCACCGTACTGATCGAAAACGGCATTCTCAAGGGCTACATGCAGGACAAGCACAACGCCGGTCTGATGGGCACCACGTCGACCGGTAACGGTCGGCGCGAATCCTTTTCCCACTTGCCCATGCCACGCATGACCAACACATTCATGTTGGCCGGTCCGCACGATCACGACGAGATAATTGCGTCGGTCGACAATGGTCTTTACGCCTCGAATTTCGGTGGCGGTCAGGTCGACATCACGTCCGGCAAATTCGTGTTCAGCGCGAGTGAGGCCTATCTGATCGAGAACGGCAAAGTCACGCGCCCGGTCAAAGGGGCAACGCTGATCGGCGATGGGCCCGACGTGCTCACTCGGGTTTCCATGGTTGGCAACAATTTAGAGCTCGATCAGGGCGTCGGCGTATGCGGCAAGGAAGGTCAAAGCGTGCCCGTGGGGGTCGGTCAGCCGACGCTGCGCGTTGACGGCTTGACGGTCGGCGGAACGGGTTGATCCCGGATACCGGGAAGGGCGAGTCCGGGAAAAAAAGAAGGGGCGAGTGCCCGGCATAACCGAGCACTCAAGCGCAAGCGTAAGGGGCCAAGTACCCTGCCGCGCTCACCGACGAATCGGTGTCACCCCAAAAAACCCCAAACGATGCTGCGTAGTCCATCACTTGAAAGCCGTCGCCGGATTCAAGGGCTGTACCGTGCAGCAGCCAGAACGTCGAACCCGCGCAGGCAGCGGGCGCCTTTGCGGGTCGACTCTCTCCCTGACAAGACCGACTCTGACAAAGGACCTGACCACCGTCAAAGTGTCTGCATTCGGCGACAAAGCGCCCGTTTACTCACCACTTTTGCGCCTGCTTCGCACTATTCGAGAAACCACTTCAGGTACGATTCATGAAATTTTTCAGTGATGTACGGCCTATTAGTGAAGTATCTTACCCGGAGCTTATGTAGGAAAAGTCTGATAGGGATGTGCGCATTTGGAAGGGGTCTTGCCGACAATTGTCGGGCGCAAAATTCTTTTTTTCTGCACTTTCATGGCACGCGTGCTGATCCGGGCATTCGCGTCCGCGCGACGTTGTGCTGCGACGCGTTATTCGGTAGCGTCACGAGCCTCGTGTTTCCGGTCCTTACGCTAAATGAGTAACGTGCCCATGAAGGCCATCCTGGCGGTGTTTCGCAAAGAGGTTCTCGACAATGTGCGTGATCGACGCACGTTGATGTCGTCGTTGCTGTTCGCCCCACTGTTCGGTCCCATTCTGTTCGCCGTCGCGTTCAGTATTAGTTTGCTGACCCAGATCAGCGATCTGGATGAGCCCCTCGATCTGCCCATGATCGGGGCCGAGCTCGCGCCCAATCTCGTGACGTTTCTCGAACGCCAGAACGTGATTATCCAAGAGGTCAACGGCGACCCCGAGACGCTCGTCAAAGACAGCGAGCTGGAGATGGTGTTGATCGTCCCCGAGGAGTATCCCGAGCGTTTTCTGGCTGGCGATCCGGCGCCGCTGTCGCTGATCGCTGATGAATCGAACGTGCGCGATCGCAAATCGGTGACGCGGGCGGAAGCGCTGCTGCGCGGTTACAACCGACAGCTGGGCGCTCTGCGGTTGCAGGTGCGCGGCGTCAGCCCGCAGCTCATGACGCCCGTGGCCGTGCAAAAAATCGATGTATCAACGCGTGAAGGGCGCGCCATTCTTGTGCTGGGGATGATCACGTATTTCGTGTTGTTTGCCGCGCTGATGGGTGGCATGTATCTGGCCATTGACGCGACCGCCGGTGAGCGTGACCGTAACTCTCTGGAGTCGCTGTTGGCCCTGCCCGTAGCCAGACGCACGCTGATGCTCGGCAAAATCGCGGCGACCGCGCTGTTCATGCTCGCGTCGGTGGCCATCTGCGTCACGTCGTTCTACTTTGGCGTCAAGATCATTCCACTGGAGCAGTTGGACATGACCGCCAACTTCACCGTGGCCGTTGCCGTGCAGATCTTTTTGGTGCTGATTCCCTACGTGATTTTTGGTGCGGGCCTGATGATGATCGTGGCCACGTTTACCCGCACGCACAAGGAGGCACAGACGTATTTGTCGGTGCTGCTCGCCGTCCCGACCATGCCCATACTCTTCGCCGGAGTCATGGGCTTGAAGCCGTCAACGGCATTAATGGCCATCCCCAGTCTCGGTCAGCACCTGCTGATCACCGATATTCTCAAAGACGAGCCCATCACCTGGCTGTGGGTGCTGGTATCGGTGGCGGCCACCACGGCGCTGGGCGTATTGCTGTGCTGGATCGCAACGGCAAGATACAACAGCGAACGAATCTTGCTGTGAACAGCGGTCTTCCACCGAAAGACATCGACGGAAGAGTCTAAACGGCAGGCCTCGCCAGCGAACAGTTCGACAATGGAAATTCCGCGGACCGCTTGGGAGCCATTCCATTATCGAACTGTTCGCTGGCGAGGCTGGCACCAACGCGACTGGCCCAAACACAAATCCTGCGGACCACTTGGCAGCCATGCCATTATCGACGTATTCGTTGGCGAGGCCGGCAACACCGCGACCCGGCGAAGGGCGTCTAAGAGGCGGCAGGCAACAAGCCGAGAATCTGTTTCAAAGCCGCATCCCGCTCCAGCTCGGTAGCGCTAACCACAGTACAGTGCCCAATTTTGCGCCCAGGTCGAGGCGTCTTGCCGTAGTCGTGATAGTGCGCGCCCGGGATTTTCATGATGGCATCGCGGTCGGGCATTTGACCCAGAAAATTGATCATCGCCGAGTGCTCGCGCGGCGCCGTACTGCCCAGCGGCATATCCAGCACCGCCCGCACGTGGTTTTCGAACTGACTCGTGACCGCGCCCTCGATTGTCCAGTGACCGGAATTGTGTACGCGTGGCGCGATTTCATTGGCGATCAACTGCCCGTCTTTGACAAAAAACTCGATTGTCAGGACGCCCGTATAATTGAAGTGCGCTAGCAGGCTTTGAATGATGCTGCGCGCCTGATCGATCAGCGCCGGGTCGTCCGCCGGTGCTGTCGTGTAGTGCAGGACACCGTCACAATGCACATTGTGCGACAGTGGATAGATCGCACTGTCGCCGCCCGGGCTGCGCACACCGATGGCTGACACTTCCTTATCGAACTCAATAAACTGTTCGGCGATTAGCGGCTGGTCTGGCAAAGACGCGAAAGCCTCAGTCAGATCCGCAGCGTGACGCACCACTTTTTGCCCGCGACCGTCGTAACCCAGGCGGCGCGTTTTAAGCACCAGCGGCAAGCCCACATGCTGCGCAGCCGCGTCAAGATCAGCGACGCTGTCGACAGCGAAAAAAAGCGGCGTCGCGATGCCGAGCTCGACAAACAGAGTCTTCTCACTGAGTCGATCTTGCGCGGTCGCCAGCGCATCAACGGGCGGATAGAAAGGTCGATCTCTGGTAATGCGGCGAATCAGATCTGCGCTGACGTTCTCAACATCGAAACTGAGCACGTCGACCGATTTGGCTAACTCGCTCAGTTTCGCTTCGTCGGTGAATTCGCCAACGACAATGTCGCCAACCTGGCCACCTGGGGTATCCGTCGCGTGGTCCAGGAAGCGAAAATCAACGCCCAGCGGATAGCCCGCCAGTGCCATCATGCGGCCCAGTTGGCCGGCACCGATGATGCCCAGTTTCCGACTCACAGCGGCCGCTTCCGTTACGCCGAAGGGTCTGGGTTGGCCAACACGCGATCGGTTTGCGCCTGGCGAAAGGCGTCAAGGCGTGCGAGCAACGCGTCGTCAGTGTTGGCTAGAATCGCGGCGGCCATCAGGCCCGCATTGGCGGCGCCGGCTTTGCCGATGGCCAGCGTGCCGACCGGTACGCCGCGCGGCATTTGGCAGATCGACAGCAACGAATCCATGCCCGCGAGCGTTTTGCTCTGCACCGGTACGCCGAGCACCGGCAGCGAGGTCTTGGCGGCGGCCATCCCGGGCAAATGCGCAGCGCCACCGGCGCCGGCCACGATGACCTGAATGCCGCGTTCACGCGCGCTGTCGCAGTAGTCAAACAGCAAGTCGGGTGTGCGATGCGCCGAGACCACGCGTGTTTCGTACGCGACCTCTAATTCGTCCAGCGCGTCAGCGCAATGTCGCATCGTGTCCCAATCGGACTGCGACCCCATAATGAGAGCTACCTGAGGTTTCATCGTCGCGAGTTTAGCAGGGTTTTCGGGTTAGTCACGTGAGCCCGCGGCCGGTGGAGGTCAACGCGGCGGGGGATCGATGGCGTGCGTCAGTCCGCGCCAATCAACTGAGCGACAAAGCGGAACAACGAACGCTTGGCGCCGGCCGGGCGGCCGGTGGCCGCTTCTTTGCGCGCGGCCCGTACTTTTTGGCCCAGGGGTTGGCGATCCACGTCAGGAAATTCACGACAAAGCTCGGTGATCGCTTCGCGGTCTTCTTCATCGAGCAGTCGATCGCGCCAGCGTTCGACACGGTGAAACTGACGGGCCGCCTGGCGATCCTGCTGCTGCAATTTTTCCATCGCCGCGGCAATCGGCGTCGGATCAATATCGCGCATGACTCGCCCGATAAACTGCTTCTGGCGATGCAAAGCGCCACGTTTGGTCATATCGCGCGCGGCGTCCACCGCGTCGCGCAGCGCGTCGGGCATCGGGATGGCCTTGTACTGTTTGATCGGCAGATCAATCAGCGACTCGCCCAGCTTTTGCAGCGCGGTCATTTCGCGCTTTCTCTGCGTCTTGCTGACGACGCCTTCGTCCGGTGGGTTCTCGTCGATACTCATGGTCAGGTGTTGGACGGATATTTGATCGGTGCCTGGCGGGTCGAACCGGTGCAGCGCTGGTGGCGCAGGTTCTGATCGATCCGAAAGTCGAACTCTTCCTGCCCCGCGTGCATGACCACCCAAAAACCGCTCACGATGCGCTGCATGTAGTTGACGTTCGCCTGCGGGCAGCCCATGGCCGTGTCGCTCCAGGTCGCCTCTTCGGCGCGCTCAAGCGTGATCTCGCTGATGTCCATGCCCGATTCGCTGGCGACTTCTGCGTACAGGCGCGTCATCACGGCTTTGGGCACGGGGTGCTGGGTAGTAGTCATAGGCGGTGGCGTCGACTGGGTGGCAGTGGGTGTATCCAGCACTGGCGGCGGCAGGCGCGTCGGAGCCGGTTCGGTACCGCCACAGCCGAGCAGTATGGCGACGGGCAGGGCGGCAGAAATCAGAGCAAAAATCCTCATGCGCGGAGTATAGGCGAAATAGCCGTCAGATTGAGGAGTGTTGAGGGCCGCCGCTGATGTAGAATGCGGCGCTTATGAGTAAAGACATCACACCGACCGTGGATACCGCGGTCAACGAACTGGTCAACCCGGTGAGTCGCGCTCTCGAGCGGGCCAAGGCGCTTGGCGCCACTGCCAGCGAGGCAGGCGTCAGCGTCGAGACAGGACTGTCGAGCACCGTGCGCCTTGGCGAGGTCGAAACGCTGGAGTACCACCGCGATCGAGGATTGGTCGTCACGGTCTACTTTGGTCAACGCAAAGGCTCGGCCAGCAGCGCCGACACCTCGCCTCAAGCCATTGACGAAACGGTCGAGAAAGCCTGCTCCATTGCGCGACATACGGCGGAGGACGATTGCGCGGGTCTGGCGCCAGCGGAACGCATGGCGAGCGAACTGCCGGACCTGGATCTGATGCACCCGTGGACGCTATCGCCGGACGACATGATCGATCTGGCGACACGCTGCGAGGCCAGCGCGCGCGCTGTGGATAGTCGCATCGATAACAGTGAAGGCGCGACGGTCAGTTCGCACGAGCGGCGGCGGGTCTACGGCAATAGCCACGGGCTGGTCGCGGGCTATCCGTCGAGCTATCACAGCGTGAGCTGTTCGGTGATCGCCAAAGACGACGCGGGCATGCAGCGCGACTACTGGTACAGCGCGGCGCGCGATCCGGCCGAGCTCGACAGCGCGGAAGCGATCGGTCAGACGGCAGGCGAGCGCACGGTCAAACGTTTGGGTTCGCAAAAGTTGTCGACCCGCACGGCGCCGGTGTTGTTTGTGCCGGAACTGGCACGCGGGTTGATCGGTCATTTTCTCGGCGCGATTCAAGGCGGATCGCAGTACCGGCGCACGAGTTTCTTGCTCGATGCCGTAGGCGACAAGATTTTCCCATCGTTCGTGAATCTGGGTGAGCGACCGCACATTAAGAAAGGTGTCGGGAGTACGGCGATGGACAGCGAAGGCGTTGCCACGGCGGATCGCGATCTGCTGGTTGACGGCGTCCTCCAGGGCTACGTACTGAGCAGTTACTCGGCGCGCAAACTGGGGCTGGAAACGACGGCGAATGCAGGTGGATTGCACAACGTGCTGGTCAGCGGAAAGGCCGGCGCGAACCTCGAAACGCTCATCAAGGAGATGCACACGGGCTTTGTGGTCACCGAGTTGATCGGACAGGGCGTCAACCCTACGACGGGCGACTACTCACGTGGTGCGGCGGGCTTCTGGGTGGAGAACGGGCAAATTGCTTACCCGGTGCACGAAGTCACCGTGGCGGGCAATCTCAAAGACATGTACACCAACCTCGTGACCATTGGGGACGATATCGATCCTCACAGCAATATTCGGTGTGGGTCTATTCTGTTGGACGAACTCACGATCGCTGGTAACTGATTTTGTTATCGCGTGAAGAATTTCGCGGTGATACCGGCCTCGCCGACGTGCACGTCGGCGAGGCCTGCAAACGCAGCGGCGCAACGTTTCCTGATTCCAGGCACTGTTGACTGAGCTTGCCGTTGTGAGCGGCGAAATTGTCTTACGCTCTGCCCGCGCCATCGTAGCTTGCGCTCTTTCTAGACGGACGTTTTTGCTTCCGCCAACTCGCGGTTGTCGCGTACCAGTTCGCCCAGCGTCTGGTTTGAGATCGCATCGTGCATGGCTTTGTGCAGATTGGTCATGGTTTGATCCACGGCTTGCGGCGCGCGTGCGATACGTTTGGGCAGGTGGTCGTTGGTCGGAGTTTCGCGCACGGCGTACAGAATGTCTTGCAGCGTGATCGCATCGAGCGCTCGGCCGGGCAGCATGAGGTCTTTGTCGGTAACAATCAGCAGGCCGGCTTGCTCGAGCTGCCGTGTGGTGGGCCCGATGGCGCGACCGGGGAGGCCGACTTCATTGGCCATGTCATTGGCGGTGATCGGCGCGCCGCCTTGGGCAAAGACGGCACCGACACGCGCCATCAACTGGACGGCGAGACGCTCCTGCAGGGCGTGGCTCAGTTCGACACGCCGATGTCCGTAGCGCAGGTATTCGGGATTCTGCACGTAGAAAGAGATCTTGGCGCCGACCAGCAGAATCAACCAATTCGCGTACAACCAGATCAGCGCGATAATCACAGCGGCGAACGTAGTGTAAATGGCGGTATAGCTGGTGGAGCCGGCGACAAACGACGCGAACATGGCACCAGCACTGACCCACAGCACACTGGCCGTCAGTCCGCCGGCGAGCGCGGCGAGAAAACGCACGCGCGTGTTGGGAATCAAAACGTAAATAAACGTGAAGACGACGGTCACCATGGCGAAGGGCACGGCTTTGGTGGCCATCAACACCGTCTCGCTGATCAGTTCGTTGGCGAGCAGGCGATCGGTCAGCGCATTGTTGAACAGCGTGCTGATCAATCCCACTGCGACGAGCATGACGAGCGGTGCGATCAGCACGATGCTTAAGTATTCACTGAAACGCCGCGCCAGCGAGCGCGTGCGCTGCACTTGCCACACGTAGTTCACGCTCTCTTCGACTTTTTGAACCATCGAGATGACGGTGTAAAGCAACAACAGTAACCCGACGGAGCCGAGGGCCACGCCGCGCACGTTTTCGACAAACTCGGTGACCTGGCGCGACAGTTCTCCTGCCTGCTCGGTACCAAGCGGCGCGAGAAAATTGGCGAGCAGGGGTTCGAGCTGGTAGTGGACGTCGAAGGCTTTGAGGATCGAAAAACTCAGCGCGATCAGCGGCACGACTGACAGCAATGTGGTGTAGACCAGACTCATGGCGCGCATGGTCAGCTGGCCTTCCACCGCGTCGCGAATCAGCGCGTAGGGGTAGCGCGCGAAACGGCGCACAAAACGCCGCCGACCGGTCTCCCCGTTCTGTGGCCGCCACAGGAAGCCGTCGATGTGTTGTTGCAGCGTTTCGAGCATAGGCGCACGGTTACACGGGCGCGCGTCAGGTTCAAGCGATTGTGTCGTGCACTATTGAAAGACAAGCGCTACATTGTCGCCATGAAATGGGACTATCCGAATCGAATCGTCTGTTTGACCGAAGAAACCACCGAAACACTCTATTTGCTCGGCGAAGAAGCGCGCATTGTCGGGATCTCGGGGTTCACGGTCAGGCCACCGCGAGCGCGTAAGGAAAAACCCAAAGTGTCGGCTTTTACCAGCGCGAAGATCGACAAGATCATGGCGCTGGAGCCAGACCTCGTTCTCGGCTTTTCAGATTTGCAGGCCGACATCGCCGCGGAGCTGGTGCGCCTCGGGGTCGAAGTGCACGTGTTCAACCACCGCAGCATCGCCGAGATTCTGCGTACCGTAGCCATGCTCGCGGCGATGGTTGGCGCGAGCGCGAAGGGTGAAGCGCTGGTGGCGCAACTGCAGGACGGCATGGCGGACATTCAGACCAAAGTAGTGAGTTTGCCGTGTCGCCCGCGGGTCTATTTCGAGGAATGGGACGACCCGATGATCTGCGGTATCCGTTGGGTCTCCGAGCTGATCGACGTGGCGGGTGGTGAGGATTGTTTTGCCGCCATGGGGCAATCGTCGCTGGCGACGGGGCGAATACTGGACGGCGCGCAGCGTGTGATCGATGCGGCGCCCGACGTGATCATCGGCTCCTGGTGCGGCAAGAAATTTCGGGCGGAGCGCGTCATCGAGCGCCCCGGGTTTGACGTGATTCCCGCCGTACGCCGCGGTCACATTTACGAAATCAAATCGCCGTTGATTCTGCAGCCTGGACCGGCTGCTCTGACCGACGGGCTGCGCGAAATGCACGGCATCATCGCGCGCGTCGCTGCGGACATTGGGGCCTCTAGCTGAGACTTGGCCCGGAAAGTACGCGACGGGCTTCGGCGTAACGCTCGGCCGTGCGGCGCAAAATGTCCGCGGGTACGCGCGGGCCGGGCGGCGTTTTGTCCCAGTCGAGCGTTTCGAGATAGTCGCGCACAAATTGTTTGTCGTAGCTCGCCGGACTGGTGCCAATCTCGTAGGTGTCTTTGGGCCAGAAGCGCGACGAATCCGGCGTCAGTATTTCATCCATCAGCACCAGTTCGTCGTGTTGGTTGAGGCCGAATTCAAACTTGGTGTCAGCAATAATAATGCCGCGCTGCGCGGCGTGTGCCACGGCGTACTCATACAGCGCCAGTGAGACCTCGCGCACTTGCTTGGCAAGTTTTTCGCCGACGCGTTCCACGACGGCAGCAAAATCGATGTTCTCGTCGTGGTCGCCGACGGCCGCTTTGCTTGCCGGCGTGAACAAAGGCTCGGCAAGTTGCTGTGCCTGTCGCAAACCGGCAGGGAGCGGTAATCCGCAGACTTCGCCGCTGTTCAGATAGTCGCGATAACCTGACCCAATCAGATAGCCACGCACGACCGCTTCGATGGGCAGTGGGCGCAAGCGCTGAACAACCACCGCGCGCTCAGCGACCTGCGCGGCCTGACTCGCGTCGGGCAGCACGTCGACCGGATGGTCGGGCAGCAGGTGATTGCGCACCAGCCCGGCGGTTTGCTCGAACCAGAAGTTGGACAGCTGCGTCAGTACGATGCCTTTGCCGGGAATGGGGTCGGGCAGTACGACATCGTAGGCAGAGAGCCGATCGGTCGCGACGATCAGCAGGCGCTCATCATCCAGCGCGTAGCTGTCGCGAACTTTGCCGCGGTGAACGCATTCCAGACCGCTCAAATCTGTCGTCGTCACTGCATCCTTGGCGAGTGTCACCCTGGTGCCCCCGGGCCCGCAATGGCGGCCAGCGCATCTTCCAGCGGAAGCGGCAAGTGGGTTGCCCGATCGGCCAGCAGCGACGCAAATTTGCGCAGGGCGCTATCGCTGTCATCCGTCTGGGCTTGCGCTGCCATCGTGCTGCCGAGTGCGCGCATCGACGCGGCAGCCGGCGAATTCGCGGTGTTCAGTGCGAGCACGGTCTGACGAATTTCTTCGTTGCTGCTGGCGTCAAACGCGGCGAGTGCTTCGGCCATGGCTGCCAGCTTTTCGCCGTCGCTCAAGGGCTCGGCATCGCCCAACTGTTCACCAAAATATTCAATGGCCCCCAGTACGTAGAGCAGGTAGTAAACCTGTACGTTAGGATCTTCGAGTGCATCAACGCCGACGAACGCCGCGCTTTTCTCGCCGAACACGAGGCCTTGGCGGCTGACATCAATAATGAGCTGGCGACGGGTGGCGGACAGGTGTTGATCGGTCAAGCTTGGTACCATGGAGTCAATGAGAGGAATCGCGTGCTCGCGACGGGAACGGCATTTTGGCAACGGCTAGGGGTAAGGGTCAACCAGTGGCGAATAAACTGCAGCGCCTGCTGTCAGCCAACGGCTGGTGGGGCAAGGTAATCGGCGGGCTGTTGGGTCTTGCCGTCAAAGGCCCGGTCGGCGCGCTCGTTGGCGCCGTCGTTGGTCATCAGGTCGATCGCGGCTACGCGCGCGTCATGTCGCGGGATGAGCCTGAAGAATTGGACAGCGCCATCAGCGATGAATTTTTTGCTGCCACCTTTGCCGTGATGGGGCACGTGGCCAAATCGGACGGTCGCGTGTCCGAGCGGGACATCGCCCTGGCGCGCGATTACATGCAGCGGCTGGATCTGGACGAACAACGCCGACGCGAGGCGATTCGTCAATTTACCTTTGGCAAATCGGCCCATTTCCCATTGGACAAAACCATGGCGTCGCTGTCGCAGACGCTGGGTAAGCGCGAACGCCTCAAGTTTCAGTTCATTGAGATTCAGGTCGAAGCCATGCTTGCGGATCGCAAGGCGCATCCGAAAACGCGCGAGCTTTTGTGGCGTATCTGCGAAAGCCTGGGTGTCGGGCGCGTGGATCTGGCGCAGATGGAAGCAGCGGCTCACGCTCGTCGCGGTGGGTTCGTCGAGCGCGGCAGCGTCGACGAAGCCTACAAAGTGCTCGGGGTGGAAGCCTCGGTGGACGACAAAGTGCTAAAAACCGCCTATCGCCGCCTGATGAATCGACATCATCCGGACAAGTTAATGGCCAAAGGCTTGCCGCAGGAAATGATGAATCAGGCGCGCGCGCAAACGCAGGCGATCCAGTCGGCGTACGAAACGGTCAAGACCTCGCGTGGATTGACCTGATCGGCTCGGTTTGCGTGTAGAATCGCGGCGCACACTCGCAGCCCTCAGGAGAGCGCCATGACCTTTCGAATTGCCCCGTCCATTTTGTCCGCCAATTTCGCCAACCTTGGCGCGGAGGTAGACGCGGTGATTGCGGCCGGCGCGGATCTGGTGCATTTCGACGTGATGGATAATCACTACGTGCCCAATCTCACCATCGGTCCGATGGTGTGTGAAGCGCTGATCAAACACGGCGTCAAGGCGCCCATCGATGTGCATTTGATGTGCCGCCCGGTCGACCGGCTCATTGAAGATTTCGCCGATGCTGGCGCGTCAATCATCAGCATCCATCCGGAATCGACCGATCACCTTGATCGTTCACTGGGCCTGATTCGCGAACGCGGCTGTAAGGCGGGTGTGGTGTTGAACCCGGCCACCAATCTGTCTGTGCTCGATTACGTGCTCGATAAAGTCGATCTGATTCTTGTCATGTCAGTGAACCCGGGGTTTGGCGGCCAGTCGTTTATTCCTTCAGCGCTCGACAAGCTGCGCGCGGCCAGAGCGCTGATCGACGCCAGCGGTCGCGACATCGCGCTGGAAGTGGACGGCGGCGTGAAGGTCAACAACATTGCAGAAGTGGCCAAAGCGGGTGCCGATACGTTCGTCGCCGGCAGCGCAATTTTTGGCGAAGACGACTACGTCGCGGTGATCGATGCGATGCGCGAGCAGCTTGCGACGTTAGTATCCTGATCCGTTAATGCAACGTATTAGCGGAACAGGCTCTAGACCAGTTTATTCGCGCTGACGATGACGCCATTGGTGTCAGCGTAAAGAAAGTGCCCTGGCACAAAATCGACGCCGGCAAACCGCAGCGGGACCTGTGTCTCACCCAAGCCACGTTTTTGGGTCTTGAGCGGGATTACATTCAGGGCTTTGACGCCGACATTGAGCGTCTCCATGATTTCGATATCGCGCACCGCACCGTTGATGACAAATCCGGCCCAGCCGTTATCCGCGGCTTTCGCGGCCAGTTGATCACCGAGCAGCGAGCGTCGGATTGACGCGCCGCCGTCCACGACCATCACGCGACCTTGGCCGGGCTCGGCGACTCTGACTTTTACTTTGGAATTGTCTTCAAAACAGCGAACGGTGAACACTTCGCCGGTGAACGTCGTCGCGCCGCCGTAGTCGGTGAACAGCGGCTCAGCGACCTGCACGCTTTCCTCGTGCAGATCGCATAAGTCGCAGACAGAGACTCTCATCGGCCGGCCAGGGGACTAGGCAAACTGATTCATCGTATTCGCTTCGCCCGACGCCTTCAGCGCCGCATCGCCCGAGAAGTATTCCTTGTGATCGTCGCCCATGTCGGAGCCCGACATGTTCTGATGCTTGACGCACGCAATGCCGCGGCGAATTTCCTCACGCTGAACGCCGCGCACGTAACCGAGCATGCCTTGGTCGCCAAAGTAATTCTGGGCCAGTTCGTCGGTCGACAGTGCGGCAGTGTGGTACGTCGGCAGCGTGATCAGGTGATGGAAGATTCCAGCTTCGCGGGCGGCGTCGGCCTGGAACGTGCGGATGCGTTCATCAGCTTCGATCGACAGCTCAGTGTCGTCGTAGTCGACGCTCATCAAGAGGTCGCGCTCGTACGCCGACACATCCTTGCCTTGCTCCTGCCACGCGTCGAAAACCTGCTGGCGAAAATTCAGCGTCCAGTTAAACGACGGGCTGTTGTTGTACACGAGTTTTGCATCCGGGATGACCTTGCGGATCTTCTGTACCATGCCGCCAATCTGACCGATGTGCGGCTTTTCGGTTTCGATCCACAGAAGATCCGCGCCGTTTTGCAGCGACGCGATGCAGTCCATGATGACGCGCTCTTCGCCAGTGCCGGGACGAAACTGATACAGGTTGCTCGGCAGACGCTTCGGACGGACGATTTGATCGCCCTGTTTAATCAGAACGTCGCCGTGCTGCACGTCATCGGGGGCCACGGTTTCGACATCGAGAAACGAATTGTAGCGATCGCCAAGATCGCCCTGCTCGTGGGTGATGGCGATCTGCTTGGTCAGACCGGCGCCGAGTGAATCGGTGCGCGCCACGATCAAGCCGTTGTCGACGCCGAGCTCAAGAAAGGCGTAGCGAACGGCGCGGATTTTCGCGAGAAAATCCTCGTGCGGGACAGTCACTTTGCCATCCTGATGGCCGCACTGTTTTTCGTCGGAGACCTGGTTTTCAATCTGGATGCAGCAGGCACCGGCTTCGATCATGCTCTTGGCCAGCAGATAGGTGGCCTCGGCGTTGCCGAAACCGGCATCGATATCCGCAATGATTGGCACCACGTGAGTCTGGAAATTGTCGATCTCTTTTTTGACCGACTGCTCAAGGATGTTGTCGCCAGCTTCGCGGGCGGCGTCGAGCTTGCGAAACAAACCGCCTTGCTCCCGCGCATCCGCCTGACGCAGGAAGGTGTACAGCTCTTCGATCAATCCGGACACCGAGGTTTTCTCGTGCATTGACTGATCGGGCAAAGGGCCGAACTCGGAGCGCAGCGCGGCGATCATCCAGCCCGACAGATACAGGTAGCGACCTTTCGTGCTGCCAAAGTGTTTCTTGATGGAAATCATTTTCTGCTGGCCGATGAACCCGTGCCAGCAGCCGAGAGACTGCGTATACCTGGCCGGGTCGGCATCGTACTGCGCCATGTCGGCGCGCATGATGTCCGCGGTGTAGCGCGCGATGTCGAGGCCGGTCTTGAAGCGGTTCTGCGCTTTCATGCGGGCGACGTATTCGGGATTGATGGCTGACCATGCTGTCCCGTGTTCCGAAACCGTGTTTGCCGCCTTGTCTATGTCGCTAAAATAATTTGACACCGTGCTCTCCATCTAAATGTTCCAGACCAGTCTAATGCGTGACGCAGCGCAGTATTAGTATAAAAACTTAACAGAGTAAAATTCACAAGACCTGTGTAATTGTATTATTTACATATGTTTACAGCGCGCTGAGTTCTTCGATTTCATCGTACTGGGTCATCTTTGCGGTGTCTGTGACGGGGCTCATGGTGTGAGATTACGCCGCCTTTCGCGCTCTAACGTATTGAAAAATTGAAGTTTTACAAAGATAATTACACAGCGTAAATTTCACAATAGAGCGAATCATGGACCAGTCCGGCGGGCTTCGACGCAAAGCGCACTTCCTCGGTACGAAAATCCGATCGCTGCGCAAACGCCACAACCTGACGCTGGACGATCTCTCGGTGCGCTGTATCCAGGTGGATGCGTCAGCCGCGCCGTCGGTGTCGTATTTGTCGATGATCGAGAACGGCAAGCGCGTCCCGTCGGAAAAACTGGTGCAGGTCATCGCCGATATTTTCCAGAAGGAAGTGACCTGGTTTTACGACGAATCGCTGGCGGATACGGCGATTGATCCGGCCCCTACGGAGTCAGCCGTGAAAGGTCTGGCCCTGGAGCCCGGTTTTTTGTTTTCCCAGCGCCTGTTGCAATTGGCGATTCCGGAGCTCTTGGCGCAAACCGGCACGACGGGTCGACAGTTCGCGCATCTGTTGATTCGCGCGCATCAGGAATCCAGTCAAAACCGCTTTCCTGACCTGGAGCGGGCCGCTGAACGGATTGGCGGCAAGCGCTTTCCCGTCAGCCTGCAGGACGTGCAGAAGATGGCGACCGATTTGGGTTTGACGATTCGCTGGTTCGACAAGGCGCCGTTCCGCGATCGTGGCGAAGTAGCCGAACCGCAGAAGACGACCGTTCGGTCGTTCTTTGAAGCGCCCAACACGGTTTACTTGAACAAGACGCTGGCAGCGCAGCCTGAACGTCTCAAATACGATTTGGCCAATCACATCGCGCACAAAATTTTGCACGACGGTGACGGCGCACGCGCGCCGCAGGTTTCAGGTGGCGGCGCGTCCGAGCGCCGACAGGATGCCGAATCGCCCAACATCGACGCGCAGGATATCCTGTTCGCGTGGCGCGATTTCGAGTGCAGCTATTTTGCCGCGGCACTGCTGGCGCCTAAAACCCCGTTTCGTCAGTTCCTGGCCAAGCACTCTTACGCCATCGATGCCGGTGATCGGGTTGGATTAACGCGAGCCCTGGTGATGCGCCGCATGCCCAGCGTGAGCCCATATCCGCACTGGCATTTTTTTGATGCTTATCCGCCGGGCAACTTGCGGGCGGTGTATCGCGGCAACGGTATTCCCTTGCCCTGGGGCAATATGACGATGGTGACCGATCCGTGCCAGCACTGGGCGGTGTTTCGGATGTTCGCCACGCGCTCGCAAAAACCCACGTCGCAAATATCGGTGCTGCGCAGCGGCAACGACAAACGGCTCTACACGTGTCAGTCCATTCGCAGCAAGGACGCGGCCGGCAATGGCCACGTGCTGTGCGCCGGCGTCGATTTGGCGCCCGCCCTGCGCGCGCAGAACACCGACCCGCGAGAGATCATCGACCTGATCGAAGCAAGCTGTAACGCTGGCGGTGGCAGCGGTGACATTCCGTCGACGGCAAGAGAACAACTGGAAAGCGTTGGCCGAATCCTGAACATTGGCTGGATCGCCGAGGGGTGTCAGAAGCCTGCGACGATCATCTGTCCGCGCAGTTCATCGTGCCCGCGTGAGAAAAACTGCCTCGGTCGGAAGCTGGCCACGCGGCGTTCGCAGGTGGATCAAATTCGGGAGTCCGTGAAATCGGAACGGCCAAAACAGTGACGCCGGGCAGAGCCCGGCGTCGAAGCGATCCAGTATTGGCGAGCGCTGGTTAGCGATTGGTGCCCGGTCGTGCGTTGAACACCACGATGGTTTTGCCGCTGGCCGTGACCAAGCCTTGCTCTTCGAGCACTTTCAAAACACGCCCGGCCATTTCGCGGGAACAACCAACCAGTCGGCTGAGTTCCTGACGCGACACTTTGATCTGCATGCCGTCGGGATGGGTCATCGCGTCTGGCTCGTTGCACAAATCCATGAGCTGATGGGCGATGCGGCCGGTGACGTCGACAAACGCCAAGTCGCCAAGCTTGCGATTGGTTCGGTTCAGGCGGCTCGCGAGTTGGGTTGCGAGCTCGAACACCAGCCCCGGGCTTTCACTGGCAATTTGCCGGAAGCGCGGGTAGGTCATTTCAGCGATCTCGCACTCGGTCCGTGTGCGCACCCAGGCGCTGCGTGTGGGTTGCTCGTAGAACAACCCCATCTCACCAAAGAACTCACCTTTGTTCAGGTAAGCCAGGACCATTTCGTTGCCGTCTTCGTCCTCAATCATGACTTCGACCGAACCCGACACGATGTAATAAAGAATGTCGGGCAGATCGCCAGCGTGGATCACCACCGTCTTGGACGGCACCGTCCGCATGCGGCAATAGTTCAGGAATCGGTTGATTGCCGGAACATCGCTGATTTTCTTACCAGTAGCTTCCATCACGAACCTCGTCACGATTTAACCTAATTTCGAACGCTGCGAAGTGTAACAGAGCTAACACCGCGCAGCCACGCAATGGCGAAAAAATCGCCTATAACCAATAAGCTGTGCGCGTCATGATTTTGGACACCACGCCCATGGCGGCTTGTACCGGCGCCGGCAGATCAACGCCACCGGCGGTTTTCGCGGCATCGGCGTGCTCCGCTTCGTCGATGCGCATTTGCTCGAGGATGGCCCGGCTCTTGTCATCGTCGGCCGGCAAATTGGCGATATGCCGCTCCAGATGGTTGACCACCTGACGTTCTGTCTCGGCGATAAACCCCAAGCTAACGCGGTCACCGAACACGCCTGCCAACGCGCCGATGCCAAACGAACCGGCATACCAAATTGGATTGAGCACGCTGACCGACGCGTCCAACTGCCCGATGCGCTCCCCGCACCAGGCCAGGTGATCGGCTTCTTCCTGCGCGCTGTGATGCATGGCGGCGCGAACCTCTGGATCGCGAGCGGTCAGCGCCTGCCCGTGATAGAGCGCTTGCGCGGAAACCTCGCCCGCGTGATTGACGCGCATCAGCCGTGCGGCACGCTGGCGCTGCTTATCATCCAGATTGTCCGTTACGTCATTGCCCGGATTCGCCCGATCCGGTGTGAATGGCGTGCCCGCGCAGGTGCGCAGCACGGTGTCGACATGACCGATCAGTCGGTCAATGGCGGACGTCTGTCGGCCGGGCGTTAGTGTGGTGTCGTTGCTCATGATGGATTGGTTCGTCATTAACGATGGCGCAGATGGTCGGTTAGGTGAAAATTTAGCGAGTCTTCAAAAAGCGAGCAAGAAAAACGGCCGGATGTTCCACATTGAGTTTCGTTCCTTCGTCAAACAACAGTCCGCGCAGATGCCAGGCGCAGCCGATATTGCTACTGATCAGCACGTCCGGCGGCGTAGCGTCGAACACGGGTTCGAGCATCGCCTTGCCGAGCGCTCGCGCCGCAGAAGGGTGGGTCAGCATGTGCGTGCCCGCAGCGCCGCAGCAGCCGACGCCCGACAACTCAGTCACCGGCAGCCCCAGTTCATCGATCAGCGCGCGCAGCGCGTCGCCGCCACCGAGCACGTTGCGCTGCGTGCACGGTCGATGCAGCGCTACCCGGACATAATGCGTAGCGGCCAAATCCAAATGGTCTTTAATCCCCGCGTCGAGCAGGAGATCGAAAGGGTCGACGACGCGCGCGCCGAAACCCGTTGCGGGTTTGTCGCCAGCGTCGCGCAGCGCGGCTGCACAACCAGTGGCTGCGTGGACGATGGGTGCTGCAGTGTCGGTGGCTTGCTTGGCTAGCGCTCGTGCGAGCTGTTGCGCCTGTTTCAATTCGCCGCCGTGTTGTGCCAGTGCGCCGCAGCAGCCGGTCAGCGTTTCGACCTGAAAACCGCAGGCTTTAAAAAGCGCGGCGAGGCTTACGTTGGCGGCAGCGTCAAACGCTTGAGTGACACAACCGCCGGCCAGATAGACCACACCGCGCTCGGCGTTGGTATCAATGTGACGAATGTTCGCGCGCGGCGCATCGGTCATGGCGCGCCAGCGGCGCAGCCGTTTGGGCAGCGGCAGCGGTCGTGACCATCGCTGCAAGGTGGACAACACACGAAGCGTAACCGGAGAGCGCAGCAGTGCAGTGACGCGCCGATCAACCGGGCGCGGTGCTTGCGTCGCCATCTGCGCCCGCGCGCGATCGAGGATAGAACCGTAGGGGACTTTGGCGGGACACACTCGTTCACAAGCGCGGCAAGCCAGACAGGAATCCAGTGCTGGCGAGGCTTCGCGTGGGGTGATTTGACCCTTGGCCAGCCCTTGCACTATCGAGATGCGACCGCGTGGGGAAAGGGTTTCAACGCGCTCTGTCTGGTACGTCGGGCACACGGGCAGGCACAGTGCGCATTTGACGCAGCGGTCGGTATCGGCCAACAGCGCTCGGCGCTCGACAGACAGATCCGCTGTGGTGGTGAGGGCACGTCTACCCGTCGTCGTGGTCATTCCGTATTATACCGCCAGATTTTTGTCGCGATGGCCCCCGGCCGCGCCCACCCGACCATTTCACTTTTAGGAGTCCACGATGAATCGCTATTTCGCCACTCGCGTCAATTGGATTGGTGTCGCAACCGCAGCGGCACTGTGCTGCAACGTCGCCGCCGCTGAAGAAAAGAAAGAGGGCTGGTCCGGCGCCGCGGGCCTCGGCTATTTGTCGGCATCCGGTAACGCTGACAACACCAACATCAACGCGAGCGGCGAGCTCTACTACGACTGGGAACAGTGGCATCACTCGGCCAAAGCGCTGGCCATTGGCGCCCAAGCCGACGGCGACAGCTCTGCCGAGCGTTACACGCTGGAGCTCAAGACCCAGCGTGATTTCACGGACACCGACTACATTTACGGTCTGATCGCCGCGCAGAACGATCGCTTTGCGGGGGTTCGCCAGCAGGTGTCAGAGACCATCGGCTACGGTCGTCGACTTATTAATACGGATGTCCACGTGCTGAACGTTGAGGCCGGCATTGGTTTTCGCCAGCTCGAATTTGCCGACACCATCGATCCGGACGACGTGACCATCACGCCGAACATTCTGCCCGGCAGCACCGTTGGCGGCGAAAAAGAATCCAGCGCCATCGTGCGCCTGGGCGGCAACTACCGCTGGAATTTCAGCGAAACGGCGCATTTTGACCAGTCGCTGGCCATTGAGGCCGGTTCGGACAACACGTCGACTGAGTCGATCAGTGCGGTTACGGCGAAGCTGCTCGGTGCTATGGATTTGGTGTTTTCGTTCACGGTCAAGAACAACTCCGATGTGCCCATTGGCACGACCAGCACCGACCGTTTTACCGCGATTTCGCTCAATTACAGCTGGTAAATGACCCGGCGCGACCCGGATTCCCGGGTCGCGCATCCGGGTTTACGTCGGTTTCGGCGATAAGCCCCTGTATTTAAATTAATTATTGTTAATCAGATAAACCGCTCGAAAGGGCGGTTGCGGCATTGCAATGCCCGGTCTGCTCCATTAGAATTCCCGTCTTTTCGCCCTGCGCAAACCAAAACCGAATGAGATCCGTCCGATGAAGACTTTTAACGCCAAGCCCGAGACCGTCAAACGCGACTGGTACGTGGTCGACGCCAGCGACAAAGTGTTGGGCCGCCTGGCCACGCAGCTCGCCGCGCGCCTCAAAGGCAAGCACAAGCCTGAGTACACGCCCCACGTTGACACGGGCGACTACATTGTCGTGATCAACGCCGACAAGATTCGCGTCACGGGTAACAAGGCCAAAGACAAGATGTACTACCGTCACACCGGTTACATCGGCAACCTGAAATCGGAAAACTTCGAGACGCTGCACGCTCGCAAGCCCGAAGAAGTGATTCACCTGGCGGTTAAAGGCATGTTGCCGAAAAACCCGCTCGGTCGCGCCATGGCCAAGAAGCTGCGCGTTTTCGCCGGCACCGATCATCCGCACACCGCACAGCAGCCGCAGGCTCTGGAGATTTAACATGAGCGCCACGCAACACTACGGCACCGGCCGTCGCAAAAGCTCCACCGCACGCGTTTTTCTGCGTCCGGGCACGGGCAACATCACCGTGAACAAACGTCCTCTCGACACTTTCTTTGGTCGTGAGACGGCGCGCATGGTCGTGCGTCAGCCGCTGCAGCTCACCGAAATGGAAGAGCGCTTCGACATCACGGTCACCGTCAAAGGTGGCGGCACCACGGGTCAAGCTGGCGCGATTCGCCACGGCATCACCCGCGCGCTGATGGAATACGACGAGTCGCTGCGCGGTTCGCTGCGTAAGGCCGGCTTCGTGACACGAGATTCGCGCGAAGTTGAGCGTAAGAAAGTGGGCTTGCGTAAGGCACGTCGCGCTACGCAGTTCTCGAAACGCTAAACGCGATCGGGGGCCAACGCCTCGGAAATTGGGGGATCGTCTAGCGGTAGGACTGCGGACTCTGACTCCGCCAACCCAGGTTCGAATCCTGGTCCCCCAGCCAAAAACAAAAGCCCCGATTCGTCGGGGCTTTTTTTGTTGTGCTGAAAGTGCCGATCTTGCGGAAATGTCACTAGCCGCAACCGTCGATATCACCAGTAGCTTGTGCATTCTTCTGGCTTGTCTTTCTCGGAAAGCTCAGGGTCGTTGCAGGGGCTGGACAAGAACATTGCCGCCATTGCGTAAAACACAAGAAGAGCGCCTTGCTCAGCCTGCCTGCGCTTCTCCAGTCGTCTTAGTTTCGCCTGATGCTGTCTTTCTGTCATTTCAGCAATTTTTGCAGTCGCCCATTCAGCAAATACCTTGGCCATTTCGGCGTCATCGTGAACGATTTTCATCGCCGACCGGTTTAGTCCGGGCGAGAATTCGCGCTCATAGGGGTATGCCATACCTTCGTAAATGGTAGTAGTTTCGTAGCGCGACTTTGCCTTGCTTCTTTTGTTGAACGCTGGCAGCAGCGACAATTGCCCCCGTAATCGAATACTGTCGGGTGCGGCACCACATTGCTCTTCAACCAGCCTGACAAACGCGCTGACAGTCTTTCGAATTGACGCTCCGCGTACAGACGGAACGTCGTAATCGCCCGCGTAAAAGATGCTTGCGGGATGGTAGGCCATCGAGAAATCATCACCGTAAATCTGTGCATTTCGACCCGGCTCCTGCAACAGTCGGCTGAGCTTCGGATCTCGATCATTTCTGTGAAAGTTGAGTAGCGGCTGTTTTACACATAGATCGCTGCCCGTTGTCGTCAACGGGAAGGCCCGGCTTGTCACGTACTCACCCTCGACCAGCAAATTCTTCTTCTTGAATCTCTTGCATTCGTTGCCGTACCGGATCTTGCCCTCTCTCGGCACGATCTCCAGGCCCCGTCTGGCGCTCCGATTACCTGCCTTTTGCAGCATGTAGGGATGCGTTCTGAACTTCCAGTTTGTGTACGTGTTTCTGCCTGAATAGCCGAAGCAAATGGCTGTCTTTTCGGGAGGTGTCGTCACATCGACAAGAGTGCAGTCACCCATAGGGCCGCGCTGGCAGTCTGCTGGCTCAAATGTAGGCTTGAGCTTGAAACCGGCTGCCTGTGCCGCTTGCGGCATCGTGTTCGTTACCATTGCGGCAACAACAATCCATGTCACAACCGGCCACCTGTTGCCCCGTCCTCCGGTACCGCGCCAAAAACCGCGTTCGTCTTTGCAGACTGCTTTCTTTTCAGTGGTCATTTGTCTGGCGCGCTCCTCGCAAATTGTTGACGGTCTACAACCTTACAGCAGATCAATTCCGGGGGACTTGGTGGTACGGCCTGAGTTTTCCCGACACTCTTTCACTTCATTAAAAACTTCTGCTCGTAGACCGTCGGTGCCACTCTACCATTGTGCGTATGGCGTCGTTTCGGATTGTAAAGTAGCTCAATATATTTAAACACTGCGCGCCGTCCATCATCACGCGTTCGATTACACTTCCCTCTGATTTCCTCATTCTTCAAATTCGAAAAGAAGCTCTCTGCAACGGCATTGTCCCAACAGTTGCCGCGGCGGCTCATGCTCGGTTTGATGTCGAGCGCTTTGAGGAGTCGCTGGCAACGCCCGCTTGTGTACTGAGAGCCCTGATCAGAATGAAGCCTGACCGTCTTCGATGGTCGGCGGCGCCAGTAAGACATGGTCATCGAGTTGAGAACCAGGTCGTCGGTGATACGGCTGCCCATGGACCAGCCCAAGAAATCGGGTGCCGGTTATAACAATATAACTTAGGGCTCTGTCCCGGACCGGCACCCACAGCCCCAAAATCAGCATCACTAGCAGTGGATGAAGTGTTATTAAGTTATGACCGGCACCAATAGCTGGGTACCTATAGTGACCTCCTCCCTAAAAACTGGACCACGGTAAACTAGAAAATCCGGCCAATTTTCGTACCCTTTTCGGGCAGAGGAGAAGCAGGATGAAGAAGTCGAAATTTACGGAAGAGCAGATCGCGTTTGCGCTACGCCAGGCGCAGACAGGC
>JBGCFP010000166.1:0-22382 GCA_045107005.1 Gammaproteobacteria bacterium
AATAAGCCCCACGTAAACGTGGGAACGATCGGTCACGTCGATCATGGCAAGACGACGTTGACGGCGGCGTTGACCAAAGTGATGTCGGATACGCACGGCGGCGAGACCAAGGCGTTCGACCAGATCGACAACGCACCGGAAGAGCGCGAGCGTGGTATCACGATTGCGACGGCGCACGTTGAGTACGAAAGCGAAGCGCGTCACTACGCACACGTTGACTGCCCGGGACACGCCGATTACGTGAAGAACATGATCACCGGCGCGGCGCAGATGGACGGCGCGATTCTGGTGGTGAGCGCGGCGGACGGCCCGATGCCTCAGACGCGTGAGCACATCTTGCTGGCGCGCCAGGTTGGCGTGCCCTACATCGTGGTGTTCCTGAACAAAGCGGACATGGTTGACGATGAAGAGCTGCTTGAGCTGGTGGAGATGGAAGTTCGCGACTTGCTGTCGACCTACGAATTCCCAGGCGATGACACGCCCATCGTGACCGGTTCGGCGCTCAAAGCCCTCGAAGGCGACACCAGCGACATCGGTGTGCCGGCGGTGATCAAGATTGTTGATGCGATGGACAGCTACATCCCTGAGCCCGAGCGTGCCGTCGACGGCGCGTTTTTGATGCCAGTGGAAGACGTGTTCTCGATTTCGGGTCGTGGCACGGTTGTGACCGGTCGTATCGAACGCGGCATCGTGAACGTGGGCGACGAAGTGGCGATTGTCGGTATCAAGGATACGGTCAAGACCACGTGCACGGGTGTTGAGATGTTCCGCAAGCTGCTCGACCAGGGCATGGCGGGCGACAACGTTGGTGTACTTTTGCGTGGCACGAAGCGTGAAGACGTGGAGCGCGGTCAGGTTCTGGCCAAGCCCGGTTCGATCACGCCGCACACGAAGTTCGAAGCGGAAGTGTACATTCTGACCAAAGAAGAAGGCGGCCGACACACGCCGTTTTTCAAAGGCTACCGTCCACAGTTTTACTTCCGCACGACGGACGTGACGGGCGCGGTGGAGTTGCCGGAGGGCACCGAGATGGTGATGCCGGGCGACAACATCCAGATGGTGGTTGAGCTGATCGCCCCGATCGCCATGGAAGACGGCCTGCGCTTCGCCATTCGCGAAGGCGGTCGTACCGTTGGTGCCGGCGTGGTTGCCAAGATTATTGCCTGAGCGGCAGTGAAATCGGGCCGCGGGGGTGGCATTTGCCGCCCCCGTAGTCCACTATGCGCCGCCGGGTCTGCGCCCGGGGCTTAAAACGAGACAACGCAGGTGCGGTGAGAGCCGTGCGAGCGGGGCGAAAGCCTCATGACACACACGCTCGGTCGGCAGACCGGCACAGGTAAAGGAAAAACAATGGCTAACCAAAGCATTCGCATTCGCCTCAAGGCGTTTGACTACCGTTTGATCGACACGTCGGCGAAAGAAATCGTCGAAACCGCCAAGCGCACCGGCGCTCAGGTGAAAGGTCCGATCCCGCTGCCCACCAAGAAAGAGCGTTTCACGATTCTCATCTCGCCGCACGTCAACAAAGACGCGCGCGATCAGTACGAACTGCGCACCCACAAGCGTTTGATGGACATCATGGACCCGACGGACAAGACCGTAGACGCCCTGATGAAGCTCGAATTGCCCGCTGGCGTCGACGTCCAGATCAAGCTGAACTGAGTCTCAGACACGATTTAGGGTCAAAAGCCGGTTTTCGAATCTGAAAAGCCGATTTTTGAGAGAAAAAGGGTTTCCAAAGCGAAAGAGACTTGCCTATAATGGGCGGCTCGCACGGCCCTGTCGCAAGACGGAGCTTTGCAATGGAAACAGCACATCTGGGTATCTCGCGCATCTTTTGCATTCGCGGTATGACCCACGGGCTCAAAAGGCCCCCGCTGCCCCGGCACTGTCGGCGTAGTGAATTGAGGATAAAACGATGAGTATTGGCATGGTTGGCCGCAAATGCGGCATGACGCGTGTGTTTACGGAAGACGGAACATCGGTTCCGGTCACCGTGATCGAAGCGCTCCCCAACCGCATCACGCAGATTAAGTCGGTCGAGACCGATGGTTATCGCGCGCTGCAGGTTGCGACAGGTGAACGCCGCGCGTCACGCGTGGGCAAGGCCCAGAGCGGTCACTACGCGAAAGCTGGCGTCGAAGCCGGCCGCGGTCTGTGGGAGTTTCGGGTCAACGACGACGCTGAGTACGAAGTCGGCGGCGATCTGAAAGTCGACATGTTTGCCGAAGGCCAGGCCGTTGACGTCACGGGCGTCACGATCGGTAAGGGCTTTGCCGGTGGCGTGAAACGTCACAACTTCAGCATGCAGGACGCCACCCACGGTAACTCGCTGTCTCACCGCGCGCCGGGCTCGATTGGCCAATGCCAAACGCCAGGCCGCGTGTTCAAGGGCAAGCGGATGGCGGGTCACATGGGTGCCGTACAGCGCACGCAGCCGAATCTGAAGGTCGTGACGGTCGACGCCGAGCGCAACCTGATTCTGGTTCGCGGTGCCGTTCCGGGCGCGAAGGGCGGCGATGTCGTCATTCGTCTGTCACGCAAAGGTGGGCCGCAAACATGAGCATCGAATTGAAAGTCGCCGGCGGCACTGACCTGTCGGTCTCTGATGCCTTCGGTCGCGATTACAACGAAGCGCTGATTCACCAGGTGGTCACCGCGTACATGGCTGCCGGCCGGGCCGGCACCAAGGCTCAGTTGAACCGTGCCGCCGTTCGCGGTGGTGGTGCCAAGCCCTGGCGCCAGAAGGGCACCGGCCGTGCTCGCGCCGGTACCACGCGTGGCCCGATCTGGGTTGGCGGTGGTCGTACGTTCGCCGCCGTACCGCGCAGCTTCAAACAGAAAGTGAACCGCAAGATGTACAAGGGCGCCATGCAGTCCCTCGTCTCCGAGCTGGTGCGCTCCGACCGCCTCAAAGTGGTCGACACGCTGAGCCTTGATGAGCCCAAGACCAAACTGATGGTCAGCAAGCTCAGCGAGCTGGGTTCAAGCAATGCGCTGATCCTGGTTGAAGCCTTTGACGAAAACGTCTTTCTGGCCGCTCGCAACATCCCGCACGTCGCGGTGATGGAAGTGAGCGCCGTTGATCCGGTGAGCCTGCTGCGTCACGAGCACGTGATCATGACTGTCGCTGCCGTCAAGCGTCTTGAGGAGAAACTGGCATGAATCGCGAACGCATGATGACCATCTTGCTGGGACCGCACATGTCTGAGAAAGCCACCAATCTTGGCGAAGCCAACAACCAGGTGGTGTTCAAAGTCCGCACTGACGCGAACAAGAGCGAAATCCGCCAGGCGGTGGAAGGGCTCTTCGAAGTGAAGGTCGATTCGGTTCAGGTGGCGAACATGAAGGGCAAAACCAAGCGCTTCAAAGGCACTCCGGGCCGTCGCCGCAACTGGAAAAAAGCTTACGTGTGTCTGGCCGAAGGCAGCACCATCGATTTCGTCGGCGCTGAGTAAGCGCTGGAACGTTTGAGGCTATAGAACGATGCCATTACAAAAATCCAAGCCGACGTCAGCCGGTCGCCGCTTCAAGGTCAAAGTCCTTAAGGCTGACCTGCACAAGGGCAAGCCCTACGAGCCGCTGCTGGTCAAGAAAAGCAAAACGGGCGGTCGTAACAACGCCGGTCGTATCACCACGCGTCATCGCGGCGGTGGTCACAAACAACGCTATCGCATCATCGATTTCAAGCGCGACAAGCACGGCATCCCGTGCAAGGTCGAGCGTCTGGAATACGATCCCAACCGCAGTGCTGACATCGCGCTGTTGTTGTACGCAGACGGCGAGCGTCGTTACATCATTGCGCCCAAGGGCATCAAGGCGGGTGATCGTCTTGAATCGGGTAACGAAGTGCCGATTGCCAACGGCAACTGCATGCCGCTGAAAAACATCCCGCTGGGTTCGCTCGTGCACTGCATCGAGATGAAACAGGGCAAGGGCGCACAGATGGTGCGCAGCGCCGGTGGCTCAGCCCAGCTGGCCGCTCGTGAAGGCTCTTACGCCACGATGCGTTTGCGCTCCGGCGAGATGCGTAAAGTGCACATCGAATGCTACGCCACGCTCGGCGAAGTGGGTAACTCGGAGCACAGCTTGCAGAAGCTGGGCAAGGCTGGCGCGACGCGCTGGCGCGGGGTTCGCCCGACCGTTCGCGGCGTGGCCATGAACCCGGTGGATCACCCGCACGGTGGTGGTGAAGGTCGTACGTCTGGTGGCCGTCATCCGGTGACGCCATGGGGTGTCCCGACCAAGGGTTACAAGACTCGTAAGAACAAGCGCACGGACAACATGATTGTTCGCCGTCGTTCTAAAAAGAAATAGGTGAGAGGTAAGTTACGTGCCACGTTCGGTTAGAAAAGGTCCGTTTGTAGACGAGCATTTGATGGTGAAGGTGCGTGTTGCTGCCAGCAACAACGACCGTCGCCCGATCAAGACGTGGTCGCGTCGCTCGATGGTGATTCCTGACATGGTCGGTCTGACGATTGCCGTGCACAACGGGCGCCAGCATGTGCCCGTGCTCATCTCTGAAAACATGGTCGGTCATAAGCTCGGTGAGTTCGCGGTAACGCGCACCTTCCGTTCGCACACCGGCGATAAGAAAGCGAAATAGGCGGTTTAGTCATGCAGGTTTCAGCAATACTCCGTTACGCGCGAATTTCGCCGCAAAAGTGCCGCCTGGTCGCCGACCAGATTCGCGGGCGCAATGTGGCCGAAGCGCTGAACACGTTGAGTTTCAGCCCCAAGAAGGGCGCAGGTCTGGTTAAGAAAGTGCTCGAGTCGGCCATTGCCAACGCTGAGCACAACAACGGCGCCGACATCGATGAGCTGAAAGTGTCAGCCATCATGATCGATGAGGCACCGCGCTTTCGCCGCTTCGAAGCGCGCGCGAAAGGCCGGGGTAACCGCATCATCAAGCGTAACAGTCACATCACCGTACAAGTCGCGGACGAGTAGATAAGTCATGGGTCAAAAAGTACATCCAATCGGTATTCGTCTGGGCATCACCAAGGACTGGATGTCCAAGTGGTACGCGGACAGCAAAACCTTTCCGCAGTATGTGAAAACCGATCACGACATTCGTAAGTTTCTGAAGAAGAAACTGTCGCAGGCGTCCGTGAGCCGTATTTACATCGAGCGTCCGGCCAAGAAAGCGCACATCACCATCCACACGGCGCGTCCTGGGATCGTGATCGGCAAGAAAGGCGAAGACATCGAGAAGCTGCGCCGCGAAGTATCGAAGATGATGCAAATGCCGCTGGCCGACGTGCGCATCAACATCAGCGAGATCCGCAAGCCGGAACTCGACGCGCAGCTGGTTGCTGAAGGTATCGCGCAGCAGCTCGAGCGCCGCATCATGTTCCGCCGCGCGATGAAGCGCGCCGTGACCAACACGATGCGTCTGGGTGCCGGTGGCATCAAAGTCAAAGTGGGTGGCCGCTTGAACGGTGCAGAGATTGCCCGTTCGGAGTGGTACCACGAAGGTCGCGTGCCGCTGCACACGCTGCGCGCCGACATCGATTACGGTTTCGCGGAAGCCATGACCACCTACGGCATCATTGGTGTCAAGGTCTGGGTATTCAAAGGCGAAATCTACGACAGCCCTGAGGTCGTCACTGCAGACGCACCCGAAGCGGCCGCCCGTTAGGAGTCATTAGAAATGCTGCAGCCAAAACGTACAAAATTCCGCAAGCAGATGAAGGGCCGCAACCGCGGTCTGGCGTCGCGCGGTAGCTCAGTGGATTTCGGTGAGTTCGGTTTGAAGGCAACGGATCGTGGCCGATTGACGGCGCGCCAGATTGAAGCGGCACGTCGTGCGATGACCCGTCACGTCAAACGTGGCGGCAAAATCTGGATCCGCGTGTTCCCGGACAAGCCGATCACCAAAAAGCCTTTGGAAGTTCGCCAGGGTAAAGGTAAGGGTAACGTCGAGTATTGGGTCGCCAAGATTCAGCCCGGCAAGATCCTGTACGAGATGGAAGGGGTAAGCGAGACGATTGCACGCGAGGCGTTCCGTCTTGCTGCGGCGAAGCTGCCGGTTCCGACCACGTTCGTTTCACGTCAGAGTTTTTAAGATGAAAGCGTCCGCGTTAAGAGAGAAATCGGCTGAAGAACTCAACGAAGAGTTGCTCAAGCTGCGTAAAGAACAGTTCAACCTGCGTATGCAGGAGGCGACCGGTCAGCTGGCGCGCCCGGATCAGTTTTCGAAAGTTCGTCGCAACATTGCGCGCGTGAAGACGATTCAAAAAGAAATGAGCGTCAAAAGCGCTTCAGGTGATAAGGCATGAGTGAGCAAAGCAAAGACGCCGTCGTAAAACGTACGGTGACCGGCCGCGTAGTCAGCGACAAAATGGATAAATCCATCACCGTCGCCGTCGAGCGCAAAGTCAAGCACCCGCTTTACGGTAAGTACATTCGTCGCACCACCAAGTTGATGGCGCACGACGAAAACAACGATGCGAAAGCAGGCGATACCGTGAGCTTGTCGGAAGGCCGTCCGCGGTCCAAAAACAAGGTTTGGGAATTGGTTGACGTCGTCGAGAAGTCGCGCGTCCGCTAGGGCCAGCGCCGATCTCATCGTCAACGATATTTAGTTGGAAATAGAACAATGATTCAGATGCAATCTGTCCTTAATGCAGCCGACAACAGCGGAGCTCGCCGTGTCATGTGCATCAAAGTGCTGGGCGGGTCGAAGCGCCGTTATGCGGGCATTGGTGATGTCATCAAAGTCAGCATTAAAGACGCCATCCCGCGCGGCAAAGTGAAAAAAGGCGAAGTCTATAACGCCGTTGTGGTGCGCACTCGCAAGGGCGTGCGCCGGCCGGACGGATCGCTGATTCGCTTTGACGGCAATGCAGCTGTGTTGTTGAACGCACGTCTTGAGCCAATCGGCACGCGTATCTTTGGCCCCGTGACGCGCGAGTTGCGCAGCGGTAGCTTCATGAAGATCGTGTCGCTTGCCCCTGAAGTGTTGTAAGAGGCGGAGCTAAGACCATGCAAAAGATCAAGAAAGGCGACGACGTAGTCGTCATCGCAGGCAAAGACAAAGGTCGGCGCGGTACCGTGCTTAGCCTGGAGGCTTTCGACCGGGTTGTGGTTGAGGGTATTAACGTTGCCAAAAAGCACGTGCGCGGTAACCCGCAGCGCGGCGTCGAAGGCGGCATCGTTGAGCAGCCTTTGCCGATTCACAAGAGCAACCTGATGTTGTTCAACCCGATTGCCAAAAAGGGCGATCGTGTGGGTGTGCGTCACCTGGCTGACGGCAAGAAAGTTCGCATTTTCAAATCGACCGACGAAGTCGTCGACGTATAACGAGTTACGGAATAATGAGCAGACTGCAAGAACATTACGCCAAGACGCTGGTGCCAAAGCTCAAAGAAGAGCTGAAGCTTGCCAACGTCATGGAAGTGCCGAAGATCACCAAAATCACGCTGAACATGGGTGTGGGTGAGGCCGTCGCCGACAAGAAAGTCATGGATCACGCGGTGAAAGACATGACGCGTCTGGCGGGCCAGAAGCCGATCGTGCGCATGGCGCGCAAGTCGGTCGCGGCATTCAAGATTCGCGAAGGCTGGCCGGTGGGCTGCAAAGTCACGCTGCGTCGCGAGCGCATGTACGAATTCCTGGATCGCCTGGTGAGCATCGCGATTCCACGTGTTCGTGACTTCCGCGGCTTGTCGCCAAAATCGTTTGACGGTCGTGGCAACTACAGTCTGGGTGTTCGCGAGCAGATCATTTTCCCTGAAATTGACTATGACGCTGTGGACCAACTGCGTGGCATGGATATCACCATTACCACGACGGCTCGCACTGATGAAGAAGGCCGCGCGCTGCTCGATGCGTTCGACTTTCCGTTTAAGAAATAAACAGGTTTTAAGAGTATGGCCAAACAATCGATGATTCAGCGCGAGAAGCGCCGCCAAAAAGCCGCTGCCCGCGACCACGCCAAGCGTGCCGCACTGCGCGAGACGATTAAATCGTTGACCGCCAGCGACGAAGAGAAAGAGGCGGCAGTGATCAAGTTGCAGAAGATGCCACGTGACGGCAGCGTCACGCGTCAACGCAACCGCTGCGCGATTTCCGGACGGCCGCATGGCTACTACCGGAAGTTTGGTTTGAGCCGAAACATGCTGCGCGAGGCCACGATGAACGGAGAAATTCCGGGTCTTCGTAAGGCCAGTTGGTAAGCAAGGCACACGAGAAAGAGTAGAACACCGCTATGAGCATGACTGATCCCGTCGCAGATTTCCTGACGCGTATTCGTAACGGCCAGAAAGCCGTTAAGACGCACGTCTCGATGCCGTCGTCGAAGCTGAAAGTGTCGCTGTGCAAGGTGCTGCAGGACGAAGGCTACATTGATTCGTACAACACCGAGAGCGAAGGCCAGAAAGCCACGCTGACGGTGAACCTGAAGTATCACAACGGCCAACCGGTGATTGACCGCATTCAGCGTGTCAGCAAACCTGGCCTGCGCATTTACAAAGGCAGCCGCGATTTGCCGAGCGTTCTCGGCGGTCTGGGTATTGCCATCGTCTCGACGTCGGCTGGCGTCATGACCGATCGCGCCGCGCGCGCGGCTGGCACGGGCGGTGAAGTCCTGTGCGTCGTGTCCTAAGGGGAGATTGACGATGTCACGAGTAGCAAAAATGCCGGTGGTTTTGCCCAAGGGAGTTGAATTCTCTCGCAGCGGCCGCCAGCTCTCCATGAAGGCGGGCAAATCGACGCTGTCTCACGAGCTTCATCGCCACGTTGAGATTGAGCAGGAAGATAACGTACTGACGGTGAAAGCCGTTGGCGGCGGACGCGAAGGCGTTGCCATTGCCGGAACCACTCGCGCACTGCTGAGCAACATGAGCATTGGCGTGAGCGAAGGTTTCGAGAAAAAACTCATCCTGAAAGGGGTGGGCTATCGCGCACAGGCGCAGGGCAAGAAACTGAACCTTACGTTGGGTTTCTCGCACCCGGTGGTATACGACGTGCCGGAAGGCATCACCATCGAAACGCCGAGCCAGACCGAGATTTCGGTCAAGGGCGCGGACAAACAAGCGGTGGGTCAGGTCTCTGCTGAGATTCGTGCCTATCGTCCGCCAGAGCCTTACAAAGGCAAAGGCGTGCGGTATGCCGATGAGCAGGTCGTGATCAAAGAAGCCAAAAAGAAATAGTTAACGGTCGGGTAATAGCCAGATGGATAAGAAACAGTCTCGTTTGCGTCGCGCTCGAAAGCCACGCGCCAAAATGCGTGAGCTCGGCATGCACCGCCTGAGCGTGCATCGCACCGCTCAGCACATCTATGCCCAGGTCATTGCGCCGGATGGTGGCAAGGTCATGGCGGCAGCTTCCACGCTGCAAAAAGACGTGCGTGGCGATCTGAAGGCCACCGGCAACGTCGATGCGGCCAAGGCCGTGGGCGAAGCCATCGCCAAACGCGCTGTGGATGCAGGCGTTGAGAGCGTGGCTTTCGATCGGTCCGGTTTTCGATATCACGGTCGCGTCAAAGCGCTGGCCGATGCGGCGCGCAATGGCGGCCTCAAGTTTTAACGTACAGGGTTAGCGACAATGGCAAGAGATGACAAAAGAGGCGGAGGCCGCGATCAGGGCGACGACCTGATTGAGAAGCTGGTAACGGTAAACCGCGTCGCCAAAGTGGTGAAAGGTGGCCGTCAGTTTGGCTTCACCGCGCTGACCGTTGTCGGTGACGGCGCTGGTAACGTGGGTTTTGGTTACGGAAAAGCACGTGAAGTGCCGATCGCGATCCAAAAAGCCATGCAGTCCGCACGCAAGAACATGCACTCGGTGCACCTGAACAAAGACACGCTGCAGTATTCGACGGTCGGTCGCCACGGCGCCACCAAAGTGTTCATGCAGCCGGCATCAGACGGTACTGGCGTTATCGCCGGTGGCGCGATGCGCGCGGTGTTCGAATGCGCCGGCGTGCGTAACGTGCTTGCGAAGAGCTACGGCTCGCGCAACCCGATCAACTTGGTTCGCGCAACGATCAGCGCGCTGGACAGCATCAGCTCACCGCAGTTTATTGCCGCCAAGCGTGGCAAGTCGGTTGAGGAAATTACGGGTTAAGTCATGGCTAGTGCAAAAACAATCAAAGTGACGCTGATGAAGAGCCGCTTCGGTCGTCTCAAAAATCACAAAGCGTCGATCGCCGGCCTCGGACTGCGTCGTATTCGCCAGACCGTGGAAGTCGAAGACACGCCGCAAAATCGCGGCATGATCAATCAGGTTTCGTACCTGCTTAAGGTCGAGGAGGCCTGAGCCATGCGTTTGAATGAATTGAAGCCGGCCGCCGGTTCCAAGACCGCGCCAAAGCGCGTTGGTCGTGGCGAATCGTCAGGCATGGGCAAGACTTGCTGCCGCGGGCAGAAAGGTCAGAAAGCGCGTTCGGGTGGTTTCCACAAAACGGGTTTTGAAGGCGGACAGATGCCGCTGCAACGTCGTTTGCCTAAAGTCGGTTTTGCGTCTCGTCAGCAGCGTTTTGTTGATGAAATTCGTCTGCACGAACTCGATGCGCTGGCCAAATCCGGCGTCACCGAAATCGACATGGACGCTCTGCGCACCGCTCGTTTGATCGACAAGCTGACCAAGCGCGTCAAGATTTTTAATTCGGGTGAGATCACCAACGCCGTGACGGTGCGTGGTTTGGCCGCAACCAAAGGCGCTCGTGCTGCCATTGAGGCAGCTGGGGGCAAGGTAGAATAACGTGGCAAATACCGCCGACAGCGTCAAAGCGATGACTTCTTCGGAAGGCCCGCGCTTCGCCGAACTGAAAAAACGTTTGTTGTTTTTGGTTGGCGCGCTCATCGTTTATCGGATCGGCACGTTCGTGCCCGTACCGGGGATCAACCCGGATGCGGTCGCGCGCATGTTCGACACCGGGCAAACCAACTTCTTCGACATGGCGAACATGTTCTCGGGAGGGGCGCTGGAGCGTCTGAGTATTTTTGCGCTGGGCGTCATGCCCTACATCTCGGCGTCGATTATTATCCAGATGCTGTCGCACGTTTTGCCGTCGCTGATTGAGCTGCGTAAAGAAGGTGAGTCGGGTCGTCGCAAGATTACCAAATACACGCGTTACGCGACGGTTGCCCTGGCGGCATTCCAGTCGATTGCTACCGCTTCGGCGCTGCAGAGCCAGCCGGATGTGGTGTACAACCCGGGCCCATACTTTGTGTTCACCGCAGCGATTACGCTGACGACCGGCACGATGTTCCTGATGTGGCTCGGTGAGCAGATCAGTGAGCGCGGTATTGGTAACGGTATTTCGATCATCATTCTCGCGGGCATCATCGCGGGTCTGCCGGCTGCCATTGGTGGCACGCTGCTGAACGTGAGCAACGGCCAGATGTCGCCGATCCTTGCGATTGCGCTGCTGGCACTGGTGCTGGGTGTGACGTACTTCGTCGTGTACATGGAGCGCGGTCAGCGCCGGATCGCGGTCAACTACGCGAAGCGGCAGCAAGGTCGCAAGATGTACCAGGGTCAGAGCACGCACCTGCCGTTCAAGATCAACATGTCTGGTGTGATTCCGCCGATTTTTGCCAGCTCGATTATCCTGCTGCCAACGACGATCGCGAGCTGGTTCAGCCAGAGTAATGAAGACCTGGGTTGGCTGCAGTCGATTGCGCAGACGCTGGGTCCAGGTCAGCCGGTGTACATGATTTTGTACGCATCGCTGATCATTTTCTTCTGCTTCTTCTACACGGCACTGGTGTTCAACTCGAAGGACACGGCCGATAACCTGAAGCGCTCGGGTGCGTTTGTGCCAGGTATCCGTCCAGGTCGTCAGACCGGCGAGTATATCGACACGGTGCTGACCCGTTTGACATTCTGGGGCGCCATTTACGTCGCCGCGGTGTGTTTGTTGCCGGAGCTGCTGGTCTACAAGTTCAGCATTCCGTTTTACTTTGGCGGCACGTCATTGCTCATCATCGTGGTGGTGGTCATGGATTTCATGTCGCAAATGCAGGCTCACGTCATGTCCCACCAGTACAAGGGTCTGATGGAGAAAGCCAACTTGAAGGGCTACGGCCGTTCGGGTGGCCCGCGCTAGGCGTCGGGTCCCACTGGGAGAATTACGATGAAAGTACGTGCATCAGTCAAGAAAATTTGCCGCAACTGCAAGATCGTTCGTCGCAACCGTGTGTTGCGCGTGATCTGCAAAGACGGTCGTCATAAGCAGCGTCAGGGTTAAACCCAGCGCAGCTGTTTGTTTATTTTTTAAAGAAAACCGCAAGAGTCGGAGTGGCAGAGTATGGCCCGTATTGCAGGGATTAACATTCCCGTTCAAAAACACATCTGGATTGGCCTGACGCACATCTATGGCATCGGACGCACGCGCGCTCTGGCCATCTGTGAAGCGGCTGGCGTCGAATCGTCGACCAAGGTCAAGGATCTGAGCGAGCCAGAAGTCGAGAAGATCCGTGGTTTGATCGGCAACTACTCCGTCGAAGGCGATCTGCGACGCGAAATTGGCATGAACATCAAGCGACTGATGGATCTCGGCACCTTCCGCGGCATCCGTCATCGTCGTGGCCTGCCACTGCGTGGCCAGCGCACGCGCACCAATGCGCGCACGCGCAAAGGTCCACGTCGCATGATCCGCAAGTAAGCGGCTCGGTACGAATTTTTAAAAGAGCATAGTTATGGCTGAAGTACGCAAAAAGAAAGTTAAAAAGAACGTGGTCGATGCGGTTGCGCACATCCACGCTTCGTTTAACAACACGATCATCACCATCACCGACCGCCAGGGCAATGGCCTGGCGTGGGCGACGGCTGGCGGCTGCGGTTTCCGCGGTTCGCGTAAGAGCACGCCGTTCGCCGCACAGGTTGCCGCTGAAAAAGCGGGCAACGCGGTGAAAGAATTCGGTGTGAAAAATATGGACGTGCGCGTCAAGGGCCCAGGCCCGGGTCGCGAGTCTGCGGTGCGTGCCTTGAACGGCTGCGGCTTCCGCATTAGCAACATCGAAGATGTTACCCCGATTCCACACAACGGCTGCCGACCGCCGAAAAAACGTCGCGTTTAACGGAGTTCGACGACCATGGCAAGATATCTAGGCCCTACTTGTAAGCTCGCACGTCGCGAAGGCACGGATCTGTTTTTGAAGAGTGGCGTTCGTTCGCTCGATTCGAAATGCAAATCGGAAGTGCCACCCGGCGGTGCGCCCCAGCGTCGTCCGCGTCTGTCGGATTACGGCATGCAGTTGCGCGAGAAGCAGAAGCTGCGTCGCATGTACGGCGTGTTGGAAAAACAGTTCCGTAATTACTACAAGCTGTCGGCTCGTCGTAAGGGTTCGACCGGCGCTCTGCTTCTGCAGATGCTGGAAGGTCGCCTCGACAACGTCGTCTATCGCATGGGCTTCGCGTCCACGCGTGCCGAAGGCCGTCAGCTGGTGTCACACAAATCCATCGCGGTTAACGGCGTTGTCGTTAACATCCCGTCCTACCAGGTGTCGGCGGGTGACGTGGTGGAAGTGCGTGAAAAAGCCAAGAAGCAGGCGCGCATTCAAAACGCCATCGACATTGCTGCTCAGGTCGGTCGTCCGGACTGGGTGGAAGTGGATGAGAAAAAGCTCAGCGGTGTGTTCAAGTCAGTGCCGGAGCGGGATGACATCCTGCCTGACATCAACGAGAACCTCGTGGTCGAGCTGTACTCCAAATAATTGATCGAGCGTCAAGCGAGAGGAATGAGCATGCAAGGGTCCGTTACGGAATTTTTGAAGCCACGTGCCGTCAAGGTCCAGGTGTTGAACGACTATCACGCGAAAGTGGTGATCGAGCCGTTCGAACGTGGGTTTGGCCACACGCTGGGCAATGCACTGCGTCGCGTTTTGCTGTCGTCGATGCCCGGCTGTGCCGTGATCGAAGCAGAGATCGATGGCGTGCTGCACGAGTACACCAGCATCGAAGGTGTGCAGGAAGACGTCGTTGAGATTCTGTTGAACCTCAAGAACGTTGCGCTGCGCATGCACTCGCGGGACGAAGCCTACTTGACGCTGACCAAGAAGGGCCCAGGCCCTGTGACCGCTGGCGACATCGCTACCGATCACGACGTCGACGTCATGAACCCGGACATGGTCATCGCGACCTTGAACTCGGGCGGCAACCTGAACATGAACCTGAAAGTGGTTCGCGGTCGCGGCTATCAGCCGTCGGCACAGCGCAACCGGTTCGAAGACATCTCGGGACCGATTGGCCGGCTTCAGTTGGATGCGTCGTTCAGTCCGATCATTCGCGTCAGCTACGCGGTTGAATCGGCCCGTGTTGAGCAGCGTACCGACCTGGACAAGTTGATTCTCGACATCGAGACCAACGGCACCATCGATGCGGAAGAAGCGATTCGTCGCGCGGGCAACATCCTGAAGGATCAGCTGTCCGTGTTTGTCGACCTGCAGGGCAACGAAGATGGCCTGAACGAAGATCCGCAGTCACAGATTGATCCGATGCTGTTGCGTCCGGTTGACGATCTCGAACTGACGGTGCGTTCGGCGAACTGCCTGAAGGCCGAGAGCATTAATTACATTGGTGATCTGGTCCAGCGGACCGAAGTCGAGCTTCTGCGCACGCCGAACCTCGGTAAGAAGTCGCTGACGGAGATCAAGGAAGTTCTGGCGCAGCACGATCTGGCGCTGGGCACCATTCTTGAGAACTGGCCGCCGGCTCACCTGCAATCAGAAGACGAACGCGCAGGCGTTCCGTCACTTTAATAGATAAGAGACATTCATCATGCGTCATCGTCGATCCGGGCGGGCTTTAAGCCGCAACAGCAGTCACCGCAAAGCCATGTTTCGCAACATGTCTGTGTCGCTGCTGAAACATGAAACCATTCGCACGACGGTTCCCAAAGCGAAGGAACTGCGTCGCGTCGTCGAGCCGCTGATCACGTCGGCCAAGGTCGACGGTGTGGCCAAGCGTCGCCAGGCGTTTGATCGTCTGCGCGACAAGGAAATCGTCGGCAAGCTGTTCACGGAGCTGGGCCCACGTTACCTCGAGCGCCCGGGCGGCTATATCCGCATCCTGAAGATGGCCCCTCGTCCGGGTGATTCGGCGCCGATGGCACTGGTGCAACTGGTGGATCAGCCCGGTAGCGAATAGACCGGGCTCACAAGATTGAAAAAACGCGTTCACTTCGGTGATCGCGTTTTTTTTATGCCCACGATTCCTGGCCGGCATGTGGTTTACACGACCTTAAAGATCCGCTCACAGTCGGTTTCCACGATTTCCACGCGCTTATCAACGGTCAGTACAACGGCTGGATAGCAGACTAACGGTGAAAAGTTGGACGCCGTCCCCATCGCGTTCAACCGATTAGCGTCACCTGCACCAGGGAGAGAGAGCGATGAAATCGTGGAAACCGTTGTCGGCTGTGTTGTTTGTGCTTGTAGTAGTCACCGCGTCGACCGGGCCGCTGACGTTCGGCGACCAGGCGACCGCTGAGCGGCAGCGCATCAGCGCAAATTCGCTCGGAATCCGGTCCTTTGACTCAGAGTCGCTGACCGTGCTGCACAGTCCGATCGTCCACACCGGCAAAGCCGCCGCGTGCCCTGGCGACCGTGTCAACTTCGGCAATCTGCTGTCAGTGGCTGAGACCCCCATCATGCCCCTGCTGCTAGTCTCAGTCCTCGGCGTAGGCTGCATGAAACGCCGCCGCGACCCTTTGCGGTGCCGGTCATAACAGTTATAACTTAGCGGTGCCAACTTAGCGGTGCCGGTCATAACAGGTAAACTTAGCGGTGCCGGTCATAACAGGTATAACAACGACCCGCGCCTGGCTTGTCCCAACTGCGGGTTGATCGCGGTGCCGGTGCCGGTCATCGAACTTAGGGGTGCCGGTCATAACAGGTATAACAACGACCCGCGCCGGGCTTGTCCCAAATGCGGGTTGATCGCGTGAGCGCGTTCTACTCCACACGCCCCACCTCAGAATAGACGACGAACCGACGCCTCAGCGCGCCGAACGCTGTAGCGTCCGACGTCTTCATGTTGTTAAATCGTGGAAAAGGCGCAATGACGCGTCGGGGAGAGTTTTGTGCGCATTCAGCCTTCAATTGCTAAACGTCGCCCATTCGCCGCTGGTTTCCTATTGGCCATGGTGTCCGTCAGTCTGCATACGAACGCCGCGACCGTCGCCGGCGATTACGTGGGCGGTGGTTCCTTTTTTATGTTTCCCAACGCAATCGGCTGGGTGTTCACGGCCGACGCCGATTTACAGGTGTCACAACTGGGTATCTACGACGTCGAGGCCGATGGTTTGGTATCGAGTCATTCCATTGGGATTTTTGACGAGCTGACCGGCGCGGTGGTGGCCTCGGCCAGCATTGACGCCGGCGACAGCGGCGAATTCGTTGCCGGGACCGTCGGTGGCTCACGTCTGGTGGATATCGATCCCGTAATGCTGGAGGCAGGCAAAACCTACTATATTCTTGGCGACAATTTCGCTGACGAACGCTATGCGTTTGGTCAAGCTGCTGTACTGTTCGCCGAAGGGCTGAGCTGGGTCGGCGTGGCCGAGGGGGAGAGCAATGACATTTTCTCCACGATGTCCGTTCTTGCGTTTGGCGAGCCTGGAAATCTCGGCCCGACCTTCTCGTTTTCTGTGGTGCCAGTTCCCCCGGCAATCTGGCTGTTTGCCACGGCGCTCGGGGCGCTGGGCGTTTTCAAGCGCGGCCGCTGATATTCTGATCCAACAGAGCACAGCTGCGGTTTTTCCAAACCGGCAGCGGTGCTCGTAGATAGCGACGCGCGGTCACATCTGCAGCAGTTTATGACTCACCGCCAGCCAGCCGCTGGGTTCCATGATCAATTTGTTGGCCTTGTAGTTACTGAACAATCCGGCGGTGATGCCTCGATGCGTGAAGAGCTCGTGGACAACTTTTGAGGCCGGGCCAATTTTTCCGCCACTCCCTTCCATGATGAACCCTGAAATCTTCTGCTCAAGATAGGCACGCCAGTGGATCTCTGCGGCCGCTGCCAGGCAGACCTTGGTCATCGTCAGTTTGACGCCAATTCTGGCCGCGGCAGCACCGACACTGGTCACGACACCCACAGCCCCAATGGGCACGACGGCGCCAACAAGCTGTGAGCCGCGAATGCCAAGTTTCATAATCTTCATTCGCATCACCAAATCGAGCCACGCGGCAATGGTTTCGCTCTGTTGATAGGAGTCGGCGATCGCCTGCAGTTGCACCAGGTGACGGAACGTCGATTTGCTCGCGCTCCCGTGCATGAAGGAGCCTGCGATGTCGACCTGTGTCGCCTGACTCGCGACGCCACTCCCAACACTGATCACCCCAGAACCAATGGCTTTCAAACTGGTGTTACGCAAATACCTCTGCGTGTATCGGTTGCTTCCGTCGTGGCCGTTCCAAACGAAAAACGGGTTGGGAGTGGGGCCTACGTTGCGCGCTTCTCCGTGTTTGATCATGCTGTAAACCACAGACGTGCCGCCGCCAATGCCGGACGCGATCTTGGTGTCCGTGCCCGCATCAATGATCGCGGCGACACCGTCAACGACTTCCCAGAAGATGTTTTCCGGTTCGCGGCCTCGCGACAGCTCGGTCTCCAGTGCACTGCGAACGGACTCGTAGTACGGATTGGTTTTTGCCATTATGCTCTCTCCACGGTGGTAATTCCTGATGTACCAGTGAGTTAAAGCGGTCGGCGCCGCAGCTCATAGCGAGCTCGGTGCTTGTTCGATGCCGCCATTAACGTCCCTATTTGTGTCTCAGGCTGCACTGTAGTGGAGGGGCGTGGAATCCAGCGTGGTAGTGAGCGTGGGAATACAACGCCTGGACCCGATGGTGGGGTCGGCGCTTGTCGATCAGTTAAAGCCGAGAATGACCACCCGAAACATTCGAATCGCGACAGTGATCATGAACAGCGTCAAAAAGAAAATGAAATTGGTGGTCAACAGCCGGTGTTTTCGACGTGGTTGAAACAGTCGAATTAACGGGTTGGCCGACGTTTTTTCAACCTGCGAGTACGTGGCGACAGAGTAAAGAAAGAACAGGCATGCCCAGACAATAAAACTTATCAAGAACGCCGAAATCAGATAACGGTTTTTTGATTGAAAGTGATCCCCCAAAAAGCCCAGTGCAAACACGCTTACCCACATCGTCGCCATCGCGACCATCAGGGGCGTTTTGTAACAGGCAATCCTGGCGGACCAAAGTGTGTAGAGGCGATGTGTTGGCATGGTGAGCGTTCGAGTGGCGTTCTGGCGCGAAGGATAAGAGAGGATACGGCGTTCTGTCCTGAGAAGTAACCGAAAGATCACGTCGCCAAGGTCTTACTCGTCTCTGGCATTGTGCGTCTGTGCTAGCCTCACCGTACGCAAGCTTGACGCATTTTGTTTTTTTGGACTCTGTCTGATATCAGTTGCGGACGGCGTAGGTCTTCGCGAATCCGTATTTTGGACACGGGTTGCCAGATAGTTGGTGGTTGCTGCGGCAACGGCAGGGCCGGATTAAGGTGGATTTCAGGAGCATGTTGATGCGAAGAGTTTTGGCTGTCACGTTTTGCACGCTGTGTTTTCACGCCAGCGCTGACGTCGCACTCACCTATGAAATGAGCGATAACGGACCGAGTGAGCTGCGTTATTTTTATACGTTGCAGATCAAAGACGAGCGCGTGACTTTTACCACAAGCGTCAGTGCCAGCGGGCGCGTGATTGTGCTCGAAGACAATAGCCTCGCCGTGCTCAATGTAGCGGACACGACTTATACGATTGTACCGATCGACGTTTCGCCACTGGAGGGTAAACCTGCGCCCGACGAGGTGACATTGCACAGCGTCGACGGCGTTGCGTGCCGGCGCTTTCCGATTTTCCACGACGGTGAGGAGATTGGCACACGCTGCGTCGGCAGTGCCAGCAAAATGGGCATGGGCGCCGACGACATTAAGACGCTGCGCCAATACGCCGCCGTTGTGAGAGGGATCGCTGATATGTTTGAAATCGTGCCCCTCGATGTGATGGGCGGGCAAGGCGATGTTCTCGTTGCGCAGAGCCAAACGATCGGCGAGACGACATCGAACATTCGTCTAAAGAACGTTTCGCTCGCTACGCTAAACGCTAATATGTTTTCTATCCCTGAGCACTACAAGGACCTTTCGTCGTCAAATTACGTCCGCGGACTGGAACATCTGGCCCGCTCTGGCGATGCGGAGGCGAAATTCAAGACCGCGAACACTTACATGAGCAACAAAGTGGTAGAGCGCGATGTGGGTCGAGCCGTGTATTGGTATCGGCTCGCCGTTGATGAGGGTCATAGGGATGCGGCGATCGAGCTGTCTATTCTCTATGAGGAGAACAATGACTTGTCGCGCGATCTGGCTAAAGCGCTCTTCTATGCCAAGGTTGCGTTGGCACTCACCGATGGTAGGGATGGTCCCGAGTTGGCCATCGCTAAGCCCGCCTTGCAAGATCAAATTGACTATGTCGTTTCTCTGTCGACGCTGGCGCAACAAAAAGACGCTGACGCGCTTTTCCGCGAGTGGTTGGCGAATCGTTGACGCGCGTCGCGCGCTGAGCGACAGAAACGCGATCACCGTAGTGATCGCGTTTGGGTCTGCTTGGCCGGGTGTTGCTGCTACGGCGTCAAGTCCAGGCCGCTTGGCCCGGGCGGCAGGAAGAACAGCGTTCTGAACAATCCCAGGTCCTGCACGTTGACCGTGCCGTCACCGTTGATATCTGCGTCGGCATCGCTAGTGAAGAATACGCTGCGCAACAGACCAAGATCCAGAACATTGGTTAGCCCGTCGTTGTTCAGATCGCCATCGCATCGATTGCCGAAGCCATCGCCGTTACTGTCGCGTTGATCGGGGTTGGCAATAAACAGACAGTTGTCCTGAGTGTCCAGCTGGCCGTCACCGTCGACATCTGCTTCGATAACGGTGACCGACAGATCGGTGAATTCATCGTTGGACGGGTCAGGGTCTGTTTCCAACGAGTTGGCCTCTACGGCGAGACGGACAGGGCCGAGGTTGGATGGGCGATAAGAGACGTCGAAAAACGCAAGCCCGATCGAAGAGAGGCTTTCCAGCGAACAGTTGACGCTCAGTCCGACGATTTCGCAGTCGTTGGAACTGACGGAAACCGGGACGGCGTTCGCGACAGCGTCGAGCTTAAGTGTGACTCGCCCCGCTGTGCCCGGGCCGTTGAAAATGCGAACTCTGTACTGAGCCAGATCGGCAAGTGTGACGGTCGTTTCTTCAGGAGAAACCGTAACGGACAGATCGCGAGACAGCTCATAGACCGCAACGCCCGGATCGGTTGCCGCGTAAATCCGGTACGTATTGGTGGGATCGACTCTGATTGGTTTGGGGGCGCTACCTGATGCGCTGCCCAGGCGCATGTTGTCGCGCTCCGCGAGGCTTTCCCAGCTCGCGCCATTGTTGACGCTGCGCCACACGCCCGTTTCCGTGTTGCCGCCGGCGACGTAGATCAGACCCTGTTCACTGGGATGAAACTCCATGGCAATCACGCGTCCGTTGGCTTGCGCTGGCGTGTCGAGGAAGGGTTCCCAAGTCGCACCGGCGTCCGTGCTTTTGAGATCCACGCAGCAACTGCCGCCTGCGTAAACCACCTCGGGGTTGTGAGGGTCAAATTCGATATAAGCAATCGCACCTGTCTGGCTCGCTGGCGTGATGTCCGACCACTGTTCGCCACCATTCTCGGTTCGATACAACCCACCGGTGAATCCCGAAGCAAGAATGACTTGTGTGTCATTGGGCTTGATCGCCACCGCACGGGCAAACGGGGTTGCCGGACTGTTCAGGTCTTCCCAGGTTTGACCGTCGTCAAAGGAACGGAATATGCCGGCGAACGAGCGAGCGGCAACGATGGCTGTCGCGCTCTCATGCGTCACGATGTCGAGCGCTTCGATGTACTCTAAACTGTTGCTCCAGTCGCTTTGCAGCACCCAGGTGGCACCTTGGTCTGTGCTTTTGTAAAAATCGGAAGCGGTGGTTGCGGCGAACAGGATATCCCGATCCGTGTCCAATCCCCCATCGACAACGAAAAAACCCGGAGCGATTTGATTCTCGATCTCATCAGTGCCTGGCGTGAAATCACTGGCTGCGCTGTTGCTGACACGCACTTCGGATCCTGAGCCGGCAAATACGCGGCCCGATTCGCTCGCGCTGGCAGCCAGAAACTGGGGCTTCTTGCCCAGCACACCGATACTGCCAAACGTCCATTTGCCGTCCGCTGGATTGCGTTGGTAGGTGCCTTCACTAGTGCCAACCATCACGTCACCGTTCGCGAACGCGGTCAGAGGGCCGACGAAGCCGGCTTCTCTGGATCCGAGCTCACTTTCCAGGGCAAACGTTTTCCCTTCATCGTCTGACGTAAACATGCCGGTGTCTGCCGACAGCAAATTGCCCGCACCCGCGTAGACTCGGTTTGGTATCGTTGCGTCGTACGTCACCGAAATCACCCGCCCGGCAAGATTGGCGGCTTTCAATAGTGCCCAGTTTTGGCCGCCATCAATAGTGGCGTACAGTCGTGGCGTTATGGCGAAATCCCGGATCAGCAGTATCGCGTTCTGCGGGTCGAATGGATTCAGCGCAAGGTCGAAACCGGTATCAAAAAGCGTTGGACCGGACGTCGCCATCTCCCACTGCAAGCCGCCGTCATTGGTGTAGAAAAGCCCTTCATTTTCGACCGCTGCGATCAGTCGATCCGGGTTGCCCGGTGCGGCTGCTAGCGCAGCGACGGGTGCGTAATCGAAGAACGTGCCTTCCGGCAACCCTGTGCTGCGCTGAGTCCAGGTCGCTCCTTGATCCTGAGTGACCCAGATGCCGCTACCGAACGTATCAACGTAAAAACGGCCGTCGCTGGTTAACGTCGCGGAGGTTAACGCAGGCGTGGACGAAAACGGGCTGTCCGGCAAATCCGAATGTCGTGGAACAAACGAGACGCCGGCGTCTGCGCTGGCAAAGAACCCGAGTTGATCGTGCGCGATATAGACAGTGTCCGGATCGTTTGGATCCACAAATATCTGGCCCGATTCCGTTTCGGGATAGGAATTGATCAGTGACCAGGTCGTCCCACCATCGTCGGATCGGTGCAAGCCAGCGCTAGTATTCATGTAGACCCGAGTGGGCAGGGAAGGTGCCGCGGCGAAACCGATCGGCGCAGCGCCGTCAGGGCCTTGAACGGTCCAGAGGTTATTGCCGGCAAACGCCGTGCAAGCGAAACTCAGGGCGAAAATCCCAATCACCCTTTTCTTGATTCGTAACATATCGTCCTGCCTTTTATTGTTAGTTCTTGGGAACCGACCGGTTGAGATTGGTTCCTGCTAAGTGTAACCAGCGGCGGGGTTCTAGTTGTTACGGGACCGTGATTTTCCCGCTATTGACTGGATGGAGTCTAAACTGCC
>JBGCFP010000167.1:0-34256 GCA_045107005.1 Gammaproteobacteria bacterium
CGAGGGTGGCGATTCTCACGGGGTTAACTCGGAAAGAAGTTAAGCGGCAGTTGGAGCGGTCGGCACGACCGAGTACCGATGATGCTCCTTCCGATGTTAATCGCGTTACTCGAGTTCTGGATGGATGGCACAAAGACCCAGATTTCACGGGTCCTTACAGCCTTCCTCTTGAGGTTTACTTTGATCGGCCAAACGGCGACACGCCAAGCTTCACTGAGCTAGTTCGCAGACATAGCGGCGACATGTCAGCAAGAGCGATGCTTGATGAGCTATTGAGAATTGGGGCGGTCGAAGTTCTCGATGAAGGTGAGCTCAGGGTGCTAACCAAAGGTTATATTTCCGCACTCATGGATCCAGCAGTACTTGAGAGGATGGGTAGCGTGATCGGAAATCTCGCCGAAACGCTCGACCACAATTTCTTTTGCGAAGGCGGTGGGTCCGTAAAGCGATTCGAACGAAACGTCTTCTCACAGTCAGGAATTTCAGAAGAGGCACTTCAGGAGTTTTCGCTTCTAGTGAAAGACAAGGGTCAACTATTTCTTGAGACGCTCAATCACTTCTTAACAGCGAATGAGCTTGAACATGAAACTTCAGACAAAAATAACAACGTGGTCAAAACCGGCGTAGAGATTTACCACTACGTCGAAACTAAATAGTCTTTCTAATTGGGGGAAAGAAATGAACAGGTCTTCTGCAGCACAAACGATTCAGTCTATTTTGGTTCTGGTAACACTACTCGGTTCTGCCTCAGCGTGGGCAGGTGGGAGCTTGGTGAAGAGCTCCTCACGACCTCAACTCGCTAACAGTCTCGGCCAAGGCCAAACAGTTTCACGCAGTTCAATTTCAAGCAAAAGTACATTGAGTGGGTTCACTCAATTGAAAGCGAGCAACCACTCTTCCTTCGGCGCACTCAACGCCCCTCGTGGAAGCGCACTATTGAAGTTAAACGCAACATTTGGGAGAACGTCAGGTAACTCTCTGCGCGGAATTGCCGGAACGGGTAAAACACTTGGAATTGCAGGTACGGGTCAGTTCAAGGGGATTGCAGGAACTGGCAAAACCCTAGGAATCGCCGGTACCGGGCAACCAAATGGTATTGCCGGTACAGGATATTTAAAAGGCATTGCTGGAACAGGCCAAATTATGGGCATCGCTGGCACCGGAAAAACAAATGGCATCGCTGGTACAGGCAGAACAAATGGGATCGCTGGCACGGGTAAGAGCAAAGGGATCGCTGGCACAGGTAAAATCCGTGGGATTGCCGGAACAGGGCGGACCCAAGGAATTGCTGGAACAGGGGTGACTCTTGGAATTGCCGGTACAGGGCAGACTCTCGGCATAGCCGGAACGGGGCAGGCGAAAGGTATTGCGGGTACTGGAAATCCGCTCGGAATCGCAGGAACGGGCCGAACCAATGGAATCGCCGGTACTGGCCGCGCAACACCATCTAATTTACGGGGCATTGCCGGAACCGGCCAACCGCTAGTTAAATAAACATTTGTCGTCGCACAGTTAGTGCGCGATTTACTAAGCTGAACCGCCGGCTGGGCAACCAATGAGTGCCGGCGGTTTGGCTAATCTACTTTCTGTCAAAGACGTAAATCCCGAATCCGACGACGCTGGCGGATTCTGTGTTTGGCAATACAGCGTCTTCATTTGCTTTTCTAGAGGACAGCCAGTCGTCTAGTATCTCTAAGAATGGGATCGAAGTCTCTGCGACAAGCTCAGAGAAACGCGCAAAAGTTCCTGGTCGAATACCTGACACCCAAGTAGTACGTTCAAAGTAAGGCGAATGATTCGTTCCTTTCGCAGTGTTATGCACGAGCGTTGCCAAAAGATTCGATGCGGCTATCCCGAAGTAACGAATCACTGATTGATCAGAAGACTGCATTATGTAAGCTCTTTTCAGAACTCTCACCGCTCTTCCTGACTCGGTTTTTTCAACATCTCCACTATCCAACAGTGTTCTTAATATTTCATCCACTGGTCTTACATCGCCGGTTTTTCGAACGAGCTCTTCGAAATCGATTCCTCTACTTTCAGCGACAATCGAAAGTTCTGCCGGGGCGCCATCTTGATCACAAAACAATGGGTTTTGATGCCATTCTCTCAATATCATCCCCTCTGGAAGAGATTCCTCAGTTTGTAGGATCGTCTCAGCCTCTTTCCTGCGAAGCTCTGCCACTACTTTTCGAGAAAGACCGACCTTGGATGCGATCGACGCATCTGAGATCTTCTCGCTTCCGTCATCACCTTCTATCGCAGCCGCCTCTACTACGGCTTCCTTCAGAATCTGTTGCAGGTCCTGAAAATTAAGCCCAAATCGCCCGAAGAAAATAGCGACCTGGACAAAAATGCTTCGACAAGAGTTTCTTACTTCGCTGTTCATTGCCCACTACGACACTTACCAATGTTCGGTCCATCATAGTCGATAAGTTTAGCCAAGGAGACTCCCAATATCCGACTCGTCCAGAATCTCGACTCCCATTTTCTCCGCCTTCTCCAACTTACTCCCCGCCTTAGCCCCAGCGACCAGGAAATCCGTTTTCCTGGACACGCTTCCCGTCACTTTCCCGCCTCGGGCGACGATTGCGGCTTTTATTTCTTCGCGGGTCATGGATTCCATCGTTCCCGTGATCACGAAAATCTTGCCCGTCAACGGAAGCTCGGATGGATCAACAATCTCCGTTTCAGGCCAGTGAATCCCCGCATTGATCAAGGCATCCACCAGCTCGCGGTTTGTCTCAATCGCGAAGTAGTCATGGATGCGCTGAGCGACCACCGGACCAATGTCGGGCAATTCCTGGAGCATCTCCAGCTCCGCCTCACGCAACGCTTTCACATCTACGAAATGACGAGCGAGTGTCTGCGCCGTCGATTCGCCCACTTCGCGAATGCCGAGGCCATAAAGAAACCGGGCAAAGGTGGTGGTCTTGCTTGCCTCGATCGCCTGAATGAGTTTGTTCGCGGACTTTTCACCCATACGATCTAACACTTGGAGCTGGTCCGCCCGCAAGTGGTAAATATCGGAGATTTGGCTGATTAGTCCCGTTGCAAACAACTGCTCTGTGACCTGCTCACCCAGCCCATCAATGTCCATCGCCTTTCTGGAACCGAAGTGCCAGAGACCGTATTTCTTTTGCGCGGGGCAAACTGCGACCCCGCCCGTGCAGCGTGCGACCGCCTCGCCCTCCTCCACTTTTACCGGCGACTGGCACTCGGGGCACTGCGTCGGCAACACGGTCAGTGCCGCGCGCTTGCGGCCCGAATCCGATACCACGCTAACGACCTCGGGGATAACGTCACCCGCGCGACGCACGATGACCGTATCGCCCTGTCGGACGTCTTTTCGGCGTAACTCGTCCATGTTGTGCAGCGTTGCGTTACTCACCGTCACGCCTCCAACGTCAACGGGCTCGAGTCGCGCGACCGGCGTGACGGCTCCCGTACGACCGACCTGAAATTCGACGGCCAGCAATGTGGTTGTCACTTCCTGTGCCGGGTATTTGTGCGCCAAGGCCCAACGCGGCGCTCGAGACACGAAACCAGCGCGGCGCTGCAGCTCAAGATTGTTCACCTTGTAAACCACGCCGTCTATGTCGTACGCCAGCGCATCGCGACGCCGACCGATCTCGGCGTAATACGCCAGACACCCTTCTACCCCGTGCACCGTCTGCGCTTCCGGGCACACCCGCAAACCGCAGTTGCGCAAAAACGCAACGAGGTCTCGCTGAGTCTCCAGCTTGATCGAATCCGACACGTCGCCCAGCGCATAGAAAAACGCGTCGAGAGGCCGTTCGGCGGTCTGCGCGGGATCGAGCTGGCGCAAACTGCCCGCGGCCGCGTTGCGAGGGTTCTTGAACACTTTTTCACCCGCGTCACGGGCGCGAGCGTTCATTTGTTCAAAGCCGGTACGCGGCATGAATATTTCGCCGCGAACCTCAAGCAAGGACGGTGCGTCGGCTCTGAGCTTCAGGGGAATGGAATCAATGGTTCGAACATTGTGCGTGACGTCTTCGCCGATTCGTCCATCGCCGCGTGTCGCTGCCTGCACAAGTACGCCGTTTTCATAGCGAATGTTAATGGCCAGTCCGTCGAGTTTCGGTTCGACCAGATAGTCGATGCTTTTGTCATGCTCGACGCGCTCGCGCACGCGTCGATCAAAGTCTTCAACTTCATCATCGGCAAACGCGTTGCCGAGCGACAGCATGGGAACCCGATGCGTCACGGTCTCGAACTGGCTGGCCGGCTGCGCGCCCACTCGCTGCGTCGGCGACGATGGGGTCACCAGATCAGGGTGCTCTGCTTCCAGGTCCTGCAACGACCGGTAGAGTTTGTCGTACTCCAGGTCGGTGATTTGCGGATCGTCCTCTACGTGGTAGAGGTGATTGTGTTCGTTGATCGCGTCGCGCAGTGCTTCAATGCGATCGCGAATGTCCGCCGGCGCGGCCACCTATGGAGCCGACTCCCCGCCGTCCTGATGCACGCGTGCGCTTAGCTGATAGCTGATGATGTCCTCACGCATGTGGCTGGCACTTTGACGACTAATGCTGCAGCCCTGCGTGTCGACCAGCTGCCCACCAAGCGTTGCGGCCAAACGCCGACCGGTAGCCAACATGTCGGCAAAAACGGCGACAGCATCGCCAGCGTTGGGCAGCACGAGAAACAGACTGATGCCACGCAACGACGTGTCGGCCAACGCCTCCAGATCAAACGCGCCCGGCTTAAGCATGTTCGAGACGCTAAACAGCGGCTGCACGTCGGGGGACGGATTGCCCTCGCCCTCAAAACGGTGGAACAAATCGAAATGCGCGAAACGCAAACCTTCAGCTCGCAATGCGGTGACAATGTCGGCAGCACCAAACATCTCGCCTTCGCGCGCGACCAAATGCAGCTTCACAATCTTGTCAGCAACCGGTGGCTCGGGGTCCACGGTCGCGGGGCTTTGATCGGCCGCCGCATCGTCACCAAAACTGGGTAAGGTCACGTCGTCGCCCGAGTCATGCGTTGGCATATCGAGTGTCGGTTCTTCGCGTGCCACCTCGGCAATCGGCGGCGATCCAAAACCAAGATCCGGCTCGCGCCGCGTTTCAACCGTAACACCCTCATCGGCACTGGATCCGCGTCGAGACAGCCAGTAGACCAGCGCAATAACGGCGATGCCTGCGGCCAGCAAAATCCAGCGCAGCTCGGTCACGTCGTGCACCCTGGAACACCTACTCGCATAACACCCACCCGATCAATCAACGACTACGATGCCTCGGCCATCTCAATGGCCTGATCGACATCCACGGCCACCAGTCGTGACACGCCAGCCTCCTGCATCGTTACACCCAGCAGCTGCTCGGCGAGAGAAATCGTCGATTTGTTGTGGGTAATAAAGATGAACTGAACTCGATCCGACATCTCGCGCAGGATGTTGCAAAAACGATTGACGTTCGCATCATCCAGTGGCGCATCAACCTCATCGAGCATGCAAAACGGCGCCGGGTTGAGTTCGAAGATCGCAAAGACCAGCGACACTGCCGTGAGCGCCTTCTCACCACCCGACAGCAGATGGATGGTGCTGTTGCGCTTGCCCGGCGGGCGAGCCATCACGGTCACGCCGGCGTTCAGCAAGTCTGTGTCGGAAAGCTCGAGGTAAGCATGACCGCCGCCAAAAAGCTTCGGAAAAATACGCTGAAAACCCTGGTTGACCTGGTCGAAGGTTTCCTTGAAACGCGTGCGCGTTTCACGATCAATTTTGGCAATCGCTTTTTCAAGCGTATCGAGCGCCTCGGTCAGGTCGTTGTACTGCGCGTCCAGGTATTCCTTACGCTCCGACGCTTCCTTGTGTTCGTCAATCGCGGCCAGATTGATCGGGCCCAGACGGCCGATTTTCTGCTCCAGGTTGTGCAGCGTCTCTTCCCAGTTTTCGACGTCCGCCTCTTCGCTCAGACCCTCACGAACGGTATCGAGATCCAGACCGGTTTCCGCGAAGCGTTCCAGCAACGTATCGCGACGCACTTTGATTTCCTGCGCCGAGATGCGCACAGCCGCCACAGCCTCACGCCGATCACCGACTTCCGCTTCGGCAGCGTTGCGTTTTTCCACTTCGCTGCGCAGACGTTCATCGATGCTTTCGAGCACGCGTCTGGCCTCAGCCAGCGAATTCTCCACCGTCAGGCGATTTTCCAGATGTGCCGTCAATTCCTGCTGATGCGTCTCCAGCGGTTGATCGGCATTGGTGATGGTCTCAGTAAGCCCGTCGCGTCGTTCGACCAAACGCGCCATTTGTTCGCGCTGACGCTCAAGATTTTCCGATAACGAGGTATGTGACGAACGTTGCGACTCGAGTTTCACTTCCACTTCGTGAGCGCTACGTCGATCGTCCTCGTACTGCGATCGTGTGCGCTCGAGATGCTCGCGCGTCGCCGCCTGTCGATCGTCGAGGCGCGAGCGACGATCTTCCACCGACGCCAACGCAGTGCGAGCTTGATCGTGCTGCTCGCGGGCCGTCGACAGCGCTTCTTCAGCACGCTTGAGCTGCTGCGACAGATCGTCGGCATCGGCGGCGAGCGTGCTGACGCGGGTCGTGACTTCATCAAACTGCCGTCGCCGCGCTTCCAGCCCCGCCAGGATATCCACGTGCGCCCGATGCGTCTGGTTAACCTGATCCTGCTGCTCATCACGTCGCTGTTCGAGCTCGCGTAACTGTTGTCGTGCCTGTTCGTGTTGCTCAACCAGCGTGGCGACTTCGCGTGTCAGCGCATCGCATTCTTCACTAAGGCCGCGGATCTCCTGCTCGCGCACGAGCACACCGCCCTCGCGCGACGCCTCGTCACGGTTAACGCGCAGCCAGTCTCGTCCCAGCCATACCCCGTCGCGAGTTACCACCGATTCGCCGTGACCCAAGTTCGAACGCATGTCGAGGGCATCACTTAAGGTTGCAGCGACGCGCACCGGGGCAAGCAGGGATTGCGCGGTAGCGCTGCCGTGCACTTTGCCAAGCAGCGAGTCCGCCGCAGCCGAGCCGCTACTGCCTTGTTCAACCAGCGTCACGCGACCACCGTCCAGATTGGCCAGTGATCCGCTCAGCGAGTCAAACCGATCGACGCATACGGCTTCCAGGTAATCGCCCAGGACCGTTTCCACGGCACGCTCCCAACCCGCTTCCACCTTCAATTGGGTGGCCAGACGCGGACGGTCGGTCAGGTGATTTTGTGCGAGCCACTGCTCACTGCCTTCGCCGGTCACCAACGCATCCTGCTGCAGCGCTTCGAGCGATGCGAGGCGGCCTTTTTTCTGCTGCAAGCGAGCACGCGCCGAATCCAGCCCGGCGGTGAGTTCACGGTCGCGATCGCGCGCCGACGAAATGGATTCCACCACTCGCGTTAAATTCGACTTGCTGGTGGTGAGCGCCTCGCGCTTGACCACTTCGGTCTGAGTCAGCGTCGCGACTTCCGCATTGAGTTCATCGACCGACAGCTCACGGCGCTCGACTTCGAGCCGTTGCTGGCGCGTGACCAGCGTTGAAATCTGCGACTCCTGATGTTCAATTCTGGTCTGCTCAACGCTCAGTCTTTGACCGTGCGTGTTCGCTTCTTTTTGCACTTCCTGCCAATCCGATCGCCACTTGCCCATCGCCTGCTCGGCTTCTTGATAGGCTGCGTTGGACTCACCGGCTTTCGTGCCCAGAACCTCCCAGCGCGGGGCCAACTCGCCGACCGATCGATCAAGCTCCGCGACTCGCTGCGTATCGCTTTCAACCCGCACGCCCAGTTCTTCCAACGCTTCGCTGCATTCGTCCAAATCGGCCTGCTGGCGCTGTTTCAGATCGCGGGTGTGTTTGATGAATTGCTCGATGCGCGCAATTTCGGCGCCGAGCTTGTAGTAGCTCTCCTGAACACCATTAAACGTTTCGGATTGCTCCGCGTGCTCGGCGCGGGATTTTTCAATTTTCGATTCGAACGATCGCTGACTGGCGATCGCCGCTTCCAGTTCGTTTTCCTTTTCAGCGGTCAGCCGGGCTTCCACGGCCTGTCGATCCTGCATGTCTGCCAGCCGCAGCACGATAAGCTCGGCGTTCAGCTTACGTTGTTCGTCTTTGAAGTTTTTGTAGCGCTCCGCGACTTTCGCCTGGCGCTGCAAATGCCTCAGCTGTTTGGTGACTTCATCACGCAGATCGTTCAGCCGATCGAGGTTTTCGCGTGTGTGCTTGATGCGATTGCTGGTCTCACGCCGGCGATCCTTGTATTTTGAGATGCCCGCCGCTTCTTCAATATAGACGCGCAGCTCTTCGGGCTTGGCGTCCACGACTCGCGAGATCATGCCTTGCTCAATAATCGAGTAACTGCGTGCCCCCAGACCGGTGCCCAGAAAGACTCGCGTGATGTCTTTTCGACGGCAGCGAGTATTGTTGAGCGAATACTGCGACGTGCCGTCGCGCGTCATGACGCGCTTGATCGAAATCTCCGCGAAGCCCGCGTACTCGCCACCGATGGTGCCGTCTGAATTATCAAAGATCAGCTCAATCGTTGCGCTACCCACCGGCTTGCGCGAACTCGAGCCGTTGAAGATAACGTCCGTCAGTTCGTCGCCGCGCAGATTCTTGGCAGAGCTCTCACCCATCACCCAGCGCACAGCATCGATAATGTTGGATTTGCCGCAGCCGTTTGGGCCTACGACGCCTGAGAGATTGCGCGGCAAGGTAACGGTTGTAGGGTCGACGAACGTCTTGAAACCAGCGAGCTTGATTTTGCTCAAACGCATAAAAGGAGGTCCGGGGGTCAGTGACAATAGCGCGGTAGTTTAATGTAATGTGTGACGCTTTGGTAACTTGCAAAAGGTGAAAAATAGGGTCTCTTTTCTTGACTGTGTCGGAAGCGCTACGGCCGCTCGAACCCCGGTGAATCGGCCACTTAAACAGCGGCGACTGTCAGTCAAACAACGCGGCCACTTCGAGCCTTTTCTTCGAGTCAGTTCGAGGCGGAGTGACCTAGCTCAATGATCTGCTTGCGCCTTTTGCCTCTGCGCGGCCGCCATCGCCTACGTCGTGAAACTTTATTGGCTGCAACGGGACGAACCAAGACAGCGTTTGCCGGCGCGAATTTAACGATTTCGCCGTTTCTGGTCCGTTATCTAACGAAATGACCGTCAATCAGGTCTTGTAAAGCATCCCTAAAGCCCCATATTAGCTTATTGAAATCATTAGCTTAGCGATTGGTGCAGCAAAGTGCGACGTCAGTTGTATACATTTTCGGCCCGATGGCTATAATCGACGCCCTTCAAAAACCGTGATTCTGCAGGAGCGGACCCGATGACGGTACGAAAGAAAACAGGTTCGACTACGCGCAAGAAGAAAACCGCAGCAAAGAAGAAAGTTGCGGCGCGTAAAGTGACAAACAAAACGAGCGCTGCAAAGACGAAATCGGCAGCGACAAAGAAAACCACGACCAAAAAGAAGGTCGCGGCGAAAAAGGTAACAAAGAAAAAGGTCGTCGCGAAGAAAGCGCCGGCCAAGAAGGCGCCCGCGAAAAAGAAAACCGCGGCGAAAAAGACGACCGCCAAAAAGACCAGCACTCGCAAGAGTGCGCTCGACGCGCCGGCGATCCAGCCTTACGAGGCGAAGCGCGGCGAAGACTTCATGAGCGACGATCAGCGTCAGCACTTTCGCGACATACTGATGAAGTGGAAGCGTGAACTGATGGAAGAAGTGGATCGCACCGTCCATCACATGAAAGATGAGGCGGCGAACTTCCCCGACCCGAACGATCGCGCGACTCAAGAGTCTGAGTTCAGCCTGGAACTGCGCACTCGCGACCGCGAACGCAAGCTGATCAAGAAGATCGAAGAGGCGCTCAATTCCGTGGATTCCGGTGACTACGGCTACTGCGAATCTTGCGGCATCGAAATTGGTGTTCGCCGTCTGGAAGCGCGTCCGACCGCTACGCAGTGCATTGATTGCAAAACGCTGGACGAAATCCGGGAAAAACAAATGGGCGGATGACCGATGGCCGCTGGCTATACGGGTCGTTTTGCACCCTCTCCCACGGGCCCGCTTCATGCGGGCTCGCTTTTAAGTGCCACTGCCAGCTACCTCCAGGCGCGAAAACACAACGGCCGCTGGCTGGTCAGAATCGAAGATATTGATCCCCCGCGCGAAGTGTCCGGCGCGAGCGACGACATTCTGCGCACACTCGAGCGCTTCGGCTTCGAATGGGACGGCGAGGTTCGCTTCCAGTCAACGCGCCTGGACAACTATCGAGCGCGCCTTGCCGATGTCGACGATCTGACCTACTACTGCACCTGTAGCCGCCGGGACATTGCCAGCGCCACTCAAGGTTGCAGCGTACCGCAGGGCTACTACCCCAGGCTGTGTCGCGACAAGGATCGATCCCCTCCCGGCGCGCTGCGGATCCGCTTTGATCAACCGTCGGTGTTTAACGATCCGCTGCAAGGTACCGTTCACCCGGCTCAGAGTACCGATGACTTCATCATCTGGCGCAAGGACAATCTGCCCTCGTACCAGTGGGCGGTCAGCGTGGACGACGCCGAGCAGGACATCACCGAAATTGTGCGCGGCAGCGATTTGCTGGACACGACGGCCCGCCAGATATTCCTGCTCCAGGCGCTCGGCGCGACCGTGCCATCGTTCATGCATGTGCCGGTTCTGATCAACGAAGAGCGGCAGAAGCTGAGCAAACAAACCGGAGCGCAAGCGCTGTTGCCGGGCAATGAAACCACGCAATTGTGCGCAACATTTTCACAGCTTGGCCTGCCTGTGTGCGATGCGCCAATTGCATCGGACGTGGCAGACCTTTGGCTGTGGGCGATTCGACAATGGAACCCCAAGCCTCTGATTGGAAAGGAAACGATACCTTTCGTAAAACCCTGAGGCTGGCTTGATTGCAAAGCAGCATCGGCGACGGGTACACTCGTGCAAAGCGCTTACATCGGCGCCTCGTTCCCGGTTCCGTGCCGACCCATCGGCCGCCCGGACGGGCGCTGAATTTCAAGGCACAACAACAGGTGAACTATGAGCACCACTCGCACGATTAAGAAATATCCGAATCGACGCCTTTACGATACTGAAGAATCCCGCTACATCACGCTGTCTGACATCCGACGCCTTGTCATGGAAAAAGTCGACTTTGTTGTGATCGACAAGAAATCGCAGAACGACATTACGCACGGCATTTTGCTGCAGGTCATCAGTGAGCAGGAGCAAAACGGCGAACCCATTTTCAGCACCGAATTCCTGTCCCAGATCATCCGCTCCTATGGCGGCAACATGCATCAGTTTGTTGGCAATTACATGGAACAGAGCCTGAAGCTCTTCATGAACCAGCAGCAGCAGTTCCGCGACCGCGTCAAAGGCGTTGTCGGCGTGGACCCGGTCGGGATGGTGGCCAATGTCGCCATGAAGAATTTCTCGCGCTGGAAATCGGCGCAGGAAGAGCTGTTTCGCACGCTCGCAGGCTCTGCAAACACGACTCGAACCGGCGGTGAAGAGCCGGAGGACGACGAACCGGCGCGCAGCAGTACCGGGTCCTAACAGTCGAGGCCCAACACTCGAATACGCTGGGGGTCGACCACCCCCGGATTCGGATAGCAGACTGGAACGAGTAACTGTCCGGCCGTTTTTGGGCTAATTCGAGTTAAGAGCATCCATAGAAAAAGGCGAGCCGCACATGCGGATCGCCTTTTTTGTTGGCTCACGACCAGGTCGGTCGTGACAGCAGCTAGTGCTTAACCGATGTCGCGCATGCTCAAACGGATGCGGCCCTGACGATCGACTTCCAGCACTTTCACTTTGATGACATCACCTTCGTTGAGCTTGTCGCTGACTTTCTCAACGCGCTCCTCGGAGATTTGCGAAATGTGCACCAGACCGTCTTTACCCGGCAAGATGGTCACGAACGCGCCGAAATCCATCAGACGCGCCACACGCCCTTCATAGATCTGACCCACTTCGACTTCCGCCGTGATCAGTTCGACTCGACGCAGTGCTTCACGACCCGACAGAGCGTCGACCGAAGCAATGCGCACCGTGCCGTCGTTGTCGATATCGATCGTGGCACCCGTCTCTTCGGTGATGGAACGAATGACTGCCCCACCCTTGCCGATTACGTCGCGGATTTTCTCAGGATCAATCTTGATCGTGATAATCGTAGGTGCCCAGTCGGACATCTCTTCACGCGGCGTTTGAATGACGTCGTTCATTTCCTTGAGGATGTGCAGACGTGCATCGCGAGCCTGATCCAGAGCCTTACTCATGATCTCGCGAGTAATGCCCTGGATCTTGATGTCCATCTGCAGCGCGGTGATACCGTCGTCGGTACCGGCGACTTTGAAATCCATGTCGCCAAGGTGATCTTCATCACCGAGGATATCGGTCAGCACCTGGTAGCGATCGCCTTCTTTGACAAGACCCATCGCAACGCCGGCAACGGCAGCTTTGATTGGCACACCAGCGTCCATCAGTGCCAGCGACGTGCCGCACACCGAAGCCATCGAGCTCGAACCATTCGACTCGGTGATTTCCGACACAACGCGAATCACATAAGGAAACGCTTCCATGTCCGGCATGACGGCGGCAATACCACGCTTGGCGAGTTTGCCGTGACCAATTTCGCGACGCTTCGGACCGGACATGAAGCCGGTCTCGCCGACGCAGTATGGCGGGAAGTTGTAGTGGAGCATGAACGGCTCGCGGTATTCACCTTCGAGCGCGTCGATGATCTGTGCATCGCGTGCCGTACCCAATGTGGTGACCACGATCGCCTGCGTTTCACCGCGCGTGAACAGCGCCGAACCGTGAGTCCGTGGGAGCACGCCGACCTGCACGTCGATACCGCGCACGGTGGAGGTGTCACGACCGTCGATACGCGGTGCGCCGTCCAGAACGCGACGACGGACAAACTGACTTTCGGCCTTGCCGAATGCCGATTTCACGTCATCACTGGAAAACGGCTCTTCGTCACCACCGGCCAGTTTGTCCATGACCGCGTCGCGCAGCGCGCCCACTTTTTCGTAGCGCGCCATCTTATCGGTGATCTGATAGGCCTCGCTCAACGCATCGCCAATTTCCGCTTCGACAGCGCTGGCAAGCGTTGGATCCGCGGCGGGCGCTTCCCAGTCCCACGACGGGTTCCCCACTTCACGAGCCAGTTCGTTGATGGCGGTAATCGCAACCTGCATTTGGTCGTGACCGTGCATGACCGCGCCCAGCATCACTTCTTCGGACAAACGGTTGGCTTCAGATTCCACCATCAGCACGGCGTCGGCGGTGCCGGCGACGATCAGATCAAGCTGTGAGGTGGCGAGCTCAGCCGCGTTGGGGTTGAGCACGTACTCGTTGTCGATGTAGCCGACGCGAGCAGCGGCAATCGGACCGGCGAACGGCATCCCCGAAATGGCCAGTGCCGCAGAGGCACCAATCAACGATGGGATATCCGCGTTGACTTCCGGGTCGACCGAAATCACCGTCGCGACAACCTGCACATCGTTTTTGAAGCCCTTGGGAAACAGTGGGCGAATTGGGCGATCAATCAGGCGGCTGGTCAGCGTTTCTTTTTCGCTTGGGCGACCTTCGCGCTTAAAAAAGCCGCCTGGTATTTTACCGGCGGCGTAGGTTTTTTCCTGGTAGTTAACGGTCAGCGGAAAGAACGGCTGACCGGGCTTCGCTTCGCGCTTGCCGACGGCCGTTACGAGGACGCGCGTGTCGCCCATGGAAACGACGACTGCGCCGTTTGCCTGCCGGGCGATTCCGCCCGTTTCCATCATCACCGTGTGCTTGCCAAAGGCAAACGTTTTTTGAATCTTGTTAAACATGTTTGATTACGAACCTGTGTGTTTGGATGCGTAGGAAGTGCAACGGAAGTCGTGTTAGCGACGCAGTCCCAACTTTTTAATCAGATCCTGATAGCGCTTGAGATCTTTGCGCTTGAGGTAATCAAGAAGCTTGCGACGGGAGTTGACCATCTTCAGCAGTCCGCGACGCGAGTGGTGGTCTTTCTTGTGCTTGGCGAAATGCTCGGTCAGCCCGCTGATGCGTGCCGACAGCAGTGCAACCTGCACTTCAGTGGAACCCGTATCGCCGCCGGCGTGGCCGTTATCCTGAACGATGTCGCTCTTCTGTGATGTCGTTAATGGCATGCTGTAACTCTCTTAAAAATGATATCTGCTCGTTGCCTTGCAGGAACTTCTGGTCAGGCCACTGGCGAGAGCGTTCGCACGCCCGTCAATGGGTTGATCAGAGGCCCCTGCCCCAAAATAATCGCGAATTGTACCCCTTCGTGCCGCGCCGCACCAGCGTCAAATGCGCTTATCGAAACAGTCTGCGCGGCGCCACGCGCCCGTCTTCGAGCACCTCACCCAAACCCAGGAACGCGCCATCGTGCTCGTAGAGCCGAACCTGCCCTGCGCGAGGCAAATCGCAAGCCTGGACCGCTTGCCCGTTGAGGACATAAGCCGTCAAATCCCGCGCCAACGTTACCGCCGGGTAGTGCGTCAGCGCGCCGTCAGCGGGGCTCAGGCGATCGTCCAGCGCCTCTTGGCCGCCGTTCTCGCACAATGCCTCTAGGCCCTCGAGGGTCTGCATGGCGCTGCCGTCAAAGGGCCCTACCTGAGTTCGGCGCAACACCGTCACGTGCGCAAGGCTACCCACCGCGGCGGCGAGATCCTCAACCAGCGTTCGTATGTAGGTGCCTTTTGAGCAGTGGACCTCAAACGACATCTGGTCGCCCGCATGATGTCCGCGCTCAAATTGGTGAATTTTGACCGGCCGCGGCGGCCGCTCCACGTCGATGCCGTCCCGGGCCAGCGAGTAAAGGCGCCGGCCATCGTGCTTGAGCGCCGAATACATCGGCGGTATTTGCTCAATATCGCCGGTCAGGCCTGGAATGGCCGCATCAATCTGTGCCGGCGTCGGCATGACGTCGGTCGTCGCTATCGTGTCGCCCTGAGCATCAGCCGTCGCCGTTTGGATACCGAAGCGCGCGGTCACTTCGTAGCGCTTGTCGGCGTCGAGCAGGAACGCACACACTTTTGTTGCGTGCCCAAAACACAGCGGCAATAGCCCGGTAGCCAACGGGTCGAGGCTGCCGGTGTGACCGGCTTTGCGCGCGTCGTAAAGCCGCTTGGCTCGCTGCAGCGTCTGGTTGGACGTGAGCCCCGAGGGCTTGTCCAGCAGTAAAATGCCGGTGATATCCCGGCCCTTCTTACGCCGACCCACTAGCCTGCTCCAGCCCTGGCCTAGTGTTCGCCGGTGTCAGAACCGTCACGATCGCGAGCGCGGGCCTCATCGATCAGCGCCGTCAAACGTTCGCCTCGTTCCAGCGATTCATCGCGCATAAAACGCAGTTGCGGGGTCGTGCGCAGACGCACCTGGTGGGCGACTTCACGGCGCAAAAAACCTGTGCTGGAGGTAAGCGCTTCGGCCACATCGTCGTGATACTCGGCATCACGCACCGTGTAGTGGATTTTCGCCACGCCCAGATCCCGCGACACGTCCACATGGGTCACGGTTACCTGCTGCAAACGCTCGTCGCGTGCCTGACGACCAAACAGCTCGGCCAGCACTCGATGAATCGCCTGGGCAACCCGGCTGGAGCGATGGAATTCCCGTGGCATGTCAGTTCAGCGCAGCGCGTTACAGCGTGCGCGCCACCTCGATACGCTCAAAGCACTCGATCTGGTCGCCCGGCTTCACGTCGGAGTAATTCTTCACGCCGATGCCGCACTCGGTGCCGGAACGAACTTCGTTAACGTCGTGTTTAAAGCGACGCAGCGATTCGAGCTCGCCCTCGTAGATCACAACGCTGTCGCGCAACACGCGAATCGGCAAGTTACGTTTCACATAGCCTTCGGTGACCATGCTACCGGCAATGTCACCGAACTTCGGCGAGCTGAACACTTCGCGCACTTCGGCCAGACCAACGATCTGCTCTTTGATCTCGGGCTTGAGGTAACCACTGATGGCTTTCTTGACCTGATCAATGGCATCGTAGATCACGCTGAAGTAGTGCAGATCAACGCCATTTTCCTTGATCGCGGTTCGCGCGGCCGCATCAGCCCGCACGTTAAAGCCGATCACGATCGCGTTGGAGGCTGCTGCCAGGTTGACGTCGTTCTCGGTGATACCGCCGACGCCATTCTGGATCACTTTGACTTCGACATCTTCCATGGACAACTTGACCAGCGCATCGCGCAGCGCCTCCGAGCTGCCCTGCACATCGGACTTGATCAACAAATTGACGCTGTCGCGCTCGCCGCGTTCCATTTGCTGGAACACGTTGTCGAGCTTCGCCACTTGCTGCTCGGCCATCTTGCGCTCGCGCGATTTGGACTGGCGATGCTCGGCCACTTCGCGCGCCTTGCGTTCGCTCTCCAGACTCATCATGTCGTCGCCGGCGTTGGGCGTACCGGACAGACCAAGAACTACCACCGGCGTCGACGGGCCGGCGCTTTCCACGGGTTCGCCCTTCTCGTCAAACATGGCGCGAATGCGGCCAAATTCCTGACCGGCCAGCAAGACGTCGCCAGAGGCCAGACGACCGCGACTGACCAGCACGGTAGCCACCGCACCACGGCCTTTTTCCAAAGACGATTCCAGAACCACACCAGCGGCCGGCCCTTCATCCGTTGCGGTCAGCTCTAGGATTTCTGCCTGCAGCATCACCGCGTCAAGCAAATCTTCAACGCCAGCGCCGGTAATGGCGGAGACTGGAACCATCTGCGTGTCGCCACCCCAATCGTCAGGAATCACGTCGTTGGCCGACAGTTCGTTTTTCACGCGATCGGGATCGGCGTTTTCACGATCAATCTTGTTGATGGCCACAATCATCGGCACGTTGGCCGATTTCGCATGCGCAATCGCTTCTTTCGTTTGTGGCATGACACCATCGTCGGCCGCAACCACCAGGATCACGATGTCAGTGGCTTGCGCGCCACGTGCACGCATGGCGGTAAACGCTTCGTGACCCGGCGTATCGAGGAACGTTGCCGTTCCCTTGTCGTTGCTGACTCGGTACGCGCCAATGTGCTGCGTAATACCGCCCGCCTCGCCCGAGGCCACCCGGCTCTCGCGAATGTAGTCAAGCAGTGAGGTCTTGCCGTGATCGACGTGACCCATCACGGTCACCACCGGTGCGCGTGGCTTCACATCGCCCTGCGCTTCGCTGGCCACGGCAACGGCGTCTTCAAGCTCGTTTTCATTGCGCAGCTTGACGCGGTGACCCATCTCTTCCACCACCAGCTGGGCGGTTTCCTGATCGATGACCTGGTTGATGGTGACCATGGCCCCCATCTTCATCATGATCTTGATCACTTCATTGGCTTTGACGGCCAGTTTCTGGGCCAGCTCGGCCACGGTGATGGTCTCGCCCAGCGATACCTCGCGCTCGACCGGCGCCGTTGGCCGTTCGAAGCCATGACGGCCATCGCTCGACACCGACACTGAGCGACGCGGTGCTTTTTTCTTGCGTCGACGTCCACTCTTGTCTGTGGCCACGTGCAACTCTTTGCGACCGTATTTGGTCGGTCCGGCGCCACGGCGATCGGATTCTTTCTTGCGCGCAGCAGTCGCCGCCTGGGCTTTGCGTCGCTGTTCTTCGGCGTCTTTGCGTGCTTGAGCTTCTGCCGCCTTGCGCGCGGCTTCTTCGGCCTTCAGACGCTCCTCTTCCTTGATCTTGGCCTGCGTTTCCGCTTCGGCTGCCTGGCGTTTTTCTTCCGCCGCCTTCTGCTCGGCTTCCAGACGCTCGCGCTCGCCGTCGCGCTCACGATCCAGCTCGTCCTGCGCTTTTTTGGCTTCCTCTTCCAGGACGCCGCGGCTTACGTAGGTGCGTTTTTTGCGAACTTCAACGCTGACGGTGCGTGCGCGACCCTGACTGCCGGACAAACGCAGCTCGCTCTGCTGTTTGCGCTTTAGCGTGATCTTTTTGGGCGCAGCGTCCGCGTCATCGGCGCGGCCGTGGGCACGACGCAGATGGCTCAACAATTCCATCTTGGCGTCTTCGCTAATCATGTCATTAGCGCCTTTCACCGTGATCCCCGCTTCATCGAGCTGGGTCAGCAACCGGTCAACCGGTACCTTCAGTACATCAGCAAATTGTGCGACGGTAACTTCAGCCATATCCCACCCCGTTTAGGACGCCTTTTCCTGAGCCGGCGTAGCGCCCGACTCCTCTTCTTCAAACCAGTGAGCGCGCGCTGCCATAATCAGTTTGGCTGCTCGCTCATCGTCCAGCATTTCAATATCTTCAAGATCGACGATGGCCTGTTCGGCCAGGTCTTCACGCGTCACGACGCCGCGGCTGGCCAAAACAAACGCCAGCTCCTTATCCATGCCATCGAGCGTCAGCAGATCTTCCGCTGGCTCGGCTTCGTCGATTTTCTCTTCGCTAACGATCGCTTGAGTCAGCAGCACGTCGCGTGCGCGACTGCGCAGCTCCTGCACGATGCTTTCCTCAAATTCTTCGATCGCCACCAGTTCGGCTGTGGGGACGTACGCCACTTCTTCGATGCTGGAAAACCCTTCCTGCACCAGAATCATCGCGACTTCTTCATCCACATCGAGCTGCTTGGTAAACAGTTCAACCAGCGACTTCGCTTCGGTTTCGCTCTTGGCTTCGGCGTCTGCCTCGTCCATCACGTTGAGTTCCCAGCCGGTGAGCTCACTCGCCAGGCGAATGTTCTGACCGCCTTTACCGATGGCCAGCGACAGGCGATCCTGCTCCACGGCGATGTCCATGCTGTGCTTGTCTTCGTCCATGACGATCGACACCACTTCCGCCGGCGACATGGCGTTAATCACAAACTGCGCCGGGTTGTCGTCCCACAAAATAATGTCGACCCGTTCGCCCGATAGTTCGTTGGACACGGCTTGAACGCGTGAGCCACGCATACCGACACAAGCACCGACCGGGTCGATACGATTATCGTTACTGCGCACGGCAATCTTCGCGCGGTTGCCCGGATCGCGTGCGGCACCGAGAATATCGATGAGGCCCTGACCCACTTCCGGGACTTCGATACGGAACAGTTCGATCAAAAAGCGCGGTGAAGTACGCGTCATGAACAGCTGCGGACCGCGTGGCTCGGAACGCACTTCGCGCAACATGGCTTTGACCCGGTCCTGCGTGCGGATGGCTTCGCGCGGGATCAGGTTTTCGCGTGGAATAAAGCCTTCCGCGTTGCCGCCCAGATCCAGATACGCGCCGTTGCGATCCACCCGCTTGACGATACCGCTGAGCAGTTCGCCTTCGCGACCTTCGTATTGCTCGACCATTTTGGCGCGCTCGGCTTCGCGCACTTTTTGCACGATCACCTGCTTGGCGGTTTGCGCGGCAATGCGCCCGAACTCCACCGATTCCATGGGCTCTTCGACAAACTCGCCCGGTTGAACGTCGGGGTTGTAGTCCACGGCGTCGAGCATGCGCAGTTCGCGGTCGGGCGTTTCAAGTTCGGTGGACTCGTCGGCAAACACCAGCCAACGGCGGAACGTTTCGTATTCACCGCTCTCGCGATCAATCACCACACGCACGTCGATATCGTCGCCGTGACGCTTACGCGTCGCCGACGCCAGCGCCAACTCAATGGCTTCGAAAATGATGTCCCGTTCGACGCCTTTCTCATTTGAGACCGCGTCGGCCACCAGCAAAATTTCTTTGTTCATTTGAACACCCACTACTCAAAGTAAGTCCGTGTAATCCGGCACCAGACGCGTCTTTTCAATCTGCGTCAATGCAATCGTGACCGTAGTGTCATCCACCGTCACATCAATGTCTTCGTCGCGCGCTGCGCTCAATACGCCGCGCATTTTGCGTCGCCCGTCCAGCGGTCGACGCAGCCGTACATTTATCTCGCTACCCACAAAGGCCGCGTAGTGGCCCGGCGTGCGCAACACTCGATCCAGACCTGGCGACGACACCTCCAGGTGGTACATCCCGCTGATCGGATCCTCGACGTCGAGGATGGCACTCGCCTGGCGACTTACCGCCTCGCAGTCTTCGATGTCGATACCTTCCCCGCGATCAATATAGAGCCGCAACGTGCCGCTCTTGGGCGCCGTGTGGTACTCCACATCAATCAACTCATAACCCAGGTCTTCCACACTGGGCGACAACAGGTCGAGAATTTTTTCCTCGCGTGATGCCAAGCTTACTTACCCTATATGTCACGCCGTTTTCGCGGCACAAAAAAAGGGCCCCAAGGCCCCCCTATCTATGCTCGCCCCATGGCGCGCCAGTTATGCGTCCACCGCGCGGTTAGCCTTTAAACCGCGCGCCCAGGCTCAAAAAACCCGGGAAGCGAAACAGAAAAAGCCCCACGCGGGGGCTTTTTCTACCAAATTTGGTAGCGGGGGTAGGATTCGAACCTACGACCTTCGGGTTATGAGCCCGACGAGCTGCCAGACTGCTCCACCCCGCATCCGCAGTCCGGCACTATACAAACGAGTCTCGTGTATTGCAAGCGCAATAAAAAGGAATCTGGTTTCAAGTTTGACGCTTGATTTCGGCCACGCGATTTAACGTTTAAGATTAGGAAATCAGGCCCATGGCGCGACGGCACACGTCAATCAAAACCGCTGGGAACAAGCCCAACGCCAGCACAGCCAGCCCGTTCGCGCTCAGCACCACGTGCATCCCCGGGCCAGCACAGATCGGCGACTCGTCCTCAGGGTCATCGAAGTACATGGTCTTGATGACTCGCAGGTAGTAAAACGCGCCCACCACGGACATCAGAACCGCTAGTAACGCCAACGACGTGAAGCCTGCCGACAACGCCGACTGGATCACAGCCAGCTTGGCCCAGAAACCAACAAAGGGAGGAACGCCAGCCATCGAGAACATCAGCATAAGCATGATGAGTGCGTACCAGGGACTGCGACGGTTCAAACCGCGGAAGTCGTCGATGTCGTCCGCTTCAAAGCCCTGTCGGCCCAACAGGATAATCATGCCAAACGCGCCACACGCCATGATCACGTACGCCAGCATGTAGTACATCGCCGCCTGCACGCCTTCCGGGCCGCCCGTCAGGAAACCCAGCAGAATGAAGCCGACGTGCGAAATCGTGGAATACGCCAGCATGCGCTTGAGGTTGGTCTGTGCAATGGCGACGACATTACCCACGACCAGAGAAAGCGCCGCCAGAATCGCGATCATGTCGCGCCAGGTCGGCTGCAGCTCCGCCATACCTTCCGCGAGAATGCGAGCGATCAGCGCGAATGCCCCAATCTTGGAGGCCGTACCGATAAACAGCGTCACCGACGTCGGCGCACCGTGATACACATCCGGAATCCACATGTGGAACGGCACGGCGCCGAGCTTGAACGCCACCCCCACCAGGATAAACGCCAGTCCCAACATCAACGCCACATTCGTGCGTGCGTTCGGTCCCTCCGCCGCGAGCGCCGAGGTCAGTGCGCCAAGATCGAGCGTTCCGGTCGCGCCGTAGAAAATCGAGATGCCATAGAGCAGCGTGCCCGATGCGATGGCGCCCAAAACGAAATACTTCATCGCCGCTTCCGCCGCTACCGGCGAATCGCGGTCAAACGCGACCATGGCGTACAGCGACAGACTCAGCAGTTCGAGACCAAGATAGATGGTGAGAAAGTGGTGCGAACTGATCATCACCATGATGCCGAGCAGCGCGAACAGCGACAGCACGTAGTACTCACCCTTCACCAGCAAGCGATCACGCAAATATTCGCGCGAGTAAATCAGTACGACGGTCGTGATCAGATAGGCGAACAGCTTGAGCGTGTACGCCATGCCGTCATTAACAAAGGCACCGGTGAACGCCACTGCACGTTCCGGCCCCACTGAGAACGCCGTGAAAGCGGCCGCGCCGGCAATGCCGAGCAGCGACAGGTAATAGGTCACGCGACGCTCGGGATCGGTCACGAACAAATCGGCGATCAACACGACGCACGCCATCGTCAGTAAGAAAATCTCGGCAGCGGCGAAACCAAACTGGGGAATAACAAAATTCATGACGGCTCTTTACAGCTTCGACAGCGAGATGTGTTCAAGGAGTTGGCCCACGGTGACGTGCATGACGTCCAGCAATGGTGCCGGCCACAGACCCAGCGCGAGCACCGACACGGCCAAAATGGCCAGAATCAGAAACTCTCGACGATTCACGTCTTCCAGCGCGGCCACGTTGTCATTGGCGACTTCGCCGTACAACACTCGCTTAACCAGCCACAGCGTATAGGCCGCACCGAAGATCAGCGTCAGCGCCGCCAGGAAGGCGTACCAGAAATTGGCCTGGAAACTGCCCAGGATCACCATGAACTCACCGACAAAACCGGACGTGCCCGGCAGGCCGGCGTTCGACATCGCGAAAAACACCATCAGCGCGGCAAACACCGGCATCTTGTTGGCAACCCCCCCGTAAGCGTCGATCTCGCGGCTGTGCATGCGATCGTAGAGCACGCCGATACACAGAAACAGCGCGCCGGAAACCAGACCGTGGGAGATCATCTGGACCATGCCGCCCTCGACGCCAAGGGCAGCGGCGTCGGTATTGCCGGCCTTGAGCAACATCATCGGAATGAAAAAGCCCAAGGTCACGAAACCCATGTGCGCAATCGACGAATACGCGATCAGTTTCTTCATGTCTTTTTGCGCCAGAGCCACCAGCCCGATGTAGACCACAGCGATCAGCGACAACCCGATCAACAGCCAGTCCAGCGAGCGACTGGCATCGGGTGCGATGGGCAGACTCAGGCGCAGGAATCCATAGCCGCCCATCTTCAGCATGATGGCAGCCAGCACCACCGAGCCGCCGGTCGGCGCTTCCACGTGGGCATCCGGCAGCCAGGTGTGCACCGGGAACATGGGCACTTTGACGGCAAACGCCAACAGGAAGGCGACAAAGATCCATATCTGTTCGGTTAGTCCAAGCTTGACGGTATGGAACTGCAGCAAATCAAACGTGCCGGTCTGCACATAGAGGTAGATCAAGGCGACGAGCATGAACACCGAGCCGAGGAACGTGTAGAGGAAGAACTTTAGCGTGGCGTACACGCGTCGCGGCCCACCCCACACTCCGATGATAATGAACATCGGAATCAGCATGGCTTCCCAGAACACGTAAAACAGCATGGCGTCCAGCGCACTGAACACACCAATCATCAGGCCTTCCATGATCAGGAACGCCGCCATGTACTGCGCGACGGATTTTTGAATCACTTCCCAGCCCGCAATCACCACCAAAACGGTGATGAACGTCGTGAGCAAGATCAGCGGCATCGAAATGCCGTCGACGCCCAGTCGATACTGAATATTGAAGGCCTCGATCCACGGCACGGTCTCGGCAAACTGCATGGCTGCGGTCGACGCATCGAAGCCGGTAAAAAGTGGCAGGCTGAACGCAAACGTGGCCAGCGACACAATCAATGACAGGACTTTGGCAGCGCCGCCGCGCTGGCTGCCCAGTGCGAGCACCAGCAAGCCGCCAACGATGGGCAGAGCAATTAGCAGGGACAAGAGCGGAATCGACGTCATCACATTCACTTCAACAGATTCATTTCATCGCGCGAAAATTAGCCAGCCAAGCAACGCTGACAAACCGATCACCATGGCAAACGCGTAGTGATAGAGCATGCCGGTCTGAGCCCGGCGCGCCGCGCGTGCAAGAAGACCCACGCCTTTCGCCGTGCCGTTCACCGCGGCCCCGTCGATGATGGTTTCATCGCCAACGCGCCACAGGCTGCGACCCAGACCAACGGCGCCGCGTGACAGCACGCGCTCGTTGAACGCATCAAAATAGTATTTGTGATCAAACAGTCGATAGACCGGCGCAAAGCGAGTCGCCAGTGTCTGCGCAATATCGGGCCGCTTCAGATACACGAACGCCGCCGTCGCCACGCCGCCAATGGCCAACCAAAAGGCGGCCGTCATCGGCGCATGCAGCGTAAAGCCCATGATCGAATGCACGTGTTCGGCCACGTGGGCCACGGTGTCGTGCTCAGGCTTGACCTGAATCGCGTTGCCGAAGTAGCCATCGAAGAGCACAGGCTTCATCGTCAGTGCGCCAATGACCAGAGACGGAATCGCCAACAGGACCAGCGGCAGCGTGACGACCCAGGGAGGCTCTTTCAAATGTGAACGCGTTTCTTCATCCATGCGTTCCTTGCCGTGGAAGACCAGGAAGAACATGCGGAAGCTGTACAGCGCTGTAATAAACACGCCGAGCAAAACGGCGATATGAACCACTCCGGCACCGGGCAAGTGAGACGCCTTGACCGCTTCAATGATCACGTCTTTCGAATAGAAGCCCGAGAAACCCGGGAATCCGATCAGCGCCAGCGAACCGATCAAGCTGGTGATGTAAGTGATCGGCAGGTATTTGCGCAAGCCACCCATCTTGCGAATGTCTTGCTCGTGATGCATCGCGATGATCACCGAGCCGGCGGCAAGAAACAGCAGCGCTTTGAAAAACGCGTGCGTCATCAGGTGGAAAATGCCGGCCGAGTACGCCGACACACCGAGCGCGACCGTCATGTAGCCGAGCTGCGACAACGTGGAGTACGCCACGACGCGTTTGATGTCGTTTTGAATCAGACCGAGCAAGCCCATGAAAAACGCGGTCAGCGCACCGATCCACATCACCGTCGCCAGTGCCGTGGTCGACAACTCGAACAGCGGCGACATCCGCGCCACCATAAAGATACCGGCGGTCACCATCGTTGCCGCGTGAATCAGGGCCGAGATCGGTGTCGGGCCTTCCATCGAATCGGGCAGCCACACGTGCAGCGGCACCTGGGCCGACTTACCCATGGCGCCGATGAACAGCAAAATGCAGGTTACCGTCATGGCGTTCCACTGCGCGCCGCCCACCAGCGTCATCGACTGCGACGCGATGTCCGGTGCTTTGGCAAACACGTCCATGTAATCCAGTGAGCCGGCAAACATGGCCACCGCACCGATGCCCAGCAGGAAGCCAAAGTCCCCTACCCGGTTAACCAGAAACGCTTTGAGATTGGCGTGGATCGCCGTCGGTTTCTTGTACCAGAAACCGATCAGCAGATACGACACGACGCCCACCGCTTCCCAGCCGAAGAACAGCTGCAGAAAGTTGTTGGACATCACGAGCATCAGCATTGCGAACGTAAACAGGGAAATGTAGCTGAAGAAGCGCTCGTAGCCCGGATCGTCGTGCATGTACCCGATCGTGTAGATATGCACCATCAGCGACACGAACGTCACGACGCACATCATCAGCGCGCTCAGCCGATCGACCAGAAAGCCCACTTCGAAACTCAAATTGCCGCTGTCACCCCAGTGATAGACGGTGCCCTCGAAGCCCGGCGCGCCGCCAAAGACCATCGAGTAAAGCGTCTGTGCCGACAAGCCAAAGGCAACAAGCACGCCGCCGATGCACAGCGAATGGGAAATCGTGCGGCCGAGCTTCTTGCCGAACAGTCCGACTACGGTAGCCGCAAACAGCGGCGCGAGTACGATCAGAAGAAAATGACCCATGCCCTAACCCTTCATCACGTCGAGTTCTTCGACGTTTATGCTGTTTCGACTTCGAAACAGGACGACAAGAATGGCCAAGCCAATGGCGGCTTCCGCCGCGGCCACGGTCAGGATAAAGAACACGAACACCTGTCCGCCCAAATCGCCCAGATAGCGCGACATGGCAATAAAGTTGAAGTTGACGGCCAACAGCATTAGCTCAATGCACATCAACAGCAGAATCAAATTTTTGCGATTCAGGAAAATGCCGGTGACCGCAATCGTAAACAGCAGCCCCGACAGCACCATGAAGTGCTCGATGCCCACGCTCATGACTTGCTCTCCGCTTCCATTTTCACAATGCGCACACGATCCTTGGCGTTCACCGACACCTGCGCATTGATATCCTGTTGCTTGAGTCCGGGGCGCTTGCGCATTGTGAGCATGATCGCGGCAACGATGGCGACCAGCAGGATCACCGCGGCGAGTTCAAACGCCAGCACGTAGTCGGTGTACATCACCGCACCCAGTGCCTCAGTGTTGCTGTAGTCGGCGGGCTTGGGCGCCGGCGTCGGGAACGTTGTGCCGCCGAAACGCTGGTTCCAGACAACAAATACGATCTCACCCAGCACGGCCAGACCGACAACAATGCCAAGGGGCGTGTAGCGGGTCATGCCCTCGCGCATGGTCTCGACATTAATATCGAGCATCATCACGACGAACAGGAACAACACCATCACCGCGCCGACGTAAACCAGCACCAGGGCGATACCCAGAAACTCGGCTTCGAGCAACACCCAGAGCACGGCGCTGGTAAAGAAACTCAGCACCAGCAACATGGCCGAGTAAACCGGATTGCGCGACAGCACAACGCCCAGTGCGGCCACGACCAGCACAAACGAAAAGGAATAGAACAACACACCGGTCATAATGGGTCTCTAGCGGTAAGCCGCATCGGCCGCTTTGTCGGCGGCAATCATCGGTTCGTACTTGTCACCAACCGCCAACAGCTTGTCTTTGGTCATGATGTTCTCACCGCGGTTTTCCATGTGGTACTCATGGATGCGAGTTTCAACGATGGCATCCACCGGGCACGCCTCTTCGCAAAATCCGCAGTAAATGCACTTGAACAGATCGATGTCGTAACGCGTGGTGCGGCGCGTGCCGTCATCGCGCTGATCCGATTCAATGGTGATCGCCAGCGCCGGGCAAACCGCTTCGCACAGCTTGCAGGCAATGCAGCGTTCTTCGCCGTTGTTGTAACGACGCAGCGCGTGCAAGCCACGAAAGCGCGACGACTGAGGCGTCTTTTCTTCCGGATAGCGCACCGTCACAGGCTTGCGGAACATGTTTTTCAGCGTAACGGCCAATCCACCGCGCAGTTCGCTCAGGAAAAACGTTTTCGCCAGTTGTTGAACACCCATTGCGTGATCCTCAGGCGTTGACCGCCCACGGCCCCCATTTGAGATAGACGAACACGCCTTCGACGAACAGCCAGACGATGGTCACTGGAATAAATACTTTCCAGCCAAGACGCATGATTTGGTCGTAGCGATAGCGCGGGAACGTGGCACGAAACCACAAGAAACAAAACAGGAAGAATGAGGTCTTTAACGCCAGCCACAGGAAACTCGGCTGCGCCAGCGGCCCGCCGATCAAACCCTCAAACGGTGACAGCCAGCCGCCAAGGAAGAACATCGACGTCAAAGCGGCGATCAAAATCATGTTGGCGTATTCGGCCAGGAAGAACACAGCGAACGCCATGCCGGAATATTCCACGTGGAAACCCGCCACGATCTCCGACTCGCCCTCAGCGACATCAAACGGCGCGCGGTTGGTTTCCGCAACGCCCGAGATAAAGTAGACGACAAACAGCGGCAACAGCCACAGCCAGAACCAGTTGAGCACGCCGCCAGACTGCGCCTGAATAATCTCACCCAGATTCAAACTGCCGCCCGCCATCAGCACGCCCACCAGCGCAAAACCCATGGCAATTTCATACGCGACGATCTGGGCCGCGCTGCGCATCGCACCGAGGAACGCGTATTTGGAGTTGGTGGCCCACCCGGCCAGGATCACGCCGTAAACACCCAGCGACGTCAGGGCCAGAACATAGAGCAAGCCCGCGTCGATGTCGGCCAGAACAAAGTCGGGCGAAACCGGGATCACCGCCCACGTCGCAAACGCCGGAACGAGCGACAGGATCGGTGCGATCAGAAACAGATACCGGTTCGAGCTCGACGGAATAATGATTTCCTTGAACATGAGCTTGAACATGTCGGCAAACGGCTGGAGCATACCGCGCCAACCCACTCGCGTCGGTCCCAACCGCGCCTGCATGTGGCCAATGACTTTGCGCTCGGCAAGCGTCAGATAAGCGACACACAAAATCAGCGGGCCAAGAATGACCATGATGCCGACCAGCGTTGCAAGGACGTTGGGCAACGGTGCAGGCAACCAGCTCAGCATCGGCAACAAAAACTCACGCAATGCGTCCATCTATGCGATCCCCGCCGACGCTTGGGCCGCTCGGGTTTTTTGCAATGGTTGCGCACGGCGTACCAGTGGATCGGTGTCGTAAATCGGCACGTCAATCGTGGCGGCGCTGACGGTATCGTTGACCGTCGCTGAATCAATATCCAGCGCGTTGGACGGCTGCACGTCACCGAGTGTCGCCTTGACGTGCGCCGCGATATCCGCCGCGCTGTTAAACGCAAAGCCCTCGAGCTGCAGGTTCTCTGCAAGCACCCGCAACACTTTCCAGCCAGGTCGCGACGAGCCAACCGGAGTGGCGACACCGCTGAAGCTCTGCCAGCGACCTTCGAGATTCACAAACGTGCCGGCGGTCTCCGCGAAAGTACCGATCGGCAGAAGGACGTCGGCGTACTCGAGCATGTCGTCGCTGACGAACGACGTCAAACAGACCACGAACTGGGCTTTTTTCAGCGCCGCCAAGGCCGCGGCGCCGTCCGCGCTGTCGCGCTCCGGCTCAACCCCGACCAACAGGAAGCTGGCCAGATCGGCGCTCCACATGTCGTTCGCCGCAAGGCCCGCCGTCTCAACGGGTGCCCCACCCAGACCTCGATGCGGCAGCGCACCGACCAGTGATGCACCCACACTGTTAACCGCTTCGGGTATCACACCAAACTTTGCGCCGGTCAGCGTTGCGAGCTGCGCGCTTAGCGCCCGGACCGCCGCGGCTTGCGCGTGACGCTGCCCCAGATGCCCAAGCAGTACCAGCGCGTCATCCTGTTCACGCAGCGCGCTGACGGTTTGACGATGCGCTTCGGTCACGTCAGCGGCCATGCCACTGAGCGAAGCGGTTACTTGTCCCTCTGCCACCATCACCAGCGCGCGAAGTTCGGCGACAAGCGTATTCGCTTCGGCATCGATGTAGTGCGCGACATCAAACAGGTACTCGTACCCGGGTGGATTCACAAACATCACGCGCCCGCCGTTAAGCGTCGACTTACGCAATCGATGGGCGATGATCGGCGCTTCCGCACGCACGTTCGAGCCAATGACCAGCGTCGCTTTCTGCGCTTCCAGGTCGGCAATCGTGCAGCCGAGCCACGGATAGACCGGATCGGCCTGCTGATGGCTGATATCCTGCTGGCGCAACCGATGGTCAATGTTGGCGCTGCCCAAGCCACGCGCCAACTGCGTCGCCAAATGCTGCTCCTCGAGCGTCGCGTGCGGCGATACCAGTGCGCCGAGTTTAGACCCGTCGCTGAGCGCGCCCAGTTTGCTGGTGGCCGCTTCGAGCGCCGTTGCCCAGTCCACTTCCCGCCAGCCTTCCGAGCCTTTCACACGCGGCGCTGTCAGACGATCTTCGCTGTAAATGCCGGTGTAGCTGAACCGATCGCGATCGCAAATCCAGGTTTCGTTGATCTCTTCGGCGTCTTTGGGCACGACGCGCATGACCTTGCCATTCTTGACGTGCACGTAGATGTTGGAACCGACGCTGTCGTGCGGTGCAATCGATTCGTGCTGCATCATTTCCCACGAGCGCCCCGTGTACCGCGCCGGTTTCGAGTTCAGCGCACCCACCGGACACAAGTCGATGATGTTGCCCGACATCTCATGATCAACGCTTTGTTCGACAAAGGTGCTGATCTCCATGTTTTCGCCGCGGCCCATGGTGCCGAGTTCCTGCATACCGGCAACTTCGGTGCCGAAGCGGACGCAGCGCGTGCAGTGAATACAGCGCGTCATGTCGGTGGAGACAAGTGGCCCCAGATTCTTGTCGGCGACAACGCGCTTTTTCTCGACGTAGCGCGACACACCGCGGCCGTAACCCATGGCCAGATCCTGCAGCTCGCATTCGCCGCCCTGATCGCAAATCGGGCAATCCAGCGGGTGGTTGATCAGCAGAAATTCCATGGTGGCGCGCTGTGCATCGATTGCCGCTTCGGACTTGGTGAAAAACACGTTGCCGTCAGCAACCGGTGTGGCGCAAGCCGGCATGGGTTTGCGCCCGTTCTCCATTTCCACCAGACACATCCGACAGTTGGCCGCAATCGACAGCTTCTGGTGATAGCAAAAACGCGGGATGTAAATGCCTGCGGCATCGGTCACTTCGATCAGCATCTGGCCGCGTTTGGCCTTCAACTCAATTCCGTTGACGTGAATGGTGATGTCGTCGCTCATGAATTCTTGCTCGTAGCGGGTTACGCGACTTTCGCGCCGGGGTTCTCGTCGGGAGCATCAACGATGCTGTGTCCGTGCTCAAGCATGTACTCGAACTCGTGGCCGAACTGCTTAAGGAAGCTCTGCACTGGCCATGCCGCCGCGTCGCCCAGTGCGCAAATGGTGTGCCCTTCGATCTTGTTCGCTACCGACAGCAGTTTTTCGAGATCGCCCTCGGTGCCGCGACCTTCACGAATGCGTCGGATCACGCGATACATCCAGCCGGTGCCTTCGCGGCACGGCGTGCACTGGCCGCAGGATTCGGCGTAATAGAATCGCGATATGCGCTCTAGCACGCGGACCATGCAGGTGCTGTCGTCCATCACAATGACGGCGCCAGTGCCCAGCGCTGAGCCGGCCGCTTGCAGGCCGTCGTAGTCCATGGTGACGTCCATCATCTTTTCGCCGGGCACAACCGGCACCGACGAGCCACCGGGGATGACCGCTTTGAGTTTGCGTCCGTCGCGAATGCCGCCGCAGATCTCCAGCAGCTCCGGGAACGGGATGCCCATGGGCAATTCGTAATTGCCCGGCTTGTTCACGTGGCCCGACACCGAATAGATGGCCGTACCACCCGCGTTCTCAACCCCCAAATCCTTGAACCACTGAGCGCCGTTGCGAATGATCGCCGGTACCGAAGCGAGGCTGTAGGTATTGTTTACCGTGGTCGGCCGACCGAACGCGCCATAGTTCGCCGGGAACGGCGGCTTGAAGCGCGGACGCCCCGGCTTACCTTCCAGCGACTCGAGCAGACCGGTCTCTTCGCCGCAAATATAGGCGCCGGCGCCGGCAAACATGTGCAAATCGAAATCGTGCCCGCTGCCAAACAGATCTTTGCCCAGATAGCCGGCGTCGTACGCTTCTTTTAGCGCCGCTTCAAAGCGTGGCACCGGCTCGGCGATGAACTCGCCGCGGATGTAGTTGTAGCCAACCGTGGCGCCCATCGAATAACCGGCGATGGCCATGCCTTCGATCAGCGCATGCGGGTTGTAACGCAGGATGTCGCGATCGTGACAGGTGCCCGGCTCGCTTTCATCGGAATTGCAAACGATGTATTTCTGTCCCGGCGCCTTGCGCGGCATGAAGCTCCACTTCAGGCCGGTGGGGAAACCCGCGCCGCCGCGACCGCGCAGATTGGAGGCTTTCACTTCGTCGATGAGCTCTTCGGGCGTCATCTCGGTGTAAACCTTTTTTAGCGCCTGATAGCCACCGATTTCCAGGTAGGCTTTGAGTGACCACGGCTCTTCATGATCAAACGTGCTGAACGCCACGAGGTTTTTGTTTGCCAGCCACTTGTTCATGAGATGTCGTCCAGAATTTCGTCGACTTTCTCGGGCGTCAGATGCTCGTGATACACGTGATCGACCATCATCATCGGCGCGTTGTTGCACGCGGCCAGACACTCTTCTTCGCGCTTCAGGTAGAACTTGCCGTCGGGCGTGCTCTCACCGGTCTTGATGCCCAGTTTTTTCTCAATGTGCGCCACAATTTCGTCAGAACCGCACAGCATGCAGCTGATGTTCGTGCACACAGAGATGGCACAGCGGCCAACCGGCTTGGTCTCGAACATGGAATAGAACGCTGCCACTTCGTAAACCTGAACCGCGGGCAGATCGAGGTATTCAGCAATGCCGTCCATCAACTCCGACGTCACGAAACCGTGGTTGTGATGTTGCGCCTCGCGCAGCGCGGCGATGGTGGCAGAGCGCTGCCGACCTTCCGGAAATTTCTTTACCCAGTGATCGATCTCCGCGCGAATGGATTCGGGGAGGTTGTGCTTCATGGGTTTTGATTCTGTCGTGGTGTCAGTCATGGTGTGCGCTTCGCCTTAACGGTCAACCTCTCCAAACACGATATCCTGCGTGCCGATCACGGCGACCACATCGGACAACATGTGCCCGGCCACCATTTCGTTCATTGCACTCAAGTGGGCAAAACCGGGGGCGCGAACTTTCAAGCGGAACGGCTTGTTCGCGCCGTCGGAAATCAGGTAAACGCCAAACTCCCCTTTCGGGTGTTCGACGGCGGCGTAAGCCTCACCTGCCGGCACCGTATACCCTTCAGTGAACAGCTTGAAGTGATGGATTAACGATTCCATATCGCCTTTCATGTCCGGGCGTTTTGGCGGCGTCACTTTGCTGTTGTCAGCCATCACCGGGCCGGGATTATCCCGCAGCCAATCCACGCACTGTTTGACAATACGATTTGACTGACGCATTTCTTCAATGCGCACCAGGTAGCGGTCGTAACAATCGCCGTTAACGCCGACCGGAATGTCGAAATCCATCTTGTCGTACACTTCGTAGGGCTGCTTTTTGCGCAGATCCCATTCGATGCCCGAGCCGCGCAACATCGGGCCGCTAAAGCCCAACTGCATGGCGCGCTCCGGTGACACCACCGCGATGTTAACCGTGCGCTGCTTCCAGATGCGGTTGTCGGTGAGCAACGTCTCGTACTCATCTATGCAACCCGGAAACTTCTCGGTGAACGCCTCGACAAAATCCAGCAGCGAGCCTTCGCGCGCGGCATTCATTTTGTCGACTTCTTTTTGCTCGCGAAACTTCGACGCCTGGTATCGCGGCATGCTGTCCGGCAAATCGCGGTAGACACCGCCCGGGCGGTAGTAAGTGGCGTGCATGCGCGTGCCGGAGACCGCTTCGTAGCAATCCATCAGATCTTCGCGCTCACGAAAGCAGTACAGAAACATCGTCATCGCGCCGATATCGAGACCGTGCGCGCCCAGCCACATCAAGTGGTTCAGAATGCGCGTGATTTCATCGAACATGACGCGAATGTACTGAGCGCGAATCGGCGCTTCGATACCCAGCAATTTTTCAATCGCCAGTACGTAGCCGTGTTCGTTGCACATCATCGACACATAGTCGAGCCGATCCATGTAACCAATGCTCTGGTTAAACGGCTTGCTCTCGGCCAGCTTCTCCGTGCCGCGATGTAACAGCCCGATGTGCGGATCGGCCTTGTGGATGACTTCGCCGTCCATTTCCAGCACCAGTCGCAGCACACCGTGCGCGGCCGGATGCTGTGGCCCGAAGTTCATGGTGAAGCTCTGGATATCACGCATCGGAGCGGCCTCCCCGGAGCTCGTCATCGTAGCGATTGTCATCACGAATAATGCGCGGGACCAACGTGCGCGGCGCAATGGACACCGGCTGATACACCACGCGACCCTTGTCGGGATCGAAGGTGACCTCGACGTTGCCGCTGAGCGGAAAATCTTTGCGGAACGGGTGGCCGATAAAACCGTAATCGGTGAGCAATCGACGCAGATCCGGGTGACCGTCGAACAAAATGCCAAACAGATCGAACGCTTCACGCTCAAACCAGTCGGCGCCACTCCAGACGCTCATCACCGAGGATAAGCGCGGGTAGTTGTCGTCCGGGCAGTAGGCGCGCAAACGTACGCGTTGATTCAGCTCAATGGACAGCAGGTGGTAGACCACGGCAAAGCGCTTGCCTGGCGCCGGTGCGTCCACGTCAGCGCGGTTGACGGCACGGCCAAAACCCGTCGCCGTTGCGCCAGCGCCGCGCCATTCGTTCACGCCGTATCCCATGTAATCGACGCCCGCGACGTCCATCAGCATTTCAAAGCGAAACGCCTCGTGGTCACGCAGCATCGTGCAAGTGTCGATCAGGTGCTCCGCGGAGACTTCCAGAGTGACCTCACCGTGCGGTTCGCTCGTTACCTCGACACGCCCGTCCAAATGACTGGCGAGAGCCTCAACAAGCTGATCACGACGCGTGGCGTTCATAATGCTAAACCGTTCAGTAAGACGCTTAACGCGCGATCGTATTGGTGCGACGAATTTTTTTCTGCAGCTGCAAAATTCCGTACAGCAGCGCTTCGGCGGTCGGCGGACAGCCCGGCACGTAGACATCCACCGGCACGATTCGATCGCACCCGCGAACCACAGAATAGGAGTAGTGATAGTAACCGCCGCCGTTGGCGCACGAGCCCATCGAAATGACCCAGCGCGGCTCGGGCATCTGGTCGTACACTTTGCGCAGGGCCGGAGCCATTTTGTTGGTCAGCGTCCCCGCAACGATCATCAGATCAGACTGGCGCGGGCTGGCGCGCGGCGCCGTGCCAAACCGCTC
>JBGCFP010000168.1:0-31821 GCA_045107005.1 Gammaproteobacteria bacterium
ATTGCCCAGGTCTCGGGATTAATCGTGTAGACGATGGAGCCGCCGTCCCAGACCACAAAACGATCACTGACTTCATCGAACGCGAGGCCGGGAGCCTGACGCGTGTGCAAACTGAATGAATTGGTGTTGTTGAACGTGCTGTTGTTCAGCAAATTGGTGACCGTGGGCGTGCCGCTCGACACGTCCCACACCATGGCGTTGCCGTTACTGTTGCCGCCAAGTACGAGAATTTGTTTGCGTACCGGATCGTAAGCGCCCGACGCATAGATATTCATCGGCCGGGAGCCGTAGGCTTGCCACGTGTTGTTGGCCGGGTTGTAGCGTGCAAGTTGGCCCGCGCCAGACGCCTGGTACCAGATGTAACCGGTGTCCGGATCGCGAACAGTGACACCAAACCGGGTGCCGTTCGCCGGGACGTTTTGTCCGCGCGACCACTCCGGCGTGCCGTCCATGTTCAGCAAGTGCACCATGGAATCGCCGGTCGTTGACTGCGGCGCTGTACCGGGTGCGCCGACGACGACCATCGAGTCGAGTTCGGGCGAGTACTCCAGCGAGTTGTAGGTGTGACGTGAACGTGGCGTGCCGTCCGGATACAAACCACTGGATTCGTTGCCGCCCACGTTTGCCGTCGGCTCGCGCAGCACGATCCACTCGCGGGTATTCACGTCGAAGGCGTAGACATCGTTTCCGAAGTAATCGCCGTGACCGCCACCGAAAATCAACAGGCGATCGCGCGAGGTGTCGAACGTGCCGCCACTCCACGCCAGCATGATGCCCTTGAAGCCGCTACCGGACCATGAACAGTTGTTCGTCGGGCAGGGGTTTTTTTGATTCAGGTCGGAGTTCGCGACGCGGTACCAGTGACCGGGCGCAATGTCATCGAGCACGTCTGCGGCGGCAGTTGGAGCAAGCCCCAGCAACATCCACATGACCAGTAAAAGATTTGAACGACGATTCAGAAACCTAGACATATTCCACCTGCTCACGAGCGATTCGGACAAGGCTCAGTCGATGTGTCGACCGAACCCTGGCGGCAGTTCGCAGCGCTTGGGTGCTGGGCACTAGCAGGACAACGGGTGCCGAGATACGCATGTTGCGCACTCGATCCGTGCCGTAACGGCACGCAATGGTGGATCGTCATGGCTGGTAACCCCGCTGCCCTAGGACAAGTCCCTTAGACCGGAAGCTTTGCGACCCGGCCTTTCGACCGGTTTGCCGTTTTCAGTTATGCGCATTATGTGCTCGCTGTATTCGCGTGTTGTGACCTGGCTCTCAAATGCCCAAAGTCAGGTAACTTGTTGTTTAATCAGAGCGACATAACGTTCAGCGGTGCCGCCCAAATACCCTGAGCTGAGCGAATTATGGTGAGTGGAAACGCGCGAAACAAGTGTCGCGGTTTGCCGACATTATTTATGCCCGGCAGGGAGTGTTTCGTGAGATTTAGACCGGGTGTTACGCGCTAGCACAGCGTCGCTCATCCGCTGGTTCGAAAGCCCTTTCGTGACTGTCGACGGGGCCCGCTATTTTCCGGACAAGCGATCAAAAAGCGCCGCCAACTGCAACGTTTGCGATTTCCGCGAATAGCGCTCTGCAGACTGGCGATCCGCACCGCCCTCACCCGCACGCACCGCCTCCAGAAATGTCTTGAGACAGCGTTCAATCGCGGCCGCATCCGTCAGGTCACAGATGTGCCGTTGCTGGTTATCACGAAGAACGCCCGCCGTATTTCCCGTGGCGTCAGTCAGCGCCAGAATTGGCCGCCCCGCCCGCAGATACTCGTAGGCCTTGGCCGGGATCTGATGATTGCAGCTCGCCGCCTGGAAAATCACCAAGCCGTCGGCACGCAGCATCTCGCCGAGCGCCTCTCGGTACGGCACGCCGGGTTCGAGTCGAACTACATCGTCGATTGAAAGATCGATCAGCATCTGACGATATACCTCGTCGTGGCCGGTCGCGCGCAAAATGACGCGAAACGGGTTTGCTGAAAATTCGGGCGTCGCCTTGAGCGCCGCCACCGCCTGGAAAAACGGCTTCGGATCGCGCTCGGCGGGATACAAAATACCGGCGTGCACCAACGTCAACGGTTCGCCTGGCGCTGGCGCCGAATCGCGCTCGGGCAATCCGTCAAACGCGGCTTCGTCGTAACCGTTTTCGATCAGCTGCCAGCGATCCGCCGGTAAATCCGGATAGCGCGAGGCGTACATGGCCTGCGCTCCGGGAGCGGTAAACACGACCGCCTGAGCGTTGTGCACGACCTCGTTTTCCAGTGCGCGCACGCGCTTGAACAGCCACGGGTCGCTGGGGTAACCCGGTTCGGTCATTTGATCGCGGCAATCGGCTACCCACGGCAGTCCGCTGTGTTGGCTGAGCGCCAAACCAATCCGATGCGCGGTGTAAATCGGATAGGTTGACCAAATGGCATCGTAGCGTTTGCGGGCCAGCATTTTCTTGCCGCGGCGCACGCCGTCAATCGCCCAGCTACTCCAGCGATCTGGCACCGCCGCGGCGCGCGGATAGCTGCCCATCAAAGAAAGATGGCGTTTGGCATCAAACGCGATCGCGCGCACCACCTCGACGTCGTCGGGAATGTCTTTGATCTCGTCGTCGCCGGTCGCCTCGTAAGCGCGTGGCCAGACGGTCAGCACATCACAGTCCCAGCCGCCGCCGCGCAGGTAGCGTGACGCTTTCAACGCCCGCTGCAAGCCGCTACTCCCCTTCACCGGAGGGTAGTGATAAGCGATGAGCAACGCTCGCTTGCTCACGCCGGCACCAGCCAGTCGGCAATGCGTGCGCTGACTTCGTCGCGCCACAGCGCGCAGGAAAATGTGTGGTTGGCCGCGGTCATGCGGTGTACGTGAACCGATTCTTCGGCAAAGACGTTGCCCCACGCGTCAGACGCGCCGGTGTGATCGTCAAATTCGGCTGCCGTCATATCGTCACCGCTCAAAATGTACAGACTGTCGCCAGCGAAGCACTCGGCGCCACGCAGCATGCGTTCCTGAAACGGACGCTTTGGCTCGGTCGCGTCGACGTCTCCGCCATCCGATTGGCGCAATCCGCTCAGCGTGTCGCGCAGCGACCGCCACGAGCCGCGCCAGTCGAACTGACCCCGCAACAGCTTACGCCACAACTCCGGGGCCAGGATGCGCTGCAGATAGTAGTGTTTAACGGTCGCGCGCGCGTGCGACTGATCGGAACGCACCCAGGGATTCATCAGCGCCAAATTCCGGACGCGCGCATCGTCGCTCGCGTACATCAAGATGGCGGACGCCGCGTCGCACAGACCAATCAGCGTGACGTCCTCGATGGTGTCAACGTGTTCGCACAGCGTGTCCACCGCCGCCCGAATGTCGTCATCAATGTGCTCGAAGCCCAGTAGATCTCCATCGCTATCGCCCATCCCGCGATAGTCGAAACGCAGCGTGGCCACACCACGCGCGGCCAAACCCTCGGCCAGCTTTTTGAACTGGCGATGACTGCCGACGCGATATTGAGGACCACCAACGACGATGACAGCACCCCGCGTCGCGGGCGTATCGGTGGTGTGAAGTAAGCCGAGCAGCGTCTGCCCGCTGCAGTCGAACGTCAGCGCGCGACTGGTCATGCGAACACAGCGACGGTGGCGTCGATCAGCGCGGGCGCCAACGCAATCTCAGCGGTCGACCAGAACGGTTCACCGTCGACGGTGGCGAACTGCGTTTTAACGCCGCCGGTGTCCAGCGCATCCATGGCACTTTGAGCTGCCGGCGGCACCCCGGCATCCGCCGCGCCGACCTGCAGCCAGTGCAGGTCACCCGAGGCCGACCAGTCGCGCAGTTTCAGCGCGTCAAATTCGCTGACCAGCTGCGGCGATAACGTATAGCCCGCCACTTCCACCGACGCGTCGCCAGCCAGCGTCTTGCGCAAGTCGCCAACGCTCGCGCCCTTGCCGTCTCCGGTCAGGCTGGCAGCGGCTTTCAGACGCAGAAATTGGCTGATCATGGTTTTGCCGGCAATGACCGGCTGCCACAGCACGCGGTGCGCTAACGTTGTCGGTACGGCGTTCAAATAGTCGAGTGCCACCAGTGCACCGCCGCGCACGCCAAGCACGCTGACACGCTCAAAAGACTGCGCAGCCACGAGTTCAAAGACCGCTTTGAGTTCGTCACGCCAGCGCGTGACCGTGGCGTCGCCAAAATCACCGTCACTGTCGCCCGTGCCGCCAAGATCGGGCACGAAAGTGGTGACATTATGTTTTGCCAGCGCCCGACCCAGCAATGCAATCTGGCGGCGCGATTTGTTCATTTCTTCGGCAAATGCAGGGACAACAACCAGCGCCTCACGACGTTCGTCGGTGGCGGCCGGGTAGGTTATGACGAAGAGTCGCCCCGCCGGGCCGTCGATGAACAACGGCACGAACGAAGCGCCGCTGGCGTTAGCCATCGACTACCTTTTCCTGGACAAAACGCAGCAGTGTGCCGACCGTTTCAAACGTTTCCGCCGACACGTCATCATCGTCGACGTAAAATCCGAACTGCTCCTCAAGCGCCACGAGCACGGTCACCACCGACATGGAGTCGAACTCCGGGATATCGCCGAGCAAAGCTGTGTCGACCTCGAGGGTCTTGCTGTCATCAAGTTGCAACGTCTGACGCACGATACGTGCGACGTCGTCAAAGTACTGCAGCGTATCGCGCTCAGGCAGTGTCTGGTCGTTCATGGATTCTCCGGGAACAGGCAAAAAAAAGTTGGGCTATTCTAATGGCCCGAACACCGAACTGGAAATGATGGCGTTTTCGTGCAATTCAACCGCAAGTCCACATTTTATAACACGTTTTCGCGCATTCCGATGATCTGCGACACAGTTTGCGGCACACCGCAACGATCGCACTGCAGGTGACTGTATTTGATAGAGTTTTCAAGCAACCTCTGCAAATTAGGCAGTTTGCGAAGACAGAATCGTGGTCGCGTCTTGCGCCTCGTAAAAACTTTTGAACAGTTTTGCACCAAAGCGCCAGCCACTCTCACTCTCAAGACCGACGCGCGGCAACTCAAAGCGCGGCGACGCATTATCCGCGTAACCCCACATCGTAGTGAGCCCCGCGCGAAACCCGCTTTGCTCGACCAGCGCCGTGTGTTCTTTCGCGTAATCCGCACCGGCTTTGCCGTTGGGGAACGCAAACACCGACACGTCGGACTGAATCATGTCCTCGAGCGCACGCTTGCCGTCGGTCATTTCCGCGCCGCCTTGAGCCTGTGACAGTCGGGTCAGAATCGGATGCGTGACGGTGTGCCCGCCGATGGTCATGCCCGCCGCATGCAGCGTGCGAATTTCGGCATCGGTCATCATGATTCGCTCGCCGGAAACGCTGGATTCGTCGACCAGTTGTTGTGCCCAAGTCGCGCGCACATCGGGCGACTGATGCTTGAGGTGGACGATGATCTCGTGCATCAACGCACGTCGGCTCGCCAGATCGTCAACATGACGTTCACCAAGGTTGATGCCCGACAAGTCCCAGCGACCGGCGCGGCGACCGCGTACGGCTTCGATGACCTGATCGTTCCACATCATGCCGTCATTGAGGTAGCCGGTCGCAATGAAAAACGTTGCCGGCAACGCAAACTGGCGCAGCATCGGCAGCGCAATGTCGACATTGTCTCGATACCCGTCATCAAACGTGATGCAGACGCTGCGTGCCGGCAGCGAACCCTGCTCGCTCCGTTCCAGCGCTTCGGGCAGCGGCAGCACGTTGAAAAAACGAGACAGTACGCGAAGTTGGGAATCGAACGAATCGACAAAACACATGTCCGGATACAACGGATCACGCTGCGGACGCACCCGATGGTACGTCAGCGTCACGAACTTATGACTCACCGGGCGCGTCTCGACGTCATCGCACGACCTGATGACGATCGAAATCGGTCGCCAATTTTGGGCTTGGACGGTTTCGCGGTTACTTCGACCACCGTGCTGGAACCCGCCGCGGGCCACGAGCCCTCCTCCATCTGGCGCAGGCGCATCCGCGCCAGCTGGCGGCTGAGCACGATGATCGCGATAAAGTGATAGTAGAGATCAAAGTAGGCAAGGCCCAGAAACGCGCCCCCGATCGAGTAGCCGACCAGCGATACCTGGATAAATCGATTCAGGTCGGCAAGTTTGCTCAGCTCCGGAACGGTCTTGCACATCCGAATGGTGCTACCTGCGGTCAGGATGCTGAGCCCTCCAAGCGTCAGGAACAACGCAAGTCCGGCAAAGCCGTGCTCCCCGAGCACTTCGAAATAGATACTGTGCGCGTCGTGAAAGTCATCTGGGTTGGGCGCGTAAATTTGAAACAGGTGCGGCAGGAAAACACCGAAGCCACCCCCCAACGCCGGGTGATCAAGCGCTAGGTAATAGGCAAACCACCACGCGTTGAAACGCCCTTGCGCCGAGCCGTCTTCGTCGTAACTGCGAATCGACCACATGCGCTCGACCCACGCCTCGGGCATAAACCCCAGCAGCAGCGGAATCGCGATCAAAAACGCGATGCCGACCACCACTTTGCGTTTACTCTTGAGCCACAGAAATCCGCCCATGCCACCCATGGCCAGGAACGCGCCGCGCGAGTGTGTCGTTAGAACAGCCAGCGCCGTCAATCCAACCGCCGCCATCAAGCCACGCTTTATCCACTTGTTCTCTTCGGTAAACATCAAATAGAACATCAGCGGGATGGTCATTACCAGCGCCAGGCCCAGCTCGTTGTTGCCTTCGATAAACGAGCCAGGTGGACCCCACACCAGATAGTTACCCCCGGTGGTCGCCGAAAAAATGCCGCCTTTTACACCGAAGAATCCGAGCGACCCCACGGTAATCCACACCAGCCCTCTAATTTTGACCTCGGAATTGATCAGAAGAATGGTCAGAAACGCGAACAGCATCGTTTTCATCGCGCGATCGTAATCTTTGACCGTCTCAGCCGGCTCCAGCGCAAAATAGGTGGTGATGTTCATCCACAGAATCCACGCCAGCCACACGATTACCAGCGGCGTCAGATCGATGCGCTTCTTTTCCTTCGAGATGACGATGGCGGCGAGCGTGACCAGCGCGATAACTTGGGCAAACGCAAAGTCGTAAGCAAACCCCCAGGTCAGGCGATGCGGGTTCATGAAACCCAGCCAGCACCACATGATGATGCCGATCCACGGTCGCATGAAAATCAGCGGTATGGACCCGACAACCATGAATAGAATGAGCAGGTCGCGCATAGCGAGTTAATCCGGGTTGATGGCCGCGTCGCAAATTTGCTCGAAACGGCGGGCTACAATCGCGTTTGACGCGAAGTCTTCCACATATTGACGGGCTGCACGCGCCAATTGTTCCGCGAGCTCACCATCGCCAAGGACCCGAGTGGTGGCCGCCGCGAACTCTTCCTTCGATTCCGCGTTCAGATAGTGTACGCCATCTGTCAGGCCCAAGCCCTCCACGCCAATGGCTGTCGAAATCACCGGGCAACCGCTGGCCATGGCTTCGAACACTTTCAGACGCGTGCCACCACCGACGCGCAGCGGGATGACATAGGCACTTGCACGATGAATGTAGGTGCGAACGTCGTCAACAAACCCGGTAAATTCCCAGCCTTTGACGTTGCCCGCGCGCGCGACCAGACGCTCAGGTGGCGCACGACCGACCACGCACATCGTGGCCTCTGGCGTCGATTCAGCGATGAGCGGCCACACCTCGTCAAGAAAAAAGCTGATGCCGTCCTGGTTGGCAAGCCAGTCCATCGAGCCGGTGAACGCGATACGCCCCGCTTCCGGCTCGCGCTTGTAGGGGAAAAAATTCAGATCAACGCCGGTCGGAATGGTGTCGACATTCTCGGCACCGTAGTGCTTGGCAAAACCGTCCTTGTCCACTTGCGACACCGCGACCACACGGTCAAAGCGCTTTAGCGCCGCGCCCTCGAAACGCAGCATCTTGCGCCACTGTTGCGCCCACAGCCGCCGCATGAACGGGTTCTCATTGACCTTCGAATGGCGCTCGAAGATCTGGGCTTCAACGTTGTGCGTGAACATCACGCTGGGCGTATTCAAGGTCTTGGGCACCAACACGGCGGAGTGGATAAAATCGAACACCACGACGTCGTGCGCAGGCAACTCGCTGGCAACCAGCGCGCTGCCCTCGGCCGACATATCCGTAGCCACCGGCAAGGGCAACTTATGCAGCAGGTGCAAGCCGCGGCGGATCGAACGGGCGACGCCCCGGACCGGCTCCCAGAACGCCCACCGATCGGCGACTGTCGCCAGCTCCTGATCGTAATCACCGGGTGTGTCCGGCGTCGGGGACAGAAGCGTGATGTCGTAGCGGCCACCTTTCATCTCGCGCAGAATGCCCGTGGTTCTGATCTTGCCCCCGGAATCGATCGGGAACAGGAACCGCGGTGAGACGAACAGCAGCCGCGGGCGTGTCACCAGCACACGCCCCGGTATTCACCCTTGAGCTGGTCAGCGTCGCGCATGCTAACCAGGTCGAGCACGTAGTGCCGCGGATCGCAGTGTGCGTGAAGTTCGTCAATAATCTCGGCATCGCTCAAGCCCACCACGATCACGTCGGCGTGGTCGATCACATCTTTGGCGCTGTCGCACATCAGCGACGACACGTGCGGGATCGATTCTTCCAGATAAGAACGGTTGGCGCCTATCAAACGGGCCACGTTCACTTCCGGATCATAAATCTTCAGCTCCATACCCTTGCCAATGAGTTGCTCGGCCAACGTCAGCAGCGGACTTTCGCGCAGATCGTCGGTGCCGCTCTTAAAACTCAGACCCAGGAAACCGACCTTGCGGGTGCCGCGGCCGAGAATGGTCGAGAGCGCGTGATCAATGTGTTCCACGTTACTGGGAATCAGTCCGGCCATCATCGGCAGATCAACATCGCGACTGCGAGCAACGTACAACAGCGCGCGCAAATCTTTTGGCAGGCAAGAGCCGCCAAATGCGAAGCCCGGCCGCAAATAGGCTTTGGAAATATTCAGCGAGTGATCCTCGCAGACCAACTCCATGACCTTACGCGAGTCGACACCGACCGACTGGGTGACGCGACCGATTTCGTTGGCGAACGTCACTTTCACCGCGTGGTAGGCGTTGCACGCGTACTTGAGGCACTCCGCGGTGCCAATATCGGTAGTCAGGAATTTGTTTGGCAAATCGCCGAACAGGTCTTCGAGCTGTTTGATCGAGCGGTCCGAGTTCGCCCCGACTACGGTCATCGGCGGGTTGTCGTAGTCTTTGATGGACGTGCCTTCACGCAAAAACTCCGGTTGGAAACCCAGACCGAAATCTTCGCCACTGACTTTGCCCGAGTGTTCGACCAGAATCGGCTCGACCGTTTCGGTGATCGTACCGGGTTCGATGGTGGAGCGGATCATCACAGTATGAAACGAGTCTTTTTCTTTCAGCGCCTTGCCCATTTCCTCGGCGAGGCGGCGCATCGCGCGCAAATCCTGACTCCCGTTGGGCATCGACGGCGTTCCGACGCAGACAAACGACAACTCGGTGTCGCGCACCGCGTCACGCGCCTGATCGGTCACCGATACGCGTCCACTGGCGACCACGTCAGCCATGACTTCCTGAATGCCCTCTTCGATCACCGGCGATTTGCCGTTACGAATCAAGTCGAGCTTGGTTGGATCAATGTCCACGCCGACCACTTCATGGCCGTCACGAGCCAGACACGCAAGCGACACCGCGCCCACATAACCCAATCCAAAAATACTAATTTTCATGATCCAACCTTTTCAATTACGTTTGTCATCAAGTCGATTCCCTTCGAGACGCGCCCTTACGCGGACACCTCTTCGAACAATTCATGTAGTTCCCGGGTCACGTCGTCCCATGAGAACTTCTGAGCGTAGCGTCGCGTTGCTTCACGCGACGGCAAGTCTGAACAGAGTTGGCCGATACCGTCAGCCACTGCCCGGGCGTCACGACGAGGCAGTACAATACCGGCCTCCGGGCACGCGATAACTTCGGGATTCCCCCCGACCGGTGTTACCACCGCCGGGGTCCCGCAAGCCAGCGATTCGAGCAGTACGTTCGCCATACCTTCGCGACTGGAAGCCAATACCAGCAAATCCGCCGCATTGTAATACTGAAGCAACTCTGATTGAGCGACGGAACCCACAAAACGCACTCTTTGTTGCACGCCGAGCCGCTCCGCCAGCGCCCCAAGCGCAGCCCGCTCGGGCCCGGCCCCGGCGATCACCAGCGTCAGCGCTGGATGTTCGGTCAGCGCTTCAATCACTAAATCGTGGCCTTTGAGCTGATACAGGTTGCCCACGGACAAAATCATGGGACCATCGAGCCCAAGAGCCTGGCGCTGTGCCGCGCGATCCAGCGGCTTGAAGAGCGACAGATCCACGCCGTTGCGCAGCACCCGAATTTTGGCCGCGTCCATGCCAAGCGCGATCATACGCTCGCGCAGCGCGGACGATACGGCGACTAACGCGCTGGCACGATCCGCCGCCCACAGCATGCGTCGGCGCACGGCCGCGTCGTCAGGCAGCAAGTTGACGTCACTCCCCCGTGCGGTAATCACCAGCGGCAATCGCAAGCGACTCGCCAGATGAGCCGCCGCTACGCCGTCCGGATAAAAGTAGTGGGCATCCAGAACCGGAAGATCGATGTCCCCCACCAGACTGGCGACCGCACCGCTCGCGCCACGCGCCATGCTGCGCGGTGCCATGTGCATCCCCACCTTCGGCGGCAGGAAATAGCGCGGATGCGAGACGATGACGCCGTCGCGCTCCGCTCGTCGCGGTGCGCGCGCAAACTTCGCGTACGCGCCAAATTTCTCGCTCTTGAACGGAAACCACGGCACCGGTGCCACGACGTCCGCCTGGACTCCACGACGTTGCCGCAGCTCACGCAGACGCGCCTCCACGAACAAACCGTGCGCCGGTTGTGCCGCATTGGGAAACAACGTGCTGAACGTGATTAACCGCATCGGCTAACCGAACTTACCGCCACTGCGACCGAGGAAGCCGTCAAACATCAACAGCCCCCACAGCACCGGCGTGTAATCTCGCCGACCCGCAATATGGTCGTCGTAAACCTGACGCAGCATGCGGCTGGAGAAGAAACCCGAATCCGCCATGCGCTCGCCGCACACACTTTGTTTCACGCGCTCACGCAGCGGCCCGCGAATCCACGAACCCAGCGGCACGGCAAAACCCATTTTCTCGCGATACAGAATGTCGCGTGGGAGCACTTTTGTCAGAGCGGTCTTGAGGACGTGTTTGCCTTCGCGGCCGCGCAGCTTCATGTGCGGATCAATGCCGGACACCCATTCAACGAATTCGTGATCGAGAAACGGTACGCGCACTTCCAGGCCGTGCGCCATGCTGGCCCGGTCAACCTTGGTGAGAATGTCGCCAGGCAAGTAAGTCTTGAAATCCAGATACTGAACCAACGACAAGCTGTCTTTGGTCGGCGCATTGGCGGCCAACGCTTTGAAGCGGTCGATGGACCGGTAACCCTGTAAATCGCTCAACGCCTTGGTCGAAAGCAGTTTGGCACGCAGCGGTGCCGGGAAAATCGACACGCCGTGCAAATAACCCTCGGTGGTGTCGCGGCCGACCGCTTCGAGCGTGGATTTAGCGCGCAGGACTTTGGGGGCCCAGTCGAGTTTCGGATAGATGCGCCCGAGCGTGCCGAACACCGGTCCGCGTACGCTTTGTGGCAACAAACGACGCACTTTTTCTTCGTAGGCGTGCCAGCGATAACGTCGATAGCCGGCGAAATTCTCGTCGCCGCCATCGCCGGATAGTGCCACTTTTACGCCTTCGCGCGCGAGCTTGCAGACCCGATAGGTTGGCATCGCAGAACTGTCAGCGTAGGGCTCGTCATACAAGCTCCCGAGACGATCCAGTAAATCAAAATCGTGCTGATCCACTTGCCGCACGTTGAGTTGCGTACCCAGATACTCGGCGACCTGCTTCGCGTACTTGACCTCGTTAAACTCCGGATCACCAAACGAAATAGAGCACGCCGACACCGGGTTATCGGAAATACCGCTCATCAGGGCGACCACTGCGCTCGAATCCACACCGCCCGACAGAAACGCGCCAAGCGGCACGTCCGCGATCATGCGTTTGCGCACCGCCTCTTCCAGCCTCTCGAGCAGCTCCACTTCCAGATCGGCTTCACTGCGCTCCGGGCCGAGCTCAAACGGCACGTCCCAATACTGATGCGGCGACGGCACCGGTTTGCCGCGTTCGACAAACAACGTGTGACCGGGTGCCAGTTTGTGGACGCCTTCATAGATGGTGTCGGGATCGGGCACGTAACCGAACGTAAAGTAGTCTTCCACGGCGCGCACGCTGATGTCGCGCGACAGCTCCGGGTGACGCTGCAGCGCTTTGAGTTCCGAGCCAAAAATAAGGCGCCCACTGGCGAGAACGCTGTAGTAGAGAGGCTTGATTCCGAGGCGATCGCGCGCGAGAAACAGAGTCTGTTTGTTGCGATCAAACACGGCAAAACCGAACATACCGTTGAACCGCTTGACACAATCGACGCCCCACTCTTCATAGCCGTGCACGATCACTTCCGAATCGCTGTCGGTCTGAAAGACGTGGCCTTTGTTTTTGAGTTCTTCGCGCAGCGGCTGAAAATTGTAGATCTCGCCGTTGAACGTGAGAATGACGGATCCATCTTCGTTGGCAATGGGCTGCTTCCCACCCTCAAGATCAATAATCGACAGGCGTCGGTGACCGAGACCGACGCCAAGCTCGGTGTGCATGCCAAACGCATCCGGGCCACGATGTTCCATCGTGTCATTCATTGCGCTGAGCAACGCTTCGTCAATCGGCGCTGCCGATCGAGTGTCAAAAATACCGCTGATTCCGCACATGGTGTTGGTTCTACCTCAAGGGTTAGCAATGCGCCGCATAAAGACTTTGGTACTGGTCAATCATGCGATCTAACGAAAACTGTTGCACCACGTGGCGTCGCGCCGCCGCGGCACGCTCTTCACGCATCGGCTCGTTATCGGCGTAGTGGCCGAGTGCTCCGGCCAGCGCGTCGACATCGCCCGATTCGTATAACGTGCCGTGTTGGCCGTCGCGATAAAGCTCCGCGTTGCCACCGACACGGCTGGCCACAACGGGCACACCACTGGCCATCGCCTCCAGAATCGTGTTCGAGATACCCTCGTTGAGCGACGGCAATGCAAACACGTCGAAGCCGGGCATCAGCTGCGCCACATCGTCACGGGCGCCCAGCAGGTGGACACGCTGGGCAAAGCCCGATTCATCGGCACATCGAGCCACCTCATCACGTAGCGCTCCGTCCCCGAGCAACACCAGGGATGCGCGCTGTGCGAAGTCGGTATGCGTTTGACACCGGCTGGTGAACGCGCGCACTAATTCCAGCGGATTCTTTACCGCCTCAAGTCGCCCCACGCCACCGACAACAAACTCACCGTCTGCGCCCGCGCTGCGCAACAGCGCACGGGCCGTCTCGCGCCGCGCTGGATCAAAGCGCGTCGTATCAACGCCGTTGTAAATCTGCGTCAGTTTGTCTTCGGGCAGTCCAATATCGCGTTGCAGCCACTGACGTATCTGCTGGGACACACAAATGAAGCGTCGAATAAACGGATTGGCGACGCGGCGCAGGCGCCGGTAGCGCTGATGCGCACCGTGCAGATCATTGACATCAAAACCGTGCTCGCCGTGAAACACCGTTGCTGTGCCGGCTAATCGGGCCACCAATCCGGCTTCAATCGTCCCGATATTGCGCGTGTGCACGACGCTTGGACGCAACTCGCGCAGCACTCGCCACAGGCGCTGGTAGTGCGGCAAATCTTTACCCGGCTTCTTGCGCAATGAAAAAATCTGCACGTCATCTCGGGTCAGGCGCTGCGAAAATTCGGTGGACTGGTCGAGGCAAATGATGGCGTGCGCGAAATCGCGATCCATCCCGTTAATCAGATTAACGATACCGTTTTCCATACCGCCCATCGCGAACCGATGGATCACGTGCGCAATCAACGGCCTTGAATCACTCATCACAGCCTGGCGTTTGCGGCTGGTCAACGCACGCAAGCAACGCGCGACCGTATTCGTCAACAAACTTGACCAGCACGTCGGGCACGACATCAGGCTCCAGCATCGGCGCTGACATGCTCACCAGTGCGCGACGCGTCGGTTGACCTGACAAGCGCGCCAGCCATTCCCGTGCTTTCGCCACATTGGGCGAGGTACTGATGACATCGCCAATCTGGTACCAGTACAAAATCGTGCGACGCGGGCCCGCTTCGAGCATGTCGACGCGACCGATTTCCCATTGCTCGTCGCCAACGGCGAGCGCCACCGGAAGATCGCGCATGATCTTGTGCCCTTTCGTGCCGATGAACGTGTTGCCCGCACGAATCAGTTCCTTATCACCACCGGTGTAGGTGTGGATCGTCACGCTCACCGCGCCCTGCGCATTGTGGTAGACAGCGCGCTTCAGATCGTTCGCATCGTTAAACGACGGGACGTAGTCGCGGGCGGTCGAGGATTGCTTCCGCCAGCCCCCCGCAGGTGCGGGCAGTTGCGCTGCACTGAGCGGCTGGTCCACCGCGGCTTGCGCGCGCTGCGACAGAAACGGTGTCGACACGATGGCTGCCAGTGCCAAAGCCGGGACCAGCGACATCGCCGCCGCCACCGACTGGCCAGTGCGCCTGGAACGTGGTGCCTGTGCATCATCGTACTGCGCGTAACGGCCGCCAACCCAGAACAATATGAACATCAGCACGCCAAAGAAAAGCCAGCCGTAAATGAGATGGTCGACGCCCACAGCGTGCTGCATGTTGGTGAAGTGCGCGATCATGACGATGCCATAAGCGCGCAGCCCGTTGGCCAAAATGGGCAGCAGAATGGCCATCGCGACGAAAACCAGTCTACGCCCCAAGGTACGGTAAGTGAGATAAGCGAAAAACGTGCCCAGAGATACCGACGCAATCAGATAGCGAATGCCGCTACACGCCTTGGCGACTTCAAAATCCCCGCGCGGAATGCTCAGCATGTACCCTTCGCGGTAGACCGGTATGCCACTCAGCTCAACGGCTTCGACAACGAACCACGCCGTGAAACGCATCAGCGTTGGAATGACAAAATCGCCAAACGGCACTGCGAAAAACGCGAACAGCAGTGGGAAGGCCAGCACACGAACCACGGCAGTGCCAAGCAAGGTCCACACGCAGGCACCGAGCGCCGCGACGAACGCAAACTGCTCCGCCACCTGGACGGCACCCACGCGCGAGACAAACCAGAACACGAGGCACAACACGAGCGCCAACAACCCGATGACCGATGGCCCAGGCGCGATATCAAGAAGCCGCTCTCGCGACCGATAGATCAACCAGCCGACCGCGGGAAAAACCAGGAAGCCGTGCGAGAACGTATCCGATTCCATCCACACACCGGCCATCGACGCGATGGTTGACCAGTACAAGCCGCAAAGCACGACAATAACCACGGCGGTGAGCGCCGCCGCCCTGGGCCAGCGATAACCCGTGAACGCAGACATCACCCAGCGAGTTCCTGCGCTTTGTCGAGCAGAGCGTCGACCCTCTGCATGGACGTCGGCCAGTCATGATGCGTGGACATACGCTCACGCCCGGCAGCGCTCAGGCGTTGGCGCAAATCCGGGTCGTCCAGCACCGCCTGAATCTGGGCCGACCACTGTTCTTTGGTGTCGGCCACCAACAGCTGGTCGTCGACCTGCACGTCAACGCCGCCAGCCGCGATGGTCGAGCAAATCACCGGTACGCCCAACGCCAACGACTCAAGTATCTTGTTCTGTGTACCTCGGGCGATGGCCAGGGGCGCCACCGTCAGAGCGCTCGCGCGCAAGTAAGGGCGCACGTCGGGTACTGAGCCAGTCACCGTTACGCCGTCAATATTGGCGAGCTCCTGAACCGCATTACTCGGCTCTGCCCCGACAATGGTCAACGTGGTGGCCGGTCGTTGCGCCTTTAACAGCGGCCAGACGTTGGCGCAAAAATCAAACATCGCCTGCTGATTCGGGTAGTAATCCATACGCCCCACAAAGCAAATCGCATTGCTGTCGTACTCAGTATCGTCAGGACAAAAATAAGTTCGATCGACACCGTTTGGAAACCAACCGGTTTTCCCCGATGCACAAATGGTCTGCAACGTTTCCAGCTCCGCCTTGGTCGTGGCCGTACACAGATCAAACTGCGCCGCGAGACGGGTCTCTGCCCGCGCCATCTTCTGTCCCTCGAGCCAGTACCCTATCGACAGTGGAAAGGGTTTGAACGAGCTGTAAGCCAGCCATTTCTGGGAATCCATATCGCCGAAGTCAATAATCTTTGGCGTACCGCGAACGTGTGCCACGTACTGCGCGACTGACGAGCAATGTACAAAGATCAGATCAAACGTCTCTTCCTTGAGCAATGCATCGATGCGCGAACGCAGCGCCGACGAGTAAAAGTAGCCCATACTCGAAGGACCCGGCGTCGGCAGCCGCAGGATCATACGCACCCAGGCGCCGACACTCCCCACCGTCTCCACCAGAAACGCCTTGCAGTGCTCGGCAAGGCCAGCGCCTTCGCGCGCCTCTTCGTCCGTACGCGCCAACGACGCCACGGTCACTTCATGTCCGCTACGCGTCAGATGCGAAATGATATTGAAAGGACGAATCTTGCCGCCGCGTTTTGGCGGAAACGGAAAGCGATGACAAACGAACAGAATCTTCATGCCGCCACCAGCGCCGTCATTTCATCGCGCACGCTGTCGACGCCACGATCATCCAGATAGATCTGCGCCCACAGCTCAAGATTGGTCAGCGCCGCCAGTTTGTCCGTGTGATCGGCACGATTGGCATCATGGTCAGCGCGCAGTGACTGCACGTGCGCCGGGTTGATCCAGCCGCGTTGTTCAAGCCGTTCCGTCGACAACAGTTGGTCGACGAGCGGCCGCAATTCCTGCTTAAACCACGCCCCCATGGGTGCGCCAAAACCGCGTTTCTGACGATACAAGATGTCCTTGGGCAACACGTCGCGCAAAGCGTGTTTGAGAACATGTTTGAGATCACGCCCCGCAATCTTGTGACGCGACGGCATTTGTAACGCCAAATCGATAATCGCCTCGTCAAGAAGCGGCACGCGGCACTCCAGTGACGTTGCCATGGACATGCGATCGGTAAGCGTGAGCAGATCGTCAGGCAGTTGCGTCGCCAGATCAACCTGCATCATTTGGGCGAGTGGATCGCCGCCGCTAAGCCGCGCAAACGCCGCTTCAATGTGCGGCTCAAAACTCTCCGGTGGCGACGCGAGCATGCTCATGACGTCAGCGGTGCTCGCCGCTTCCACAAACGATTGATACTGCTGCGCCAGAGGCCAGTCGGCCGCTTGGACCAGCGCCCGGGCGTAGCGGGTCAAATTCGCAACCCGCGAATGACGATCCACCGGCATGCGCCCGAGCACGGGTTTGACGATGGATTGGCGCACCAGTCGCGGCACACGCGACAGTGCGCGGGCGTAGTAACCGCCGAGGTAGCGTCGGTAGCCGCCGAACAACTCGTCACCGCCAACACCCGAAAGAATCACGGTGACCTCGCGCCGAGCAAACTGAGAGACCAGGTAGGTCGTTATGAAAGCCGTGTCAGCGATCGGTTCGTCCATGTGCCACAGTAGCTGCGGCAACAGTTCCACAACGGACGGCTCGACCACAATTTCCTGATGCTGCGTCTTGAACAGCTCTGCCACCTGGCGCGCGTAAGGCAATTCGTTGTAGAACGAACCACCGGACGAACCGCCAAACCCGATCGCAAACGTGCGCACGGGCGAATCGCTGAAGCGACTCATCATGGCCACTACGGCGCTTGAATCAACGCCACCGCTCAAGAATGCACCGAGTGGCACGTCGCTCACCATCTGCCGCTCAACGCAGTCCGACAGTGTTTCGAGCAGACGATCGCTCCAGGTCGTCAAGTCGCCACTTTCTGTTGCTTGAGCGTCGAGCGTCCAATACTGCTTCTGCCGAACCTCGCCATTCTCCACAATCATCAGCGTAGCGGGTGGCAGCTTGTGCACGCCGGCGAACATCGACAGAGGCGCCGGCACGTAGCCCAGATGCAGGTAGTGCGGCAGCGCATCCTGATTTAACTCGCGCGTGACGTCGGGCAGACTCAAGATCGACTTGGCTTCCGACGCGAACGCCAAACGCCCGCGTTCGAGCATGTAATACAGCGGCTTGATGCCGGTGCGATCGCGGCCGAGCAGCAGACGTTTGCGCGTGCGATCCCACAACGCGAAACCAAACATCCCGCGCAAGTGCTCAACGCAGGCATCACCATACTCTTCGTACAGATGCACAATGACTTCGACGTCGCTGTTGGTGCGAAAACGATGGCCGCGGGTGATCAAGTCATCGCGCAACGACTGAAAATTGTAGATCTCTCCGTTGCACACGACGACGACCGAGTGATCTTCATTGAAAATCGGTTGGTGCCCGCCCGCCACGTCGATAATGGACAAGCGCTGCATTCCAAAGGCCAGGGGCCCGTCAATGTAATCGCCGAAATCATCGGGCCCACGATGCTGAGCCACCTGCCCCATACGCCGCAGCGCACTCTCGTCAATTCGGCGCGCGTCATCCAGCGCCAACACTCCGTGAATGCCACACATGTCAGTTACCCATCCGAACCGGAGGAGCGAAAGAAATTAACGAGCCACTGCGCGTGGCAGTGCAAGGTCTCTGCACACATTGTGTTTTTCCGAAGAAACGATTGATTTTCAAGAACGGAAGCCGCTGACACGTTGCGGCTTCAAGTTAGCCCAAACTGCGCGCCAGCCACGGCCCGAGCCGTTGCGAAATACCGAGCGGCAACTTTTGCCACAGTCCAATGAACAACTTGTACTTTGGGTTGTTCGGCGACAGATCCGGCATGCTGTCCAGTCCCGAGAGATAGTATTCATAGCTCATCGGTTGAGGCTCGAAGCCCCAGTGTTTCTTAAAGCGATAGGCGCCGGTGTCCACTTTGCTGCGACCGAAATCGAACAACGTCAAACCCCGTTCACGCGCGCTTTCCATGACGCTCCAGTACATGAAATCGTTACCCTTGACGGCGCGCGCCTCGAGCGTCCCGCCGCCGTAATACGGCAACACCTGATTGCGAAAGAAGAAGCTCATGACGGCCGCGACCGGCGAATCACCGTTGCGAATAACCATGATCTGGCAGTCGTCGCCAAACACATCAGCGAGGACTTCGAGATACTTTTTACCAAACACCGGCGTGCCAAGGTTGCGCACACTCTCGGAATAACAGCGGTACAAGGTGCTGACGTCATTCTCGACGGTCGCGGTCAGACCAGCCTTGATGCCCTTGCGCACCATGGCACGCTGCTTCTTGGGAATGGCCAGCAAATTGGTTTCGCTGTCCGGTGAAATGTCTTTTTGGAAGGTGACGTACAGGTCTTTCGACGGCCAGGACGGCTCACGCGCCACCATGTTGCGGCACTCAAGGTAATCCACCCCAAGCTCGTCGGCCAGCGCGCAGCCGCGCGCCAACAGCTCCCGATACGCGTCGTCGTTCGTCGCGACCACGCCGCCGTAGACGCAAAACGGGGTCGAAATCAGCGCATTGGAAAACAAACGGCTGTTCACATGAGCCAGCGGCAAAATGCCTTCAATCTGCCCGTCGCGCTCAGCGTACAAATAGTAGCTGCGATGGCCAAACGCGCGACGCAGCACGCTGGTCCATTCGTAACGATGAAAAAACGTTGCCGTTGGCGCCGCGTCGACAAACCCGTTCCACCGCGCGGCATCAGCATCACTGGCGATGTGCACAGTGACCGGTGACTCTGACGTTTCCTGCATCACGGCGCTCAAGACGCTGCCGCTTCCGGCAGGAATACACGATCCATGCGGTCCCATTTGAAGTCGCTCAACAGCTTCGCCAGACGAGGTTGCGTACGCGACAGGTTCAGGTAGTGGCGGAAACGGCTCTTCGCAGACAGGCCGTCAACACGCGGCTGGTCTGGATCCAGCTCCCAAGGGTGGAAGTAAAAGAGGCCCGGCTGGCGGTCTTTCTGATTAACGCGCTGCAAGCCCCGTCGATAAATCGCATAGGGCAGCAGACGGAAAAAACCCCCGCCACCGCAGGGCCAGTTACGACCGGCCATGTTCAACGTTGTCACCGGAATTTCGAGTAAACCGGTTGAGCGCAGTCGAAACGCAAATCGCGGTGCTTCCGGCATACCGTAGAGATCGTGGGCAATCGGATACACGCTGGAGCTATAGCGATAACCTGCCGCCGCGAGTTCGTCAAACGCCCAAAGATTGCTTGAACCGATCGAATAACTCGGCGCTCGGTAGCCGCGAACTTCGACACCGCCCATGTCTTCAAGCAGCTTCTTCGTGCGCACGATGTCCTCGCGAAACTCCGCCGGTGTTTGCATCGTGGCGCGCTTGTGCTCGTAGCCATGACTGGCCAACTCGTGGCCTTGTGCAACGATGTCACGAACCAACGACGGGCACTGCTCTGCAATCCAGCCCAGCGTGAAAAACGTGGCTTTAACACCGGCAGCGTCAAACATTTCCAGTGCACGGCGCGTGCTTTGCTCGACCCGCAACTCCCAGTCGCTCCAGCCATCACGCCCGATTCTCGACTCAAGCGCCGACACTTGAAAGTAGTCCTCGACATCAATCGACATGGCATTGGTCGGCGCGACCGATTCGAGCCGCTGACTGTCCGGTTCAATCAGAAACTCACCGGCAGCCTGTTCCGTGATGACTTTCGCTGTCGCACTCATTTCGAGTCTCCCGCCAGGCGTTCAAGTTTCGCCTCGAGCATAGCCAACCGCTTCTCAAGATCTTCGCGACTCTTGCGGTCCTGCTCGCTCGCCGAATCGCCACCGTTAATGTCGTCGGTCCTGGCAGGCTCGCTCGTCTCGCCCGGAACCAGATCCCCGGCGATTTCCTGACTCATTTCGCCCACCACATCCTCGACATCTTCGGCGCTGAATTCGCGCAGCTCTTCGAGGTAACCGTAGACCAGCAACCGGTCCATCAAGATGTTGACCTTGCGCGGTACGCCGCCGGTCTGGTGATGCACCGCTTCGTAGCAATCCGGATCAAAATGCGGCTCACCGTCCCACCCAACGGCAACCATCCGAAACCCGATGTAGCGCTTGGTTTCCTCCAGCGACAGCGGCTCGAGGTGATAGGACGCGATCGTGCGCTGGCGCAAATGCTCCATCGTGGGCTCGCGCAACGTTGTGCGCAGCTCCGTTTGGCCGACGAGAAAAACCTGCAGTAGTGCCGAACCGTTACATTCGAGGTTGGATAAAATTCGCAGTTCCTCTAACGCCGTTGGCTGCAGCTCCTGCGCCTCGTCAACGATCAGCAACACACCGTTCAGGTAATCCTGAGCGCGACGCAGAGACAGTTCCATATCGCGCAGCAGCGCCGCTTTGCTTTTGCCTTCGTGCGGCAGCTTGAGCGCCGACGCCACCATCTGCAGAATGTTGCCGTCATCAAGGTTGGCCGCGGCGATTCGTGCGGTCGCGATTTCCTGGTCCTGCAGTTCGGCGAGGAGCGTCTGAATCAGCATCGTTTTGCCGGTACCAATATGACCGGTAATGACGACAAAGCCTTCTGCCTGCTCCAGCCCGTAGTGCAAGTACGACAATGCGCGCTTGTGGCCCTGGCTGGGGTAGAGAAACTTCAGGTCCGGTGTCAGCTGGAATGGCCGACCGCGAAGCTGGTAAAAATCTTCATACATACGCGTTAAAACTCGTAACCGATGCCGACTGAAACGGAGTTGGAATCGAAAGTCTGCAGGACAAAATTGGAGCTGCGACTAAAATGGCTAAGCCGAATGTCCGCCGTCGCGCGCGCAAACAAAGTGCGTCGCCAGGCGAGATCAACGCGCAGATCTTCCGGCTCGTCGCCCGTCGTGCGGATCGTGAACGTTTGGTAATTCGCGCTGAACGTGAAGCGATTGAGCGGCGATGCTTCCCAGTTCCAACTGACGGAGAGACCGTTTCCCCGATCGTCGCGCGTGCCGGCCAGCGAAGAAATGAACTGACGGTCGTCATTGAAGACGTTTAGCTGCCACGAGCTGCGCGGCAAGGTGTAACTCACGCCAAAATTGAGTCGCTTGGTGACAAAGACATCCTGCGAGACGCCGGGCAAGTCAATGCCGCCGACATCCGACAAAAATCCGAGCAAGCCCTGATAGTCGATTTGACCGGACCCAAACGTGGTCGCTTCTTCGTTGTAGGTGAGGCTCAGCGCCAGACGGCCGCGCGTGCGTTCCAACTCAACCAGATACGAATCGCCGAAAAACTGTTCGCCCGCCCGAATCTCATAAGTCGTGCTCGAACCAAGCGAGCCGTCGAACCCGGCCAGCCAAAAACCGCCGTCCACATCACCAAGTGTCGGCAGTGCGCCCAGGTCGTTCTGATCGTCACCGACGGTCAATACGAAATTGGCCCGCGGCGAAACGCGATAGGACAGGTCCAGGCTGATGCGCGCCAGTGACACTTCTCGACCGGTATCAAATTCCACGTCCGTCGTGGTGTACGACGCACCGATCGACCAGCGCCCGTCCTGCGGCGCTGTCGTCAGATTGGCCGCGAACCGATTGTCTTTGCTGTCGCGCAATGCCGGATTATTGAACTCGACCAAACCGGCGCGATACGACATCCGACCGGTCGTTGACGATCCCAGTTCAATGTTCCAGTAGGGCTCGACCGCGTAGGTGCTCACATCCGTCAGGTTTTGGACATTGCTTACTGTGGTGGTGCCGACACCAAGCTGGCGATCCACAACCTGCTGAGAAATGTTGGCAATGACATCTACGCCAAACCGATCACCGACCACCGCGTAGTTCGACGTCAGATCCAGATTGTGGAACACCTGATCGTTGAAACTCGTCTTGTCAAAACGCCGCGACTGCAGTCGATAGCTCGAATCCAGATTCCAGCGCGGACCCTGGTGGGTAACGGCCAAACGCGGTGTGATTTCGTAGCTGCTGTCCTCAACCGCAGCGTCGTCGGGAGCGAGCTGAACGTTATCGGTAAAGGTGTAGCCCACGTAGATGCTCGGCGCAAAGTCCCATCCAGTGTCGCCGGTCTGCGCCATCGTCGGCAGACTCAGGCACAGTACGAGCAGCGCCGGGACAAACGCGAAGCCGATTTTCTTATTGTCATTTGTCATGCTGATTTGCGCTGTCTTCAGGTGTCTTTGTGCGTGTAGCCATCCTGGCCGTAGTAACCGCCATAGTAGGAATCACCACCAGTGGAGATACGGCTCTTGTTCAAAATCAGGCTGACGTGTTTGGTTGGGTCAACCAGTTCGAGCGCCCCTTCCACGGCCGACTGCGGCGTCGATCCAGCGTGCACGACCACGACAACCTGACCAACCAATCCGGTGAGCACCTGTGCCTCGGACGTTTGCAGTAGCGGTGGCGAATCGAGAATCACGATGCGGTTTTGGTAGCGCCCCGCGATTTCTGTCATCAGTTCTTCCATACGCTCACTGGCGAGCAACTCGGTGGCGTACTCGTGCTGTGTTCCGGCCGGCAGAACGCGCAAGCCCGGCATGTCGGTCTGTACCAGCACTTCACCAATGTCGAGCGTCCGATCCACCAGAAGATCCATCAAACCTTTGCGCTTGTCGAGGCTCAAAGCCCGGCTGATGTGAGGTTTCGCAACGTCCGCATCGATCAACAACACCGTGCGTTCGCGCTCTAACGCGACACTCATCGCCAGGTTCATTGATGTGAACGTTTTGCCCTCGCCCGACAGCGCGCTGCACAGCATGATCAGGTTGCCCTGCTCAATCTGCTCTTCGCCTTTGCCAAACGCGTTCTTGATTAGCGGACGCTTGATGCGACGAAATTCATTGGCAAGGTTAGGCGCCAGTTCTTCCGGCGGCACAATGCTGGCTTCGCGCAGTTGTTCGAAATCGAGCACCAGCAAATCCTTGCCGATGCGGCCGTCTTCGCCCGGTAGCGGAATCGCACGGCCAAAATCTGAATCGCCCTCTTCTTCAACCGGCAGCAGTCGCGCGCTGCCCTCGTCGGCAACGGGCGGTCGCGGACGACTCGCCTTTTTCTTTGAGTTGTCCTGTTGGTGTTTACCAACGGCTTTTTCAACAATGCTCATGCGCTGCCACCTATCGAACGGAAAAATTGCACGAAGGGTTCCTCAAAGACAACGACGACGCCGTAGACCAGCAACAAACAGATCAGGCCGGCTAAAAAACCGGCCTTCTGAATGCGCATCATGAAACTCTGGTGCGGCATCATCACAACGCCAATCGCGCCGAGTACCTGCATGCCAGTCCGCGCAGCCAAATCGTCGCGCGTGATAAACACCGGACGAAGCTGATCCAGAATAAACGCAAACGCAATGCCGGCTCCCAGTGCCGCCAGCAGCGTCATCGTCAAAAACACAGGGCGATTTGGACTGTAAGGTTCCAGCGGCAAGCGTGGCGGTTCGATCACCCGAAAGCTGACGTTATTGATGCTCGAGTCGGCCTCTTCACTCATGCGAGCATCTTCGAGGCTTTGCAACAATTCGTCGTGGCGCGCCTTGGTGACTTCGTAGTCCCGGTTCAAGGCGGACAACTCGGCCTCGACTTCCGGCACGGTATCCACGGAGCGGCGCAGGTTGGCAACCAGTGCGTTCTGCTGACGCAGGCGCGTACGCAGCTCGCCGAGCTCCACTTCGACCACGCTCAGTGAGATCCGCAGCTGTTGATAAACCGGGTTCAAATCCAGTGGATTGAACGTCGGCAGATCAACATCGTCGGCCGGCAGGCGATCAGCGATTTCTGCATCACGCTTGTCGGTCAGGTCTTTGAGCCGATCCAGCAAACTGATTACGTCAGGGTGTTTGTCGGTGAACGATCGCCGCAGCTGCGCCAAATCGTTTTCAACTTCATTGATTTGCAGGTCGTAAGACGTGCCCGTTGGTCCCGACGTCGTCCGTGGACGGGCCATACCAAACGTCGGCTCTTCACCGGCCAGCTGACTCTTCAGCTCGTTGCGCGTGCCGGTCTTCAGCGCGATCTGCGCATCCAGCGACGCTTTGGCACTCATGGCCGTGTCGAGTCGCTCATAAAACGTGCCGGCTTCGCCGGGCATCAGGCCAACATTGCGTTTCTTGAAGTCGGCCAGACGTTGCTCGGCCTCCGTCAAACGCTGTTCGTATTCGTCAATCTGCGCCTGCAGGAATTCGACCGCTTCGGTCGATTTTTCACGCCCTTCGCGCAACGTGTCGCTGACAAAACTGCCGAGCAGCGTTTGCACGACGTCGCGCGTCATTTGTGGCTCGTAGTCGCGAAAGGCAATCGTGTACAAACTTTTGCCCACGGAGCGGATTTCGAGTTTGCTGCGCATGCGGTTAATGAGCTCGTCCATCTCGATGTCCGTGCCCGCGCGAAGATCCAGATCGGTCTTCTGGGCCACTTCGACCAGATTGGGTCGCGACATCAGTGCCCGGGTCATCAGTTCCACTTCGCTCATGACATTTGCCGTGCGGGCATTGCCGGGCAGCAGCGGACGCAGCACCGATTCGGTGTCTACGTACACCTGAGCCCGCGCGCGAAACTGATCGGGCATCGAATAAACGTAGTACCAGCCCACCATGGCAACGATCCACGCCAGCCCGAGAGCCAGCCAGCGAAAGCGCCACATACCGCGTAAGTAGGCGAGAATTTTAGAAATAATGTCAGTCATACTGATCCTAACTGCGATATCACGGGGCAGACTCCATCATGATGACAGAGTCTGTATTTCGGCACCGTGACCGATTTCACATAAGCTTTTTTCGACCGGCCGCTTTCCAGGGGAAAGCCGCTCGGAACACCGCGTCCTTGTTCGACGCGTGCACAAGGTTGCTCAGAAACGGGCCTCGGGAATAATCAAGACGTCGCCAGGTAACATGTTGACGTTGTAGCGGATATCGCCGTCACGCAGAAGGATGTCAGGACGTACCTTGAGTTCCTCCATGCCAGCTCCCTTGCGTCGCAAAATTTTCGTCCGCTTACCCGAAGCCACATCCGTCAGACCACCAACGGAAATCATGACGTCCAACAGCGTCAAGCCCTGCCGATACGGTATCGACTGAGGTTGGCTCGCTTCACCAATGACGCGAATCTGATCGCTCGAAGCGCCCTGGAACCCGGCCAAAATCACGGTGACTTTGGGTGATTTGATGTATTCACCCAGCACGAGTTCAATGTCGCGGGCCAGTTGCGTAGGCGTTTTTCCCGCCGCCTGCATATCTTCGACCAAAGGCGTCGAGACTTTACCGTCTGGACGCACAGGAACGGTGCGGGACAGGTCATCATGACGCCAGACATAAATATCCAGGGAATCACCAGCGCCGATGGAATATTCACCATCGGTTGCGGCCGTCGGCGCAACGGTCGCATTGCGTTCCTGCGCCGTTGGAGGCGTTGAGCCGCACGCGGCAAGCAGACCGCACAACGCGATCAGTGTGAGACTTAGAGCGACCTTGCGCATGTAAACGTTCCTCTACAGGGTGGAGCCAGCAAACGGGCCGTGACTTTACCATAGGCGACGGGGCACGATGTTGCCCTGATTCACACCTGATGACACGGTTTTATTGTCATAAAATGTTGACCTCAATACCAATTTTTGACATGCGGCCGTGCAGCAGCACAGAATGCCGGACAGCGGTTTGCGTCGTGCCGAACCGATGCCAGACTAAAAATCAGAAAAAGAATAAAAATCATAATGTTAACTAAACTTCTGACAATGAGCGTGACCGAGACCCTTCGATGCTGCCGCGACGCTGCCGGACTTTCACCGAGACGAGTGCTTTGATGCGCCGCAGTACGACCCGTTTTCTTGCGCTCGCTGGGCTGGCGTTGTGGCTCACCGGCTGCGGCGGAAACGACGATATTGAAGCGAATTTGCGCGCCGCGCGTGCCGCCATTGACGCGGGCTCGCTGGACGCGGCGAGCCTCGAACTCAACAACGTGCTCCAGAAACAACCTGGCGATACCACGGCGCGGCTGCTACTTGCCCGTGTTTCGCTGGTGGCTGGTCGCCCACGCCTGTCGGTTCGCCAGGCGCGCGCCGCGGCACGACTGGACGAATCCACCGAGGCCAACGTGGTCTTGTGCCACGCGCTGTTGGCGCTCGGCCAGTTCGACGACGTCGTGGTGGAGTTTGATAGGAACGAAGAGCCGGAGGTGACCACGTGTCGGGCGCAGGCCTTCCTCCAGCAGGGACAGCTGGCCGAAGCCGGCACGCTGCTCGACACCGTCGTCGCGAGCGAGCCCGATTTGACCAGCGCAAGAATCGCACAGGCTCAGCTTGAGCGCGCTCGCGGTCGCCCTGACCTCGCGGAACAGCAATTGCGCACGATCACGCGAGCGAATCCGTTCAGTATCGGTGCCCAACACGCACTGGGCGCCTTACTGGCAGAGCGCGGCAGCTATGAGGAAGCGACGCTGGTGCTGGGCGATGCGCTGGCACTCACGCGCAACCTGGATAACCTGGACGATTGGCTAAATGCGCGGGTCGCGCTCGCAGAGGTGCTCTGGCGCAATGGCGACAAAAGCCGGGCTAACGCGCAAACCCGAGGGTTACTCGAAGAGTTTCCATCCCATCCGCTGCCCAAGTATCTGCGCGCACTGTTGGCGTATGAGGACGCCGATTACGCGTTGGCCAGCGAGTACTTGAGCAGCGTTCTCAACGCCCTGCCCAATCATCGTCCGTCGCAACAACTCAGTGCGGCAGCCGATCTTGCACAAGGGCGCCTGGGCAGCGCGCAGATTCATCTTGATGCCGAAGGCGTTACCGACACCACCGACCCGCTCCTTCTATTGCTTCTATCGCGCATTTATCACGGCATGGGCAATGCCGAAGAGGCGGCGGCGACGGTTGGACAGATCGCGGAGAGCGAACTCGACGCCGCAGGGCTGTCGCATCGAGCCGGTACGTTTGCGCGATCCGGCGATCGATCGCGCGCGCATCTCGATCTGGAGCGTGCGGTGGCCATGCGCCCGGATAACCTTGAGCTACAGATCCAGCTGGCCAGCAGTTATCTGAATGACGGGCTCGTTGCAAAGAGCGATGCGTTGATGAGTCGCTGGCCGCTGAACGAAGCAACCCAGAGCGCACGTTCTACTTTGCAGTTGCTGCGATTTTTGCGGACCGGTGATCTTGAACGGTCGGATTCCGCCGCCAAGCGACGGCGCCGCGCCGATCCGAACGACTTGATCGCCCTGCTGGCGCTGGCCGAGGCCGCTGAGCTCCGCGGGCAGCGTGACCAGGCCGTCGACTGGTTGGAAATGGCGCGGGAGCGAAATGAACTGGCCGTCGAACCCCGGCTACTGCTCGCCAGTTACGCTCGACGCGACGGTTTGACCGCCGAACTACGCGCCCTGTCCGAAGAGCTGCTCACCATCCAGCCGTTCAATAGCGAAGCGCTCGCGTTGATGGGCGAGGCTTACCTGGCCTCCGGAGACACCTTTGCCGCCATCGAAACGTTGCGCGAGGCGCGCCGCGTTGCGCCATCCGCCGCGTCGACCATGTTCGCCATGTTGCGCGCCCAACTGGCCACCGGTGACTTCTGGCGCGCTCGGCGCGACATCAAGAAGTCCGTATTGCGCCAGCAACTGGAAGGCAAAGCTATCGAGGCTTTGATTATTGATGAACATCGCCGCGGCAATGCCGAACAAGCCAGAGCGCTGGCGGACGATCTGCTCGCGTCAGAACTAACGCGCACGACAGGCGAGAAAATTATCGGCGATTTGTACTTGCTGACGGGCGATTTCACCAAAGCCGAGCGAGCGTATGACAAGGCTCAGCGTCGAAAACTGGATCGTATCGTTGCATTGAAAACGGCGACCGCGGCGCTTGCGGCCAACAGCAACCGCGCTGCTACCTATATTGATGCCTGGCTGCTAGAGCATCCGCAAGACGAGCAATTTTCGCGCGTCAAAACGGCGCTTGAATCGCGCGTTCAAAACTAGACTACAAAGAATCGAGCAACGCCTGAGCATCACCGCGCGAGCCAAACGAACGGGTGGTAGCCAGCGCCTGGAGCAGCGTTTCACGGGCCTCGTCGGTATTCCCTGCGTCCACCAGCGCGGCGGCCAAATGGTAAGCAATGTCCGGGCTCCGGCGTGGCGTCGTTAGGGTCATGGCTTCACGCAGCGTTTGCATGCCGTTGTCCAGCTGACCGCTTTTCACCTGAATCCAGCCGAACGTATCCGCCACGTCAGGATTGGTCGGTGCCAGACGATAAGCTTTGTCGGCAACTTCCAATGCACGCACACGATTCTCGGTGCCGGGTTGCGTGAAGTAAAGCCACGCCAAATTGTTGAGCGCCAGGGCGGAATCTGGCGTATCGACCACCAACATTTCGTATTGCTCAATGGCTTTCTGATTCTGGCTGGCCTTCTGGTAAGCCTGCGCTAACAGCAGTCGGGCCGGCAAATGATTCGGGTTGTCCTGCAACCATTTTTCCAGTGATTGAGTCGGGTTGGGCGCGGCTGTTTTCGAACGCATCTGGAACACTTTTGCCGCCAGCGACCACGACGGCGCCTCGCTCTGAGCATCAAGATACGCCTGCAAAGCCTCGGCAAATTTTTCCTGCGCGGCGCGTACATCGCCGGTCATTTCATCAATCAAAGGTCCATCGCCGTGCGCTTTTTTGGCACTGCGCAGCAGGTCATCGGCGCGGCCATTGTTGCCGGAGCGGACTTCCAGCACGGTTAGCGCCCGCAGAGACGGTAAGTGCGCGGCGTTTCGCGCGAGGGACGCCTGGAAGCTGTCGCGAGCCTGAGCCAGCTGCCCTGAACCCAGTTGGGCGCGAGCCAGTTGGTAGTGATAAAAGAAATTGGCACCGTCGATTTCGGTCGCGCGTCGCAGACTCCCCACCGCATCGACAAACTCACCGCGCCGCAACTGAAGCAACCCTACCGCGCCCTGCGCCTGGGCCGAATCGCTGTGATGCGTGACAGCCTGCTGCGCATACCGGTCCGCGGTGTCCAGATCGTTCAACCGCAACGCTTCGCCGAAAAGCGTCACGTTGGGCAACAACGCCGTATCGTCGATCTGGTTGGCTTCGCGGATCAGGTCGATCGCTTTGTCGTGTTGTCCGTCCTGCTCTGCAAGCCGCGCGAGCGCCAGGGGTGGAACAATGTCTTTGCTGTCGCGCTGTCGCGCCTGTTCAAACAGTACTTTTGATCGGGAGTAGTCGCTTTGCGCCTCGTCCGCGCGCAGTATCGCAAACAACGCTGCGCGGTTGTCCGGTTCCAGCTCGAGAATGCGTTCGTACTGTTGGCGGGCACTGTCCACGTCTCCGTCGGAAAAGTAGAAACTGCCGGCGAGCGACAATACGCCCACGTCGTCGGGCGACGCCTGCAGCAGCTCGTTCAATTTGGCTCGCGCGGGACCGGGGTCGTCCTTATTGTATCGCGACACCACCAGCAACAGCTGCCGGCGCTCTTCGGGGATGACGTTGGCAGGCAATCCTTCAATCAACGCAACCGCGGCGTCGTTGTTGCCCTGCGCGACGTAAGCGGCGGCCAACGCAATGCTGGCCTGGGAATTGCTCGGATCGGCTGCCAAACTCTGTTTCAGAAACTCAACGCCCGCGTCCTGCTGGCCGAGTTGCACCGTCGCCCGACCAAGCATGGCGAGCAGCTGAGGATTGGCCTCGTCATTGCGCAAGCCGTCGCGCAGCGTTTGTGCCGCTTCTTCAGGTCGGCGCATGCGCATGCGGGTCTCGGCGAGCAAGCGGCGCGCTGTCGCATTGTTTGGGTCGACGGAAATCGCGTTGGACAGGAACACTTCTGCCTGTTCGAATTCCTGACGCTTCAGGCTGACCGCCCCGAGCAGTGCCTGAACGGGCACAAATCGCGGATACTTGGCACCAACGCCCTGCAAATACTCAAGCGCTGCATCGTTGTCACCGCGCTGGTACGCGATGCGTCCACGCAAGTAGCCGGACATGGGATGGTCGGGTGCGATTTTCTCCAATTGGACAGCTTCGGCATCAGCAGCCTCCAAATCGTTCAAACCCAGAAAGGTCTGCGCGCGCTCGCCGACAAGTCGAAAGCGCTCCATTTTGCCCATGCGTATCGTCGACGCGTTCTCGTCCGTCAAAAACGCTTTCGCTTCTTCGAATTTTTCGCCGACCACCAGAAACTGGCCGACCTGCAAAAACGACTCTGCAGAATCAGGTGCGATGTCCAACGATTTTTTGGCGAGGCGTATCGCACCGTCGAAATCGGCTTTCTTACTGGCCATACCGGCCTTGCCCAACAGAGCGATGCGTTGCGCTTCCACACTTTCCCCGGCCGCCAATACCTCGTCAAAAACGCTGGCTGCCTCCTGCTCGGACCCGATGGCGAGCATCGCCCGACCGCGCAAAGCGTGCAGCGTACTGCCAACCTCGGCGTCTTTAACCAGCGCCGGGTTAATTTCCGCAAGCAGCTCGGCGTGAGCCCCGCGCCGGTCCAGCGCGCCGGCCAGAATTTCGAAATACTGATCGGGCGTCGCGCCCAACTCCACGGCGCGAGCGATTTCTTTCTCCGCCGCTGTCGCATCACCCAGGCGCTCAAGCGCGCGAGCAAGACCCAGACGTGCGGGTAAACTGCTGGGATTGCCGCGCAGTACGTTGCGCAGATCAATGACCGCACTGCGATAGCTCATTTGCTCAAGCTTGAGCTCCGCATCAAGCAACTTTTGCTCTTCTGATCGATTGTCGCCACACGCCGCCATTGATGTGGACAGGAGTAGCAGGCCCGCGAGGGCAAAAAACTGTGCGCGATTCATGTCGTTTCCTCGGTGGTCGCGGTC
>JBGCFP010000169.1:0-11808 GCA_045107005.1 Gammaproteobacteria bacterium
GCTCGGCTGCTGTTCCAGCGCGGTGGCGTAATCTGGAATGCGCAGGCAGACCGCATCCAGATCGTTCACCGCGGGGTGGTCGAGTGGGGCCACATGCGCGTTGGCAATAATCGTCTGGCCGGCGCGCAGCGTGGCGACTCGACCGTCGCTCTCCAAATCAAGCGTGCGATCCAGCGGTGGCGGCGCGCGCAGCGTAATTTCGGCGGCGCCATCGAGCTGCGCCGCAACGAGACCGGCCGTATAGCCGCCGTTGCCGGAGTCGGGTGGGCCGCGGAATTGTGGTTCGATGACGGGGTAGGTGGTGCTCATGCGCACGAGGATAGCAGCCCTGCGTGCCGGTTAAGAACTACTGATCGGTGCGCGGGCCCAGATCTTCACCGTTTCTCCCGGCGCCGAGGAGGGCCGGGTTTTGTGGGCGGTAATCGCCGCCGTCTTGGTCAACAAACTGTGGGTCGGCGCGAAGTGATTGTGTATCCGGGTCCGCCGCCAGATTGTCGTGGCCATCGAGCGACCAGGCGTTACGCCATGCTTCAAGCCCTACAAAGCGCTGCGCCCCCGGACCGCCGAGGTTAAGCGTCCAGTTCAATGCCGTGTTGTCCCAGACCAAATTATGGTTGCTGAACGTTACGCTGTTAGTGACCAGCGGATCTCGCGTCGCCTGCGTTACCCATACGTCGGCGCCCGCATCTGCAAAGATATTGTTGAACACTTCGATCTCGGTCATCCCGGAAACCAAAAGCGCTGTGTTGTTTGTATCCACCACGGTGTTGTTGCGGAAGATCAATCCAGACGACTGCGCACCGCTGCGATCGAGGTCGGCACGCAGCGCTTCCCCTGCACCCGCGATCACGTTGTCGCTGACGTTTAGCGCGCCCACACTGCCGCCGCTTGACACATCACTGCTCAGATAGACGCCAGCGCTGACGTTATCCAGACGGTTTTCATGAATACTTGTGTCGGCGAGTGCGCGGCCGGTGCTGCGCAGGGTCACACCCGCATCGGCAGCGCTAATAGCATTGTTCTCGACAATAACGCCTGTGGTCGCGGCGGCCGTCGCAGCGATCTCAGTGGCGGGGCCATCTTCACGGAAAATGTCGTGGATTTGATTTGCGCGAACGCGGGCGCTGCTGCTGTTGGCCAGTCGCACGCCGGCAACCGCGTCGTAGCCGTACACGTGATGAACGTGGCTCGACTCCACGCGCAGGTCGGTAGTCGCGCAACCCGACAGTGAGCTGGTAATGCCGGCGTCATTGGCAAAGCGCACTTCCAGATTTCGCACGATCACGTAACTGACGCAGTTGAGCAGCAGGCCGACAGTTGGCAGATCAGCCGCTGCTGACTGGCCCTGGTCGATGACAGGTCGCGGTTGACCTCCAACAATCGTAATGGGTGCCTCCTGCGTGCCGCTGATGTTCAGGGCGAACCCGGCCACGTTGGTGCCGTCGACAGGGGTTTGGCTTTGGTAGGGCTCGTCGGCGCTCTGGATAAGTAGTGTGTCGCCGGGCAGCAAAGCGTCCAAACCACGCTGCAGAGTCATGAAAGGCAGCACCAGGCCGTCGTTGTCGTCGGAGGCGTCTGGATGTCCCTGATCCACAACCAGAACGCGCGGGCCGTCGACCGGATCGATCGGGTCAGAGGGGTCGGTCGGGTCGGTTGGGCTTGGTGGTGATACAGGTTGGAGCGAGCCGCCTGACCCAACAGGGCCCGGGGGCAGTGCTACACCACCCGGGTTGACGGGTGGTGTCGTAACGACTGGTCCAACACCGATATCGCCACCGACACCTGGATCTGGGTCTGGGTCTGGGTCTGGGTCTGGGTCTGGATCTGGATCTGGATCTGGATCGGGAACAACCGGATCAATGGCGACGGGATCTATTGCAGCTTGCTCACCACCAGTAACCGAACTACCGCACGCGGCGAGACCGAGCAGCATGCAGGACGTAATTATCACGACAAAAAAACGCCGGACAAGGTGCGCAGCAAGGTATGGCGAGGTGGTGTTCAACAGATGTGTTCCAGGGGTTGCGGTTTGTAAATGTAATGTTGTAACGTTACCTCAGTTCGGGACATAACGTCCACACCCGTTTGCAAAACGGTAATTCACGACGACAACTCTACTTTTCGGGAGAAAATAACAATGTCGAGCAGGGATACGATGAAATTGAAAGGATGGCTGGCTGCCATCGCTCTGATGTCGACGGGTGCCGCGATGGCCCAGCATCAGGACGTGGAAGTTGGCGTCGAAGACGGTGCACTGGTGATCGAAAACGGTCTCCAAATGTTGAACGGCGGCGTGCTGTTTGAGGCCGAATTTGGGGAACTCGGCGAGCCATTTGGCACCGACGATCCGGGCTTCGAGGTCGATGATGGCTTATTTCAGGCTGGTGAAATTCTCGCTTTCCAGGCCATCGGTACCCTGCAGATGTGGGACGGCAATGCCTGGACTAGTGCGGATATCAGCCCAATCCAGATTGCGGCCATGGATGTGCTTGGCAATGAAACGCTCTGGGACGGCGCGGGCACGGTCAACCCGATGGGCTTTATCGATGGCGCGGATGACGAAGGTGGTATCCACAGCCACGTCGAGTTTGAGATTCAGGACAGCCTCGGCGGCACGCCGATGCCCGGTGCGTTCATGATCGAACTGGCGCTGTTTGGTATGGCCGCTGATCAAACGACGCAAGTGTATGACGCTTCGCAGTCGATGTTTGTAGCGTTCAATCTGGGTTTGGACGAGTCCGTGTTTGAGATGGCCGTCGATGCGGCGCTCGTGCCGATTCCAGGTGCAGCAATCTTCATGTTGTCGGGTCTGCTGTCCATGTTCGGTATCAGCCGACGCAAGACCGCTTGAGCTTGACCGCGCAAGTCGCGGGCGAGACGCCCGGGCCCAATCAACGTCCCCTGCGAAATGTGGCGTTGGTGGGTCTGGGCGCTTTTGTGTCCGTCTTTTGTTTGGCACCCGCGCTCGCCCAGCAAGCGGTGCCGGCAGAACAAATTGGCAGCGCCCCTGAGCTCGAAGAACTCGAGGTCGTCGGTGAGCGCGATGCCACACCCAAAGCGGTCGGTCAGGCGACCGGCGAACTCAGTGGCGACGAACTGCGCATGAAACTGAGCGGCACGCTTGGCGAGACCATTGCCAACGAACCGGGTGTGCACAATGCGTCCTTCGGGCCGGGTGTGGGCCTGCCGGTGCTGCGCGGCTTGTCCGGGATTCGCGTGCGGGCAAGTGAAGGTGGCATCGGCGCCTGGGACGCGTCGGCCATTAGTCCAGATCACGCCAGTACGATCGAAGCTGTTTTGGCGGATCGTATCGAAATCGTGCGCGGTCCGGCGACGCTGCGCAACGGCAGCGGCGCCATCGGCGGCGTAGTCAATGTGATCACCAACCGAATTCACGAAACGCCGTTTGAGGAGAGTGCGCTGGGCAGTTTCGAGACGCGCTATGAAACGATCAACCACAATCAACGCACCGCGGCAGGCAAGCTCGACCTGCGGCTGTCTAATTTTGTGTTTCACGTTGACGGTTTCGCTCGCGACCAGAGCAACGTGCAGATTCCCGGTGTTGCTATTGATGAAGCGGCGGTGGCCGAGCAGTTTTTCTTCGATGCGGGCCAGGACAACACCACGGGTTTTATTTCTAACACCGATGCGCGCTCTACCGGCGGCGCGGGTGGGCTCAGTTACGTTACAGACAATGGCTACGTCGGTATGGCCGTTAGCCAACTCGACAACGCCTACGGCATTCCTCCGGGGGCACACACCGAGCCGGACGATGCGCACGATCACGGCGGCCCGACGGGCGATGCCATCGAGGCGGCGCCGGACATTCGCATTGATCTTGAGCAAACCAGGGTAGATCTGCGCGCTGGACTAGCGCTGGATCGCGGGCCGCTGCAAGGCGTGGCGCTGCAGGTTGGCGACATCGACTACGAACATTTTGAGGCCGAAGGCACTTTCGTCGGCACCCTGTTTCAAAGCGACACTACCGAGGGCCGATTAACCCTTGAACACAAGCCCCTGCTCGAAAACCACAGCGGTGAAGTTGGGGTGCACTATGTTGATCGGTATTTTGCGGCCGTGGGGCTCGAGAGCTTTGTGCCGCCAAGCAATACCGAATCGGTCGGTGTCTTTGTGATCGAGCGTTACGACGCCGCACGTTGGTCCATTGAAGCCGGGTTGCGTGCGGAAAATGTACGGCTAGAGCAGTTGGAACCCACGGCGGCGCTGCGACCAACGCTCACGCAATTTATGCACGACCCCATTGAGTACAACCTGCAAAGTGCGTCGATCGGGGCGCAATGGGCGCTGACCGATGCGAACTCTCTGAGCCTGCTGGTCGGACGTTCCGCTCGTGCGCCAGAGGTGCAGGAACTCATGTCCCTTGGCCCGCACCTGGCGACGCGCTCATATTCGATTGGTGCGCTGATCCGTGGCGACGATGGATTGCAGCCAGAGACGTTCGACACACTGGACGTGGGCTGGGAACACACAGGGCGTTTTGGTGCAGTGAAAGTCGAGGCGTTCTACACGGCGGCGAATGATTTTGTTTATCAAGCCAACACCGGTGTGTTCTTCGATCTGGCCGAAGAATTTTTTCGCTTCAACTGCGCGCGCATCGAAGAGTGCATGCCGGTATACGAATACACGCAGGCCGACGCCACCATGCACGGCGTCGAGTGGCAGTGGCAGCTACCACGGGTGTCTTTGTCCAATGCAGACGTTGGTGTGGAATTGTTTGGCGACTTTGTGCGCGGGCGACTCGATCATGGTGAAGATTTGCCACGTATGCCGCCGATGCGGGTAGGCGTCGGGCTGGATTGGGCCGGTCAGCGCTGGAGCGGTGATCTTCGTGCCACGCATGTCGCGGCGCAGGATCGCCCCGGGCTGAATGAAACCGGGACCGGTTCTTACATGAACGTTGCCGGCAGTTTGAGTTACACCATGACGGGTAAGCGCTTTGGCAACTATCTCTTTTTTATTCGCGGCAAAAACCTCATGGACGAAGAGATCCGCAACGCGGCCTCATTCCTGCGCAGCTTTGCGCCGGAACCCGGTCGTTCGGTTGAGCTTGGCCTGAGATTCGACTACTAAAATGACACGCTTTTTCGTACTCGCTGTTTGCTTTGCGACCTCCGGGGTAGCTCTGGGCCAAACCCCCACGTGCAACGACTTTGGTCACTTTGACGTCTATCTGGATATAGCGCAGCGCGCAGATCAGACGCCTCAACTTGCTGTACGACGCGACAACCCAACGGACTCCAACTTTATTTTCTCGCTGGACGCTGCGGATCGCTCCCTGCTGATCGCTGCCGACTTCGGCGACTTTGGTGGCGGGCCGCACAAGACCGATGATCCGGGCTGGGTCATCAACCCGGGAGACTTCGCCGCGAACGACGTACTGTGGTTTCGAGCGTTGGATGCTTTGTCGTTTTATGATCGCGATTCGGGAAGGTGGTTGTCCGAGCCGCCGGCTGGTGAGCGCGTGCGATTCTTCGGCGCCGTTCCCCCTGAGGTGTTTATCAACGGTGATCCCGAAGAGCTGGCGTTTTATCGCCAGGGCACGATCTGGTCGGGCGACGGGCTTGCCGGTCCTCTGGAGTCAGCCATCGAGCAGGCCGCCGCTGACGGCAGTATCCATTCGCATCTCGACTTTTGTGTTGAAGACAGCACCGGTGACTGCAGCGCGCCCGGCATTGGTCAGACCGGCAGCCCGTCAGTTGGGGCGTATCTCATTGAGCTCCAGTTGTTCTCTGATGCGACCAACGGCGATAGCGCACCGAGCTACCTCGACGCCGATCCGGTTAAAGTCATCTTGAATAACGGTCTGGTCGCCGATGAATGTGCCTCGGCGCTTGAGGCACTGAGCTTGCGCGACCCAGCTTCTCCCGCTCCGCGCACACCCGCTTCCGGCATTCTAATTATTAGCGGCGAATGAGCGCACGGGCTCCGCTGGCGCTTTACGCACTGTTGTTTCTATCGGGCAGCGCGGGCCTGGCGTATCAATCAATCTGGACCAAAACGTTTGCGCTTGCGCTGGGGCACGAGATGCCCAGTTTGCTTGGTGTGGTCGCCGCTTTTTTTGCAGGTTTGTCGGCGGGGAGTTGGAGTCTTGGGCAGCGCATAGGTCGGACAGCGCGCCCGCATCAGTGGTATGCGGGGTGCGAGATTGTGATCGCCGTTGCTGCTCTGGCAACGCCCGTGGCGTTGCCCTTAGCCAGTAACCTCGCTGGCGAGCTGTTGGGTGTGGCGCCGGCGCCGGTATGGCACTGGGCGATGGCCTTTGCGATTCCGTTCGTGGTGCTTTTGCCCGCCACCTTTGCAATGGGCGTCACGTTGCCTGCCATGGAACAGGTAATAGCACGCCGGTCACTCCATGGTCGCGTCGTAGCCGCGGTGTACGCGGCGAATACGGCCGGCGCCGTCGCGGGCGTTCTGATTTGCGTATTCGTTGCACTGCCGGTGCTGGGGCAAACCCGGACGTTATGGTTGTTCGCCGCGGTCAACATTATGTGCGCCGCAGGTGCGTTGTATCTGGGGCAGGGCGCCAGCCGTGAGCTGATGCGTGCGCCAGACAATGCGGTAGGTGAATTTGACCCGAAACGCGTTGCGCCGCTGCTCTTGTTAACCGGACTACTGGGCGTCGGCTACGAAGTGTTGGCCGTGCGCATTTTGTCGCAAGTGTTTGAGGCAACCTTGTACAGTTTTGCCACGGCGCTGGCGGTCTATCTTGCCGCCAGTAGTGCAGGGGCCGCACTGCTGCAACGTACTGCTGCGCACGCCGCCCCGGGTCGTTGGCTTGGCCGCCTGCTCAGCGCACTGGCGCTTTCGTGTTTGGCGGGTTTGGGCATCATGTTTATCGCCGAACCTATCTATCGGGCGTTGCGCCTATCTCTGGGCGACAGCGCGGTCCATGTGTTCCAGTGCGAAATGCTCCTGGCGTTAAGCGTGTTTGCGGTGCCGAGTTTTCTGATGGGCATGATTTTTGCGCTGCTGGCACAAATTGAGCGCGAGCGCAGTGGGCACATTGGGCGGGCCATGGGCATCAATACCCTGGGTGCGGCGTTGGCCCCCTTGGTGTTTGGGATTGGGCTGCTGCCCTCGATCGGGGCGAAGTGGTCTGTCGGCATGATTGCGCTGGGCTATCTTTGGTTGGGTGGTCTCGCGTTCTGTGCGGTGGCGGGTCGATCCCCCGTTCGTCGCATCGCTGCGCTCACGGCTGGCGCAGCTGGCGTTATTTTTCTGCTACCGGCTCTTCAGATCATGACCTTGCGCAACGGCGAGGAGGTTGTCGTGTTCAAAGAGGGCGTGCTGGCGAGTACCGCCGTCGTCCAACAGGGCAATGCCAAGAATCTGCGGGTGAACAATCGCTATCAGATGGGCGGTACCACTACCGGTGCACTGTTGTTTCAACGGCGACAGGCGCATGTTCCGCTGCTTTTGCATCCATCGCCGGACAACGCTCTTTTTCTGGGTGTCGCCAGTGGCGTGACCGTGGGCACGGCCGCGCAGTACGAATCGATGGAAATTGATGCAGTGGAGCTTGTGCCCAACGTGCTGGATTTGCTCGATCACTTTGCCCCGGCCAATGGCGCGCCGCACAGGCGAGAAAACGTCACGCTGTACGCCAGCGATGCGCGCCGTTTCGTTCAATTCGCACCAGACCAATACGATGTCATCGTGGCGGATCTCTACCATCCCGCGCGCGACGGCGCCGGGTTGCTGTTTTCGCAAGAACACTATCTTGCCATCCGTAATCGCCTGGCACCGGATGGCGTGTTTTGCCACTGGCTGCCGTTTCATCAGCTCGATATGGACATGATCCGGCTCGTCGTGCGCACGTATCAATCCGTTTTTCCGGATGCGCATTTGGTGCTGGCCAGCGATATGCTGCGTTTCCCGGCGCTCGGGCTGGTGACGGGTTTGAAGCCCCGGGACATCGCTCCGGGTTATCTCAAAACCCGTGTGCCGTCGTCGTCGGCGCGTGCAGTGCTGCAACGAGATCTTTTGACTAACGAGCTGCAGCTGTTGGCTACCATCCTGCTGGACACCGAAGCGTTGACCCAAATCGCAGGCGAGGGGCCACTCAATACAGACGATCTTCCGCATCTCTCGTATGCCGCGCCGCGCTTCACGTACGACCGGGGGAGCAAGCCTTACGGTCGGCTGATGGCAATCCTGAACGCATCGCAGGCCAGTGCGCAAAGGATGGCGCAAACGGCAGACCGTGATGCCTCGTTCACGCTACGCTGGCAAAAGTTCGTGCTGGCGCGAAATCGCTATTTGCAGGGCATGCAGGTGCATATGGAGCAGGGCGAGCGTGCGGCCGTGGCGCACTACATCGCGTCAGCCCGCACCAGCGCCGACTTTAATACGAGCTTCTCGCAGTTGTTCAAGATTGCGCACGGCTGGTCTGAATCGGCGCCGGAGGATGCGCTGGAAATTGCCACAGAGCTACGCGCACTCAGACCCGACATCAAACCCGTCGATGATTTGGTGCGGCGTCTTTCGCGCCGGCAGCTCGACAGCCACCGGCGCTGAGACAGCAGCTAATTGCCGACGCCAGGCCCGGGAGCCTGAAAGAAAAATAACCGCATGCGACCCAAGTCGACCACATTGACCACGCCGTCGCCGTTGAAGTCGGCGTCTTCGTCGTCACTGAAGAAGACCAGTCGCAGTAGTCCAAGATCAATAACGTTGGTGATGTTGTCGTTATTCAAATCGGTGTCACACACGTTACCAAAGCCGTCACCATCGCTGTCGCGTTGAGTCGGATTGGCAACTTCCGTGCAGTTGTCGAGCGCATCGCCGACGCCGTCACCGTCCGCGTCAGCGCCATTGACGAGTGCGGCGAGTGACGCATCAAACTGCGCTTCGGGCAAATCAAGATTGAACGCCACCTGCACCGGCGCCGAGTCGGTGTAAATCTGCGTAGTTTGGTCGGCCGCCAGCCCAAACAGAGAGAACTCGACCAGATACGCACCGGTTGAAGGATCGCCGCCACCCGGCCGCTCCACGGCAAAATCGATATGCGTATGCACGCCACCGGAGGAGTCCGCGGCGTCGATAAAGCCCGTGGCGCCTGATACGCCCGCGGTTGAAATGGTGCTTTGGCCGCCCAGCACGTCGGTGACGACCACTTGCTCTGCATTGGGTACGCTCAACGTCCATGCCGAGCCATCCCAGAACCTCAGCGTCCCTCTGGCGGAGTACGCCAGAATTTCGCCCGGATTCATTTCTCCGCCGGCAATATTAAAGCCCGGGTCATCCGTGCCAAACGGTGTGCCGAGCTCGCCGAAGTCGGTAGCGAAAAGGTGCGCGCCATCCGCGGCCATCAGGCCGTTGAGAATGCTCACCGTGTTGTTCTCGATGCTAAGAATTACGTCCTGATGCTGCGCTTGCGCCGGGCTTGCGAGTAATAGACTCGCGCACAGAACCAGAAAAAAGTTTCGCGTTATGTTGCGTGGAATCCTGCTCATGTTCATCCCCAAACGTATGTTGAATGTTGTGATAATCGAAAAAACAGTGCGGATGCTGCTAAGCAACAGACGCGACGACGGCAGTCCTTGCACTTGGGTGCGAGTCCTGCACGAAAAAGGGTTACAATTGCATTTCACAACCCCAGAGAGACCAGTGGCCAGTGGCGAAAAGACCGGCGAAAAAAGTTGAACTGCCTGCGAAATGGCGCAAGAAAGCTGAGGCCCGTTGCGCCGAACGCGACGCGCGTTTGACGCCGGCGCGCATGGCAGCATTCGCCGAACTGGTGGCGAGCGATCAACCGCTGTCGGCCTATGAGTTGGTGGCTCTGCTTGAAAAGCGTGAAGACCGAAAAATCGCGCCGCTCACCGTCTATCGTCATCTCGACTTTTTGATGAGCATGGGCCTCGTGCACAAGCTGGAGTCTAAGCAGTCCTTTCTGCCTTGCGCGATCGGTGAGCACTCGCATGACAGTCAATATCTGGTGTGTTCCGAATGCGGCAAAACGGACGAGTTGGGCTCCGACAACGTGGCCAAACTGCTGTCCGAGATCGCCGCTGAACGTGCGTTTACACCGTCGAGTGCGGTGGTCGAATTGACGGGTCATTGTTCCGATTGCTCGGCCAACAAGGTCGGCTGACTCACGCTTCTCGCCCTCCGGGTTTCTTCCATTCAGTCACGCGAACGTTTCACGCTCACGGCCGTATTGATATGTTATAACGTATTGATGTTCTTTGCAGTGAATTTAGGTCGAAAACTTGCGTGATTCAATGATGTTCCTACTGACAATTCGTCGTGGGCTGGTCCTTTTTGTGGGGCTATTCTTGTGTGGGACATCGGCCGCCGCCGACGCGCTCCTGGAGCGCATGCCCTACCAAGCGCCGTTCCAGAACTACTCAGACTGGCTGGCGTTTATGGACAAAGCCGACGATTCGGCCTGGCAGGCGCCGAGTGTGCGTCGCTGGGTCGACCACGTGGCCTTTGAGCGTTGTGCGAACAACGATGAGATTGAGGTGGAGACGTTTCGTTACCTCAGCGATGGCCTGTCGATTCGCGCATTCATGGCGACACCGACAGACGCGCGCGAACGCCATCCCGTGATTTTGTTCGCTCACGGCGGCGTGGCGCAGTGGGGCAGAGTCACCTTCTTCGACATTCTGGAAATGTGCAGACTCGCTGAAAAGGGCTACGTCGTAATTGCGCCTACCTTGAGAGGTGAGGGCGGTAGCGAGGGACGCGCCAATCTCGGTGCCGGTGAAGTCTCGGACATGCTCAATTTGATTCGCGTCGTCCGTGGTCTGGGCGCGGCGGACCCGGAACGAATCGGTATCTGGGGATTCTCTCGCGGCGGCGGCCTGACTTACCGGTTACTTGCGGCCACAAACCAGCTAAAAGCTGCGGTCGTGGTGGGCGCCCCGGCCGATCATCTTCGCGACCCAAGACGCGCTGAATTTGATGAACACGTCTACCCTGATGTGGTGGATGGCTATACCGAGGATCCGAATGGCGCGTTGCGCCAAATCTCGGCGGTGTACTGGCCTGAGAAAATTCATGCGCAGACGCCGCTGCTGCTTCTGCACGGTCAGAGGGATGTCCGTGTCGGTGTGGAGCAATCGCTGCGGATGGCAAGCGCGCTCAGAGGGGTCGATCATCCTAATATGGCGCTGCAGATTTTCGATCAAGGGTCACACACTCTCATCGAGCAGCGCGATCGTATGCGGGCGGCCATCGATTACTGGTTCGACACCTACCTGAAATAGCTCGACCATGATTTGGACGGTGAATCGATCTGCAACGGTTGGTTCTGGCATTGAGTATCGGGCGTTCGATGGTTAGCGCCTGATCAACAGGTGGTGTAACTATCTGATTAGACGGCGCTGACGAGACATTCGCCGTGGCGAGCCACCTATGGGTGCGGACGAGGGCATCATCAGGCGCTACAATGCGCCGCCATTGCCATTTTTTTACCTCCGCTTGAGGACCATCATGACTGACACCAATTTCACGACCGTGCTTTACGAAGCAGGCGACCGCGTTTCCGTGGTCACCATCAACCGGCCGGATGCCATGAATTCTTTCAGCGCAGATTTGCGGCGTGAGCTGCCGCTGGCGATTCGCGCTGCGGCCGCCGACGCATCCAAGGTCGTGGTGTTAAACGCCAACGGCCGCGGTTTCGGTGCAGGTGCCGATCTTAAGGAAGGGTTTCCGGATGACCTGACCCAACAGCTCAACGACGAGTATCGCCCCACGTTTGACGCCATTGAGGCGTGCACCAAGCCTGTGATCAGTGCCATTAACGGTGCCGCGGCCGGGGTGAGTTTGTCGGTGGCTTTG
>JBGCFP010000017.1:0-12514 GCA_045107005.1 Gammaproteobacteria bacterium
CAGCGCCTCATTAAAGCCCAGCGTGTCACGATGCACCTCGCGCTGGTTGATCAGCGACTTCTTGCTTTCGTGCACAAATTCGATGGGGTCTTCCACCGTCAGCACGTGATCGGGCTTGGTGTCGTTGATGTAATCGATCATGGCTGCCAGCGTCGTGGATTTGCCTGAGCCGGTTGGTCCCGTGACCAGAACGATGCCGCGGTTGGTCAACGAGATGTCTTTGAAAATCTTCGGTGCGCTCAAGTCATCGAGCGTCAGGATTTTGGATGGAATTGTCCGGAACACCGCGCCAGAACCGCGGTTCTGATTAAACGCGTTGACACGAAAACGTGCGAGACCCGGAATTTCAAATGAGAAATCGGTTTCGAAGAATTCTTCAAAATCCTTGCGCTGCTTGTCGTTCATGATGTCGTAGACCATGCTGTGCACGTCTTTGTGCTCCAGCGCGGGCATGTTGACACGCTTGATGTCACCGTCGACCCGAATCATGGGCGGAACGCCCGCCGAAAGGTGCAGGTCAGACGCGTCGTTCTTGACGGCGAACGCCAGCAGTTGTGCAATATCTACGGCCATGAGTTTTTCCGTGTGTGAAGTAACGCGCTCGGGTCTTGTTTCGCTGATTCGTCAGACTGTTGCGCCAACGGAGTATAGCGGACAAGCATGGGAAAGAATTTGAACCAAATCACACTCAACCTCGCCAAGGTTAAACAAACAATCGCTTCGACGGCAAGTACTTACGATCGATCAGGTGATCAAATTCACCTTTTGGCTGTTAGTAAGCGTCACTCGGTTGACGCGGTGAACGTGGCTTACGCATCTGGCCAGCGCCACTTCGGTGAAAATTTCGTCAGCGAAGGCATCGACAAGATGGCCCGGGCGCCGGATGACGCTTGCTGGCATTTCATTGGCGCCATCCAGTCGAACAAGACACGCCAGATCGCCGCACACTACGACTGGGTGCACACGGTTGATCGATTAAAAGTGGCGCAACGTCTCTCCGATCAGCGCGAAGCAGACCAGCCGCTGCGCGTCTGTGTCCAGGTGAATCTGGGCGGCGGTTCGTCCCGCGCCGGCGTGGAACCGGACGACACACTCGAATTGGCCGCGGCCGTCCATGAGCTGCCCGGCCTCGCGCTGCGCGGCCTGATGGTGCTGCCGCCACCGGAGACCGAGCTGGCCGCACAGCGCCGTCACTTTGCGCAAATCGCCAAACTCGCCGCCGCGGGACGCGACCGGTCACTGCCTCTGACGGAGCTGTCCATGGGCATGTCGGGCGATTTGGCAGCGGCGATCGCCGAGGGCGCCACCTGGTTGCGCATTGGCACGGCGATTTTTGGGCAACGGCCTGAGAGCGCGTTGTCGCTTTAGCATCCGACCCGCTGGCCGATACCCTTGTGATGACGCTATGCTATCGGCGTTCGAGAACCTGATTAAATAGTGAGACTCATCGTGTCCACCAAAATAGTGTTCGTGGGCGGCGGCAATATGGCGCTGGCCATGGCGGGCGGCCTGGCACAGGCTGGCCATCCGGGCGACGCCATCACGCTGTGCGACCCGGCGGCAAAGCGCCGCGAGCTGGCGGCCCAACTGGGACTGCAAACCAGCGCCGACAATCGAAACGCCGTGGCCGGCGCCGACGTCGTCGTCTTAGCAGTCAAACCCCATTTAATTGCGCCAGTTTGCCGCGAGCTTGCCGACGTGATCGCCGACAACGGGGCGCTGGTCATGTCCGTCGCCGCTGGTGTCAGTGTCAGCGTCATCGGAAGCAGTCTGGGCGGCCATTCGCGAATCGTACGCATCATGCCCAACACGCCGGCACTGGTACGCCGGGGCGCCAGCGGGCTCTATGCCAGTGAACACGTCGTGGACGCAGATCGACAGATGGTTATGCAGATCATGGAATCGGTCGGTTGTGCAATTTGGGTCGAGCAGGAAGAACAGTTGCACGATGTGACGGCCATTTCCGGCAGCGGACCGGCCTACTTCTTTCTGTTTATGGACTTTCTCGAACAGGAAGCGCAGGCGCTGGGGTTCGACGCCGATTCGGCCGCGCTGCTGGTGCGAGAAACGGCCGCTGGTGCCGCCCAAATGGCGCTGGAGGCCGACGTCCCTCTGGCCGAACTGCGTCGTCGTGTCACCTCACCCGGCGGTACGACCGAGGTGGCGATCGGCTCCTTTTTGGCGCAGAACCTCGATGGCGTCGTGACCCAGGCCGTCAACGCCGGCCGGCGGCGCTCGGTAGAGCTCGCCCAAACCAATGATGAGTGATTCATAACCATGGCCGTGATGCATTTTTTGTTCGACACCGCTGGCCGTTTTCTGGTCGGTATTTTTCTGTTGCGGTTTTTCATGCAAATGGTGCGTGCAAATTTCCGCAACCCGATTGCGCAAGTGGTCGTCAAGTTCACCAACCCGATTGTCATGCCGTTGCGCCGCGTGATCCCCGGTTGGGGCGGCATCGACAACGCCAGCCTGGTGGCGGCACTGATTGTCCAAGCCATCATTATTGTGCTGATGTTGCTGCTTTTCGGCGGCGGGTCTATGGCCACACTGTCCATCACCGGCATCCTGTTCAGCACGTTTTTTTCGTTACTGCTGGCCGCGATCGGCCTCTACACCATGCTCGTTTTCCTCAGCGTGCTGCTGAGCTGGATCAACCGTGACCCCTCTAACCCGCTGGCCGCACTCCTGCACACGCTCACCGAGCCGTTGCTACGACCGGCGCGACGAATGATTCCGCCAATCGGGGGCTTTGATATATCGCCGCTGGTGGTGTTGCTGGCGCTCCAGGCGCTGTCAATCCTGGTCAGCCAGGATCTGCTGCCGCGGCTCGCCTGACACGAAGGCCGCGCGTTCGGGTAGACTCACCCTTCACGAATCAGCGCGGCGGTGCCGCGAAGCCGGAGTTGCTTTTATGAATGCCAATCGCGTCACACCGACACTGACCCTGTTTGCTGGCCTGTTTGCGGCCTTTGTCCTGACCGGTTGCGGAAACTCCGGGTCCGCAACGTCGCTCAATGACGCGCCAGAGGCGCGCGAGGCGCCTAAGACCTCCCAGGAGTTCGCCGACCATATCGTGCACTTCAACGCCATCACCAGTGATCAGGTTTCCCCTGAGAATGCGGCGAAATACGGCATTTCCCGGAGTCGCTCCAACGCGCTGTTAAACGTCGTGATTCTGGCAAAACAGGACGGCGGCGGCACCAAGCCGATGTCCGGCGAGGTGGCCGTAAAAACCAGTAACCTTACGGGACAGCTCAAAAATGTGACGCTGCGTGAGATCACCGAGGGCGATGCGATCTATTACATCGGCGTTGTACCGGTCGCAAATAACGAAACCCTCAACTTCGAAATCACCGCGACACCGGCCGGATCGACCGGTCCGTTGCTGGTCAAATACCAGCAACAGTTTTTTACCAAGTGACGACCAGTTCGTAGCTCTATGCTAGAGCGAACTCAATCTTCGCATCGGTATTTATTTTCGCAATAGTTGTTACGTTTAGCTAACCGTTGTGCTATTTTGCGCAGCGTTTAGTGCGCGTGTGCGCACCCATACAAGCTTTAAGGCGTTACAGGAGAGACTACATGGCGGCAGCAAAAAAAACCGCGGCAGCGAAAGCACCGACGAAGAGCGAAATTCTGGCTCACATCTCGGATGACACGGGCCTGACTCGTAAAGAAGTCAGCAGCGTGTTTGAAAGTTTGAACACGATCATCAAAAAGAGCCTCGGTCGTCGTGGCCCGGGCGTGTTCACGCTGCCTGGCTTGATGAAAATCAAAAAAGTCACCAAGCCTGCCACCAAGTCGCGCAAGGGTGTTAACCCGTTCACCGGCGAAGAAATGGTGTTCAAGGCCAAACCAGCTCGCAAGGCTGTGAAAGTGCTTGCACTGAAAGGCCTGAAAGAAATGGTCTAAGTCGTTACCTTACAGAACGACGAAAAAAACCGGGGATGCCGCAGGCACCCCCGGTTTTTTTATGGTCGCCTGTCTTCAGCGCAGTTCGAACTCGGCCACAATAAATTCGCGTACGGACTCGCGCAGCGGGGTTAGCTTGCCGTGAAAAAAGTGGCCAACGCCGGGCATGACCTCTAGCTCAGGACCTGGCTCCAGCTGGTCGACAAACGCCACGACCTCATCGCAGTCCACCAATTCGTCTTCGTCCCCTTGCACAACGAGCCACGGCACAGCGGGCTGCTCGAACGGCAAAGCAAAGTTCAACCCGACCGCAGGCGCGACACTGACCAGCGCCCGACACGGGTGGCGGGTCGCCGCCAATATGGCGACGCGCGCCCCAAACGAAAATCCGCCAAACACCAGCGGCTGATCAGGATAGAGCTTGGACAGCCACGCGGCAGCCGCCACCGCATCCGCCACTTCGCCAACGCCCTGGTCATAGTCGCCTTCGCTGCTGCCAACACCGCGAAAATTAAAACGCAGCGCCACGAGATTCAGATCAAGCATCGCGCGCGCCAACGTGTGCGCGACTTTGTTGGTCATGGTGCCTTGATGTTGCGGGTGCGGATGGCAAACCACCCCGATTCCCGCAATCTCGCCATCCGGCACTTCGAGTATGCCCTCCAGTGAGCCGGCCGGGCCGTCGAACCGGATCGCTTCGCGCGAACTCATGTCGCCAGCGGCTTCGGCGTCGCCGCCTCTGCCGCGCGTTCGCGGTTGGGCGCGTAATACAAAATGGTGTCACCAACGCCGGGCTCGCGCTTGGCGTCGACCGCGTGCAATCTCGGGGTGCCGTCCGGACGCAAAATCAAAATCTGGATAGCGTCGCTCGGACAGTCGCCCAGAAAATCGCTGTAGGAATACGAATCGCTCAGGCGCGTACGATAAAATTTCCAGTCGCGGACATGACGCTGCCACAGTTTTTCGAACACCGCGTCGTTGCTGAACGCGAACCGACCGCGCAAGGGGCGTGCCATGCCGCCCCGGGTGTCTTCTTCTGCGCCGACCCCCATGGGCAGCTGAAATACCTGTCCGCGACCCACCTCCGGCGCCATAGCGGTGCAGACCAGCGCATTGTAGGCATCGTTGCTGGTGGCCGCCAGCACCGTCCCGACGTGGCCGATCTCCACCGACTCTTCGGCGAAGTCCGACAGAATTTCCGCGTAGAAGGTGGGTAAGCCTGCCAGACGCGCCGGCCGCAGGTTGTGCCACGAGCTGTCGACCAGCAGCGTGTTGATCTTCATATCCTTGAGTTTGCGCCCCAGTTCGATGGTCCAGGGCGACGCGCCCACGATCAATACGCTGTCGCGAATCTTCGACGTCAAATCCAGCCGTCGCGCTGCCCACCCGATGCTCAAGCCGTGAAAGACGACCGTGGCAAAAATTACGGTGAACACCAACGGTAGGAGTGACGCGGCATCGGCGTAGCCTGCTGCCTCCAGGCGCGGCCCCATGACACCGGCAGTGGCGGCCGCGACGATTCCGCGCGGCGCAATCCAGGAGAGCAGCACGCGATCGTTGAACTGCATGCCCGAGCCGAGGGTTGCCAGCATGATGCCGGCGGGGCGAACGACAAACAGGATGGCGACAATCAGCGCGATACCGCGCCAGTCGATCCCGGTGATAACACTCAAATCCAGATCCGCAGTAAGCAGAATAAAGACGATCGAGACCAACATCACCGTGATGTATTCCTTGAACCGCTTCATGTCCTGAATGCCGGCCAGGTGCATGTTACCGATGACAATCCCCATGATGGTCACCGCCAGCAGACCCGCCTCGTGTTGCACACTGTTGGACACGGTAAACACAACGAGCACCAGCCCGAGCATAACCGGCGATTTCAGGTATTCGGGCACCAGCGAGGCCTGGAATGCTTTGCCCGTCAGCCAGCCACCCAGACCGCCAAGAAATCCGCCGGACAGCAGCGCAAACGCCAAACCGGTCGCGACCGAGCCCCATCCCGAACCCTCGCCCTTGAACACAAAGAACTGCAACGCAAGGACCGCCAGCAGCGCTCCAATGGGATCATTAACGATGCCTTCCCACTTGAAATACGAAGCCGTCTTGCGGTTAAGGCTGGCCTGGCGCAGCAGCGGCATGATGACCGTTGGCCCGGTCACCACCATGATCGCGCCGAACACGATCGCCACGGCCCACGACAAGCCACCGATAAAATGCGCGGCCAGGGACGCGAAAATAAACGCCAGCGGCGCACCGAGATAGACCAGACGACGCACGCCCACAGCCGCGGTCTTCAGCTCGCGAAAGTGCAGATTCAGGCCGCCTTCGAAGAGGATAATGGCAACGCACAGGCTCACCATCGGCTGCAGGGCGCTGCCAAAGGTGGCACTGGGGTCCACCAGACCAAGTTGACCGGCGATCAAGCCCATGGCCGACAAGATGACAATCGCCGGCAGACGAAAACGCCACGCCAGCCACTGCGCGCCCACGCCCAGCGCGACGATCGAGACCAGTGCGAAGCTCAGGTGATGTTCGTCCACAATCCATCCAGGTAATTCAATCCACGCCACCCTAGCCGGACGCTGGCAGCGGTGCAACAAAACCCCTCACGGTTCCCTCAAACCGTTTTGCCGCGGCCTTTGCTCCAATAGCGCAGGTGCCGCTACAATGCAGCTTATCGGCTCCAAAACAACATTAAACGGTGAGCAAGGCTTTTGAATCGGGGCACCATTTTGTTGCTCGGCGTTGTCGCGCAGATTGTGCTGACGGCCCTGTTTTTGTGGCGGGTCGTCCCGTCCATTGCGAACGACATTGATCGACGCAGTGAGCTTGCACTCAGCGCCCGCAATTTGAACTGGGCTCAGGTCTCAGTGGATGGACGCGATGTGACGCTGACCGGCCTCGCGCCGAGCGAAAAACAACATCAGCGAGCGCTCGATGCACTGAGCGACGTCGCAGGTGTTCGGGTTATCGATGACCAGACCGGCTTTGTCGTTGCTGCAGCCGTTGCAACGCGCCCGACCAGCGTGGTCGGCGACCTCCCGGTGCCTGACGCTGAGGCGGTGCGTGAGGCAGCCAATGAAACGGGTAATCAGAACATCGACCTGACGCGAATCGGTCTGGCCTACGTATTTCGAGTGGAACGAAGTCGTGAACAAATCGTGCTGCGTGGCATGGTCCCGGACGAACCCGCCCGCGTTCGACTGCTGGATTCGACGCGCGCGAAGTTTGCAGGTATGCGCGTGGACGATGAGCTGCTGATCAGCGACGCGGCCCCACCCGATTTCATGCTGGCGGCTGAGCAGGCGATCAGCGTTGCCGGCCTGGTCAGCACGGGGGCTGCGGGCGTGCGCGATATGGCGCTTTTCGTCGAGGGACTCACGGCCAGCGATCGCGATCTGGCGCGCCTGAACGACACGATCATGAGCGCCTTGCCGAACGGCTACGATCTTCAGCTGCAAGTGGGATCGCGCCAAACGTTGAGCGCGATGATGCGCGAAAACCCGGACCTGGCCCAGCGTGTGGGCAAGCTCCCCGATCAGGACCCGGGCGCGCGACGCATTGATCTTGGTATCGTACCGGCGCTCGACCGTAGCCCGCAGGCAGCGGCACGATGTCAGTCCGCTATCAACGAACGTCTCGCAAGCGAAACGATCACGTTCGATACCGGCAGCAGTGACATCAGCCAACGCAGCACGACGCTGGTGGACGACCTGGTCACACTGGTCAAGTCCTGCCCTGACGCGCGCATCGAGATTGCCGGGCATACTGACGATCAGGGCACGGAATCGAACAACCTCAGCCTGAGTCAGCGCCGCGCGGAATCGGTCATGGAATATTTTGTGCGCAACGGCGTCAAACTGGGCCGGCTTGCAGCCGTCGGTTACGGCGAGGGCCAGCCGTTGGTGGAGAACAAGACCGCGGCTGATCGCGCACGCAACCGTCGCATTGAGTTTCGCGTCCTATGAAAGAGCACACGCCATGGCCTATTTGATTCAGCAAATAATTTGGTTCGTGCTGCTGACCGCCGTTTTATGGGGCGCCATCGGCTGGTGGCTGCGCAGCACCGGCCAACGAAAAATCGTTGCGGCGATGGCCGAGGAAACCGAGCTGAAGATCCAGAGCCTGCGGCGTTCGCGGGATGAATACCGCGATCAGGTGGAAGAACTGTCCGCAACCAGCGGCGCATTAACGACCAATCAAAAAGCGCAGGTCACCGATTACGTGCGCAAGCTTGAAGACAAGATCTCGACGGGAAAAACGCAGATTGCGGCGCTGTCTGAAAAAATGGATGAGCTGACGGCGGCGGCAAAGCAGCGCGAAGCTCAGCTCGCGTCATTACACGGCGCTCTCGAGGAGGCCAAGCGATCCACCACCGCCCCACCGGCGCAAACGCCGACAGACCGGCCGGCGGCAAGCGAAAACAACACCGCCGAGCAGGTCCGAGAACAGAAGCGCACGATCAACAAGCTCAACGCGCGCATCCAGTCGCTAAGCCAACGGCAGCAAGAACCCATGGCCGCCACTGAGCACGCGAGCTTGCTCGATGTCATTCGAGCGCAAAAAGAAACCATCGCCGGCATGGCGCGCAAGTTTGAGAGCCACTCGGGCAGCGTGCCCAAAGCCCACGATGAAAAACTCGCTGCACTCGAGCGCACCATTGCGGCGCGCGACAAGGAATTGAATCGCACACGCGAGCAGATCGCCCAAATGCACGAGCGCAGCCGCTCGCAGCAGCAGGAGCTGGCGCGACTGGAGGCGGCATCGGACCAAGAGCGTGACGAGGAAGATCGCGAATCGTTGTTGCAAGCGTTGCGCGAGCAGGAGCGAATCATCGTCACGCTCAAGGAACAACTGCGAGAGCGGGTAACGCCACCGACGCGCCCACCCGCCCCGACGCGCAACCAGCAGTCTGGCGATCTGTTCACCCAGCCACCAAAAGTCTTGCTCAGCGAACCAGCAGGCGAACCGGACGATCTACAGAAGATTCACGGCGTCGGTCCAGTGCTTGAAGCCAAGCTCAATGAGCTGGGAATCTTTCACTTTCGGCAAGTTGCCAAGCTTAGTGACGACGACATCGGCTGGATAGCCGCGCAAATGAACGCCTTTCCCAATCGTATTTTGCGCGAGCGCTGGGTGAGCCAAGCCGCCGTATTGGCCGACGACGCGCCCGAGTCTTAGCCCGCCGAACTCGCGAGACCGAGGCCTTAGGGCTCGACAGCCCGTGTTACGGCCGGCGCGTATTTGAATTCCACGATCTGTGTCCGCGTAGACTCTACAGCGACTCCGTCGACTTTTTCCGGCAGAAAGCGCAGGCGCTCAATGCGCTTGATCGCCTGCTCCTCGAAATAGCCGGAGGGCATGGCACCAACCACCCGGACGTCACTGGCTCGGCCTTTCGGCGTCACGACAAACTCGAGCTGCACGAAGCCGTCGCGCTCTTCGATCGCCCGCGCCGGGGGTGGCGGTTCCGGTTCGGCCGTTTTGGGTTCCCGCGCGCGCGCCACCATGTCGAGTTCAGCCTGCGTGGCCGTCTCGACGCGAAACGCTGCGACTTGATTGAGCGGTGGCTGCTTGTAGTAGGTGTTCACGCCAAACATAGCGAAGCCGCCCACCAACACGACCGCCACACACAGGCTCACACCGATTCGAATCAAACTATCCAAGGTCAGGCACCTCCCGAACCGTTAGCCGTAAAACAAAGCTGGCCTTACTTGTCCATGAAATTTACGATTCTTGCACCCGATACTTTGTTCGTAGCAGATTTCGTAGCGGAGCGGAATACCGTGTGTATTTCCGACTGAGCGAAATTCGCTACGGGCAAAGCCGATGCGCAAGAATCGTGAATTTCACACATAGGCCAACTTAGGGCTTGTGATGCACCACGCCCTCTTTCATCACGAACTCAACCCGCTGCAATACCGAAATATCCTCAAGCGGATCGCCGACGACGGCAATTAAGTCAGCGGTCTTCTGTGGTGCGACCACGCCCAGATCGGACAGTTCAAGAAAGGTCGCGGCGACGGACGTAGCGCTCTTGATCGACTCCATCGGACTCATCCCTGCCTCGACCATGTACAGGAACTCCTGAGCATTGTAGCCATGCTCGGACACGCCCGAATCGGTGCCAAACACGATGTTCACGCCAGCCTTGTGTGCCCGGGCAAAGGTATCCTGAATGAGCGGGCCGATGGCGGCTGCTTTCGAGCGCACCACCTCCGGAAAAAAGCCGTCGATTTTGGCTTTGTCTCCAACCCAACGCCCGGCCGTGATTGTCGGCACGTAGTAAGTGCCCTTGCGGCGCATCAGGCGCATTATTTCGTCGTCCATATACGTCCCGTGCTCGATACTCCTGACGCCAGCCTCAATCGCGCGCTTCATACCTTGCTTGCCGTGCGCGTGCGCCGCAACGTGAAACCCGTAGTCGGTGGCCGCTGCCACCAGAGCGGTGAGTTCGGCCACCGTGAACTGCGGGTTTTGACCGTTCTTGGCGACGCTCAATACGCCACCGGTCGCTGTGATCTTGATCAAATCCGCGCCGTCTTTGTATCGCTGACGTACGGCTTTTGCCGCGTCTTCAGGGCCGTTGATAACGCCCTGCGCGGGTCCGGGATTGCCACGCAAATCCGCACGCACGCCGTTGGTCGGATCCGCATGACCACCGGTGGTACCGATGGCTTTGGCCGCGGTCAAAATACGTGGACCGGCAGACAGACCAGCGTTGATCGCATTACGCAGAGCGACGGTAGCGTTATACGAGTCGCCCAGATCGCGCACCGTCGTGAAACCCGCCTGCAGTGTTAACCGCGCGTTGTGAGCGGCAAACAGCGCCACGTCAGCCTCGCTTTTGCGGAAACGATCGAGGTACGCGGATTTGCTTTGCTGAGACGACAAATGCGTGTGCATGTCCATGAGACCGGGCAACACCGTAAACTCGCTCAAGTCGACCAGCCGATCTCCGCGCTCCGGCGGCACAAAGCCGTCGGTCACCGAAACGATCTGTGACCCGTCAACCACAATGGTCACATCACTGCGCGCCGTGTCGGCGGCGCCGTCGATCAGTGTACCGGCATGAATAACCGTCCGCGCCAGGCCGACCTGCGCCACGCCGGCACACACAAGCGCAAGCGTCAGGCGATTCGCCCAGTTGATCAAAGACATCTATTCAACACCCAGCAGTTCAACGTCAAACACCAGAGTTGAAGATGCAGGAATGATTGGTGGATAGCCTCGCGCACCGTAGGCCATGTCTGGCGGGATAATCAGCGTACGTGTGCCCCCCACGCGCATACCAGCGACGCCTTCATCCCACCCTTTGATCACCTGACCAGCGCCCAGCGTGAAACGAAACGGCGTAACGCGATCGCGCGAGCTGTCGAACTTCTTGCCCTTTTTCTCGGGCGCCGCTTCATCCAGCAACCAGCCGGTGTAGTGCACCGTCACCGGCGACCCGGCCACCGCTTCGCTGCCGCCACCGGTGTAATGCTTGATGACGGTCATGCCGCCCTCGGTGGTCCATGTGTCATCCGATTTCACTGGCGCCGCTGGCGCGCTCTGCGGCGCCTTGGCGATCGCCGGCTCGCTCGGTTTCGACATCGCCGGATCGGCGCTTGCGTCCTGTTCCGCCGACGGCGAACACGCTACCAAACCCAGACCAAAAACAGTCACGGCCACCACGGCCAGTTGCATACGCATAGCAAATCCCCAATAAAAAAAGCGCAGTCGCCGACAGCGCTGCGCCTCAAGTATACCGTCGCGCCCGCTGCCGTGCAGGGGCGCCGCCCTTAGGTGCCTTCTTTGGACGGTGCGAAGTCAAGCGCTGCGGAATTAATGCAGTAGCGCACACCAGAAGGTTTTGGGCCGTCGGGAAACCGATGACCAAGGTGCGCCCCGCAGTTCGCGCACAGCACTTCCTCTCGTCGCATGCCAAGCGTGTTATCCATCTCTATCCGGATCGACGCCGGATCAGCCGCTTCCCAAAAACTGGGCCAACCGGAACCGGAGTCGTATTTCGTGTCCGATGCAAACAGCGGGCTGTCACAGCAGACACAGCGGTAGTCGCCGTGCTCCTTGTTGTCCAGATAGGCGCCGCTGAACGGTGCCTCAGTCCCCTTTTCCTGCGTGACCTTGTACTGCTGGGGGGTCAGCGCCTTGTTCGGCGCTCGTTTCGATTCATCGCTCATGATTATTCCTGCGATCCATAGGCTTCCGAATGGGCTGGTGTCTGGTGCAAGCTAGATATGCTCGCTGCTGTATTCGGCAATCATCAGACTAGTGGCGATAATAGCCGCCGCGATAGCCGGCAACAGCGCATGGGCAGCAACCAGGAAGAACGCGATGACCATCAAGCTGGCACCTGCGACATACAGTGTCGGGCCCGGCACCATGTTGTGGCGGCGCGCGCGATAGCTGGCCCCGAGCAGGGACACGCCAGCGATGATCAGGCTGGCTGAGAAAATCACCCACACCAGAACGTAGAGCGTGTCACGCTGGCTGTAAAACTGTGAGCTGTGCTGGCCAACGACCTGGACCAGCCCTTGCACACCGCCAAGAAGCGTTCGCGTACCGGCGACGAGGAACACCAATCCAAACACGG
>JBGCFP010000170.1:0-26129 GCA_045107005.1 Gammaproteobacteria bacterium
CCCCAAGCCCGTGTGGCTGGAGGTCGAGGCGAAGATCACGTCACTGCCCGATACCAACGCTTACGCCAAAAAACTCAAGCGCCTGATGGTCGGCAGCGCGACCGACGTGGATCTGGATTCGGCGAATCGAATCCTGATCAAGCCGCTGCTGCGTCAGTACGCCGGGATCGAGAAAAAAGTGGTCTTGATCGGGCAGGGCAGCAAATTCGAGCTGTGGGACGAAGCGCGGTATCTGGCAAGTCTGGACGACTGGTCCACCGCGGATCAGGCGGCAGACGAGGCGCAAATGACTGAAGACCTCGCCCAACTGTCGTGGTGAGTCTTGGCTGAACAACATGTGCCGGTGCTCCTTGATGAAGCGCTGGCTGCTCTGGCCGTGAAGCCAGACGGCGTTTATGTGGATGCCACGTTCGGACGTGGTGGCCACAGTGCCGCGATTCTTGAGCGGCTCGGTTCGCAAGGCCGATTGCTCGGGCTGGATCGAGATCCGGATGCGATCGCCGCCGGTCGCGAGCGGTTTGGACAGGATGCGCGGGTGTCACTGGCGCACGCGCCTTTCGCAACGCTTGAGCAGGTGTTGCGGGATCACGAGCTGTTTGGGCTCGTGGACGGAATTTTGCTCGATGTGGGGGTGTCGTCGCCGCAGATCGACACACCCGAACGAGGGTTTAGCTTTGCTGCCGACGGTCCACTGGATATGCGCATGGACCCAACGGCCGGGCAGAGCGCGTCACAGTGGCTGGCAACGGCCGATGAACGAGACATGAGCAGGGTAATCAAACAACTTGGTGAGGAGCGGTTTTCGCGGCGCATCGCCCGCGCGATCGTTCAGGCTCGGCAAAGCGGGCCCATCGAAACCACGGCGCAGTTAGCGCAGCTCGTGGTTGAAGCTGTCCCTGCCTCCCGCGAACGCATTCATCCCGCAACCCGCACGTTTCAGGCGGTGCGCATTTTTATCAACGATGAACTTGGTCAACTAAAAAGCGTGCTGCCGCAGTGCATCGACGCGCTGCGCATTGGCGGGCGTTGCGTGGTGATCGCGTTCCACTCGCTTGAAGATCGGATCGTCAAGCGTTTCTTTCGTGACGGCGCTTCGATCGACCCGGTGTTTGCCGGTTTGCCGGTGGTGCCCGAGAGCGCGCAACCGACGTTGGCGGTGGCGGTTCGCCGAGCACGCGCTACGCCTGCAGAAATTGAGCGCAACGTGCGCGCGCGCAGTGCCACCTTGCGGGCCGCGGAGCGGGTGCGATGAGCTTGCGCGGGTTAATTCTTTCGAGCGTATCCGTGCTGGCTTGGGGGGCCTTGTTGGCGACGGGCATCGGCTGCGTTTACGCCAAGCATGAGGCGCGTACGCGTTTCGTTGCTCTGCGTGCGCTGGAGCGCGAGCGCGATCAGCTGGAGATCGAGTGGGGCAAGCTGCAAATCGAACAAAGCACCTGGGCAACGCACAGTCGGGTGGAAAATCTGGCGCGCGACGTGCTCGATATGGACGTGCCGCGCGTCGGTGAAATGGCGGTGCTGCAACCGTGAACGCGAAACGCAATCAACGTAAGCCGAACAAGCGCAAGGCCAAGGTCGTCGTGCCGACGCTTAGCGAGTGGCGGCCGACGGCGGTGCTCAGTGTGATCGGTCTGGCGTTTCTGATTCTGATCGTGCGCGCCGTCGACCTGCAGGTCATGCGCGCCGATTTTCTAACCCAGCGCGGCAACAGCTCGCAGCTGGTCGACGTTGAACTGTCGGCGCACCGTGGTCCGATCACCGATCGCAAGGGTCGGCCTTTAGCGGTATCGACGCCGGTCGATTCCATTTGGGCGAATCCCCAGGAGCTCGCTCAAGCGTCGGATCGCATCAATGAACTGGCTGAAGCGCTTGAGCGCAAGCCGGAGCGTTTGCTGCAGGGCTTGAGTCAGCACCTGGACCGCAAATTCATTTATCTGCGTCGCCACATGACGCCGACGCAGGCGCAATCGGTGCTCGATCTTGGTTTGCCGGGTGTTTACGCGCAGCGCGAGTATCGACGTTACTACCCGGCCGGCGAAGTGAGCGGTCACGTCTTGGGTTTTACCAACGTTGACGATCAAGGTCAGGAAGGACTGGAGCTGGCGTTTGACGGCTGGCTGCGGGGTCACAAAGGCAAGCAGCGGGTCATGCGGGATCGCCTCGGCCGCATTATTGCCGACGTTGAGAGTCTGAAACCGGCGCGACCGGGTAAGCCGCTTACCACCAGTCTCGATCTCGATATTCAATACATGGCCTACCGCGAACTCAAACGCGCCGTGAATTTGCACAACGCGAAGTCGGGTTCGGTGGTCGTTATGAAAGTTGGCACGGGTGAAGTGCTCGCGATGGCCAACCAGCCGAGCTACAACCCGAATGACCGATCGCAGCTTACCGTTGCGCGCTATCGCAATCGGGCGGTCACCGATATTTTTGAACCGGGTTCGAGTTTCAAACCGTTCATTGCCGCCGCCGCGCTCGAGACCGGGCAGTACCGTGGTGACACGCAAATCGAAACGTCGCCGGGCAAAATTCGCGTCGGCCAAAAAGTCATTCGCGACATCAAGAACTACGGCACGTTGACCATGGGCGGCGTGCTCAAGGAGTCCAGCAATGTGGGCATCGTGCAGGTGGCTTTATCGCTGCCGGCGGATCGCCTGTGGGGCGTTCTGGCGGGGCTGGGTTTCGGTAGCTTGACGACCAGCGGTTTCCCGGGCGAGTCGGCGGGTCTTTTGAACAGTTACGAACACTGGCGCCCAATCGGTCAGGCAACGCTTGCTTACGGCTACGGCCTGTCGGTAACGCCACTGCAGTTGGCGCAGGCGTATTCCACCATTGGCGCGAGCGGCATGCGGCATCCTGTGACGTTCTTGCGCATGGATGAAGTCCCCGGCAGTGAACGTGTGCTGCGCGCCAATACTGCGGCTGAGCTGGTCAAAATGCTCGAGACCGTGGTTGAGCCCGACGGTACGGGCTGGCGCGCAAAAGTGGACGGCTATCGGGTGATCGGCAAGACCGGTACCGCGCGCAAGTTTGAAGCCGGCGGCTATTCCGACTTGCGCCATGTCGCGGCGTTTGCCGGCCTCGCGCCAGCCTCTGATCCGCAGCTCGCTGTAGTGGTGGTCATCGACGAGCCCGGCGGCGACGAGTACTACGGTGGGCAAGTGGCGGCCCCGGTGTTCTCACGCGTCATGGGCAGTGCTTTGCGCTTGCTGGCGATTGCCCCGGATCGCCCTGCAACGATGTCACCCGATCAGATTTTGACGCAACACACGCCCGATTTGCCCGAGCCGCAGGTCATCGCTCAATGATGGCCGTGCCGAACAGGCCTGAGTGGCACAAGCCGCTCGCAGAGTTGCTCGCAGGCATGACGTCAGGGCCCGTGCCCGATGTGCAGGTTTCAGGTCTTGCGGACAATTCGCGGGACGTGCGGCCCGGCGGCCTGTTTCTGGCGGCGAAAGGTCTGCAGCGCCACGGGTTGGAATTTGCGGCCCAGGCGCAAGCAGCGGGTGCCGCGGCCATCGCGTACGAGCCGGGCGCGGCGGCGTTGGCGCCGCCCGCCGACGCGGTGCTGGTGCCGGATCTGGGTCGTCGTCGTGGCCAGATCGCATCGCGGTTTTATGAGCATCCCTCGCGCATCATGAAAGTGTGTGGCGTCACCGGCACCAACGGCAAGACCACGACCGTACATCTGGTATCGCGCGCGTCACGGCTGTTGAATTTGCACTGCGGTCACATGGGCACGCTCGGCGTCGGTTTGACCGATCCGCTTACACCGAGCGCATTGACCACGCCGGATGTTCTGACCGTGCACAAACGCCTCGCGTGGTTACACGAACAGGGCGCGCAGCGGGTCGCGATGGAAGTGTCGTCGCACGCTCTCGATCAAGGTCGAGTTGATGCCGTGCAGTTTGACACGGCGGTGTTCACCAACTTGAGTCGCGATCACCTCGACTATCACCCCTCGCTCGACGACTACGCGCGGACCAAGCAGCAGCTGTTCACCTGGCCACGCCTGCGTCACGCGGTGCTCAATGTTGACGACCCTGTGGTCGCTGCAGTCGCGTCGGTACTGGGTCCTGCTGTCAAGCTCACGGCGGTGGGTGCTGATGCGCACCGGCATGCTCGCGCCGAGCACTGGTTGCGGCCCACCGACATTGACGCACGCGCCAGCGGCATCGAAGTCTGTTTTGAATCCAGTGCGGGCCGTGCACGATTGAGCTCGCCGCTGCTCGGCGGGTTTAACGCCACCAACTTGTTGCAGGCACTTGCGGTGCTGTTGGCCTGGGAAGTGCCCCTCGATGACGCGGTTGCCGCGCTCGGGAGCGTTGCGTCGCCAGCGGGTCGGATGGAAACGTCGACGGCGCCGGGCGCGCCACTTATGGTCGTGGATTACGCACACACCCCGGACGCGCTGGCCAGCTCGGTTGCCGCACTTCGTGCTCACTGCGCGGGTGAGCTGTACTGCGTTTTTGGTTGCGGCGGTGATCGCGATCGCGGCAAGCGCGTGTTGATGGCGCAGGCAGCGCAAGCGGCGGATCACATTATCGTGACCGACGACAATCCGCGTCACGAAGACCCCGATCGCATCGTCGCCGATACGGTCGCCGGTTTCGCCGCGGACACCCGCTACGACGTGATCCGCGATCGCGCGCTGGCCGTTGCTACCGCAGCGCAACGCGGCACGGCGAACGACATCGTACTGGTGGCTGGCAAAGGTCACGAGGGCTATCAGCTTGTGGGTTCGGCGCGCCTGGCGATGTCCGATCACGATCTGGTGCAACAAGCGCTGGAGGCTCGCACATGAGCACCGGTCAATTGTCGGAAGTTGCGGCGATGATCGACGGTCGTTTGAGCGGCACGGACCGTTCGTTCGTGGGCGTTAGCACCGATACTCGCTCGCTGCAAAGTGGCGAGCTCTACGTGGCACTGCGCGGTCCCAATTTCGACGGTCATGAATTTGTAGAACGTGCACAGCAACTTGGTGCGGCTGGCGCACTGGTCGCTGAGCGTGTCGACGTGGACCTGCCCCAGATCGTCACCGACGACACCCGCACCGCGCTGGCTCGATACGCGTCAGCCTGGCGCGCGCGTTTCGCCATCGACGTTGTCGCGGTTACCGGCAGTAACGGCAAGACGTCGGTCAAGGAAATGTTGGCGGCGATGCTCGGAAAGCGTGGCGACACGCTGGCGACGCGCGGAAATTATAATAACGACATCGGCGTGCCGTTGACCCTGCTGCGGCTGCAGCGGTCCCATCGGGCGGCGGTGATCGAAGTGGGTGCCAGCGCTGGTGGCGAAGTGGCGGCATTGGCCGCGCTCGCGGCGCCGCAGGTTGGCATTGTTAACAACGCGGCACGCGCCCATCTCGAAGGCTTCGGGTCCGTGGAAGCTGTGGCTCGGGCCAAAGGCGAAATGTTCAGCGCGCTGCCGGAAGACGGCGTCGCCATCATCAATGCTGATGACGCGTATTTCGACTATTGGAAAGGCGTTGCCGGCGCACGCAGCATCATTACGTTTGGCGAGACGGCCGATGCTGACGTCACGTTTACTGACTTCGAGCAGCACGTGCACGAAGGCAGTGCGCGCATTGAATTCAACGTCCACGCGCGCGGCTCGACACAGCGCTTTGTCATACCCGCGGCAGGGCGGCACAACGCGCGCAATGCTCTCGCCGCAACGGCGGCCTGTCTCGCGTTTGGCATGACGCTTGCCGACTGCGCACGAGGTCTCGAAGCGGTCGACATGGCGTCAGGCCGTTTGCAGGTACTAACGACGCCTGGCGGTGCGCGGGTCATCGATGACAGTTACAACGCCAACCCCGCCTCGGTGCGCGCCGCCATCGAATTTTTGTCCGAGCAGAACGAATCGGGCTGGTTAGTGCTTGGCGACATGGGCGAGCTTGGCGACGACGAGCGCGAGATGCATGCGCAAGTGGGCAAGTACGCTCGCGAACACGGCTTGCGCCGACTGTACGGTGTGGGTGATTTGACGCGCGCGGCCGTCACGGCCTTTGGTGACGGCGGGCGCTGGTTTGAGCACGTTGAATCGCTGATTGCGGCGCTGCTGGCCGACGCGCGCGGCGATATCAATGTACTGGTCAAGGCGTCTCGTTCGATGCGTCTGGAACGTGTTGTGCAGGCAATGCGCGACGCACCTGTCGACCAGTTGGCGGAGGGCTGAGACATGCTGCTTTACCTTGCCAACTATCTCGAGCAGTTTTTCTCCGCGTTTAACGTGTTCAATTATCTCACCTTGCGTGCGATCTGCAGCGCGCTTACCGCGCTGGTGATTTCATTCATCGTGGGCCCGGTGATGATTCGCCGGTTGAGCGCCTATCAGATCGGCCAGACCGTGCGCGACGATGGTCCCGAATCGCACTTCGTCAAAGCCGGGACGCCGACGATGGGCGGTGCGCTGATACTGGTCGCGATCTGTGTGAGCACGTTACTGTGGGCCAACCTGGAAAATCGTTTCGTCTGGGTGGTTTTGCTGACGACGTTGGCCTTTGGCCTGATTGGTTTTGTCGACGACTACAAAAAACTGGTGCTCAAGGACAGCAAGGGATTGAGCGCGCGCGGCAAGATTGTTTCGCAGACCGTAACGGCGCTGGCCGCCGCTCTGTTTCTTTATTACACGGCGGCGGATCCGGCCGTTGAGCACGCCTTGTTGCTGCCGTTTTTCAAGAATCTGATGTTGCCCATGGGCTTGTTCTACGTGGTGTTTGTCACGTTCGTGATTGTCGGCTCGAGCAACGCGGTCAACCTGACGGACGGTCTTGACGGGTTGGCCATCATGCCGGCGGTATTGGTGGGCGGTGCGCTGGGCATTTTCGCGTACGCGACGGGCAACGTGAACTACTCGAGCTATCTGAATATTCCGTTTATCAACGGCGTTGGGGAAATGCTGGTGTTCTGCGCGGCGCTGTCCGGCGCCGGTCTGGGCTTTCTCTGGTTCAACACCTACCCGGCGCAGGTGTTCATGGGCGACATCGGCGCGCTGGCGCTGGGCGCTGCCCTGGGTCTGGTCGCGGTCACCGTGCGCCAGGAAATCGTCCTGGCGATCATGGGTGGCGTGTTTGTCATCGAAACGATTTCGGTGGTGCTCCAGGTCGCGTCGTTCAAGTTGACCGGTAAACGAATTTTTCGCATGGCGCCGCTGCATCACCACTACGAATTGAAAGGATGGGCGGAGCCCAAAGTGATCGTGCGGTTCTGGATCATCACGGTGATTCTGGTGTTGATGGGCCTGGCAACGTTGAAACTGCGTTGAGGTGGTAGCGATGAAGGGACACAAAAATATCGAAGCGCCAACGTCGGAAGCGCGGCTTGGTGGGCAAACGGATTTGGTGATCGGTCTGGGTAAAACCGGCTATGCCTGCGCGCGTTTTTTGCACGCACAAGGTCGCAATGTCATTGTTAATGACAGCCGCCCAACGCCGTCGCTCGCGCCGCGTCTGCGTCGCGAACTGCCAATGCTGGAAATGCACCTGGGTGGTTTTGACAGAGCGCTGCTGGCGCGAGCGGATCGGGTGATCGCGTCGCCGGGAATCCCCCTCAGCGAGCCGATTCTGGTGGCAGCCGCTGCGCGCAATGTCACGGTATTGAGCGATATCGATCTGTTTTTTACGCAGGCGCGCGCCCCGGTTGCCGGCATCACCGGTTCGAACGGTAAGAGCACCGTGATTTGCTGGCTTGAGTCGGTCCTGCAGCTCGCCGGTCGTCGTATTGGCGTTGGCGGCAATCTTGGCACACCGGCGCTCGACTTGCTTAATGCGCCTTCGCCCTCTGCGTTCGCGCTTGAGCTCTCCAGTTTTCAGTTGGAGCGCAGCGACGAATTACCGTTGCAGTGCGGTGCATTGCTCAATGTCACACCGGATCACCTTGATCATCACGCCAGCATGGACGATTACGCAGCGGCCAAGGCCCGAATCTTCGCCCGCGCCAAAGCGGCCATTGTGCATCGTGACTTTGTGGGTCTGGTGCCGCCAGAGCTCGAGCACGTCGTGACCTTCGGCGCCGATGAACCGGCGGAAGGGCACTACGGACTGCGTATGAACCGGGGCATTAACTATCTGGCTTATGGCCAGCGCGATTTACTGCCGGTTGGCGAACTGGCGCTGTCGTTGCCACACGATCAGGTCAACGCGCTGGCGGTGCTGGCGTTGGCTGACTCGCTGGGCGTGAGCTGGCCCGCGGCACGTCGGGGTTTGATCGAATTTAGCGGGCTGGCGCACCGGGTGCAGTTGATCGGCCAGCGTGATGGCGTGCGCTGGGTCGACGATTCCAAGGGCACCAACGTCGGTGCGACGATGGCGGCGATCCGCAGCGTTGGTGCGCCGCTGGTGCTGATCGCTGGCGGCGATGCGAAAGGTGCGGATCTAAGTCCATTGATTAACGTTCTGTCCGGTCGCGCACGCGCCATTGTCACGCTGGGCAAAGACGCTGCTCAGCTTGAGGAAACGCTTGCGGGTGTGTGCGATTTGCATCGCGTGGAGGATATCGAAGCGGCGGTGCGTCACGCTGCGGTGCTGGCTCGACCGGGCGATACGGTACTGCTGTCACCAGCGTGTTCCAGTCTGGATATGTACAGCGGTTTTGCCGAGCGCGGCGAACGTTTCGCGCGCGCGCTGGAGGCCTTGTAATGGCGGCCGCTCGTTCACCGCGTTTTACGCTGCATATCGATCCGGTGCTCGCGCTGCTGGTTGCGATATTGCTGCTTCTGGGGCTCACGATGATGACCTCGGCATCCGTCGCCGTGGCCGAACGCACGATGGGTTCGCCGCTTTACTATCTGCAGCGTCAGAGTGTCTTCCTGGTGCTCGCGCTGTTCGGTGCCGGCGTGTTCCTGCTCATTCCAACCCGCTTCTGGGCGGTCTCCGGGTTCCTGTCGCTCACCGTCGCGCTGTTGCTGCTGATCGTCGTGTTGCTGCCCGGTATTGGTCACACGGTGAACGGCGCGACGCGCTGGATTGATCTGGGGCCTATGAACTTCCAGGTATCCGAAGTGGCGCGACTGCTGATGTTCTTCTATATCTGCAGCTATCTGGTGCGCCACGGCGACGCGATGCGCCAGTCGCTGATGGGGTTTGCGCGGCCGATGCTGTTCGTGTTTGTGGCTTGCGCACTGTTGCTGGTTGAGCCGGATTTTGGCGCGGCGACCGTGCTGCTCGGCACCACCTTGGTGGTCATGTTCATTGGCGGCGTGCGCTTGCGCGACTATGCGTTGTTGGTGATCGTCGCGATCAGCGCCATGGTCGTACTGATTTTGACGTCACCTTATCGACTAAAACGTTTCCTCGGGTTCCTCGAGCCGTTCGACGATCCGTATGACTCGGGCTTTCAGTTGACGCAGTCACTGATCGCCATCGGACGCGGTGAGTGGACGGGAGTCGGTCTTGGTGCGAGCGTGCAAAAGCTCCATTACCTGCCCGAAGCGCATACCGATTTTGTCTTCGCGGTCATGGCGGAAGAGCTCGGCCTGATCGGCACGGTTATCGTTGTTGCGCTGTTTTTTGCACTAGTCGCACGCGGCTTTGCCATCGCGCGGCGCGCGGCGCGACACAAGCTGATGTTTCAGTCTTACCTTGCCTACACGCTGGTGACCTGGTTTGCGCTGCAGTCGTTTATCAACATTGGCGTCAACATGGGCATCTTGCCGACCAAAGGTTTGACTCTGCCTATGGTCAGTTACGGTGGCAGTTCGCTAATCGCCACTCTGGCTTCGGTCGCTCTTTTGCTACGAGTGCATCACGAGACGCACGCTGTAGAAAAAGCAGCGCTATCGGCGACGCGCGTCGACTCACGAGGGCCGATGCAATGAGCGGCTCGGTGTTGATCATGGCCGGTGGGACTGGCGGACATGTGTTTCCGGCGCTCGCAGTTGCCAACGAACTGCGCCGGCGCGCGATTGACGTCACCTGGCTTGGTACCCGTCGTGGCCTCGAAGCGCGCGTGGTGCCGGCCGCGGATATTGTCATTGACTGGATTGACGTCAGTGGCGTACGCGGCAAAGGCGTGAGTGCCAAGTTGATGTCAGGGTTACGCTTGGTGCGTGCCGTTGTACAGGCGCTGCGCATCGTCGCGCGCCGGCGCCCGGCGGTGGTTCTTGGTATGGGCGGATTTGCGTCGGGCCCAGGCGGGCTTGCGGCTTGGCTGTTACGTCGGCCGCTGGTGATCCACGAGCAGAATTCGGTCGCAGGTCTGACCAACCGCGTGCTCTCACGATTTTCGAAACGCGTGCTGTGCGCGTTTCCCGGCAGCTTCAAGTCCGGTCGTGACACCACCGTCGTTGGCAACCCGGTGCGCGCTGCCATTGCGCAATGCGCGGATGAACCGATACGCGATATCAATACGCCGCCGCGCCTGCTGGTGCTTGGCGGCAGCCAGGGCGCGCAGGCGCTCAATCGCCTGGTGCCTGGTGCTCTCGCGACGCTGGCACCGGCACAGCGCCCCGAGGTCTGGCACCAGACTGGCGTCAAGACGGTTGATGCAGCCCGCGCGGCATATCAAAACGCGTCTCTTGACGTGCGTCTCGACACGTTCATCGATGATATGGCCGATGCCTATCGCTGGGCTGATCTGGTGCTGTGCCGGGCGGGCGCTCTGACGGTGTCGGAGCTGGCCATGGTGGGCGTCGCGTCGATCCTCGTTCCCTTTCCTTACGCGGTGGATGATCATCAGACGGGTAACGCGGCGTTTCTCAAAGAAGCCGGTGCAGCATTCATTGTCGCGGAGCGCGAACTCAACGAAACGCGTCTTGCTGAGCTGCTCGGTGATACGTTGGCGCGTCCCGAAGTACTGCAGGACATGGCGCGTCGCGCGCGCGCGCTGGCCAAGCCCACCGCCGTGCAGGACGTGACGGACGTGCTTGTCGGTTTGGCCAATGGGGCACGCTCATGATCGACCGCATGCGCCGCATTCATCGGATCCATTTCGTCGGCATCGGCGGCGTTGGCATGGGCGGTATCGCCGAGGTGCTGATCAATCTTGGCTACGGCGTGCAAGGTTCGGACATCCGTGATGGCGCGGTAACGAGTCATCTTTCGGCGCTGGGCGCGCGAATCATGATTGGACACGACGAGGCCAACGTGCAGGATGCCGACGTCGTAGTGGTGTCGAGCGCCATCGATAATGACAATCCGGAGATCGAAGCGGCGCTGCGATGGCGCATCCCGGTAGTGCCGCGCGCGGAGATGCTCGGTGAGTTGATGCGTTTTCGTCACGCCATTGCGGTCGCCGGCACGCACGGCAAAACCACGACCACCAGTCTTATTGCCAGCGTATTGGCAGAGGGCGGTGAAGATCCAACGTTTGTGATCGGCGGACGTCTCAACAGTGCCGGCAGTAACGCCCGCCTTGGTACCGGTAAATACCTGGTGGCGGAAGCGGACGAAAGCGATGCGTCGTTTTTTCATCTGCAGCCGATGATCGCAATCATCACGAATATTGACGCCGACCATTTGGCCACCTACGACGGCGACTTTGAACGTCTGAAGCAGGCGTTTATTGAGTTCACGCACAACCTGCCGTTCTACGGATTGGTCGTGCTGTGCATCGACGACCCCATCGTGCGCGAGATTATCCCGTCGCTCACACGCTCGATCGTGACTTACGGTACCGGCGCCGACGCCGATGTTCGCGCCCGTGACCTGAATCGTAGCGGCGCGGTGTCCGAATTTGTGGTCGAGCGCGTGGGCGCGCAGCCGCTGCCGGTGTCACTGAATTTGCCGGGCAAGCACAACATGCTTAACGCGCTGGCCGCCGTGGCTGTGGCCCGCGAGCTGGAGATTCCCGACGACGCCGTACAAAAAGCGCTGCGTGAGTTTGCCGGTATCGGTCGTCGCTTCGAGATTCACGGCGACATCGACGTGCCGGCCGGAAAAGTGTTGATGGTCGACGATTACGGTCACCACCCTACCGAACTGGCGGCGACGCTTGCCGCTGCCCGAGACGGCTGGCCGGAGCGTCGTCTGGTGGTCCTGTTTCAACCGCATCGTTATACCCGCACGCGCGATTTAATCGACGACTTTGCACGCGTGCTGTCGGACTGCGATGTTCTGTTGTTGACCGAAGTCTACGCCGCCGGCGAAGTGCCAATCGCCGCTGCCGACGGACGTGCTCTGGCACGAGCGATTCGCACACGGGGTCAGGTCGAGCCCGTATTCCTTGCCGACATCGGCAATGCGGCGACTATTTTGGGCGGACTGCTGCGCGACGGCGACCTGCTACTGACGCTCGGTGCCGGCAGCGTGGGCAGTATCGCTGCCGCCTTGCCCGGTCAGCTCGGCGCCGAGAGCGTTGCTCAGGTGGGATCATGATGACGGCTCACGATACCACTCCATTGCGCGGTGACGAACGCCACAACGAACTGCTCAAAGGGCACACGTCGTGGCGTGTCGGTGGGCCTGCCGATGTGTACTTCAAACCGGCTGATCGTGCCGATCTCGCGGATTTTTTGCAGAGGCTGGACAACGACATGCCACTGCTTTGGCTGGGTCTTGGCAGCAATTTGTTGGTCAGAGACGGCGGTTTCCGTGGCGCAGTCATCGCCACGCATCGTGCCCTGGCGGCGCTCGAACAACCGGCACCAAACGTCGTGTTCGCCGAAGCGGGCGTGCCGTGCGCCAAGCTTGCCAAACGTTGCGCCACTTACGGTGTCGGGCCGGCCGAATTCTTCGCCGGCATTCCTGGCACGGTGGGCGGCGCTCTGGCGATGAACGCCGGTGCCTTTGACGGAGAGACCTGGCGCTTCGTGCGTGAGGTCGAAACCATCGATCGCGACGGCGTCCTGCGCACGCGTCCGGCCAACGACTTCGGCGTGAGTTATCGCCAGGTCAAAACGCCGGCGCCGGAGTGGTTCATATCGGCAACGTTCGAATTTGATGCGCTGGACGACGACGGCACCGATGCGATTCGCGCGCTGCTGGCGCGACGTAAAGCAACGCAACCCATTGGCTTGCCAAGCTGTGGCTCGGTGTTTCGCAATCCGCCCGGTGACTACGCCGCGCGACTGATCGAACAAGCGGGGCTGAAAGGGCTGCACGTTGGCGGTGCTCAGGTTTCCGACATGCACGCCAATTTTATTATTAACACCGGGGACGCCAGCGCCGCTGATATCGAAGCGCTGATGACACTGGTGCGCACGGTGGTGGCGCAACGATTTAACGTTGAGTTGATCCCGGAGGTGAAAATCGTGGGGGAGTTTCAATGACCAACAAGACATTGCCGCCTCTTCGAATTCGAGACGCGACAGCGTTTGGCAAAGTTGCCGTGCTTCTCGGTGGCTGGTCGGCGGAACGGGAAATCTCGTTGCGCTCGGGTGCTGCGGTGCTCGAGGGATTGCGCGCCCGCGGTGTCGATGCCCATCCGGTGGATCCCAAAGACGGCTTTCAGTCGGCACTGTTGGACGGTGGTTTTGATCGCGCGTGGATTGCACTGCACGGCCGCGGTGGCGAAGACGGAACGGTGCAGGGTGCCCTGGAGTATCTGTCGATTCCCTACACCGGTAGCGGTGTCCTGGGCTCCGCCATCGGTATGGACAAAGTGCGCACCAAGCAGGCGTTTTTGGCAGCAGGTCTCAAGACACCACCTTATGCCGTACTCAAAGCCGACGATCCCATCGGTCCGGTTGTCGAGCACGTTGGCTTGCCCATGGCGGTGAAGCCCGCTCACGAGGGGTCGAGCATTGGCATGACGCGCGTCGATGATGCAGGCGTTCTCGAAGCGGCGGTCGGCAAGGCGCGAGAGTTTGATCGCACAGTCTTGCTCGAAAGTTGGGTTAGCGGCCCCGAGTACACGGCCACCGTGCTTGGGAATGTTGTATTGCCGATGATTCGGATTGAAACCCCGCGCACGTTTTACGACTACGAGGCCAAGTACGCCGCCAGCGATACGCAGTATCACTGCCCGAGTGGCCTGTCTGATTCTCTGGAGTCGGAGTACGCGCTGGCTGTTCTGGCTGCGTTTAACGCCGTCGGCGCGCGCGGCTGGGGTCGAGTGGATTTCATGATGAGCGACAGTGATGAGCCGTTGTTTCTTGAGGTCAACACGCTACCCGGCATGACCAACACATCGCTCGTGCCGATGTCGGCGGCCCAGATGGGCTGTGATTTTGAAGAGCTGGTCTGGCGCATTCTCGAGACCAGCTTTGTGGAAGGGGAGCACTGACGTCATGGCGCCTCTGCTCAACCGCAAGAAGACCAACCGCGTGAAGCCGGTGCCGAAAACCGCGCGCAGGAAAAAAACGCAGCGCAAACGTGCGCGCGTGGTCATGCCGGACTGGCGGGTGTTTGTGCGTCCACTGCGTAATTTGGTGTTGCTTGGTGGCGTGGTCGGAATCTGCGTAGTGAGCTGGCACGTCTTCGATCGACCGGTGACGCGCATTGCCGTGACTGCGCCGTTTCAGCGCGTCACGCCGATGCAAATCGAGGATCACGTGCGTACGACATTGTCTGGCGGAATATTGTCCGGCGATCTGTCGGGTGTGCGTGAGTCGCTGGAAACGTTGCCGTGGATTGACTCGGTGCGCATTCGACGACGCTGGCCCACCACGTTGCTGGTCGACGTGACCGAGCAGGTCGCCGCCGCGCGTTGGGGTGCGACTGGATTGCTCAACACACGCGGTGAACTGTTTGTCGAAAACGCGCGTCATCAGCCTGCGGAGCTGCCCGTGCTCAACGGCCCGGAAGGCTCGCAGTGGCAAGTGGCTCAGCGCTATCTGACGTTGCGCGGTCCGCTGCTGGAGGCGGGGCTGCAGCTTGAGTCGGTCACGCTGGATAAGCGTGGCAGCTGGCATCTGTTGATGGCGCGCGGCATCGAGGTGCGCTTTGGTCGGCACACGGTTGATCAGCGCATTGATCGATTTCTGAACGTCGTGACGCCCATGATTGCCGGGCGCACTGAAGTCGTCGACTACATCGATCTTCGCTACACCAACGGTTTTGCCATTGGCTGGAACGAGGCAACGCGCGAAGCCGCGCAGGAACCGAAGGACGACGGTGATCCGGATGTTTAATACCCAACGAGTGAGCACGGTTTTTCATGCCTAAACCACGCGAAAAAAATCTGATAGTCGGTCTCGACATCGGCACGTCGAAAGTCGTGGCGATCGTCGGTGAGATCTCCGAGCTGGGCGATCTGCAGGTCATCGGCATCGGAACGCACCCGTCACGCGGCCTCAAGAAAGGTGTTGTCGTGAACATCGAATCGACGGTCCAGTCGATCCAGCGCGCGGTCGAAGAGGCCGAGCTGATGGCCGGCTGCGAAATCCATTCGGTGTACGCCGGCATCGCCGGCTCGCACGTGCGCAGTTTGAACTCGCACGGCATCGTGGCCATTCGCGATAAGGAAGTGACCGCGGGCGACGTGGATCGCGTGATCGATGCGGCGAAGGCGGTGGCGATCCCGGCGGATCAAAAAACGCTGCACGTGCTCCCGCAGGAATTCATTATCGATCATCAGGAAGGCATCAAGGAGCCCATCGGCATGTCCGGCGTGCGTCTGGAGGCACGCGTGCACATGGTGACCGGCGCGGAGAGCGCGGCGCAGAACATTATCAAGTGCGTGCAGCGTTGCGGACTGTCGGTCGACGACGTTGTGCTAGAGCAGCTGGCGTCGAGTTTTGCCGTGCTCACTGACGACGAAAAAGAACTGGGCGTGTGTCTGGTCGACATCGGCGGCGGCACCACCGACATCGCGGTGTTTGCGGGCGGTGCGATTCAGCACACGGCGGTGATTCCGATTGCTGGCGATCAGGTGACCAACGATATTGCCGTGTCGATGCGCACGCCGAAGCAGTACGCCGAAGAAATAAAAATGAAGTACGCGTGCGCGCTGTCGCAGTTAGCGAACGCGGACGAGACCATCGAGGTGCCGAGCGTCGGTGATCGACCGCCACGCCGGCTGGCGCGGCAGACGCTGGCTGAAATTGTCGAGCCGCGGTACGAAGAATTATTCAGTCTGATTCGCGAAGAGCTGCGGCGCAGTGGCTTCGAGGAAATGATCGCTGCGGGCGTGGTCATCACGGGCGGAACGTCAAAAATGGAAGGCGCCGTAGAGCTTGCCGAAGAAGTGTTTCACATGCCGGTGCGTCTCGGCGTTCCGCAGCACGTCGAAGGCCTCGCCGACGTCGTGCGCAACCCCATTCATGCAACCGGCGTAGGCCTGTTGCTTTACGGCAGAGAAAACCACGAGGTCAAAGGCGGCGACGCAACGTTCAGCGGTGCGCGTGACGTGTGGGAAAAAATGAAGTCCTGGTTCAAGGGGAATTTCTAGCGCCCTTGGCCAGCTATTTAGTTTGCGAATTTTAGTTTTTGTATTTTTGCTTTATCGAAGGAGAGAAAACGATGTTTGAACTCATGGACTCGTACAGCCAGAACGCCGTGATCCGCGTAATCGGTGTCGGTGGTGGTGGCGGCAACGCCGTGGCGCACATGGTCAAGTCGGGAATCGACGGCGTTGACTTTGTCTGCGCGAATACCGATGCACAGGCGTTGAAAAACGCCAAGGTGAAAACCGGTCTGCAAATTGGTTGCAACATTACGCGCGGTCTCGGCGCAGGTGCCAATCCGGATGTCGGTCGCCAGGCAGCGATGGAAGATCGGGATCGTATCCTGGAAGTGATTGAAGGCAGCGATATGCTGTTCATTACCGCGGGCATGGGCGGCGGGACTGGCACCGGCGCAGCGCCTGTGGTCGCGCAGGTCGCCAAAGAGCTTGGCATCCTGACGGTCGCTGTCGTCACTAAGCCGTTTGGTATGGAAGGCAACAAGCGAACGAAAATTGCCGAAGAAGGCATTGCGGAGTTGGCCAAATACTGCGATTCGATTATCACCATTCCGAATCAGAAGTTGCTGACGGTCCTCGGTCCCGACACGTCGCTGCTCGAAGCCTTCAAAGCTGCCAATGACGTGCTGCAAGGCGCCGTGCAAGGTATCGCTGAGCTGATCACGCGTCCGGGTCTGATCAACGTTGACTTTGCCGACGTCCGAACCGTGATGGCAGAAATGGGCATGGCGATGATGGGCTCTGGCGCATCCACCGGTCCGGATCGTGCGCGCGAAGCGGCTGAGAAAGCGGTTTCCAGCCCGCTACTGGAAGACATCAACCTGTCCGGCGCCAACGGTATTCTGGTCAACGTGACCGCCAGCTCCAATCTGGGCATCGGTGAATTTGACGAAGTCGGCAACACCGTCAAGGCGTTTGCGTCCGAAGAAGCAACCGTGGTCCTTGGCACCGTCATCGACGAAGATATGGAAGACGAGATTCGCGTTACCGTCGTGGCGACCGGGCTTGGCGGTTCGCGCTTGAGCGTGGTGCCACCCAGCACGCCAGTCGTTGAATCCACCTTGCCACCAGCCGCTCGGCGCGCGGTTGAGCGTGACTACTCCGGTGAGCCGAACTACCGCGATCTGGAGCGCCCAACCTACCAGCGTCATCAGCAAGCGGTCGGTGATGCGCTGGTGTCCATGCCGACAGAAGAGGAAATGGCGGACGTGCCGGCTTTTTTGCGTAAACAGGCCGACTAACCACCGCTGCGAACGCGCGAAGACACGCGCGACCTGGCCGTCAACCGACCCGGTCGCGCGTAAAGCGTCGTCGCTGCCAGCGTTGACAAACCGATTTTGTCGTAACCTTGCAACAATGGTTGTTTTTCGGCAAAAGATTATTGGAAATCAGTGTTTTGCGTGAGGTTTGGCGATTGTGCTAAGGTCTCGCGCGACGGGGCAGGGAACCAATTAGAGTTGCCGCCCGACCAATAGATACGCAGACGCTGTGTCAGGGAACGACAACCCCGGCCAATCGGCGACACACTCGAGGTTTCGAGCGGTGCACCGCGGTGGCTAACAGACAGCGTCCGGTGCGGCATTGGGCCGCCCAAACAAGAGATCACATATGCTCAAGCAACGAACGTTAAAGAACACGATTCGTGCCACCGGCGTGGGTTTGCACACCGGCAAGAAAGTGTTCATGACCTTGCGACCCGCCGTGGTCGACACCGGCATTGTCTTTCGCCGCGTGGATCTTGACGAACCTGTTGATATACCGGCAATCGCCACCAACGTTGGCGACACGCAGTTGGGCACCACCCTGGTGCACGACGACGTCCGCGTGTCGACGGTCGAGCATCTGCTGTCGGCATTCGCGGGGCTCGGTATCGATAACGCGTACGTCGATGTCAGCGCGCCGGAAGTGCCGATCATGGACGGCAGCGCAGGGCCTTTTGTGTTCCTGCTCCAGTCGGCCGGCGTTGAGCAGCAAAACGCGGCAAAGCGTTTTGTCAGGATCAAGAAAAAGGTGCGGGTGGAAGACGATGGCAAGTGGGCGGAATTCACGCCACACGATGGTTTTCGGGTCGATTTCTCAATCGAATTCGACCATCCCATCTTTAAACGCCACCACCAGACTGGCAGCATCGATTTCTCGACGACCACCTTCCTCAAGGAAATCAGTCGTGCGCGCACGTTTGGCTTCATGCGCGATATCGAGGCTCTGAGGCAGAAAAATCTGACGCTGGGCGGCTCGATGGACAATGCCATCGTGCTGGACGAGTTTCGGGTGCTCAACGAAGACGGCCTGCGCTATGAAGACGAATTCGTCAAACATAAGATGCTCGATGCCATTGGCGACCTGTATTTGCTCGGACACAGCCCGATTGGGGCCTTCCGCGGCTTCAAATCGGGGCATGCGCTCAACAACCAACTGCTGCGAGCGCTGATCGCCGATCAGACGGCGTGGGAAGAGGTCACCTTTGACGACGTGGCCACTTCGCCGATATCCTACATTGGCTCAGCCGCGGTGAGCTGAGCAAAAACAAGCAAAAACGGGTCGTGTCAGGTCAGCGCCGGTCGCTAAATCTGAGGGGGGCGAACCCGGATATCCACACGCTCCAGGACGGAACTGTGAATTGCGGCCATGACTTTCAGCGCGTCGCGTGTGTAGAATCGCATTCGCGCTGCCCAAACGGCATTGTCCGCAACCAGAACCAGACGGTCATTTTTGACCTCGGCACTGACGAGGTGGGGTTTGATTTCGTTTGGAAAAGCGCTGCGCAGCGTTTGAGCCAGTTGCTCGCGCTCTGCGCAGAGACGAGAAATATTGGCGATTTTCGACGTGCCTTGACTCAGCAACGCGCCCAGCGCGACGGGTTTTTTGGTAGGCATGGCGACTCTCGCACTCACATATGTGACGAAAAGCAGATTATATGAACATCATTGTCTTCACAAAGCACCGCGGTTCGTCGCAGCAGTTTGACTTAAAACAACCATCAACCCTTGGCGCCGCAGTGGCCGGTGTGGTTGGGCTGGTTGCGGTGCTTTTTGGAAGTGGTTACCTGCTGGCCGCGAATCAGCACCAGGTGGATCCCGATCAGCGCATTATTGAACTTCAGGCAACGATCGACAGCCAGCGCCGGGAAATCGACAATACTCGACTGAAGGCCCAGGAAAACCTCGAAGCGCTTGCGGTGCGCGTTGGCCGCATGCAAGCCCACGTCATCCGCCTCGATGCTCTGGGCAACCGCCTGACCCAAATGGCCGATTTGTCCGATGGCGAATTTGATTTTGACACCTCGCCACCGCGGGGTGGCCCGGAACTCAACGTGGAGCGGGTGCCGGTCGAGAGCGAAGACTTCCTCGCTGGGCTGGACGATCTTCACGTGCAGCTCGGCAATCGCGAGCAACAGCTTGGTGTTCTGGAAAGCCTGCTCCTGAACCGCAACCTCGACAAAAAAGTCTATCCGGCTGGTCGCCCCGTGAAGGCTGGGTGGATCAGCTCGTTTTACGGCACGCGCCGGGATCCATTTACCGGCAAGCGCGCGCGCCACGAAGGCGTGGACTTCGCCGGCCGCGACGGCGCGCCGGTTGTGGCCGTGGGCGCGGGCGTCATTAGTTGGTCGGCAGACCGTTACGGCTATGGCAACATGGTTGAGGTCAACCATGGCAACGGTTATGTCACGCGCTATGCGCACAACAAGGCGAATCTGGTCGCCGTCGGCGACAAAGTCGAGAAAGGCCAGGCGATCGCGTTGATGGGTTCCACGGGCCGGGCGACCGGGCCAAACCTGCACTTTGAAGTGATCCGCAACGGCCACACCGTGGATCCGCTGGATTACATCAAAGCGCAAGTGGATTAGCCTCTTTAAGTTTTTGAAAAATCTATAGTTTGTTCGGCCGCGATCGTTCGCGGACCGCACGCCAGGCATTCTCTGGGTCGCGTCTTCAACCACGCGGCCCTTTTTATTGTGTGCGGGCGCTATACTGTGCGCCCATTTGATCAGGGATCAGGGTTTATTTTTGCGTTATCGGCACCATGTTGATGCGTATCGGTCGAAAGAAAAATAACACCCTCATCGCTTAACAGGACATCGATTCGTGGCAAATATTCTGTCGAAACTGTTTGGTAGTCGAAACAAACGACTGCTGAAGACCTCGGGCAAAGTCGTCAAGAAAGCGAACGCTCTTGAGGAAGAGTACAAAAGCTTGAGTGACGAAGCGCTGGGCGGCAAGACCGCCGAGTTTCGCGCGCGTCTTAAAGACGGTGAATCGCTGGACAGCATGATTCACGAGGCGTTCGCGGCGGTGCGCGAGGCGGCCTGGCGCACGCTGGGAATGCGCCACTATGATGTTCAGCTGATTGGTGGGCTGACGCTGCACGACAACCAGATCGCTGAGATGCGCACCGGCGAAGGCAAGACCTTGGTTGCTACGCTGCCGGTCTATGTCAACGCGTTGCTCGAGCGCGGCGTACACGTCGTGACGGTTAACGAATACCTGGCGGCACGGGATGCCAACTGGATGCGTCCGGTGTACGAATTTCTCGGTCTGTCAGTCGGCATTATTCAAAGCGACCAGGATCGAAGCGAAAAACAGGCCGCTTACAACAGCGATGTCACCTACGGGACCAACAATGAGTTCGGTTTTGATTACCTGCGTGACAATCTGGCGTTTCGACTGGAAGACAAAGTGCAGCGCGAACTGGCGTTTGCGATTGTCGACGAAGTCGATTCGATCCTTATCGATGAAGCCCGCACGCCGCTGATCATTTCCGGTCCTTCGGACGAAAGCCCGGAGATGTACGCGAAAATTAATCTGCTGGTGCCCAAGCTCACGGTTCAAACCGAAGAAGATGGCCCGGGCGATTATTCGGTCGACGAAAAGTCCAAGCAGGTGCATCTGACCGAAGAGGGTCAGGAAAATGCCGAAGCGGCCATGTCCGCAGCGGGTTTGATCAAAGCCGGTGACAGTCTCTTTGACGCGGCCAATATTGGCTTGATGCACTATCTGAACGCTGGCCTGCGCGCGCACGCCTTGTTCAAGCGCGACGTCGATTACATCGTGCAGGAAGGTGAGATTGTCATCGTTGACGAATTCACCGGGCGTACCATGCCGGGCAGACGCTGGTCCGACGGCTTGCACCAAGCCATCGAAGCCAAAGAAAAAGTGAACGTGAAGCAGGAGAGTCAGACTTTCGCATCGATTACGTTCCAGAACTATTTCCGCATGTACGAAAAGCTCGGTGGCATGACGGGTACGGCCGATACCGAAGCCTACGAATTCCAGCAAATTTACGGGCTTGAAGTGCTGGTGATTCCAACGCACAAGCCGATGATTCGCGATGATCAGACCGATCTGGTTTATCTCACGCGCAACGACAAATTCGAAGCGATCATCGAAGACATTCAGCGCTGCGTGGAAGAAGGGCAGCCCGCGCTGGTTGGTACGACGTCCATTGAGACGTCGGAAGACCTCGCGAAAATGATGAAGAGCAAAAGCATCAAGCACGAAGTGCTCAATGCAAAACAGCACGAACGCGAAGCCGAAATTGTGGCGCAAGCAGGGCGACCGGGCAGCATAACGATTGCGACCAACATGGCCGGTCGTGGCACCGATATTGTTCTGGGCGGCAACCTTGAGGCGGAACTGGCGACAATTCCAGAAGACGACGACGCGGCGCGCGCCGCTGCCAAGCAGCAGTGGAAAGAGCGTCATGATGCGGTCAAGGAAGCCGGCGGCTTGCACATCATTGGTACCGAACGACACGAATCGCGCCGCATTGATAACCAGCTTCGCGGTCGCTCGGGCCGTCAGGGTGACCCTGGTTCGAGCCGTTTCTTCCTGTCGATGGAAGACAACCTGATGCGTATTTTTGGCGATCCGGAAAACATCAAACGCATGTTGGGGCGTGTCGGCATGCGCGAAGGCGAAGCGATCGAGAGCAACATGCTGGGCAAGCAAATCGAGCGTGCACAACGCAAAGTGGAAACGCATCACTTTGACGCACGCAAAAATCTTCTCGAGTACGACGACGTCGCCAACGATCAGCGCAAGGTCATTTATCTGCAGCGCTCGGAACTCATGCACACCGACGACATGTCTGATTCGATCGTGGGTATCCGCGAGGAAGTCATCCACGACATCGTGCAAGAGCACATTCCCGACGGCAGCATGGAAGAGCAGTGGAGCGTCGGCGATCTCGAGCAAATCGTCGAGAGCGAATTCGGACTGCAGTGCGAGATCAAGCAGTGGTTGGAATCGGATTCGTCGCTCAAGGGCGAAGGCGTGGCGCAGCGTATTCTCGAAGCACTCGAAGGCTCGTACAACGAAAAAGTTGAGCTGCACGGCGACGGCGTGATGCGTCACCTGGAAAAAGCGGTGATGCTGCAGCAACTCGACAGCCACTGGAAAGAGCATCTTGCGGCGCTCGATTTTCTGCGCCAGGGTATTCATCTGCGTGGCTATGCGCAGAAAAACCCCAAGCAAGAATACAAGCGCGAAGCGTTCCAGATGTTCAGCGACATGCTGGATCGATTCAAGCGTGAGACCGTGACGATTCTGTCGCGGGTCCAGATTCGCGAGCGCGAGGACGTCGACGCGATGCAGCCCGAGGCGCCGGCACCAACCAAACTGCGTTTCAAGCATGACGAAGCCCAAGCGGCGGCAGCGCCTCCCGCGGCGGCCGCGGCCGCACCGCAGCCGCAGCGACCGGTTCGGCCTGTAGCGGGACCGGGCGGCCAGCCGGGGCAACCGGCCGCGCCGTTTCAGCGCAATCAGCCCAAAGTGGGTCGCAATGAGCCGTGTCCTTGCGGGTCAGGCAAGAAATACAAGCAGTGCCACGGGAAGATCAGCTGAGACAACTGCACGTCGTCGTCGGAATCATCGCTGACGACGACAATCGCATTCTGATTCAGCAGCGCAGTGACGGCCCGTTCGCAGGTCTGTGGGAGTATCCCGGCGGCAAAGTGGAGACCGGTGAATCGGTCGGCGACGCCCTGGCGCGCGAACTCAAAGAAGAGTTAGGCTTGGGCGTTCAGCGCACGACGCCGCTCATTACGATTACACACCGTTATCCTGATCGAGTCATCACCCTCGATACCCATTCCATTGATGCCCACGACGGTCAGGTCAGTGGCGCGGAAGGCCAACCCATTCGGTGGGTTGATCGAGCGCAGCTGTTTGACGAGCCGCTGCTGCCAGCCGATCAACCGCTGACCATGGCGATCAATTTGCCGCATACGTATTGGTCGTTGGACACCACTGGCGGGGTCGCAACGTCCATCCGTCAGCTCGAGTCCGTTCTTTCCCGCGCCCGACTGAAAACCCCTCACCAACCCATGATCAGTCTGAACATGACGTCGGACGCGGACGCCGGTGGGGTGCGATCTGTCGCGCAGTGGTGTGCCAGCCACCAGATCCGTTTGTTACTTGCAGGCGGCCCGCAGGTGGCGACTTGGGTGGATGACCTCAATGCGGCCGGTGTGCAGTGTCCGATTTCAACGCTCTCGGGGGCCCGTGAGCGACCCGTGACGAAGAACATGCTGCTTGGTGTTTCGGTGCGAAACGCGGCCGAACTGGCTATTTTCGACGATGTTGGCGCAGATTTCGGTGTTTTTGATCCAGGACCATTGCGCCAGCATGACGTGGACAGCTGGACGGAATTTGCCGACGTGGCACGCGGCGCAAGCGTACCGCTTTACGCCAATATCAAACACGGTGATGTCGGATTGGCGCGCCAAGCCGGCGGCCAGGGCGTGATGCGTCGAATCAGTCCTGATTGAATTCGTCGTTGCCCGATGCCGGCTCATCGGTGGGAATCCGGTGGGTTTCGTTGAACCACTCGCCAAGATCAATCAGTCGGCAGCGTTTCGAACAGAATGGTCGAAAAGCATTGTCCGTTGACCAGACCACGTCTGTGCGACAGTTTGGGCAGCGAACCGTGGTCACGGGTTAGCAGCAGGCAAGAAAAAAGTTGATGTCATCCGTGCTTTGCGCCGGGCGCGATCCCACGTCCTGCCAGGTGTGAAAGCGTACGGTGAACCGATGCTGACTGCCGCTGATCTCCGGAAACACATCGGCGTCGTTGCGAACACTGACGCGCAATAGCTGCACCGACATGCCCCGCTCGAGCACGTGCTGAAACATCCCGGCGCGCGCCGTCTGTGCCTGCGACTGCGCGCTCTCGCGCAACAGCCACAACACTTTTTGCACACCGAGGCGAAGCGGTCGAACCCGCTCAATCCACGAGTTGAAATCTGCGAGTCGCTGTTCGTAAGCCAGACCGAGCCAGTGCCGGTAATCGGGCAGGTCAAACTCGCAGGTGCCGCCTGGAATCGCACTGCGATGGCGCACAGCATTGAGAAAATCGGACTCTTTGAGGCGCTGCATGATCGTGCTGCCTGCCACCTCCAAGCCCTTGAGAATGCTGGTTATTTCGTCCAAAACGTCGTCGAGGCGCTGACGATCAACGCCGGGCTGAGCGCGAAACTGGAGCAACTCCGAACTGTAGCGCTCGAGTTCCTTGATGACTTCCTGACGAACATCGCCCCGGCTCAAAATGGCGAGGACATCCAGCAGCGACGAAATGGCGGCGCGTGACTCCCACGTCGATTCGCCACTGGCGTGAAATTCCGCTTGATCAAACAGAAAATTCAAACGCAGAAACGTGCGCATCCGTTCGTTGAGCGGTTGCTCGTAAGTCACCAGCTTTTCAGCGGTGGAAGTGTCAGGGAGTTCAGCGGCGGGGCGCATCGCCTTGGCTTATTTAGTTAACTCGCGAAAGAGTATACGGCAAAAATTTAGCGACAACTAACGCGACACAATGTGTTGCGTCGCGGCCATAGCGAGATAGCGTTGATGAAGCTTGTACACCGCGTCACTTAAGGCGTGCAAGTCACCGTCGTTTTTAATGACGTCATCGGCTACTGCCAAACGTTGTTCGCGTGTTGCCTGGCGCGACACAATGGCGTGCGCGTGCTCCTTGTCGACGTCATCGCGCGCCATCACACGGCGTATTTGCTCATCGGTATCGCAGTCGACCACAAGGACGCGATCAACCTGCGTCTGGCTTCCGGTTTCGACAAACAGCGGGATCTCGAAGATCTGATAAGGGCCGCCCGCTGTGCGACTTCGAGACGCCAAAAGTGCGCGGATTCGCGGGTGCAAAATTTCCTCAAGTGCTTGTTTCTTATCATTATCGGAGAAAATCGACTGGCGCATGGCCGCGCGATCCAGATGCCCGTCCTCGGTGAGAACGTCAGGTCCAAAAACATCGGTGATCGCGGCCAGCCCGGGACTGCCGGGGGCTACCGCCTCGCGCGCCAGAATGTCAGTGTCGATGACAACAACGCCAAGCTGCGCAAAACGGCTCGCAACGGTCGACTTGCCGCTGGCAATGCCGCCGGTTAGTGCGATACGAAAAGTCATAACGTGGATTGTTGTGCAGCGCCAGTGCGCGTGCAAACAACGATGTTAGCCAACACCGGAGAAACGCAAATAGCTGCGAATAATTTGATCGCCCCAAAGCATCGCAATCCAGCCTGCCGCAGCGATGTACGGGCCAAACGGGATTGGCACTTCGCGACCCTGTTTACGCGTGGCGATAAGCGTAATGCCAACGACGGCGCCAACGACGGCCGACAGAAGAATAATGAGCGGCAGCTTTTCCCAACCGAGCCATGCGCCCAACACGGCGAGCAACTTAAAGTCTCCGTGACCCATGCCGATCTTGCCGGTGAGCAGCTTGTAAACCTGATAGACACTCCACAGCCCCAGATAACCTGCTGCGGCGCCGATAATGGCCGTGCGAGGATCAATAAACAGCGTTTGTGCCCCGTCCATCGAGAACAACAAGCTCATG
>JBGCFP010000171.1:0-22671 GCA_045107005.1 Gammaproteobacteria bacterium
GCCGATCTCGGGCCCTACGAAAACGTCGCCACCGCGCAGGGCACATCGCCTGCCAACACACCGGTTTCTGACGTGACCACCGACGGCAGTGATGTGGATCCGGACGGCACGGGCGGCCCGGGCAACAACTCGACGCCGACACCTGTGACGTTTGTTGAATCACCGGAGATCGGTGTGGCCAAAGCCGTGGTCGGTGTCCCCACCAATAACGCCGGCATCTACACCGTGGTTTACGACATTCTGGTGGAGAACACCGGCGACGTGGATCTCGACAGCGTGCAAGTCACCGATGATTTGAGCGCTACGTTTGGCGCGGCCGACAGTTTCACCGTGGTGAGTCGGACCAGCGCCGAGTTCGCGACCAACAATGCCTTCAATGGCGACAGCGTGCAGGATCTGCTGTTGGGTACTGACACGTTGGCGGCGGGCGCCACCGGCACCATCCGCGTGACCGTGCAGGTGACGCCAGGCGCGACGCTTGGGCCTTACAACAACACCGCCAACGCCCGCGGCCAGTCGCCTGGTGGAACACAGGTGATGGACGTATCGACGGACGGCACTGACGTCGATCCCGATGCGGTCGGCGGTCCGGGTAACGACTCGGCCCCCACGCCGGTGACCTTCGTCGAAATGCCGCAGGTTGGTCTGGCCAAAGTGGTTAACGGCACACCGGTCAATAACCCTGACGGCACGACGACCGTGACCTACACCATGCTGGTCGAGAACACCGGCGATGTACCCTTGCGCAACGTGCAGATAACGGACGATCTGACCACGACCTTCGGCGCCGTAGCGTTTACGGTAAACGGAATTTCGTCGACGGGATTGAACGTGAACCCGTTGTTTGATGGCGACGGTGATACCAATCTGCTCGCCGGCACCAACAGCTTGCTGGTTGGGCAGCAGGAGCCGGTCACCATTGAGGTCACGTTGACGCCGGCCGGTAACCTCGGACCATTCAACAACACCGCGACGGCCATTGCCGCGTCGGACGCCGGCACACCCGTGACCGACGACTCGACCGACGGCAGCGATGTGGATCCTGACGCCGATGACAATCCGGGCAACAACAGCACGCCGACACCACTAACACTGGCTGAGGCACCGCAGATTGGTGTGGCGAAAACGGTATCTGCCGCTCCCGCCGCGAACAACGACGGCAGCTTTACGCTGACGTACACGTTGACCGTGGAGAACCTCGGCGACGTCGAGCTGCGCAACGTTCAGGTTACCGATTCGCTTGCCACCACGTTCGCTGGCGCGACGTCGTTTAGCGATGTCGCCGTTACCAGCGCCGACTTCGCCGCCAACGGCGGTTACGACGGCGATGCGAATACCGATCTGTTGTCCGGCCTGGATACGCTGGCCATTGGCGCCAGCGGCACCATCGACGTCACCGTGACGGTCGTGCCGGGCGCGGATCTTGGCCCCTACGACAACACCGCGAACGCGATAGGAACCAGCCCGGGCGGCACGCCCGCGAGTGATGATTCGGTCGACGGCACCGTACCGGACTTTGACGGCAACGGAGATCCCACAGACGACACGTCGCCGACGCCGGTGTCGTTCGTCGAAATGCCGCAAATTGGTTTGGCCAAGAGCGTCAGTGGGGTGCCGGTCAACAACGGTGACGGCACGTTTACGCTGACTTACACGCTCACCGTCGACAACGTCGGCGATGTGCCGGTCGAGTCGCTGCAGGTAACGGATAGCCTGGCCACCACGTTTGCCGGCGCAACGTTTGTCGTGGACGGCACGGCAAGCACTGACTTCACCGTTAACCCGGCCTACGACGGTGACGCGGATGTCAACTTGCTCACAGCGGTCGACATGCTGGCGCCGGGCGCCACCGGTACCGTAGACATCACCGCAACGGTAACCCCTGCGGGTGCCAATCTGGGACCGTTCGATAACACCGCGACAGTCACCGGCACCTCACCCGGCGGCATGCCGGTAACGGACGTTTCCCAATCGGGCGCCAACGTCGATCCGGACAGTGACGGTGACCCGGGCAACAACTCGGATCCAACACCGGTCAGCTTTTCCGAAGCACCGCAAATTGGTGTTGCAAAAGCGCTGAGCACGCCACCGGCAAGCAACGGCGACGGCACCTTCAACCTCACCTACACCGTCAGCGTCCAGAACACGGGCGATGTCGAGTTGAGCAATGTGCAAGCGGTCGAAGATTTCGACACCACGTTCGCCGCGGCCGATGCGTACACGGTGATTAGCGTGACCAGCGCCGACTTCGCGGCCAACGCCGCGTTCGACGGCAGTGCCGATACCAACTTGCTGGACGGCAGCGACACGCTGGCCGTCGGCGCAGCGGGCAGCATTGCCGTGGAAGTGCAGGTCACACCGGGCGCCGAACTCGGTCCGTATGAAAACAGCGTCACCGGTGCCGGCACGTCGCCAGCCGGTACGCCGGTGTCCGACGATTCGACGGATGGCTTCGATCCGGATCCCGATGGTAACGACGACCCGGCTGACAACAACGATCCGACGCCGGTGACGTTCAGCGAGATGCCGCAAATTGGTATCGCGAAAGCGGTGTCGGCGTTGCCCACCAGCAACTCCGACGGCACGTTCACACTCACCTACACGATGGTGGTGGAAAACACCGGTGACGTAACGCTCAACGGTGTGCAGGTGACGGATGCACTGGCTACGACCTTCACCGGCGCGACCGGGTTTACTAACCCTGTAGTCACCAGTGCGGACTTCGCTCCGAACCCCAACTTCAATGGCGATACCGACGCGAACCTGCTGGTTGGTTCTGATGCGCTGGCACCGGGTATGTCGGGCAGCGTCGACGTTACGGTCACGGTGGAACCGGGTGCCAATCTCGGTCCGTACGCCAACACGGCGACGGCCACCGGCACGTCTCCGGGCGGCACGCCAGTTACCGATGATTCGACTGACGGTGCGAACGTCGATCCCGACAGCGATGGCGACCCGACCAACAACTCGACGCCGACGCCAACGCTCTTTAACGAGATGCCGGTCATCGGCACGGCGAAAACCATCAGCTCCCCACCGGCACCTAACGGCGACGGCAGCTTTACGCTGACCTACACCGTACGCATCGAAAACGTCGGTGACGTGATGCTGACCGACGTGCAGTTGGTTGACGATCTCGCTGCGACCTTTACCGGTGCCACAGGCTTTAGCGACGTCAGTGCGACCAGCAGCGACTTTGCGGTCAACGCGGCCTACGACGGCACGGTGAACACCAACGTTCTGGCGGGCACCGACATGCTTGACGTTGGCGCCAGCGGCGATGTCGACATCACCGTGACGATCATGCCGGGCATGAACCTGGGTCCGTACCAGAACACGGCAACGGCCAGCGGTACGTCACCGGGCGGCGCAACGGTCGATGACGATTCCAATGACGGTACCGATGTCGATCCTGAGAACGACGGCAACCCGGGCAACAACAGCGACCCAACGCCTGTCACGTTTATGGAGATGCCGCAGCTTGGCGTCGCCAAGAGCATTTCCGTTGGCCCGACCGAAAACGGCGACGGCACGTTCGACCTGACCTACACCATTCGTGTGACCAACACCGGTGATGTGGACGTAGTGAACCTGCAGGTGGTGGACGCGCTGTCGGCCACGTTCCCGGCGCCGGCGGCCTTTGCGTCAGCTGCCGTAACCAGCGCCGACTTCGCACCGAATGCGGCCTACGACGGCAGTTCGATTACCGCAGCGCTTGCGGGCACCGATACGCTGGACGCGGGCGCCAGCGGTACGCTGCAAATCGCCATCAGCGGTATCGATCCGGCGGGTAACCTCGGGCCGTACAACAACACCGCCACCGCCAACGGCGAATCGCCTGGCGGTATGCCGGTAAGCGATGTGTCGCAGTCGGGCACGAATGTCGATCCCGACAGCAACGGCAACCCGGGTGATAACAGCGATCCGACGCCGGTCAGCTTTGATGAGAACCCGCAGCTGGGTGCGGCGAAGGCCGTGACCGGTGGGCCGACCAACAACGGCGACGGGACGTTTACCGTGACCTACACCGTCACGATCACCAACACCGGTGATGTGGATCTGTCGGTGCTGCAAATCACCGAAGACCTGAACGCCACGTTTGACGGTGCGGCCGATATCACAGTGGACGATGTGTCCAGTGACGACTTCGCACCCAACCCGAACTTTGACGGCGTCAACGACACCAACTTGCTCGGCGGTGCCGACATCATCGCCGTCGGCAGTAACAGCACGGCGACCTTGACCGTCACCGTGACACCGGACGGCGATCTGGGTCCGTTTGAAAACACGGTCACCGCCAGCGGCGAGACGCCGAACGGCACGCCCGTGTCCGACGACTCAACCGACGGTACCGATCCCGATCCCGAAGGCGATGGCCCGAATGACAACACCACACCAACGCCTGTTGAATTCACCGAAGCGCCGGTGCTCGGCGTTGCATTGAACCTGACCAATCCGCCGGTCAACAACGGCGACGGTACCTTTACCGTCGTGTACGAAGTGATCGTACAAAACAACGGCGACGTGCCGCTGGACGGTTTGCAGGTGATGGATTCACTGGCCACCACGTTCGCCCCCACCGACGGCTTTGTCGTGGACAGCGTCGTAAGCCCCGACTTCACGGTCAACCCGAACTACGACGGCGATACGGATACCAACCTTTTGGACGGTAGCGATACGCTGCCCACCGGCGGCAGCGGCGACATCCTGATCACCGTGATCGTCACACCTGGCACGGAGCTTGGTCCGCTGGATAATTCCGCGACGGCGAGCGCTACCACACCGGGCGGCGCCGACGTCACCGATATTTCCGAGAACGGCACAGATGTGGATCCGGACAACGACGGCGATCCGTCGAACAACTCGGTGCCCACGCCGGTGACGTTCCCCGGCGCGCTGGCCGCGCTGCAGGGCAACGCGTGGCTGGATGCCGATGTTGATGACAACTTTGACAGCGGCGAAGACCCGCTTGAAGGCTGGATCATTGAAGTGATTCAGGATGACGTCGTGATCGGCACCGCCAACGTGGCGCCGGACGGCAGCTATACCGTGACCGATCTGCCACCGGGAGACTACAGCCTGCGTTTGCTCAACCCGGCCAACAACGCCGTGTTTGGCACCATCGACAACGTCACGTTGCCCTCGGGCACAACGGTCATCGATCAGAACCTGCCGATCGATCCAAGTGGCGTGGTGTACGACTCGGATACGCGTGATCCCATCGCCGGTGCGACCGCTGCGCTCACCGACGCCAACGGCACGCCGTTACCCGACGCGTGTTTGCTTCCCGGGCAGCAGAGCCAGATCACCGGTGCCGACGGTGCTTACCGCTTCGATGTGGTGATCGATGCTGATCCCGCGTGCCTGAGCGGCGCGACGTTCAGCATTGCCGTGACGCCGCCAACGGGTTACCTCAATCCGCCTTCGTCGATCATTCCGCCGCAGGGCGCACCGCTCGACCCAACGGGTCTTGGCGATCCGTTTGCCGTGGCGCCGCAGCCGGGCGCACCGCAAGGTGCGGATTCGACGGTTTACTACCTCGACTTTACGCTCGCTGCGGGCGATCCGAATGTGATTAACAACCACATTCCGCTGGATCCGCCGGGTGGCAATTTCGACGTGCGTCTGATCAAGACGGCCGAGCGTCGTCAGGGCAGCATTGGCGATCTGATCCCTTACTCGATCACCGCCGAGAACGTCGGTGTGCAGCCGATTACGAACCTGACCATTAGCGACAACATTCCGGCGGGCTTCAGCTTCGTGCAGAACTCGGCGCGTCTGGTGGGTGACGGCACGCTGACGGTGGACGGTCAGCGGCCGGTGAACTTCAACGGTATCAATATTCCGGTGGGCGAGCAGGCGACCGTGCGCTACATCCTGCGCGTCGGCGCGGGTGTTACGCAGGGCGAGTACGTCAACACGGCGACACCGTTGCTCGGGGGCATCGCGGTGGGCAACACGGCGACGGCGCGCGTTGCCATTGTGTCCGATCCCGATATCGAGCAAACGACGATCATCGGCAAGGTGTTCAACGATTTGAACGGTGACGGCTTCCAGGACGACGGCGAGTTCGGCATTCCGGGCGTGCGCTTGGCGACGGTGGAAGGTCTGCTGGTCGAAACCGATGCGCAAGGTCGCTATCACCTCGAAGGGATCGACGGCGGCTTCTTCGAGCGTGGCCGTAACTTCATTATTAAGGTTGATCCGAGCACGCTGCCGGACGGCACGCAGTTCACCACGGAAAACCCGCGCGTTAAGCGCATTACCCAAGGTCTAATGAACCAGTTCGACTTTGGCGTGCGTCTGCCGGGCCAGACCGCCACGCGATTTGAGCGAGTCAAAGTGAAACTGGGCGAAGTGTTCTTTATGCCCGGGAGTGCCGAAGTGCGACCAGAATTCGAGCCGCTGCTCGATCAGTTGGCCGAGCGCGTGCGCGATTCGGGCGGTGGCACGCTGATATTTGAAGGTAACGACGAGTGCAATAAGGGGCGTTCGGCTGCTCCGATGAGCCCTGAGACCACCGTGCCTTATACGCTGACGCCGCGCTTTGGCGTGCGCAAGGCCACGCTGACATCGCAGGATCGGACCGATCTGGATCGCATCGCACGCGAGTGGGCGGACGCCAGCAACGTCAGCATCTACTCGGTGGGTCATACGTCCAATGTCCGTATTGCACCGCAAAATCGCAAGGAATTCGCGGACAACTACGTGCTGTCCAACGCGCGCGCGCGCGCGGTTGCCAACTATCTGGCGAGCGTGATGGGCTTGTCGTCGACGCAGATCAGCACGGACGGCCGCGGCCCGGATCAGCCGGTGGCGGACAACGCCACTTCAGCAGGACGCGCGCAGAATCGTCGCGTAGAATTGCAGATCACAGGAAACCGCGGTGGTACCGCGGTCGAAACGTCGCCCGCCACGTGCGACGATAGCCTGGCGCGTCAACGGGCACAGAATGTGTTCGAGCAGCTCAGGAAGCGATTGGGGGATTGCAAAGTGTGTGATATCGATCTTCGCATTGGTGACGTGCCGGTGCCGTCGTATCCAAACCACCCGCAGTCACAACGCCGCGATAGTGAGCGCGGCGTCGACAGGGAGAACAAAAATATGACTGAGCGAAGCGCTGCGGCGTTGATCAAACGTAGCATCGGAGGTTTGCTCAGCGCGTTCGTCGTGTCTGCTCACGCCCAGGCACCCATGGCGGACTGCACGGTGGATCACTGCGCCACGGATGAAGGCTACGCCATCCAGATCATCGGTTACGGCGATGGCGACGAGCGACCGGCGTCACCGTTTGATACCGACAACGTCAAGCAAAGCGATCACCGCGTCGACGTCAGTGGTGAATTTCTGATTCGGTTGCCTAGCGGCGGCATGTTGTGGGCAACCGAAGATCCGGCGATCAAGGACCCGCGTATCGCGTTGCACAGTGACGATGTGTTTGCCGTGCGCGACGGTCGGGTGCAATCACCGATCGAATTCTTTGTGTATAAAAACTACGACGCTTTTATCGATCGCGCGGTGCTCGAGATTTACCACGATCGCGATGTCGATCGGGTTGCACCGATTGCCACACTGCCGTTACCGGACGGCGATTTTGTCAGCGTGGAATGGGACGGTGCGAGCAAAGTGCCGCTGCGCATCGGCGATCAACTGCATTACGTGGTCAAAGCGTTTGACACGGGCGGTCGCATGGATCGCACGCGCGAGAAAGTGACGACCGGCGTTAGCGTCGACGATTATCAGGCGCACAAACAAGAAGCGATGCCGCGCAACGACAAGCTGGATCCGGCGACTCAGACAATGGCGAATGGTCCGGCCAGTGCCGCGCTGCTGAGCTCCCCGCTTAATGGCAAAGTGGCGGTGATGAAGCCGCCGGTGGACGCCACTAAAGCCGAGACCCTGGCGTACACGCTGGCGCCCAAGTTCGACACCCGCAAGTGGGTGCTCAAAGCCGACGATCGGGCGGAGCTGGATCGCATCATTCGCGATTGGAAAGATGCGCTGAACATTCGCGTCACGGCGGTGGGTCACACCGATTACATTCGTATTGCGCCAGAGCATCGCGATGAGGTTGCGAACAACCAGGTCTTGTCCGAGAACCGTGCGCAAGCTGTGGTCAACTATCTGGCGGCGGGCCTCGGGCTTGGCCGTGATCAGATTGCCGCGATCGGTCGCGGCAAAGCCGAGCCGGTGGCGTCCAACACCACGGTCGAAGGGCGCGCACGCAATCGTCGGGTGGAGCTGTCAATCACCGGCGAACGAATTTCGAGTCGCTCGATGCAGAAGCTCGCCGTCGAACTGGTTGATCCGGGCAGCAACGCGTCGGTGCCGGTCACCGGCTCGCTCGAAGAAGCCCTGAACATCCTGACCGCGCAGACTGGCGATACCACGCCAGGCGCGGCGTCGATGTTGCTCAAAGATCAAGGTCGTCGTCTGAGCGTCGACTGTTCGGTCGCCCAAACCCATCGCCACGAACTGCAGGCGGTATACGGACGCAACGAACTCGAGAAGCAGAATATTCCGATGTACGGCAGTCGTGTGCGCCTGCACGGTCAGGATGTGGACGGCAACTTCGCACTGCAGGTCAACGACCGCATGGTGCCCATCGACACCGAAGGCAAGTTCGCAGTCGACTACATGATGCCGGTCGGTCAGCACAACCTTGACGTTGAGTTCATGGATCAGAACTGCGTCGTGCGCGATCAGGCTGACGTGAACGTCACTGTCGACGGCAAGCACATGTTTATCGTCGCGCTGGCGGATTTCACGGCGTCGGATTACAGCATTTCGGGCTCGCTTGAACCACTTTCTGTGGACGATCGCTACGATGAAGACTTCCTGATTGAAGGCCGTTTGGCGTTCTATCTGAAAGGCAAGGTGAAAGGAAAATACCTGATTACCGCGCAGCTCGATACGCGCGAAGAAGAACTGAGCGATATTCTCGATAATCTCGATAACAAGGATCCGCAGCAGATTTTCCGCCGGCTCGATCCGGATCGCTACTACCCGGTCTATGGCGATGACTCCACGACGATTGCGGATACCGATTCCATCGGGCGCATGTACGTGCGAGCCGATTGGGACAACTCGCACGCCATGTGGGGTAACTTTCATACCAACTACACCGGCACCGAATTCGCGCAGTACAACCGCAGCCTTTACGGCGCACAGCTTGACTGGCACTCGCTGAACGCGAACGTCAACGGCGATTCGCGCACCGAAGCCAATCTGTTTGTGTCAGAGAATCAGACCGAGCTTGGGCATTCCGAGTTCATCGGCACCGGCGGCAGTCTCTACTATCTGCGTCACACCAATGTGCTGCCGGGTTCCGAGAAAGTCCGTGTGGAAATTCGGGATCGCGACAGCGACCGCGTACTGCAAAACATCACGCTGACCCGCGGAGTGGACTACGAGGTTGATGAAATTCAAGGTCGCCTGCTGCTGTCGCGTCCGCTGATGCAGATCACACGTTTGCTCGCCCCGACGCTGATTCGCGACCAGGCGCTGGACGGCAATGCGGCCATCCTGATCGCCGACTACGAATACATTCCTGACGGTTTCTCACCCGATCACGTGGGCTACGGCGGTCGCGCCAGCCACTGGTTTGGCGATCACCTGCAGGTGGGCGGCACCTACGTCGCCGAGAGCCGAGGCGGCGGCGACAACGACTACACGCTGGGCGCCGTCGACGTGAAGATTCAGGCTGCGCCGCACACTTTCATCAAAATGGAGTTTGCGCAGACCGAAGAAAATCAGGTTGAGCGCTTCCTGTCCAACGACGGCGGTCTGCGCTTTCAGACGTTGGGCAATAACGTCGGCGCGGCGGATCGTGACGGATCGGCCTACTCGATCGAAGCGCGCATGAACACTCGCGAATGGCTCGGCACAACCAATGAATGGGTGCTCGCGAGCTGGTATCGCCATTCGGATGAAGGCTTCTCGATTGCCCGGCGCGACAACGGCGTCGACGTGGACGAGTACGGCGCCGAAGTGGTCGGTCAGCTCGGTGAACGCTGGACCATAACGGCCAACGGGAGCGTAGTGGAACGTGAGACCGAGCGCGACGATGTGCGCATGTCGCTGCAGGCGGACTATCGACTGTCAGACCGCTCGCTGTGGTCGGCTCAGGTGCGCCACACCGATTCGAACACAACGGCCATCGACGGCGGCGCCGTGAATCTCGTGAACCGCACCGACGTGGGCGACGGCACACTCGCCGCGCTGCGCTACACGCGAATCCTGAACGATCGCTGGCGGGTTTACGCCGGTGGCCAAGTGTCGTTCGCGCAGGGCGACGGCTACGACAACAACGACATGGGCACCATCGGAATCATCACGAAAGTCAGTGATCGCACCGACTTTATTGCCGAGTACAGCAGCGGTCACCGCGGTGACGGCGCGTCGGTGTCGCTGGATCATGCGATCAATGATCGTCATCGGGTGTACGGCACTTACACGCACTCGACCGATCGCACCGATACGTTGGCCAACGATCAAATTGCGATCGGGCAGCGCTCGCGCATCAGCAACCAGCTCACGGTGTTCAACGAACATCAGTTCTCCAACTATCGCGACACGCAGGCCGGTATCGGTCACGTGTTTGGTTTGGACTACGCGCTGGAAAGCGGCTGGAATCTTGGTGCGACGTTCCAGACCGGCGAGTTGGAAACCGGCTTTGGTATCATCGACCGCAACGCGATCTCGGGTAGTCTTGGTTACCAGGGCGACCGCATGCTGTTCTCGACCAAGCTCGAAGTGCGCGATGACGACGGCGTCAACACCGATTCAGACCAGGTGGTCAGCTCGTCACGTATCGACTTCCGCTTTAGCCCGAGCGTACGCTTCCTCGGTCGCCTGAACCTGTCGGAAACCGAAGACAACGTCGATCCCAACTTCGACGCCAAGTTTACCGAAGGTCAGGTTGGCATGGCTTACCGCCCGGTGAACAACAACAACTTCAATATGCTCGCCAAGTACACGTACTTGTACGATCTGCGCGGTTTTGATCAGGATCAGACGAACACCGATCAGCGTTCAAACATCTGGTCGGTGGAAGGCTTGTATCAGTTCAACCCACGCTGGGGATTGGGTGCCAAGTACGCGTATCGTCACGGCGAGCTGCGCACCGACCGCAACACCGGCGACTGGTTTGAGAGCACGACCAACTTCTTCGCGGTACGTGGTCGTTATCATTTGATCCACCGTTGGGACGCGCTGGCTGAATATCGCTGGCTGGACGTCGATGAAGCCGAGTCGACGCGTTCGGGCTTCCTCGTTGGTGTGTCACGTCATTTGGGCGACAACTTCAAACTCGGCCTTGGCTACAACTTCACCGACTTCTCGGATGACCTGACGCAGCTCGATTACGATCACAAGGGCTGGTTTATCAACGCGCTTGGCAAGTACTGATATCCACGGTTGATGGCGTGATTCGAAAAGAGGCCCGTTCGGGCCTCTTTTTTTGCGTGCTGACTAACGCGCTACGAATATCTGTCGCCCGCAAAGGGCGACTTACACAACGCAACGGTCGCGCTTTTGAGTCAGCTTCCCTATCTGCGCCGCGTGAGCCGCAACGCACCCAAGGCGCCGAGCAATAGCCAAACGGCGGCAGGTACCGGCACTTGGCGAAGTGTCACACCATAAAAATCGACGGGTAGCTCTGTGACAAAATCAAGCTCACTAATGAATCCGCCGAGCGCCGACGCATCGGTACTGATCACCGTGTCACTACCATTGCCTTCACCGACGTAGAAGAAACTGACGCTGGCAACGGCTGTCGGGCCGGTGAGCCCGCCGAAGACTCCGAAGCCAAAACTCTCGAGTCGACCACCGATGTCTTGAGGTTGTGGTAGCTGACAAGGATCGCCACCGCACGCAGCAAAGGTGTAGAAATAATCGTCGAGCTCGATCAGCGATGAATCGAAGATCACGTCGAAGAATCCACCAATCGTGATCTCACCGGGACCGCTGAAGTCGGCAACAATATCGAATGTGACCACGTCACCATTTTGGACCAAAACGGCTCCGTCTTCCGCGACCTCACCGGCACCGGTGTAAACCAATGACATGTTGGCCGCCTGCACCGCGTTGGCGTAAAACGCCATTAGCGTAACGAGAAAACCGATTTGTATTTTCATATTGCAACCCCCGATTTTGCCCGGCAAGCCCCCATTGGCTTACGAGCAGGCAAAAACAATAGCAAAATTACGCAGCAGGCGCACCGTGAACACAGACCAGAAAGACTCTGTCTTAACTCTTCAAAAGTCGCATACGCGGGCCAAATTGACGTTCAGGCAACACTCGATTTTCGCTAGGATCGAGCCTGATTCGGTGGCGAATCAACCGGAAATCAGAGCGCTCTGGAAGGCAACCGTGCCGTTTACGTTGGCGTGTTCGATGGTCTGAGAACGCTAACGGCTATTTTTCTACAGACGTGGAAGGCAGAGGTTTACCGCTTTTCGTCAGCTGCTGAATTTGCGTTGCGCGAAGTTCGGTTGGCGCACGTTCGGGATCCGGCGGCACGTCATACGCCTTGGCTTCCTGGACGGTAAAGGTTCGTGGCAATCGTGCTTCTGCAATTCGCAACAGCTCTTCCGCCGGCACATCCACACTTAACGTCGCCGTCTCGACATCCCAAACGCGTACGGTGCCGTCTTCGGATGCGGTGACCAACAGCTTGCCGTTGTTGCCCCAGTCCAAATCGTTGATATCACCGGTATGGCCGCGAAACTCCGATACGTCAGCGAGCCTGTCGCTGTTTGTTGCCGTCGAAAGACTGCGAATGACACCGGGGCGGAGAGTCGCGACTCGAAATTCGCGACCCGATGCGGTACCCAGACGCGATCCGCGACTATCGAAGTCGACGAGCGAAATCGCGTTCACGAACCCATTTGCTGTCCCCATCCGCAACTCTGCCCACGTCGCTGTTTCCGGATCACCCGCTAACCACAGTCCGATGCGTCCGTCGTCAAAGCCCACGGCGACCAGTTCGGTGAATCCCGATTCGGCATCGACACCGGTCCACGCGGCAGCCGTGGCGACAGAGCCATTGCTTTGCAAATTGCCAAGCGGCGGTGGTGGCGCTGACGTTTGCTGTACGTTGACCGGTTCGGGCGCACGCTCGCGCCGGGCGCCGAGTCCGGTGGGAAGTAAGGAGACGGATTGATCGCCGTACACGCCAGTCTGCGCGCCAGCGACGATCAGTGCGCGGGTGCCCTGCGTGTTCAACCGAATGTCCGCGAATGATGCGGCACTCGAATCACCGCGGATGCTGTACAGCGCGTCCCCGTCGCGGCTATAGACGGAAAATTGGCCCGACTCGTCGACAACGTACGTCGACCCGTCGGCGCTCCATGGTTGTGACGGCAAGCTCCGTGCGGACTTCCGCTGGAATAAAACCTGGCGACGTGGCACGTCGTGCATCGTCAGAATATCTTCACCACGCCTTTGAAGCAGCCGGCCACCACCTGGTCCAAACGCAAACTGTGGGCTGCTTGACACACGGACTTCAAACATCGCGCCGTTGCCATCAAGAGGACCCCAACGCGTCACCGCGCCATCAACCTGCACCGTAAAAATAGTCGGTCGTCCAGCGCGGTCTGTCGGACCCCAGGTTTCCTCGCGCGTGCGGCCAAGAAACACCGGCTCGGTGCTGTCGTCGGTCGCAGAAAACACAAACGTGTCGCCAGCCACATCCGTCGCCATGATGTAGCCCGATGAGTTGTGCATCGATGCCGTTACGAAGGCTTGTCCCTGACCGACATAGCGGCGAATCTCGGGGCTCGTCCGCAGTGATTCACGCAGCGCGGTCACCGCGAAATCGCTGGCGCTGTCGATGACTGCTTCGCGCGCCAGCAGCAACGACAGGACCGGATCGGTGTCGCGCGTCTGCGCCGCCTGAACCGCCAGATAGTTTGACCGTTCGTTTGGATCGGAGTCGAACCGATCAACGAGTGAAACAGTCAATGCCAAAAACACCAAAGCTGCTAATCCGTATTTGGCGATCTGAAAGAAAGAGGCCATCGGACTGGACGCTTTCGACCCGAGTTTTCTCGACTGGGGTGCGGATTCGGATTGGTAGTCGGGCACCTTCGGTTGGCCAAGGCCCAGTTGATCTCGGATGGATTGGCTAACCAGATCTAGATCATCCTCATCCGACAACGTCATCGCATTGCGTCGAGTCAGCTCTGGCAGGCTCTTTTGCGTCGCTACAAGCGATGCTTGTGACAACCAAATTGGGATCACTCGACTCCCGGACTGCAGCGCCGACTCAAGCTGCATTTTCTGCGCGTCCGGAATGTCGTCACCGATCAGCGCCAGCACCAGGCGAGATCCCTGGATGGCATCGAATACCGCCGTGTCCAGAGAGGTCCCCAACGGCAATGACGATGCGTCGACAAAGACTTTGCAAAACGAGGACAACCGCTCCCCAATGCGCTCTGCCAGCTTCGCGTCCGACGAGTTGTGCGATACAAATACATCATAGCGCTGACGCAGTTGCGAATCGGGCGGTGCAGGTGCCGGCGTGGTCAGCGTCTCGTATGAAGTCTGCGCCTCGGCACGGCGCGTTTCACTGACTTGTGCCAGCTGCGTCACGGCGCCGTTGGTCAACTGCGTAGCCAGAGACTCAAACGATGCCAACACCGAATTCTTCGAACCCGGCTGATCGGCAACCGTCGCCAGAATTTCCTCATAGGCGTAGTAGGGATCGTAGAGCACTTCCATGTCGCCAAAAAAACGGCTGAGCTGGTTTCTGTCGACCAAAAAATCTACGACCGGTTCAAACGCCGCGCGCGCCAGCTTGCGCCGCGTTTCCAGCTTCTTCTTTTCTGCCAGCTCGATGCGCGTCGCGACTGGGAACACTCGAAATTTTAAATCGCCGTCGATGGCGCGGCGTTTGTCGAGGGCGTCTTTGGCAATGGCCGAAGCGCCTTCGATGCTTTGATCATTGAGCGTGTAAAACACGGCCAGCGCGTCGGGCAAATGCACGGTACAGATGCCTGACGTATCACTCACGCCCGTGCGGCTGTCGATCAGGATGTAGTCGTAGTCTTTACGCGCCCGCTTGAGCATGGCCTCGAAAAAGGCGGCACCACCAAATTTGCCGTAGAACGCCTGCCAGTCAAACAGATTAACGCGCTCGCCGTAGCGTTTGTCCTGTTGACCTGGGCCAAGCAGATCGATCCGCCCGTTACCTTGAAAACGCCAGTTGAGCGGTTCGGCGTAACGCTGTACGTCAGCGTATTCGCCCACCCAGTCGCTGTTGGGCGTGGCATCAGTGGGCGGGCGACTGGTCGCGCTGATGTAGCGATAGAGCTGATCAATCAAGCCCTCGGTCTCGGCCATTTTTGGATCGTCAAGAAACGGTGCGAAGTACCGATGCATGCCCGGTGCTTCCAGATCCCAGTCGATGGTCAATACGGTCTTGCCGTTGCTGGCCAGAATCCACGCGACGTTCGCCAACGCCATGGAGCGGCCGGTGCCGCCCTTGTAGGAATAAAACGTAATGATCTGCCGCGCGTTCGCGGTGTCATTGTCAGGAGCTTGCATCGCTTGGACGATTCCTTAAACCGAAGCCAGCGCCGGCGGCGCGGCAAATTGACCGGCAGCAAGAGGCCGTCGGGGTTCGCGCTCGCCCGCGAGTATTTCCTCGAGATCGCACAGCGCCTGGGCGATGGCTTGCTCGAGATTCTCAACCGAATCGATGTTGTCGCGCAAATACCGCGGATTGCTGGTGGCAAAGCGCCCCTGCAGCGCCGTCTCCAGCGCCCGCCGCGCTTCCTCGCCCGCCAGATGACCTTTGGCAAACGGGATCAGAACCACGCAGTTGCGAAACAAGAAGCGATCAAAATCCTGAAGAATCTTCGCGTATTTCGGCAAGCGCGCCGTCATCGGATCGACCACCATGATCACGATGCTCTTGTGCTTCTCTGCCGCCTCAATCTGTTGCACCAGGTTCGGGCCGACCGGCAGCCACTCGCAAATCAGCTCCCGCTCGGTCGCCTGATTTTGTGCCACCAGAAAAAAGCGGCGCTGGCTGTCCGGATGGTAAGGCATCCATTCACGCTCACCGCGCTGGCCGTACGCTCGCGCCGCGTCGCCGAGCATGGGCTGGAGTTCGGGCTCGGTCGCCGCGATGACCGCAAAGCTTGCCTGCGCGGAGCCGGCGACTGGCTGCGCCATCAGCGTGTTGACGGCCGGGGCTTCCACCGGGAATTTCTGCTCGATGGTGTCGAGCCCGGGAAGATTCCCGGCGGGCAAAACCGGTAACTCGTGGGCTTTTGCGCGAGCGATGATCAGCGTTGCCAGTTCTTCGACGCACTGTTCGAACGCGTTATGATGCGTCGACTTGCGTCGCTTCATGACGTAGCGCATGCCCTTCTGATTCAGATCAATCAGGCTGTCGCGATCGGTGTTGTTGATGCCATCAAGGCTGACCCCAAACTGCAAATCCGTGGCAAATTCGGGAAACGGCTGCTCGTGGGGTTTGTCCCACAGCACCGGAATAATCAGATCGGGTCGCTGGCCGGTCTGTGCCGCAAATTGCTCGCAGCGCTGCTCGAACAGGCGCCACTCCTTGCCACAGTACGGCCGCCGAAAATAGCGCGCGTTCATCAGGCAGACAAACGTTCGGCTGCTGCACACCGCTTCTGCCAGTTCGTGCTTCCATGCTTCGCCCGCGGTTAGATTATAGCTGTCCAGATAGCCGCAGCTGCTCTTGGCGTCGCCGGTCTTGGCGGCGATTTCTGCCCGCAAATAGTCGAAGAAGCTCTCAACGAACTCGGCTTCGCGCGGCACCGTGTCGGTATGCGCGTAACTCATGAAAAACCATAGCGACATCGGCCTGTCCTTGGATGTGTGCGGTTAATCCCCTAACAATAGTCGTTTGTGGGGCAGTTACTACACCTTAGTATAGCTCGCCAGGCAGACGTTACGGGCCGCTAGACCGTCATTTTGCGAACGCCGTAGCAGAGGCTTTCCACCCCTGCATGCTATCCTCCCGGCGCGTCGCAGGGACAGAGTATTCACTGGATGATCGCATCACGCGTTCGTCAATCTATCGGACCAATCGTGGTCGCCGTCATCTGCGGCGCGCTGCTTGGTGTGCTGTGCCAGTCTTTCTCCTATTTGCCCGATGACGGCGCGTACGCCTACGTCGCCACACGCATCAATGCGGGTGATGTACTGCACCGCGATGTCCAGGATGTGCACGCCGGCTACATCAATTTTGCGAACGCGCTGGCACTGCGCTGGTTCGGCGGCGATCTCCTCGCGATGCGCGCGCCGCTGGTCTTGCTCGGGGCGCTGCAAGCTGCCCTGATCTTCATGCTGCTGCGCCGACGCTCACAGATTGCAGCGGTGGCAGCGGCGACGACGTTTGCGTGTCTGACGTTCGTCCAGTTTCTCAACCCGACCGCAAACTGGTACGCACTCGCTGGCGTCGTACTGATCATCACCTGGCTGCACAACACGGATCGGGCGACGCGCGGTCGCTACCTCGTGCTTGGCCTACTGATTGGTTTGGTGGCTCTGATACGCCAACTCAGTGGCGTGATCGCTGCGGTGGGCGCAGCCAGTGTACTGATCTGTGAATATCGCGGTGACGCACAGCGCCCGCGCCAGTGGCTCGCACCCACCGGCTATGGCGCGTTGGTGGCCGTGCTGCTTTTTTATACGCTCGGGCGCACCGGACTGGCGAGCTTTGTGCTCTACGCGGCATGGCCTTTTGTCGTGGCAGTGTGGCTAACGTGGCGCACCCGCATGCAAAACGCCACCGCGCTGCGAATAGTGCGTGACGTCGTCGCAGGCGGTGCGCTCAGCGCCGTGCCGCTGCTCGCGTACCATGGCGCGCACGGCTCGCTGCGCATCTGGTTCGATGACGTCGTAATGCGTGCGCTGTCGCTGTCGGGCGCGGATTTTGTGGATGATTACGCCTTGGCCGATTACGTGTCTTTGTCCATTGAGCAAATCGCTACGCTGAGTGCGAGCGGTGTGCTGAACGGTTTTTTCTGGCTAGTGATACTCTGTGCGCCTGCGATTCTCGGTGTGAGCGCACTGCGACGATTGCTGCGCGACGACGAGTTGCCCTCAGCGCCGCTGGTGCTCATGGCACTGTGGTGGTCGTTGGTTTCCGTTCACTACCAGATACCGCTGTATCTGTTCTACTCCGTCGCGCTGACGTTGGCGGCTGTCCTCGCGTTGTCGGATCATGGAAATCGGACCAGAGTCTACGCACTCAGTAGTGGAATCGGCGTGCTGTCTGCCATCGGCCTGTATTTTCACGCTGCGCAACCGGTGCGCTCCATCGATGCGACCATTGCCGGCGTGCGGGTAGCCGAGCAGGTTGACTGCGCGCTGCCGCGGTTGGGCGTGCGCCTGCTCGCGGCAGACTGCGCTCGTTATCAACGTCGACTGGCGCTGATCGAACAATACAGTGATGTCGATGACACGCTGCTGGCGGTGCCGGTGAATCCGGAGTTGTATTTTTTGTCCGGGCGGCGTGCGGCGGTTCGATTTTTCAATAGTTCACTCGGGCTTGCCACGCAGACGGAGCTGGACACTGTGATCCAGTCACTTGCCAAAAAGCCACCGGCCGTGGTCTTCTTTGATCCGGCTGATAAATACAACGACGCCAACAGCCTGGCGCTGATGCGCTGGGTGCGCGACCACTTTGAATTTTTGACGTCGGATGACGGAGTTGAGGTTTTTGTGTTCATGAGCGCCGCCGAGAATCGCCCCGTCAACACTGAGTCTTCGACCCCATGACCCATTTGCTTCTGCTTGTCGCGTACGTACTTTTGAGTGTGTTCGGCCTGTACTGGCTGAAAGCGGCACCGACCGTCATCAGCTTACCCTTCGCCGGCGGCTTCGCGGCGTATGCGGCGGGGTTCGGAATCTGGCTGTACATGCTGATGCGCCTGCCGCTGTCGGTGATCTTCCCCATTGCCGCCGGCAGTCTGATTGTCGGCACGCAAGTTGTGGGTCTGTTTTTCCTGGACGAAAAAATTTCCCCCACGCATTGGGTTGGCGTGGTGCTGGTGCTCGCCGGTATTGGACTCATTTATGCCCGCCCCTGAATCCAACGACGAAAAACTGGCACAGCAAAAAGCGCACTTCGACAGCATTGCCGAGCGCTACGGGCGCTCGCGCCAGCATCGCAATCACCTGACGCTCAAAGCGCTCATGTGGGAGCACTTTCTGGCCAAGCTGGACGTTGAGGAAGGCGCGCAAGTGCGCGTGCTTGAAGCGATGTGTGGTTTTGCAGACGGCAAAGCCATCCTCGAAGACACGCTCGGTGTTAGCGTCGACTACAGTGGGTTCGACTACAGCTCGTCGGTGATTGAACAACTCAGCGCCGAGCGTCCCGAGTTAAACGTCTGGCAACAGGACGTCTCGACCTTCGAAGCGACCGATGAGTACGATATCGTCATTATTCTTGGCGGCTTGCATCACGTGCCACATATCGCCGCCGACGTGGTGCAGCGGCTGCGTAACAGCGTCAAACCCGGTGGCTATTTCATCAACCTGGAGCCGACACACGGCAATCCGATTTTTCAGTGGATACGTGAACGCATCTACGCACGCAATACACTGTTCGATGAAGAAACGGAGCGAGCGTTCAGCGTGGCCCAGTTGCGGTCAATGTTTGCCGAAGCCGGTTTCGAGTCGGTGGATACCACCTATCCGGGCTTGTTGAGTTACGTGCTCTATTACAATCCCGACGCTTTCGGTTGGCTCAACGTCGGGTCGCCAGCCTGGGTCCGCGCGCTGTTTGCGCTTGAGCGGCCATTTCTGCGCACCGGCCTGGCCCGGGCGCTGTCGTTTGCGACACTAGCGCTCTGGCGTCGCCCGATCTGACACTCTGTCGCTGTGCGCTGATTCCAGGTTGCTCTCGCGCACCAGAAAATTCGGACGGCCTTTGACCTCCAGCAACACACGGCCAACGTACTCGCCGATAATGCCGAGCATGATCAACTGGACGCCGCCCAGCAACATCACGCTGATCAGCAAAGACGTCCAGCCCGAAATCGCAGTGCCGACGAAAATCTTGATGCACAGTGCGTACACAGCGTAGGACATCGCAAGCACCGACATCACCGTGCCGAACACGGTCGACAAATGCAGCGGACGCAAACTTGACGATGTGACGCCGGCGAGCCCCAGACGAATCATGCGGCCCAGGTTGTATTTGCTTTGACCGGCGGCGCGCTGATCGGGGTCGTAACGTACGTGGCACTGCTCAAAGCCCAGCCATGGAATCAGCCCACGCAAAAATACGCTGTGCTCGGGCAGTTGCCGAATGGCAGTAACCACGTCGCGATCGAGCAGTCGAAAATCAGAGCTACCCGGTTCCACTCGATAGTCGCTAATGGCATTGATGAGCCGGTAGTAAAGCGCGGACGTTACTCGCTTGAACCACGTTCCGCCTTGTTCATTGCGCACCATGTTGACCACTTTGAATCCGGCTCGCCAGCGTTCCACCAGTTGTTCGATCAGTGCGGGGGGGTGCTGCAAATCGGCATCCATGGAGATCACGGCATCGCCGGACGCAAACTCAAGACCGGCGCGCAGTGCGCTCTGATGACCAAAATTTCGCGTCAGACTAATAAACTTGAGTCGTGGATTATCGTGCGCACGGCGTTTCAGTAGAGACAGAGTGGCATCACGACTGCCGTCGTCAACGACGATAATCTCGCTTTTCTCAAACGGCTCGAGCGCACGATTGAGTTCGTCGAGAAAGACCTCCAGGCCATCCGCTTCGTTGTAAGCGGGAACAACGATGCTAAGTTCGAACGCCATGTTGGTCACGCCCGTGCCCTGCGATCCGTTAATCGGTGATTCCAAGGTTATTACGAATTGGCTTCTTGCGCAGCTTCCAGATAACACTATCGACGATGTAGTGATGAAAATTCAGCGTCTGATAGACAATCAGTGCGACGGCGATGGCGCCAAGACCGGTGCTACTGCGCAAGAAGCTGATCAACGAATGCCCGACAAAAAAGTAGAACGCCGTCGAAATACTCAGACACACCGCGATGTAAAGAACAAACCGGTTGTTCTGGCTGATGGTCGACAAAAACGGGTGTTCAGCGCTTACCTCACCGCGAAAGCGGCGGTTGTTATAGAGCCAGACAAACAAAACGTATTGAGCGTTGTGCCAGACGTTGATCGCCAGCCAGCCAAAGTTGAGGCTCTCGATGACCACATAGCCGACAAAGAACAGCGTGAAGTGACTGGCCATGTACAGAACGTAAGGCAGCGCCAGCTCGCCTCGGGTCCACGCGCGCAAGTGCTGGAACAACCAGACCAGTACGGCGGCGAGTGCGATCGCCACGGCCAAGTCGGCAAGCATGGGTGGGACCGGCAGCGTTTTGATCGGCAGGTTCAAAAATTGCTCGGGATCGCGCGACGAGACTTTGAGCAAGCCAGCCAGTGGCACCAGCCAAAACACCACGCGCGTCAAATTCTGGTCGCCAACAAAACGCTCGCGGGCTTTGCCGCGAAACGCTTTGGAAATGCCCTCGCTTTGACGAGTGTAGTGAAACCACTGCCAGTAAAGATAGATGGTAGGCAACAGCCACACGCCAAACGACAGGCACAGGCCCGTGACCGACAGCGCGACCAGCCATGGCAAACCCAAAATAAGAAAGCGGTGTTCGGCGAAGCTCTGTTTATCGAACGTCAGACGTGTGAACGTCGCGATCAAATGGTGGTAGCCCAGTAGCCACAAGTCGGCCGTCAACATGACCCAAAACCAGTCCGGATTGGCCACGACGACGGCGCCGCTGGCAAGGCCAAGCGCGGCGACACCGACGATGAGCGACAGGTCGAATCGTGGGCTTTTTAGCCACGGTGTGGGAATTGACTGTGTCGCGCTCATCTGGAGATTTGCCCCGGTCTTTCTCTTGCCCGCTATGAATAGATCAGGCTAGCGTTATGTAAGGCCTGGCGCTGTGACTGCGTTCACAGATGCCTTGCACAGCGTGCCCAAACCGTCACCAACCGCCCGGTTTTCGTGACTCTTGCTGCGCATATTGGCCCCTTCGCTGCACTAAACAAGTTGTCCGGGAACGCTATCGGAGCGTGGAGCCGGGCTCATGCAGAGGAGATATAAATGGCAACAACGACCGTCAACAATGTACGCCAGATGGCGTTGATTTGGCTAACGCTGTCTGCCGCCGCGCTCTTTTCGACCAGTTGCCGTGAGCCGCAGCGTGTTCAGGTGGTCGACGCGCCGCAAACCTCTGCCATGGATGCGTCGTTGTTGCTCAGCGCCGGGCAAATCGTGTTGATCGATGGCGTTGTGCAGGCGAATCATCGCGGTTGTCTGATGAGTTCCCGATGCTATTTGATGGTGGAGCGCGACGGCTTGTGGTTCCGGGTTTATTACGGCGATGAATCGTGTGCCTACGACGGCACGGCTTCTGCTCTGACGCTGCAAAGCAACGATGAAGTGCGGATCAATGCATTCGTTGCCAACCAGCGAGAGCTGTCGGTCTGCGCGGATATCGGACTTTTCGTGCGTCGGATCTAGCAGCGTGTTGAAAAAGTCCTCTTTTTCGGCACGCTGCTAGTGGCACAGGGATGTGCCAACATTTTTGATGGCGTAAGCCATTGAAAATGGGAGCCATCGGCAAACCGCGTTTGCCGATGAGCGACGTTGAAAAAGCC
>JBGCFP010000172.1:0-4291 GCA_045107005.1 Gammaproteobacteria bacterium
TAGCCGTGGACTGGCGTACGCCAGTGCGTACCTGGACGCGCGCACTCACACCGTGTTTCAGATCCTGAACCCGACGGAAGAGGCGTTTCGCGATTTTGCGATCCGTAAACCGGGCACCAACTTCAAAGTGATTCCCAACGAGCGATTGCATTTGGCGCGGACAAATCGCGGATCGCGCAGTGGCGTCAACGTGCAGGACGCGAATCTGCTGAAACTGAATATCGTCTACGGCTACGATCTCAAAGTGCCGTTTGCTGGCCCCATCATTACCCGCATTGTCGGCTGGTCGAACCTGTTGCGCGGTTACGAACGCACGCGCAAGCAAATTATGCTCACTGCCGGTCGGTTGCCGATACAGGCCAGCGCCATGGTGCGCATGCAGAGCGACGCCAAAGAAGGCAACAGCTGGGTGAAGACCCGCGCCGAAGTGGACACCCAACTGGCGGATACGAAGAAAAGGCCATCGAGTTTCGTGTTGCCCGGTCGCCCGGGTAAGCGTGCGTGGCGCTCCGGACCTAACGGGCAAGGTTGGTAGGAACTGCGTCACAGTTTTATCAATTGGCGAAAAATTTCGCGCCATTTTTACTTGATTTTACAATACGTTGCGCGCGGTCCGATAGGTGTCGGTGCACTTTACTGTGGCTAAAATTCCGCGTTTTCATAATTCGGTAGATTTCATCTAAGTGCTTGCCAGCAATGTGGTTTGTCATTTTTGGCCCAATAGTTGCTTTGTATCTCCTGTCTTTAACCCCAAAAGATTTTGGAGCCAAAATGAATAAGAATATTCTCAAAGCGGCAGTTGTCGCGTCGGTGCTTGGTCTGACCGCCAATGCGTCTGCAACAATTATTTACGATTACACGCGTGACGCGGGTGTGTTCGGTGGTGCGAGCGGTTTGTCGTATGACAGCGTCAATGCCACCTATAACGACACCGTGCACGAGTTGACCTTCACCGTGGATTACAACGGCGACACCGCTGACGGCGGGTGGCTGGTGCTGAGCCCGGGCGACAACCCGAAGAACTCGACGTCGGAATTGGGCATTGCCTACTTTGACGCCGCCAGTGGCAACGTGTGGACCTACGCTTACAACGGCGAAAATAACGCCGCAAGCTACACCAGCATGGAATTCCTGGGTTTCCACGAGAACGCATACACCACGGTTAACGGTGTAGGCACGCTGGCGATCGACGTCACCGAGCAAAACGCGGCGCTGGAAAGTGGCTTTGCGTTCGGCGAGCGCATCGGCATCTGGTTCCACCCGGCGGATAACGTTGTTGCACACGGTGACGAGAACGGTCTGAACAGCTTCTCGGCGTACGGCACGGGTTGGCTGGACACCTCAGGCGACGGCAATTGCGACAACCAGAACACCGGTTGCATCGTTGCGCTGCCAGAGCCAAGCTCACTGCTTCTGATTGGCCTTGGCGCTGGCGTCATGGGCTTGCGTCGTCGTCTGCGTAAAAGCTAAGACTGACACGACCTGAAGAAAAGGCCGGTCGCACGTGAGTGCGACCGGCCTTTTTTATGCGCTATGGACCGTGAGACGCTAGGGCAGGCAAACGTCCGTCAAACCGCTCGGTCCCGGTTGTCCGAAGAACTGCGTACGCATCAGCCCAAGGTCGACGACGTTCACGACTCCGTCGTTGTTGAAGTCGAGCACCGGATCGGAGCCGAAGAAGCCGGCGCGCAGCAGACCCAGATCCGTGATGTTCACCGTGCAATCGTTATTGATGTCGTTATCGCAGGCGTTGCCGTAACCGTCGCCGTCACTGTCAATCTGATCGGGGTTTGGTACCAGTGTGCAGGAATCGTTGGCGTCGCTGATGCCGTCGCCGTCACTGTCCGGTTCACTGATGCCATCGTCGTAGACGTAGGTAATGCTCACGCTGCCGTCATAGACCTGGGTCGAGATATCGAAGAAAGCGGTACCGACGTTGTCCAGTTGGAAAAACGGTTCGAAGTAGAAAATATCGACGCTGAATATGTCGAGGCTACCTGTGCCGATCACCGTCGTGAAGCCAAAAATGCTGAAGCCGTTTGAGAAGGCGCTTTCTTCAGTAAACTCAGCCTCGCTGCAGCCGTCGCCTTCGCCGGGCTCGCCGAAACAGCCGATGCCCGCGCCGCTGAAGAAGAACATCGAACCACCAGAACCGCCGTCGGTGCGCTCGAAATTTATGCCGACGCCGGCTTCCGATATCTGTGCAAAGGCTTCATGCGGGATGCCGCCGTCAAATATGCCCTGAGCTTCAATGAAGTAATCGATAAAAAAGTCCCACTGAAAATCAACGATGACATCGGTCAGCGTACCCAGCGCCGGGTCGAACTGAGGCAGTCCGGTAATGGGTACTGACACTTCTTCGAAGCCAAAAGAGCCCGGCTGAAATGTGCTGGACAGCTGAGCGTCCGGAAGGTCGGTGGTATGGGTGACCGATTGGATTTCGGCGTGAACCGAGCTCGCAAGCCCGATGAGCACCGCGCAAGCGGCGTGTGGCAACGTAGAAGACTTCATGATGTTTTCCCTGGAATGGTTTTATTAACGCGCTATGTGTCGCGGAGACAGCGAGCGCCTATACCAACAGGCGGAAAATCTCGGAATAAAGGGTCAGCGCTTCGGTGAATCCAGCGCGTCGGCCACGGCCCTTCCAATGGCCATCGAAGACGTCAGGCCCGGCGATTCGATGCCGTAGAGGTTGACCAGGCCGGCGATACCATGGTCACGCGGGTAGTCGATGCGAAAATCGGCCGCCGGTTCGCCCTGGCGGGTGATCTTCGGTCGCACGCCAGCGTAGGCGCTGTACAGCGAATTGTCGGGCAAATCGGGCCAGTAACGGCGAATGGCGGCGTAGAACGAATCGGCTCGAGTCAGATCGACGTCATAGTTGAGTTCGTCGATCCATTCGACGTCCGGTCCGAAGCGCGCGCGCCCGGACTGGTCGAGGGTCAGATGAATGCCCAAGCCGCCCGGAACGGGCGCCGGATAGATCAGATGCTGGAACGGTGCCTGCCCGCGAAGGTCAAAGTAGTTGCCCTTCGCCAGAGACAGCGTCGGAGCGTTGTCGACGCCGTCGATCCGGTTTGCCACATCCACGGCCCCGAGCCCTGCTGCATTGACCACGCGCTGAGCATGCAAGGCCAGATTTTCGTCGCCGCCGGTCTCAAGAACGATGCCGTCCGCGTCGGCGCGCCCACCCAGCACAGGCGTGCGCGTGACAATCATGCCGCCGGTCGCTTCCACATCACCAATAAACGCCAGCATCACGGCGTGCGAATCGACGATGCCGGTGGACGGCGAATACAGGGCAACGTCGCACTTGAGCGCCGGCTCCATGGCCAGCGCCTGAGCGCGGCTGATCAGGCGCAGATCGTCAACGCCGTTGGCTAGCCCGCTGCTAAGCAGTCGTTCCAGCGTAGGCACGTCATCGTCCGAGCCAACGATCAGTTTGCCGCAGGTTTTGAGCGCCACACCGCGATCCGCGCAGTAGCGATTGAGCGCGTGACGGCCCGCGACGCAAAAGCGCGCTTTTAGTGACCCTTGCGGGTAATAGATGCCGGCGTGCACGACTTCGGAATTGCGCGAACTGATGCCTGTTCCGATGTCGTCGTCAGCCTCAAGAACGAGGACTTCCTGGCCGCGTCGGGCTAGTTCGCGCGCAATCGCCAAGCCCACGACGCCAGCGCCAATCACCACACTGTCTACCTTTTCCATGGGCGCAATTGTAATCCAAGCGCGCCGCCCAAACCTTGACCTTGCGCGCATTTGCATCGGGGTCCTGGTGATGGATCAGTGCTGTCCTTCCGGATCCGGTGAATACCTCCGGCCAGTACGCTAAGCTCAATCTCGCCCGAGGCCGTCCCAGCCTCAGGTGCGTGAAGACCGGAGACGACGTATGCCTGATCAACCCACGACCTATCAATCCGGTTTCGGCAATGAATTTGCCACCGAGTCGGTCCCCGGTGCGCTGCCCCAAGGGCGCAATTCTCCGCAGAAGCCGCCGTTGGGTTTGTATCCCGAGCTGATCAGCGGCACGGCGTTTACCGCGCCGCGAGCGGCCAATCATCGGACGTGGTTTTACCGTATCCAGCCGTCGGTGGTGCAAGGACGCATGACCCCTTGTAGCGTGCCGCACTGGCTGACCGCGCCGCTGGCCGCGTCCCGGATGAGTGCCGAGGCGCTGCGCTGGGGGCCGCTGCCGATGCCCGATGACAACACCGATTTCATCGATGGAATACGCACCATGGCGACCAACGGCGACGCCAACGGGCGTACCGGCATGGCGGTGCTGCTCTAC
>JBGCFP010000173.1:0-2898 GCA_045107005.1 Gammaproteobacteria bacterium
GTCGAAACTCAGGACGAGTGCGGCGCCGAGTGACTCGAAAGACACTCACTTTGGAGACAGTTTAAGGCATCAAAGCGATCAGGGTGGTGCGCGTGCCACTTGCGGCCGTTGACGTCGGGTCGGTCTTCGCGTTCGCCGCAGCTCTCTGTCCGGCCCCGGACGACCAGCGATTCGCCCTTCGCGAAGCCAGAAAATGGCACTCATCGATTCACCCGCCTGGCACCAGAGACCGTCCGCAATCACAAAGGACACGAGGTCTTGCATGGTCAAGCAGGCCGCCAGCTGCGCTTTTTCGATCAGATGTCACGGCTAGGAACACGCCCAGCCGAACGCCAGCTGTTCCGGGTGAGTTGGGCATTGAGTGATATGACCGCAACCTACGTCACCAAACATATACGGAAGATTGTTCTCCGAATCGATTTGAAACAGGAGATTCATTCTGGCGCCACAGTCTGGACACTCCGGATATTCGACGCCCTGAATCCATGCGGGCCATCCAAACAGTTTTTCGCCAGCCCGGGGAAACCCCGCTTCAGCGAGTTCGTCCGATTGTTCGTCAGGCAATTCCAGCCCCTGCGCACGTAGCTCTTCCCAATTCGGGTAGTCGTCGAATCGTTCCCACCCAACAATTGACACCGCAGGGAATGGATCAACGACCGGGGACGGCTGGATGTCAGCACCTGTTTTGTCGATCACTCGAACCAGCGAAGATCTTGAAAACGGAAAGAAAGCTTCGCAGTCCACTTCGCACAATGGCTCGGAGTTTGTGCAATAAAACATTTGGAGCATGCCACCACCAAACGACCCGCTGCGTTCCTGCGGCAAATCCGCGCCGTCCAACTGAAGAAAAAGCTGCATGGGATTTTCGCAATTGGGGCACTCCGGCCAGCCTTCGCCGACGGGAATGCACGCGCTTCCGGAAAATTTTGACAGCCGGGACCCTGCTTCACCTGACTCAACCAGTGGCTGATAGCAATCCCGCTTTGCACTTGCCAGGTCCACATAGACTGCCGCCGTCTCGGGCTGCGCCTGCGCGCCAAACAGTTTCTTCCAGAATTTCACCGGGGCGTACCTCCTTTTCAGCTGACGCTCGTTATTCGCGGTAACGACGGTTGAGCAGCGCAACGATCATGATGGCGGGTCCAACAGTTGATGCACCCGTTGATGACACGCGGGGCAACGGTCACCCATCTGAAGCGATTTGAGTTCACATAGAGGGTACCCACAGCTCCAGCATACCAGCGGTCGGCGGGAAAATCGGCCTGCGTGGGTGGGTAACGTATTTGAACATTACAAACCACAGTGTCCTCTGTTTTCAACGCCTATTCGCTCGAACTACGCCTCCTTGCCCAGTGCGCCATATCGCGCACGACCTGACTCGTATGTGATGAGCCTGATTCATCCCGAAATGAATGGTCAAGCTCGGCGTATTCAACGAAATCCAAGTCGACATCCGGATTCTGCTTAAGCGACCAAACCAGATCACGTGCGCCCTGCGGAGACGAACTCTGGTCGCGCGCTCCATGCACAGCCAACACGGGAACGGTGACCTGCGACAACGACGCGAGTTGGTCAAACTCCAGCATCCCGGCCCAGTAAGCGTATGAGTGACCGCTCGCGAAAAGCACTGGAGACGGATTATCACGCATGGAATCGAACTGCGCCTTAACCGCCGCCAATTCTGATTCCACCTTTTCTTTTGGCATTCCTGACGAGGCCATCGAGCTCTCAATGCTGTCAATGAGATCGCGCCTGAAATAGCGAGATCCAAAGCCAAAAATCACCAACTGCGTGGTCTCAGGAACCAGTGCGGCGACCTGGCCTGCAACCATTGCGCCAGCAGAACCGCCTACAATGAGCAGCTCGCCGTTCCACCATTTGTCGCTGTGTCTCAATTGAGCGATGACCCTGAGTACGTCCAAAACTCGCTGTTCCAGCGTGTTGTGCTCGAGATAGTCGCGAGGACAATCGTCCCTCGCGTCCTTGTCGCTCCATGCAAGGTTGTCAGTCAGGCCGTACTTTTCAATGTAAAGAACGGCATGGTCCGGCGCGACCGCCAGGTATTCGCCAATGCGCGGATGTTGCTTGATCGAATTGCAGTCCGATCCCTGCAACAACAACAAGATCGACTGCTCCTTTTCCTGGCCACGTCGATCCACATGATATTGAATCTGGCTGCCATCAACGCGCGCAAGCGTTCTCGTGTCCGCGATGGCGTCTGCTGAAAACATCGTACTCGACGCCAGGAGCAGAGCGATTAAAATACGCCTGGATTTCTTCATTGATTGTGTTCCCCGAGAATCAAAGGACTGCCATACAGACTGCGATCGCGATAGACGCAAGGCCAGGTGAGGGAACCGTCTTTCTCGATCGTCATGGTCCGCGCTCGACCGCAAGGAGCCAATGACCATGTTGGCCGGACTACCGGCGTAGCACCCGCTTCTCCCGATGATCGAGCGAACGGCATCCTGGTGGTTAGCCGGCAGTCCCCTTGCTATACACATGCTGTGTCTTCACACGCACAAAGCCCAACGACTCGTAAAATGGATGTGATTCGTCTCTAACGATATTCGAACGAACTACAATGACTGAAACACCGCGCCTGCTCTTCCATTCTTCCGCCGCTCCAACGAGTGCGCGACCGATTCCCAGTCGGCGGCTCGAATCAGATACCACCAGGCCCACGATTTCAATTCTGGCCCCGGTCTCGAGCAGAAGTCGCTCTTCCGCAGCAACCCAACCGAGAAGCTTGTTCCGCGACTCCGCGACGGCGACAAATGAGAATAGGAAGCATAAACGGCCTACACGAAGTATTGCAAACGAGCGCTTGATCTGAAAAAAGAGTGAAAGTTGCGATTCGTCGGACGGGCGTTTGGTAGTCGAGGCTAGTGGAGTGTA
>JBGCFP010000174.1:0-7564 GCA_045107005.1 Gammaproteobacteria bacterium
CGCGTGATCAACGAGGACCGGGTGATGCCCGGCGCTGGTTTCGGCGAGCACGGGCATGCGGATATGGAAATTATCTCGTATGTGCTGGACGGCGCGCTCGAGCACAAGGATTCGATAGGCATTGGCTCGATCATTCGCCCCGGGGACGTACAACGCATGTCTGCGGGTACCGGTATTCGGCGCTCGGATGGGTTCAGGTTGCACGCGGCGTGATCGAGGTCAACGGCGAGGCACTAAATGCGGGCGATGGTCTTGCCATCAAGACGGCAGGGGTCATCGATATCCTTGGCAAGGCTGATGCTGAGATTCTTTTGTTTGATATGGCGGCTTAACTTGCCATCCTGACACGGCAAACGAATTGCGCGACCCAACAGGGGAGGGCGCCGGTACATCGGTTACACATCTGTCTTTCGAATAAGCAACGCTGTGATCGCCAATGCCTGCGCCAGGAAAAAAGAGACCGGACGAGCATTGGGGCTCGTCCGGTCATGTGAGCTCATACTATCCCCGGTCAGTGCGGGGCAGTGTCCGCGTCTGCGGTTAGTTCACCGTTGCCACGGCCTGGCCGAGGCCATCATAGGTGACAACAAAGGCTTGGCCGCCGCCCAGTCCGGCTGAGTTGACGGTGGCAAACGCGTTGGTTCCTGCAAGCTCAGTGACGGTAAATGAACTGCCGATGGTGGGTGCAAACCCGTTCACGGCGCTCATGTTCAACGTGCCGTCATGATCGACGCTGTCAGCGCTGACGACGCCGGTGCCGGTGGCATCAACCTCGATCGAAGTCGTGGTGCTGGCGTTCATGATCAGATCGCCAGTAAACACGATCCTGCTCGACGGACGGGCCGTCAGCTGGCCCGACGTGGTGGTCGTGACGTTGTTCACAGTCAACGTATTGCCGTTGGCCGCTTCGAGTGTGCCGGTTATGCCCGCCTGAGGGCGGACAAAGATCAACGAACCACCGTCCGCAATCATGGTGCCCTGCATGTCAACCTCGGCAGCGAGGCTTCCGAGCGTGCCGTTATTGCCACTGACCGTCACGGTGGGTGCGATGGTCAGCGCCGTTCCGTTTGCCGGTAACAGACGTGGTTCGCTCGGGACCGAGTTGGCACCACCGTTCAGTACCAGGGTGGCATTGCCACTCACCGTTTGGGTGTTCAGGAACACGAAGCCCGTGGTAATCGTCGGCGCATCGATGGTTGCTGTCCCGTTGAGCACGAAGCCATCGACGACGTTGACGTTATCGCCATTGTTCAGATTCAAATCACCGGTGTAGGTGAGATTGTCGAACGTGCCGTCGGCAACATCGATGGCCGTGCCCGCGGTGCCATTGATCACCGCATCGTTAAAGGACGCGGAAGTGGCCATGGTGATGGTGCCACCAGCGCCATCGAGTACGAAGCTCGCGTTCGCGTTGCGAAGAGCACCGGCCATCCGGATGTCACCGCCGTTGCTCGCGCGCAGCGTGCCGGTTGCCGACCAGGTGGCGCCAGTTATCTGAATGGTCTTGCCATCCACGTTGGCATCGATGGTGGCGTCCCCGAGATTCACGGTGGCCGCCAGGTTGCCCACCGTGCCGCTGCCACCTTCCACCCGGACATTCGGGCCGAACGTCAGTACGGTTCCGTTCGCCGGAAACAGTCGTGGCTCGGTGATCACCGAATTGGCGGCACTATCGAAGATGACGGTTGCGTCGCCATCGAACAACTGGGAATTTTGAAAAACCAGGCCAGTTGTAACCGTGGGCGCATTGATGCGCATGATGCCATTGAGCGTAAACCCATTCTGTACGTTACTGCTCGCGCCGTTGTTGTAGGTCATGTCCGCCGTGATTACGGCCGCGTCGATGGTAGTGCTGGCGAGATATCTCATGTTGGTACCGGGCGTGCCATTGATGGTCACTTCACGCAGGATCGTGGCGCCACGGACACGCACCGGGCCATCCGGGTTGTCAAGCAAAAAGGCCCCGCCGTCGTTGTCCAGCGTGCCAAACAGCTCGATGCCACCTCCGTTGCTTCCGCTCAATATCTGACTTGCCGACCACAAGCTGCCGCCGATGTTGAGTTCAGTGTCCGCTACATCGGCGATCAGAGTGCCGTTGAACACCAGACCCGCGGCAAGGTTGCCGATAGTGCCGTTGCCACCGCGTACGGTGATGCCAGGTCCGATGGTCAGCGTTGTGCCGTTGGCGGGCAACAGTCGCGGCTCGGTTGGCACGAGGTTGCCCGCGGCGTCGAACGTGATGGTGCCAGTGCCGTTAAGGGTCTGTGTGTTGATGAACACAAGGCCTGTCGTTTGCGCCGTCGAAATGATGCGCATGTCATTGTTAAGGGTTAGCCCGGAGAGCACGTTGATGGTCGTAGAGTTACGCATCTCTATGTCGATGTCCATCGTGGAACTGGTCCAGGTGCTTGATCCGGACGGCAGAATCAGCGTGGAACCAGTAGTGCCATTAATCGTCGCGTTGTTGATTTGCGAGGCGTTGTTGATGTTAAAAGTGCCGTCGGCCGTGTCGATATCCAGGCTGTCGCCGCTATTGTTCATGCTACCGAAAAAGCGGATGCCGCCGTTGTTGACCGCGGTCATGGCGTTGTTAGCCGACCAGTTGCTGCCACCAATCGCCAGCTCCTGACCGTCAAGATCGGCCGTCAACGTACCCTGGAAGATCAGGCCAGCTGCGAGGTTGCCGATGGTGCCTTTGCCGCCCTGAATATTCACGTTTGGTCCGATGGTCAAGGTCGTGCTATTGACCGGGAGCAGACGCGGTTCGGCGATGACCGAATTGGCCGTGCCGTCGATCATTATGGTGGCATTGCCGTTCAAGGTCATCGTGTTATTAAACACGAAGCCAGTGGTTTGGGCCGTTGACAGGATAGAAGCCACGCCATTAAGCGTGAGGCCGCTAAACACGTTGACGGTGGTGTTATTCGGGATAAAGAGATTGCCGTTAATCACAGCGTTGTCCAGTATCACGCTGCCGGTGACCAGGTTCGCGGTCGTGCCGGGTGTCATTTGTATCGTACCGTTGCGCACGGCCATGGTGTTCAGCCAGCGCACACCGCCGTCCGCGCCGTCGATATTGAACGTGCCGCCGCCATTGTCGAGATTGGCGTCCATCTCGATGAGGCCACCGTTTTGCGCGCGTGCGGTTCCGGTGCCGGTCATGTTGCCCGCTGACAGACGCAATGCTTCGCCGTCAATGTCAGCCAAAGCAATGCCGTCAAACACCAGATTGGCCGAAATGTTGCCGATCGTTCCCTTACCGCCGCGTATTGTTAGTCCGCTGGCAATGGTCAAGGTGGTGCCGTTAACGGGGAAGATCCGAGGCTCGCCGATCTGCGAGTTTGCGGTGCCGTCAATCGCGATAGTCCCCGTGCCATCAATCGTCATGGTGGCGTTTACAATGAGGCCGGTGGTTTGCACTGTCGATATGATATTGAGCGTAGAGTTAACGGTCAGACCGTCGGAGATACTCATCGAGGCGTTGTTGAAGATATTGGTCTCGACGCCCAACGTAATGTTGCGCCAGGTGGAAGTCGTGATCAGATTCAAATCGCCGCTTCCCGCCAACGAAGGGATGACCTGCGTGTCATTCAAGCTGGCGCCACGCACTTCGATCAGTCCGCCATTTTCAAGAGCGTCGGTCGCAGTGAAGCTACCGGAACGAAGATCGAGCGTTTCGTTATTAACCAGGCCTTTGACCACAATAGTGTCGCTCTGAGCGGTCACCACCACATCGGTGCCCACATCGATCAGGGCCAGCGAACCTGCCGTCGGCACAATCTGCGGCTGCCAGTTCAGCCGGTTGTCGAAATCGCCGTCTACCAGCGAGACCCAGATAATGGTGCCCGCGGGGCCAGGCGGCAGGAAGAAGCGGCTGCGCAGAATGCCAAGATCAATCACGTTGACGATGCCGTCTCCGTTAAAATCGGCATCGGGATCGTTGGTGAAAAAGACCGAACGCAGAATACCCAGGTCGACAACGTTGACGACGCCGTCGTTGTTCAAATCGGGATCGCAAGCGTTGCCGATGCCGTCACCGTCGGTATCCAGTTGCGTGTCGTTGAACGCGAGTACGCAGTTGTCGTCGGCATCGATAATGCCGTCACCGTCTTCGTCGTCACCGCCACCGCGGTTGGACAGATGTTTGTAATCGTCGGGATTCACGTTATGCAAACGCTGCGCGTCGACATCCACAATCATTGTTGCGGCTTCACTCAAGAGCTCGCCATCGTCGACGATTAGTTGAAACACGTAGAGACCCTCAATGGTCAGATATAGCGAAGGGTCCATCTGAGTTGCTTCGGTCAGCGTGACGTCCGCATCGGCCGGCTGACTTAGCAGCGACCATTGGTATTTGAGTGACTGACCGTCCCGATCGGCCGAGCGGGCGCCGTCAAGATTCAGTGTGGAGCCGGGTGCGAGAGTGCGATCGCGGCCTGCGTCGGCAGTAGGGCGCGAATTGATCGTGCTGACGCGTACGTAATCGGTGGCGCTGGCGCTGCGGCCATTGTCGACGACCAGCGCGGCCACATAGTCACCCCGCACATCCGCCGTAAAGGCGGCAGCGGCGCCAGATTTGTGGTCGATGCTGGCCTGACTGTCGACGGGTTGTTCAACCAGACGCCAGGTGTAATCGAGTGCGGCGTCGTTCAAGTCAAACGAACCAATACCGTCCAGGGATACGACCTTGCCAAGAGCGATGGTCTGATCAGCACCGGCTTCGGCGACCGGCGGCGCGCCACGTGTGCTCAACAACAGTTGGTCCGTGCTCACGGCGCCGGCCGCATCTTTGATCATCAGTTCGAGTACATAGTGGCCGTCGAGATCCGGCGTAAATGAGGTGCGAACCGAGTATTCGTCCGCAATGACAGCCCCGCTGCCGAGCGGTGCCTGAGCAATGCGCCAGAGGTAGCTGAGCAGATCGCCATCGGCATCGCTCGAGCCGCTGGCGTCCAGCGTAATCTGCTGGCCGGCGGATACCGGCAGATCCATGCCGGCGTCGGCCCTTGGGCAATGATTAATGCCCACGGCGGCAGTGCGCTCGGTAACGGCAAGCGGTGCGTCAGCGCACTGCGTGGCGACAGACGACTGCGCGGCCGCAATAAGCAGGGCGGACAGCAGCAGCTGTCTCGCGGTGATTCGGAGTGGATGGATGTTCACAGTAGCCCCCAGGGTTTCTTTTGATAGACAAATCGATGCAGGCCGCAGGCACACAGCGCGGCCGAATGATTATTGTTCTTCAATTGAGGTAGGCGCAGGGGCAGGCCAAAAGGGGTCAACTATTTTTGGAAGAGGGCGCTTTCGTCTTGGTTATCGGCCGAGGCGCTTGAGATTCGGGCTCTTACGACCAGTCTCACAACGCTCACACGCAGGCGGTTTCGGCATTATGTCGTCTCTACCGCTGCCAAGGCGGCACCCAGGTACGCAATTGAGGTTGTTACACGTCTAAGTGCCGGTCATAACTCTGCAACACTTCATCCACAGCTAGTGATTCTGATTTGGGGATTTTGGGTGCCGCTGCAGGACAGTGCCACAAGTTATATTGTTATGACCGGCACCCGATTTCCGGTGCTAACGTCAATGGCACGCTGTATAGAATACGTCTATAGTTTTTTGTCCATGGAGTTTGGCTCGGTGGGCTCACAGTTTCGCGGTTTCTAGGAATGGAGAGAGCAGATGTGCGAATTGGGCTACATGGATATCCCCGGCCTTTACATCAGGAACGGTGTCTCAAAGATTAACGGCGTGGACTTCGATGACATCACGGACTGGGGTGGCACGTTTATCGAGGACGCAAGAAAGTCCCTTGTGAAGCTTAAGTCCGGAAAGAATAACAGGGGCAAGATTCTGGTTGAGGGTGTCAGTGACCTGCTTGTCAAGGCCAAGCGCCAAGTCACGATAGAACCATCCACCGAATTTGGTGGCCAGGGTGGGAGTGGTTGGGATGAGAAGACCTTGGTTATCCGGTGGTGTGCGACGGCGCAGGAAAGCACAACGGAAGACTGGGACCAATTGCGAGGAATTCCACCGTTCATCATCCTCGGACATGAGCTCATTCACGCGCTGCACACGTTGACCGCGTCGACCAACTACGGGCACGACAGATTAACCAACAATGCGATCGAAGAGACACGGACAATCGGTTTGGGTCCCTGGAAGGACGATTCACTCACAGAGAACGGGTTGCGCTCCGAGTGGGGTTTGAAACCGCGGGAGACCTTTCAGGGTGTCGGAGCGAGCAAGCTGCTCACCGGCACAAAGTACTTGAACTTGTAGCAGCTAGCGAGAATGGCTGGCTCTGCTGCTAGGTGCCAGAGTCGGTATCTGATCTGACAGGCAATGTAGGATCGAATCGGGCCTTGAGTTGCAACGCTTGCGGTCAGCCATCACTTTGTAGGTTGCTTGGTGGTGCCCAGTATTACTGCGCATAATATATATTATGTTAAATAATGGTGCGAGACCGAATCGAAACAATGCCAAAATATGGGCGTATGTCCGTTAGGAAAAATCGCTGTCCTACCCCAGCCACGGGAAGTTGAGTCTTGCCATAGGGCCTGGTGGCAACCGTCACGTCACGCGCGCAGCACTTGCACTCGCTTTGTCCGCGACACTTTTAGGACCTGCACTGTGCGGTGAAACCCAACAATGCTAAGGGTTGCATGGGTCAGGTGTCGGCCTTGATATCACCAGACAGGTTGCGATCGCGCACGGCGGATCGGTGTCGATTACTGATGTCGTCCCGCACGGCGCGCGGGTTGCATTAACTTTTTGAGTCGACCTCCAGATGGCGCGGTAAAACGTTGCGCTCGCGCCCGATTCCGTCACACCGGCGCGCGACCGCTAGCCTTCGAAAAGAGGCTCAGCTCGACAGGCGGAGAGCGTTTCGCGCTCGGTGAGGTCTGGAAGCTCAATCGACTGATCGTCCGGATCAACAATCACCGAGCCGAAGAAATCGCCGACGAACGCCACCCGAACCCGGCGGCCACTGCGCTCCAGAATGTCGCCCTGAGACGCGAAGAAAACCGGCATGCGACCTTGGGGTCTGAACAGTTCTTCGTCGTTTATGTGCTCAGCGTCTCTATCGCGTTGGTACGCGCCTTCCATCGCGAGCTTGAAGATTTCCATGGACTCGGCTGCCGCGCACTCGTAGAAACGTTTCAAGTTGGCGCGGTCGTCGTCCAGCCAGAAGCCCAGGTTGCTCTGACCCACGGGCTGGGAATACACGGCGGCTTGTGCGCGAAATTTGCTCGGGAACGCCGGATGAGGGTTATTGCGGTACTTCAGTGTCGTCCTTACTGAGACCTGACCCGATGCCGCAATCAGCGACGGCCGAACGTGCATCTCGATGCGAAAGTCCTCCTGGATCGAACGGCGCTGTGCGCGTTGTTCGCTGGTGACTTCCCGATAGTCCGGCGTGCCCTCGGGCAGTTCGTCGGCCAGCGGCACGGGCACGACCTGCGTAACGTTAGGCCAAAGTGTCTCTCGCAGCGCGGCGCTGAACGCGTCGTCCAACTGCGCACCGTAGCGCGGAGCCGATAACGCCAGATCGTAGTCGTCCAGCACC
>JBGCFP010000175.1:0-20794 GCA_045107005.1 Gammaproteobacteria bacterium
CAGTGCCACCGACCGCTGGGTGGGCTGGCAGTGGCAATGATGGGGCGGGTGGGAGCTGGGTTCAGACATGTATGGACGAAGGCAGAAGACACCAGCGTTTGTTAGATAGCGACCGGGGCGCGAGGAAGCTTAGCGGCCTGTCAGAAACCCTATCAACCCCGGTGGTCTATTCGGACGGCAGTCAACGCTGATGCAGTCGCTGCGTCGTCGGATCAAAACACACGGGTCCGCCGCCGAAGGCCGTCACCACCTCGCTTTCAACACAACGTGTTCGCAGCTGACTGATCGCCCTTGATTGGAACCGGAAGACCTGCTCAAGCTCGTCGACACTCGCGGGCAGCGGCCGCATTAGCTCCGAGCGCGTGCTTACCGGAAATTCCTGGAATTCGCCCTGGGCCACCAGTTGCAGAGCCTGCGCAGGGTCGGCCGGCATCTCACTGTAGTAGTAAACCGGGCGCAGAGCATCTACCCCTGCCGGCAACTTAGCGTTCGCGTTCTCAAACTCAATCGTTCGGATCGCGTGGAAGGTATCGTAGATGTAGGACACCGCGACCGGCCGGCTGGCGTAAACCACCCACATGCCGGCGGCCAGAGCCGCGATTTGAATAGTGCCAATGATACTGACATCGCGAACCAGTTCGCGCCGCGGCTTTGCGACGTTATAGATCACCAGCGTTAGCAACGGGCCGAGCACAACATCCACGCCAGCGATGATCTTTATGCCATCGATGCCGCCGGCGAGCATGAACAGCGCCCCGGGGAACAAGAAAAAATAAATGACCGCGAACAAAGCCGAGAAGATCAGGACACTAATCACAATGTGAGCACCAAAGGCACTCCAACGGGAGGCGGGAAACCGAAATCCTTGCATGATTGCTACTCTCTCCTTTTCGACTCAATGAAGAAGTGTTGAGCGATTCCCATTTTATCAGGCATCAAAGCGAGCGAACGAACGCAAGCGGTCGCTGGTCTTTGCGGGGCATGGAGATCGATGCCGACTGGAATCGTCCTGGCTTGTACGGTGGCCTCATTATTAACGAAATCTTGAAGCGCCTCGCGAGCATCAGGTTTTGATCCGAAGTGCCATTCAGAATGGACTGCATATCTGTTAGTCCAGAGCCTCAAAAGAGGAATGCGTCTCCCTCAAGTTTTCCGATGCCAATGGGTGAACGTGCTTCGGTCAGCATGACTGCAGATATTAAAGACCAAGAGACTGTTGCCTGCGAATGGAAAGTCTGCAAAGAAAATCATCGGAATGACATCGAGTATTCGGACAAGCAGAGCGTAAAACACAACGATGGCAGCAACAAGGGCCCATTGGAAGACGCAACGTTTGCCCCTTGGGAGCTCCGTTGCTGCTGGCCTGATCCCGCTACCCGCTGGATGACACTTGTGGGAGCGCGACGAGCGATTTGGGCCTAAGTTTTCTGACTAGCACTAACGTTCCGCTTCAGTCGCGCCCAGTAGTATCTGCTGCTAGACTCGATATTGAAGAAGTTCATTGCGCCGATCCTTAGCTGGCTTCACGTTGCCATCAGACTCGGCGGTTGGAAAAGGGCCTGCACCATGGATATTGAAAATCTCAGTGATATTGTCGTTTGGATCGATAAGGAGATGAATGACGTACTCGGTTTGCTCTATAAGGCCACCAGGGGAAAACTTGAGAAAGCCGATGAAAAAAAGAGTGTGCAGCGGGCTGAGTTGCTTTTGGAGAAATATGAATCGCTCAAAGTCGAGCTAAAAGGCGGCAAGCTCGAAGCGGTCACGGCCTACGAGCGAGACATGTTGCAAATGCGTGGCTACTTGAAAAAACTGGGAAAATAGCAAGTGACTCAATTAGGGGAAATGGTAAGTGTTGCGGCCGGACTGGATGATTGGGAGTGCCCTTTTCCTCACAACCCTCGCAAACACGATCGGGTCAACGTAATCCCGGACCCCAGTACCGCCAATAATGCCGGCAAACTCAGTGACAATCTTGACGAGGAATCTGCCAACAATTCTTCCGTAACCGTTAAGTCAGTCCCGGACCTTTTGCCAGTATCGACCGCGGCATCAGGCAACAAGAATCATTTGGCCCTGTTTGTGGCACACCATCTGGTTCCCGGCAATGAGTCATGGCCAACCAGCGAACTGTACAAGTGGGTTGACAAGCGAAAAGGCCACATAAAGGGCGACATTGGGTACGACGTTAATAGCGCCGTGAATGGCGTTGATTTACCGTCAAGCAAAGCCGCTGGAGGTTGGAGCGCACGGTCGCCAGGGTTTCAAAGAAAGTACGCTTTTGCTTGTATGGCTTGCGACACCAGAGTGCGCCAGTTTCATGACCGCCATCCCGCCTATTCCGACTTCGTAATCGCCACCTTAGATAAGGTGGCAGCGAAACTGGATGCTCGGCCCTCCAGGGATATGGGCTGTGATGATGAAGACTGTTTCGCCGGCAAGAAAAAACCGTTTGCACCGCCCTATGCACTGAACGGCAGACTCGCGAGCATTGCCGGCAGAATGAGACGCAAATTGTATGGCGATCCACGACGCTGGAAGCAGCCGATTATGACCTCAAGATTTGCGTTGATGTACAAGAAGCAGGGACTGGACCAGAAGCAAGCTCGCGAGCAACTCAGAACAGAGAATTTCCTCTACTAATGTTCTACGTTCTCGAGTGTTACGGACCTCCAGATGCTGACCGACGCTCTTTGGCAAGTGTGCCATCTATCGAAGGAATCAACTGGTCCTGCGGCCACAAATTTCATGCAGAGTTACCAACGCCTTTTCCGATCACGCTCGACTCCGACGGCCCGGGTTTGATGATGCCAATGTTCAAACGCAAAGTTCTGTTGTTTCGTGAAGACATGCTTAAGGCTCTGGGAAAAGCGGGCGTGGATAACCTGGAGCTCTATCCGGCTGAACTTACCGACCCAACATCTGGCGATACGTTTAGCGACTATAAGGCGGTGAACATTCTGGGGCTCGTTGCCTGCGCCGATTTAGGTAAATCCGATTGGCAAGCACCGTCCGGATCAGCGATCATCGATGTCGATTTCGACTCCCTTGTGATTGACGAAAACAAAACGCGTGGTCTGACACTGTTCCGATTGGCGGAATGTGTATCTGCGATCATGGTGCACGAAAGCGTCGTTGAGCAACTGCACGCGGACGGAATCGAAAATCTCGATTTTGTAGAACCAAAAGACTGGATTGGATAAATTTTGATTCCTAAGTGATGGGAGATGGGCTCCATAGCCTCCTGAAGAGCAAGTCTGCGGATCCGAATCAACGAGCCTGAGAGATTGACGCAACCCACTTTTCAATAACACTCAGAAAATTGAGCTGCTGACGCGCAAGCAAGTTGCATTCAAACGGCACGTTCAATTTAAAGCGAATCACGAGTTCCTCATAGCTCAGCTCTCGAACTGCGAGTGGACTGCGCGGTTGACGCAAGCCCTCCAGCACGGCCGCCGCTCCGTGCTCTTGCCCCATCCGCCAACGCGCGTCTCGATGAAAACCCTTTTTGTTGTCACCGAGCCAGGCCCGCCACGCTGCTGGGTCTCGCAATGGGAACCGCTCCCAGCTGCCGAACGGTTCGCCATCAACGTTTAACTCCGGCTCTTCGCCGGCGATAGCGTCAGGGACCAGAACTTCGTTGGACAGTTCCGCACCGGTAATCGTGTTGAGCGCCGTGGCCACTGATTCCCCGATCTCGTCGTCTTCAATTTTGGCGAGCAGCGGCGCGACAGCCGCCAGATCACCGAGCATTCCAAGCGCGATGGCACAATCCTTCGTAGCCTTGTCGGAATTAAGTACGTCCAACAGAACCCGAACTGCTCGCCCGTCGCCAGCGATGCCAAGCACTTTTGCCGGCCACGCTCGAGTTGGCGCTAGCAGCAGCGCGACCTCTGCGGGTTCTTTCTCACCCAACCGCAGCAACGCGATCGCGGCGGCCTCACTGATGGCATCGTCAGTGCTTTCGAGCAATGGCCGCAACACGGCGTGGCTCTTGTCCGAGCCAACCCGGCCCAATGCCCACGCCATGGACGCCACGCCCGTTTCCGGCTGGGTTGAGAGCTTCCGGATCAGCAGGGCCTCAGCGGCGATTCGCCGATAGCCAAATACGCTGGCCAACACGCCGCTAAGCGCCGATTTGTCATCATTGAACACGCGCGCCAAATCGACCTGCCAATCAGTCGGCGCCTCTTGGCGCAGGGCGCGAGCCGCGGCGTCGGCGATGCCCTCTTCTTCTAGCTGCAGCAACGGCAGCAGCTCCAGAACGGTTTCTTTGTGTTTCGCGCGACATAAGAGCCGCAGCGCCGCGTGGACTTCGCCGGGCTCAGCCGTCACAGCACGATCTGTGCACAGCGTCAGTGCCGCGGCTTTTCCCGCACGCAGCGCATCGATGTGCGCATCAAAACGCTGCTCAATCTCACCCAATCGCCGCCACGGCACGGAGCTGTCGTGCATCGCAGTGAGCCGCCGATCATAGAGATGGGCCGCCTCGAGCAAATGCTCTTCGAAGACACCGGAGTGAAAGTAATCAACCGTTTTCGCCATAAAATGTGATTCGTCGACGGATGAGTGGGGTAAAAATTCGGTATTTCTGGCTATAGTAGAGTATCGGGGCGCAATTGTGCGTCCCCTTGCAATGGAATTAGCAGCAAATGGGTCAAACCACCTTCGCCAACTGTCGCGGGATTGTGCATAAAGGCAGCGGCGGCATGAGTATCGCGTTTCCCGACGTGTGCAAAACACCGTCGCCAGCGGGCCCCATCCCGATTCCCTACCCGAACATAGGGAAAGCGTCAGACACCAGCGGCGGTCCGACCTCGGTCAAGACCGACGGGAAAATGCCGATGGTCAAAGGCGCCAAATACACGCGCTCCATGGGTGACGAAGCCGGGACGGCGGGTGGCGTGATCTCGAGCTGCAACATGGGCGAGTGCGAGTTCATGATGTATTCGTTCGACGTCAAATTCGAGGGGAAAAACGTGTGTCGCATGGGCGACCCGCTTTTTCACAACAAAAAAAACATCATGGGCTAATGCCCATCCAGCGGAGACCAGGTTCATGGACAGTGCAGTACATCAATTGATCCAGACCGCGACCCCCAATGGGCTCGTGCGGGCATTCGCTATTCTTGATGGCGATTGCCTCAGTGTCATTCTCGACGATGGTTGGGTGATGGAAGCCTTGATTTTGAGCACTGGCGGTCCGCTCAAACTTGAAAACGGCGCGGATGTGCTTGTGTTGTTGCCAAGCAGCCACAGCGAGCCCGCCATCGTGCTGGGCTGTGTGACCAACTACGCCTCAGCCGCCAACCCAAAAACCCTGAGCCTGGGCGCATCAGAATCGGTCACGCTAACCAGCGGCGATGCGAGCGTCACACTGCGCAGCGATAAAGTGCTCGTCAAAGGCAAAGAAGTGGTGTCACGGGCCAAGCGCGCGAATCAAATCAAGGGCGGCTCGGTCTCTATTAACTGATCGTCGGCGCGTCCACGCCATGCTTCGACACATCATGGAACGGCACGTCGCCGAAATCGACGCGCTGTGGAGCCGACGACGCCTGACCGTTACCAGCGACTCGCACACTTGCGACGATTGGCTCAGCATTGACGAACGCATTTATCATCACGCTGCGGCTCTGGTCGCCGGCCACGCTACCACACGCGCGTTGCTGCAGGACTATCCCATTGACGATGATCGAGACGCGGCATTCGCCGCCAGTTATCCGCTGTTGCTGGGGGAGGATCAGTTAGCTCGCGAAGAGCTGGTCCAACAACTGCAAACCCTGTCGACCGACGCGCTGCCAGGGTTGCGCGACGCCTGGATGATGGCCACTTTGCGCGGTGAGGCTGGCCGCATTCGCGCGTTGATCAATGACGCCTGCGACCTACGCAGCGTCAGTGCCGCGCTCATCCTCGCGGCGCATCGGGCCCTGGACCCGGATGACTGGCCGTCGGTCCTGCGACTGTTCCGCAGCACCAACAGCCTGGTGCGAGCGGTGGCTTGGCGCATACCGCGCTACTGTTTACACCCCGATTGCGGCACGACATCGATGTATGACGATGCGCTCGATGACGAGAGCGAACACGTGCGCGAGAGCGCAATCAACACGGCGGCGCTTGTCGCCCATGCCGAACTCAAACGACGATGGGAAAAAGCCCCACCTCAAACACGTGCCGGCTTGAACGCCTGGCTGATCGTCAATCGTCCGACGGATCGACAATGGCACGATGCGATCGAAGTGAACACTGGCGCCGAGCGCTGCGCCATCCTCGGCGACGGCGGGTTTGCCTGTCATTTGCCGGAACTGCTCGATGCCATGGACTCGAGCCGACCAACGCTGGCGGTCGCGGCAGCCCGGGCGTACGAGCGCATTACCGGCGTTTATCCAGCCTCCAACACCACGGTGCTGTTGCACGACGACCCGGATTCCTTAACCGATTTTGATCGGGAATTTGTTGAGCGCGTGGCGCTGCCAGACCCCAATGCTGTTCGCGAAACCGTTGCCGCGGCGCAAAAAGACATCGCGACAAACGAGCGCTGGAATCGCGGGGTTCGCTTGATTGATATCGAGCGCAAACTCGAAGCGCGACCCTGGAACCTGGAGCACCTCGACCTGCGGGCCGTCTGGGGTGAAGCCGCTCGCACGCGCAGCATCAAAAAACGCGGCTTGGGAACCTACATGCGTATCACGCCGCCGTCAGGCCGAATCCACACCCGCTAGCTCGATACGCACACCGCAACGCGCTCCGGTCCGTCCGACGAACAATAAATCATCGTCGGACTCACCACGGCCCGATCGCGCAAACCGGTCGCCGCCAGCGCCAGTAACACCGCCCCGCACGCGGCACCGGTGTCGCCCACGCAATCCGCTGGATGCTCAAGCGTCACGTCGGGTGTGAAAGCAGGCCCGCTGCGTGCCAGCGTCACACCCCACTCTTTCGCGTGCAGGTTTTCGCCATTCATACTGCTGAACACGGTCGAAATCGGTTGGCCGTTTGCTCCCGGGAGCGCCGCTTTCGCCGCGTTCGACAACCCGTCACCGGTGTACGGTGCATCGCTGCCACGGTGACCGTCTTCGCTCGCCACGCCCGGCGGGTACACCGCCAGCCCGGTGCCTTCTGTATTTTGCTCTCGCGATAGCACAAAGAACCCTGCCGCTTCGCCCGGCGCAAAGCCATCCATAATGCCGCTCGCCAAAATCCGATCTTCCTGATCAAGCGTGCCGAGCAGCATCAAATCCAGGTAGGTGTCCACCCCACCCAACAGCACATGCTGATGCGCGCCTTGCGCCAGACACATCAACGCGGCCTGCAGCGCGAGCAGTGTCGACGCGCGACCGCGGGGAAACACTTTGGACAGCGTCGGATCAAACTCGAGGTCGGTCTGGAGCGTCAGTTGTTTGAGAAAATCTTCGTCCATCGCCGCGGGCTTGCAAGGCTCAGTAAGCGGCCCGCCGAGAAACAGCGGCAACGGGGTCGATGCGTCAAACGATCCGCTCAACTCTTCCAGCGCCGGCGCGGCAAGGCGTAGCATACGCCGACGGCGAGAGGTCAACCCCGGCACATTCTGCAGCGCCTTTGCGACGGGTGGTAACGCATCGTCGGGCAGCAGCGCCATCGTCATCGGTTCGAAACGCTTGTTGTGGATCTCGCTTTCGTCGTACGCACTAACGCCAGCGCGAATGGCGGCGCACGACTGATCGGTATTCAGACCAACCGGAGTGATCAAACCCATGCCAGTAATGTAAGCGCGAAATCCGCTCATGCTTAAGCCAGATCCATGCTGAGCAGATCGATGTCGACACGCTCGACCCGCAGCGCTTTTTTGTCGCACGCCAGCTGCGTGCGCCAGGTCATTGAAAACCGATCTGCTTCCGGCTCAATCAGCACGGTATCCAAATTTAGAGGTGGCGATTCTTTGCTGCCGGCAATGTTGATGGTCGCACTTAGCTGGCACGTTGGCAGTTTGAAGTTCAGCGGACCGCGAGCGCTCAGGTTCAGAAGCTGCACGGTCTCGCCACCGGTCAAATATCGATCAAAGATCAAATCCGGGTGCGCGGTATTCAAGAACCGCGAATTGAAATCCGTCGGGAGATACGGCGCGCGACTGCTTTGCCACGCGTCATCGTAGGTACCGGCGTATTGGCGTCGCGACAGCCAGCCGGGCGCGACAAAACCGAAACCCGCAGGCACCGCTTTGTCGCCGGCTTGTGCCATCAGACACTGCGGATCTTCGATGTTGGGCAGTGGCTGACCGTCCAGTTCCTTGTCTTCGCGTTGCCCACGAAAACCGCGTCCGACCGGGTTGCGCTCGTCCGCTGCATCACCGAATGCGTACTCGTATACGATGGGCATACGCTCGAACGTGGCTGGCGCGCCAACGGCGCCTTTGTTCCACAAACGGTTCCCGAACACCCGCAAGGTTTTGCTTTTCTCCGCGACGGTGACGCGCACGTCCATTTGGTTCACCGGTTTGTCGCGCGGCGCCCAGGCTTGCGCCACCAGCGCCACGTCGGTGCTGGGCTTGGCCAGCTGCACATCCGCCGCGTAACGCAAACTCGACTCGCCCGGCTCCTGCCAGTATTCATCGGCGGCCAAAAGCGGCAATTGCTCCTCGGCCAGGCTTACCGCTCCGCGCAACGAGAACGTGCCTTTGATGGCAACATAAAGCGTGTCGACGCCGCGCTCGTCGGGAAACAATGCGATGCCCGGTTGAAACGGCGAGCGATTTTCAATCTGTAGCACAACCGCGCTCCACGTTGCCCTGTGTCGTTGTCACGTCTGGCTTAGTTCTGATTAATCTTCGAGCCCTTCAGCGTAATCGCGCCGCTCGCCTTGGCGTTGATCTTGCCCGAGCCCTGGATAGTGATGTCTTTGCCTTTAATCTGGATCGTGCCGTCTTTTTTCATGCTGATGGTCGCCGAGCCCGTTTTGAGCGTGATGCTGTCGCCGGCGTTGATGACCAGGTTCTTGCCCACGTCCAGGGAATCGTTCTTGCCAATGCTGTGCGAACGGTCTTTGGCAACTTGAACTTCTTCGCCCTTGCCCACCGATTCGCTGCGATCACCGGCAATGGAGATGGTCTCGTTCTTGCCCACATCTTCGGTGCGGTTGGCCGAAATGGTGGTGGTTTCGTCTTTGTCGACGCTCAACGTACGGCTACCACCCACGCTGATCGATTCGTTGCTGCCCACGCTCTCTGTGCGGTTATCGCCAATCGATATGGACTCGTTACTGCCCACGCTCTCGGTGCGATTTTCGCCAATGGTAATGGACTCATCTTTGGCCACATCTTCCGTGCGATTGGCGCCGATGGAAATGGTCTCGTTGGCGCCGACCGTCTCCGTCCGGTTTTGCCCAATGCTCACTCGCTCATCGTTGTGCACACTGAGCTCGCGATCTCCCGGTTCCTTGTCGTCAAAACCAACCTTTATCGTTTGATTGTTCTCGACAACGGTGTTGTGGTCTTTTTCGGCGTGGACGTAAAACTCTTCTTCGTCTTTCTTATCTTCAAAACGAATTTCGTTGCAGTTGTCGACACCGCCGCCCTTGGTGCTGCGACTCATCAACCCACTGCGGGTTTGATTAGCTGGCAACGCGTAGTGCGGCATGTTGTCGCCGTTGTACACCCGACCGGTGATGATGGGCCGATCGGGGTCGCCTTCGAGAAAATCAACGATCACTTCCTGACCGATGCGAGGGATGTGCATGGATCCCCACTTGGCGCCGGCCCACACCTGCGCAACGCGTACCCAGCACGAGCTGGTCTCGTCGCCAGCGGCATACCGATCCCAGTGAAACTTCACTTTCACCCGACCGTATTCATCGCAGTAAATTTCCTCGCCAGCCGCACCGACGACCACGGCAGTCTGCGGCCCCTGGACCATCGGTTTGGCCGTGGTGCGCGCACTGCGAAACGGCGCTTCGGCGTCCATGACCGTGATGTCGATGTGAAACGGTTGAGGTGCACTGCCTGCGCCCACTTCATAGCTGTCAGAAATCAGTTCGTAGGTGGCACTGACAATCAAATATTCCTTGTTTTGATCTTCTCGCGGATAGTTGGTCAGTTTGAACAGCCCGCCGGTGCTTAGCCCGCGGGCATCGCCGCTGGCGCGAGCTTGCTCATATTTGGTGTGCTGTTCTTCGTTGCGTACCTGGACGTATTGCGAACCGTCCGGCTTGTCGACGTATTCGCCCGGGTAATCGTAGATTTCGAAGCCCGACAGTGCGTGATCGCGCGTGGTCTTGTCTTCAGCCAGCAGCTCGTTCTTGGGCTTCTTGAAGTCGAAATCGTTGATGGCGAATTTGCCCGGCTGAACCTGCTGACTGACATTCCAGTCGAACAAATGATCGCGCTCACGACGCTGACCGGGCGCTCTTGGGAAAAACTCCATCGTCTCGTAGTCGGGCGTGGTCTTGTGCGCGCTGTAGGAATCGCACATCACCAACGTGTGGGTGTCTTCGGTGTGCTCGAAGAAATAGTAGATGCCTTCCTGTTCCATCAGACGGCTGACAAAATTGAAATCGGTTTCGCGATACTGCACGCAGTATTCCCACGTCCGGTAATTGCCCTTGAGCCGATCATCGAAATCCGAGAAGCCGCGATCGCGGAAGACCTGCTTGATGATCTCCGGCACCGTCATTTCCTGAAACATCCGGCAATCGGAGTTGCGGGTCAGAAACCAGGCCCAAGGCCGCGCAATAATTTCGTAGCAAGCAAAATCGCCCGACGACGCCATCTGCGTGAAACGACTCACCATGCCACTGAAATAGCGTGATTTTTCGCCGTGGGCGTCAATGCGCACGCCGATTTTCTCGCCCAGCAGGCTGGTAAACGAAATATTATGGTCTTCACTCAAGGCAACAATGCGATACTCGAAAGGTCGACCCAGTTCTTCGCGGGCGGTCATTTGCTGCAAAAGCAGCGTGTCGTTGCCAAGCGGCGTGCTGAGCGCCATGTTACGGCTACTTTGTAATGGCATAGTGGTTTCGCTGGTGAGCTGTGGACGCTTTTCGTGTTCGGGCTTTGCTCCCCGATCCACTCAACTATAGCCTAAAATCAGGTGTCGCCCACGACGATCGGGGGCGTATTTCGCACAGCCCTGCCCGTCACCCTGGAGAGCGTTTTGAGCGACTTCGATTTTCGATTTTCCAAGACAGGTCAACCGTCGCCGCCGCGCCGCACGCAAGCGACAATGCGGATGCTCATCTTGTGCGACGCCCGCGGCTCGAATCCGGACCGACCCGCCCTCGCCCAGCGGCGGATGCGCACGCTGGATGTGGATGCCTTCGAGTCCCTGCTGGCGCACTACTCGCCAAGCTGCGAGATCAGCGACACCTCCAGGCTGACCGTGACCGATCTCGAGCAATTTTCACCTGACGCCCTGTTTCAGTCGCTCCCCAATTTTGCCGCACTGCCGCAAACCCTCATCGACGACGGCCCTGAGCCACAGGATTCGAATACCAGGGACGCCGAAGACGATACGCTGCAGCGCTTGCTGGGTCGTCCGGCTCAGACGGACAAACCAGCAGCGCGCGCCAGCGGCTTGCTCGACCAGTTCATTAAAAAGGTGGTCGAGGACGAATCGCCCGCCCGGAATTCGACGTCCGCTTCGGCACCGGACACTGACGTCCTGGCCGAACGCATGCGCAACGTCCTGCATCATCCAGCGTTGCAACGCATCGAGGCGACTTGGCGGGGTCTGCATGAGCTAGCCCGCGGTGTTGAGACGGGCGACGGGCTCACCATCAATATGCTGGACGTCACGACGACCGAGCTCGATGCGGATATTCGTCAAGCCGACCAGAGCGTCCTCGCTGATCGCTTGCTCAGCAACACCGACGACGGCTGGGATCTGATCGTGCTCGAATCCACGCTGGAACCAGGCGACGCCACGCTGATCGCCGGACTCGGTACGCTGGCCCACGCGGCAGGCGGCAAACTGCTGTGCGGCATCACGACCCCAGCGCCCGACGACCAGCCGGCCGCGCTGTGGCAAGCTCTGAGAGACAGCGCGGTGAGCGACAGGATTGTTGTCACCGCACCACGCGTGCTGATGCGCGCGCCCTATGGCAAACAATTCGAACCGCCCGAGCGCATCACGTTTGAAGAGTGCGCCGCTGTGCCACAACCCGAACAACTGCTGTGGGGCAGCGCCGCCCTTCTGCTCGCAACCTGCGTCGCGCAATCGTTCGAAGCGGGCGAGCCGGCCGCCAATCTGTCCGACCAACCCGCCGCCAATGACCGCCCGCAGTTCGTGTTCGAACGTGACGGCGAACGGGCCGCTCAGCCGGTGACCGAACACCTGCTGAGCGACTCGCAGGCCGAGCATCTCACATCGTTGTGGGGCATCTTGCCGTTGCGCGCGGCGCGTCACGGCAACCGGTTGCACGTGGCCGCGCTTGAGTCGCTAGCCTGACGAAGCGCTAGTCCGCGAGCGGCAAGCCGCTGGGCACACGTGCCGGCACCCATTCACTTTGATCGAGGCTGGCGGGATCGGTCAGCGCGTGAAGAAAATCCATCAGCGCCGCGACTTGCCGGTCACTGAGCGACACCGGCGCCAGATCATTCGACGCGGCCAGCGCGTTACGCAAGCCGAGGGCTTCGTGAGTCTGAACATCAATCAGATCAAGATCGCCGCGCGGAGCGAGACGGGCTTCGTCCGGATCGTATTTCTCTAGCGAGTTAACCGGATCAAGGTGATGACGCAGCATGCGCTCGAGCGAACCGAAAGCGCCGTCATGCCCCCACGGACCGGTCAGCGCTACGTTGCGCAAACTCGGCACGCGAAAACGATAGCGATCGCGAGTCAGCCCACTCACTCGCTCCCGACCGAAATCTTCATGGGTCGACGGGCCGTCGCCTTTGCCCGGGCCGATCTGTGGCAGCGCAATCGAATAGAAACGCCCGTCGGTCAGGAACGACCCTTCATGACAACCGCCGCAACCGGCAACGCCGTAAAACAAATCCAACCCTTCCATTGCCCGCGCGCTCAGCGCCTGCGACTCGCCAGACAAATAGCGATCGAACGGGCTTTGATCGGCACGAAACGCCACGTTTTCAAAGGCCGCAATGGCGTTAGCCGCGTGCAGGAACTGAATATCCGCAGCGCTGCCAACGTCGGCGAATACCGACGTGAACAGCGCGACGTATTCGGGGTTGGCGCGCAGCCGATCGGCCAGCTGTTGCCACACACCACCCGGGCCAGCGAGATTACCGAGCGCCGCGGCATCGGCGACGGAATTCTCACCCGCTTGCCCGGCCATCTCTGTCGCGGACGTCACCGGGAACATGGCTTGAGCCGCCAGCACGGTCTCCAGACCGAGCGGTAGATCGTCGCCCGCCGGGTTTTGAAAGCCGCTAGGCTGCGACCCGTCGACCGCCAGCCGACCGTCGTGGAACATGTGGGTGAAGGTGCGCGCGCCGAGGTTAAACAACGCCGGTGCATTGCGCGGCACGCGCTCGACGATGGCGTCGTCACCCGCGCCGGTTCCGCGCGACGTGCCGAGCCCGCGCGCACCCTCGCCGACCGGCAGCGACAACGCATCGCCACTGCCAAGGTTAGGGTGGTGACAGGTGGCGCAGGAAATATTCTGATTGCCGCTCAGCAATTTATCGAAGAACAGCAAGCGGCCGAGCTCGACTTTGGCACGCGGTGGCGCACCGAAATCGTAGTACTCGGCATCGGTGATGGGCTTGGGCAAATCGGCCTGCGCCGACGCGACAAAAAGAAACAAGAATGGAAAAACAGTCGCTCTGACTTCAAACATGACCCGACACTCCTTGTGGGTAAATGATGGGTCAGTGTTGCTCGCCAGAGCCTGCGCCGGCCATCGGTCTAATTGGCCAATCTCCCGATAAACGACACCGTCGCGATGAGCCGGTGGTTGGGGTCGACAAACCGAGCCCGCCCATCCGCGTTTGGCGAACCATCGTTGCTACGCTTGTTGGGAAGGTGAAATCCATTCAGGAGAACCACAATGAAAACCGCCCTGCTCATCGTCGGCCTGATGTGTCTGGCCGCGTGCGCGAGTTCCGGTCAGGACTGGCGTCTTGCCCTCAAACACGACCGCGACGGCACGGTGGTGCACGGCAACGAATCCTTGCTGGTCGACGCCGTGCGCCGCGGCTGTCCGCTGCGCGTCGCGTGGGGCACTCGGCGGCGTGCCGATCCCACACGCACGATCGAACACGTGGCAACGCCGTCGTGGGTATCGTTACGCGACGGTCAGCACGTGGAAGTGCAGCTCGACGAATTCATGATCAACCTGAGCGTTCTGGGCGAACCGCCCGAGGACCACGCCAACAGAGCCCCTTTCGGCGGCACCGAGCGCGCGGTTTACTGGCGCGCATCGCTCAAAACGGACGGGAGTTTCGACGCGATCTGGTTTGATCGACAAACGGGCGAACTGATTCGACGGGTGCCGCAGCGCCACGCCATGAGCTGGTTCGTGCAGTGCGCGCCGCAGCGCGCCGAACCTCTATATATTGACTAGGTGGCGGTTAACGAAGCGTCGACGCAAGCCAACAAAACCAAGCCCAAGCAGTGCGAGGACACCCGTGGCGCCACCGCCACCATTGTTGGTGGGAATCGGAATGCTCTGCAGCGGATTTTCCGGCGGCAGCAAATCGACGTTCGTGCTGACGGTAGTGTCCGTGACAACAACCGCCGAAACGATAATCAGATTGTCGCTATCCGGATCGCCGTCGGCGGCATCGTAGTCGCGCAGCGGCAGCTCGGCCAACGCCCCTCTGACGTCGCCACCGAAGTCTTCGTTATCAAAAAAATTGAACTGCGGTAACGCGGCAATGGCATCAACCACATCCATACCGTCGTCGAGCACGATGCCAAAAACGGTGAAACCCGAGTTCAGCGGATCCAGTGCGTCACTGTTGTCCTGCAGATTAATGAACCACTGGCTGGTCGCACTGTTTGGCGCATTGCTGACTTTGGCCATCGAAATGGTCCCGCGCACGTTGGACAGAAACGGTTCATTGAGTACCGGTGGATTTGTCGTGATCGCGGTCACTGGCGGCGTGCCGTCGAACAAAAAACCGCCGCCTTGAATGATGAACGTCGTGGTCGTCTCGGAGCGGTGAATGAGCGAATCGGTGTAGGCGCCGTTATTCACATAATCCAGGAAGTTCGCCACCGTTAACGGTGTGGTTTCGTCGAACAAATTGACTTGAAAGTTGCCAAGGACGGTCTGAATTTCGACCACCGTGGCTTGTGCCGCCGGTCCGGTGCCGAGGGCGGCCAGCGACAGTGCGCAAGCCAACGAGCGCCATGGAGAGGTGCGTTGTGTCATGAAACCGATCCTGAGAAATAAAGTCGAGAAATAGAACGAGGGTGCTGCAAACAGCGCAGAGATTATAGCCTTCGACGCCGGTTTGCCACGTTAGTTGCACAGGCGACGTCGCCGCCCCGCATCGCGGATACCGGGCACGCGTTCATTTCCCAGGCAGGTCAAAAATTTATGTTTCTTTTCCGATACTTAAAGCGATCTAGCCGCCGCGCATGTTCTGGATGAACGCGTCGGCATCGTCGATGGCCGCTTGCATATCGCGAATCAGTATCTGCACCTGTCCGTCGATCGTCGCCGCCTGGCCACGCAGCGCATTGAGCGCCTGTGCGTTCAGACTGTGCTTGAGAAACAGGCGGTTGTCCTCGAGCACGTTCATCACCGGGTCGACCCGACCGCGCGCGGTCTGCATGCGCTCACGCATCGCCGCGTACTGGCGTCTGGCCACGGCGAGCTTGCGGGTTTGATCGGCGCGCAGCGATTCGCTGCTGTAGAGCTTGAGCTCGTCCTGCCATTCAGCGAACAGATCGCGGCTCACCTTGTCGATGGATGCGAGGCGGTCGTCAAGATCGTCGCGCGCCTCCTGCGAGCGGTCGACGGCCTTATCTAATGTGCGATAGCGCTTCTCAAGCTCACCGCCGTCGTGATCAATCAGTTCGCTCAGCGCCTCGTAGGCTGAGACCAGCTCTTCGCGCGTCTCGTCCTGGGCGTCGCGGGCGTCCTCCACCCGATCGACCAGAATGTCGCGCTTCTCGATGCCCACTTTCTCCAGCGCCGAATAGGTCACCGTTGCGCAACCGCTCGTGGTCAGCAGCAGCGCCACCAGGCCAAGACGCAAAGCGGTGCGGGCGCGGCGACAGGTCATTTGCAGCGCGGCGCGCTCGTGCTCATACTTTCGCATCTTAATTCCTGATCCATAAACAGAAGAACGCCGTGTCAGCACTCTTACGCCAGATCATACCGATGATCCCCATGCTCCTCAAAAAGAAACGCTCGTGGGCGAGCCTCGCCACCCTCGTGGCCGGCATCGCGCTGACCCACGGCCTGACCGGGTGCGAATTGGATCGCTATTGGAAAGAACCGCGCGACCTGCTGGTCGACCGCGTTGAAGATGCGCGCGATACGCAAGCGGAAGCCGCCGAGGAGTTTCGCGACGCCCTGACCGAATTCAAGGCGGTCGTCGACATGGAAGAAACCGAACTGGAGCGACAGTACAAGCGACTGAACAAAGCGTTCGAACGTTCCGAGGCAGCGGCCGGCGAAATCACCGACCGCGTCGATCGAGTGGTCAGCGCAAGCAACCGTTTGCTGGAAGAGTGGCGCGAGGAGCTTGGGCAGTACAACGATGCGAACCTAAAACGTTTGGCCGAAGAGCAGTTCGACACAACCCGCGAGCACGCCAATCGCATGATCGGGGCCATGCGCCAAACCGAATCACGCATGACGCCTGTTCTCGACACGTTTCGCGATCAGGTCCTGTATCTGAAACACAATCTGAATCTTTCGGCGATTGCATCGCTCGAAGGGGAAGCGGCGATCATCGAAACCAACGTCGACGCGTTGATTGAAGACATGAATCGATCCATCGCCGAAGCCGATGCGTTTCTGGGCGCCATGCTGGCGAACAACTAGGTTGCGGTTCTAAAACTCACTGATCAAGACGAACGCAAGCTCGCGCGCGGGTCCGACGTCGCGCTGGCTTGCAGCTGTTCGTAAAGCACCCGCTCGTCGTCGCTTAGCTCGGTCGGCGTGACAATCTTCAACTCAACGTATTGATCGCCCGTCGTCTTGCCGGGCAAGCCACGTCCGCGCAGACGCATCCGGTTGCCGGAATTGGAGCCGGCCGGAATTTTCAGATCGACATCGCCTGCAAGCGTCGGCGTCTTGATCGTGGCACCCAGCGCCGCTTCCCACGGTGCGATGGGCAAAATCAGATGAATATCGCTGCCATCGGCCGTGAACATCGGATGCGGCAAAAACGTCACTTCCAGGTAGAGATCACCCGCTGGTGCGCCAGCGCCGGTCCCCGCAGAGCCCTGCTTTTCAAGGCGAATGCGCTTGCCCTCGGTGATGCCTTTGGGCACGCGAACGCTCAACACGCGTTCCTTGGCACCCGGCGCACCGTCGAGGCGAATCTGGCGTTTGGCGCCGGTGAACGCTTCTTCCAGGGACACGCGGATCGTTGCGTTCACGTCGGCCCCTTTTCGAGGCCGGGCACGTTGACCGAAGCCGCCAGGATCAAAGTGCTGCTCAAACCCGCCGCCGCGACCAAACAGCGCCTCGAAGAAATCGCTGTGGCCGTGGTCGAATCCACCGGGTCCGCGCGGCCGCTGACCGAAACCCGGCGGCGGACGAAAATCCTGACCGCTGGCGCCAAACTGATCGTAGGCGGCGCGCTTCTGTGGGTCTTTGAGCACTTCGTACGCTTCTTTCATTTCCTTGAAGCGCACCTCAGCCTCCGGTTCCTTGCTGACGTCCGGATGGTATTTTCGGGCAAGGCGCCGATACGCCGTTTTGATGTCGTCGTCGCTGGCGCCGCGCTCAATGCCCAGTGTCTGGTAGTAGTCTTTGTAATCCATTGCGCTCTTTTATATAGGGATCGGCCAGGGGCATTTCAAGCGACGCTACGGCTCGCGGCTGACCCGCCAGATCACGTCACCCACATCATCGGCGACGAGCAGCGCGCCGTCGCGGGCAATGCGCACGTCCACCGGCCGCCCGCGCGCCTCGTCGTCGACCAGAAAACCGGCCAGCACGTCGACCGGTGAGCCCGCAGGCATGCCGTCGGCGAAGGGGACAAAAATCACTTTGTAACCGCTGTGTGGCTTGCGATTCCACGACCCGTGCTGGCCGATGAACATGCCCCGGGACAGCGCCTCGCCAAGCTTCGCCCCCGTGGCAAACGTCAGACCCAACGACGCGGTGTGAGCACCGAGCCCGTAGTCCGGTCGCCTGGCGGTGGCCACTTTTGCCGGTTGCGCGGGTTTGACGCGCACATCGACCGTGTCGCCGAAGTAGCTCCACGGCCAGCCGAAGAAATCGCCGTCGGATACCGACGTGGCGTAATCGGGCACCAGATTGTGGCCCAGCTCATCGCGTTCGTTGACCACCGTCCACAGCTTGCCCGTTTGCGGTTCGAAATCCATACCGTTGGGATTGCGCAGACCCGTCGCAAACAGGCGTTTTTTGCCCGTCGCAACGTCCACTTCCCAAATCGCGGCACGCCCTTCCTCTTGCTCCAGACCGTGCTCGGCGATGTTGCTGTTTGACCCGACCGTGGCGTAGAGCTTGGTGCCGTCGGGCGAGGCGATCAGGTTTTTCGTCCAGTGCCAGTTGCGAGTGCCCGCTGGCAGCGGGGTGACCACTCGCCCGGGGCCGTCAATCGACAGCGAGCCCGGGGCATAGTCGAACGCGACAATCGCGTCGGTGTTGGCCACGTACAGCGTGCTATTGATGAGCGCCATACCAAACGGCGAGTTGAGCCCTTCCAGAAACACCTGCTGAATCTCTGCGACGCCGTCGCCGTCGGCGTCACGCAGAATCGACAAGCGATTGGCGCTGGGCACGGCAGCGCCAGACTGCTTCATCGCCCGTTTCATGAAGAAGCCGCGCACGCCGCGAATGGCATCCGGGCGCGGCGGCGCGTTGGTCTCGGCGACCAGCACGTCACCGTTGGGCAGCACGTGCAGCCACCGCGGATGCACCAAGCCTGAGGCCATGGCCACAACGCGCAAGCCGTCGGCAGGCGTGGGCAATTGGCCCGCTTGCCAGCGATTGGCGGTCGCGATGTTCACCGTGGGCACCAGTGTCGAGTCCGGTGGCGGCAGCTGCGGCGATTGACCAAAGCCCACGTCCACCGGCGCGTCTGCCGATCCGCCGCAGCCGCCAAGGGCCAGCGCGCTCAGCAGCGACGCGATACACAATGATCGAGTTAACATCACGGCGACTCGTTGGAAAACGCCATTGTGCCGTATCCGGCGCCGAGCTGCCCGACCGTGACAGCCCCGTGCTCCTCCGCTACCCTGCTCGTCTACTTTCAAGGGCTCAGGCATGCACAACAAGATCGCCGTGATTGGCGAATCCATGATCGAAATCAAACCCGGCAACGAAAACCGCGGGCGCACGTTCGGCGCCGCCGTCGGTTACGGCGGCGATACGCTGAACTGCTCGGTCTATATGTCGCGACTGGGGACGCAGGTGGATTACGTCACCGCGCTGGGCGACGACCCGTTGAGCGACTGGCTGCTCGAGCAGTGGCGCGAAGAAGGCATCGGTTGCGAACTGGTGCATCGCGAGCCGGGCGCCGTACCGGGTTTGTATCTGATCGAGACTGACGACACTGGCGAGCGCTCGTTTTTTTACTGGCGCGCACAGTCGCCGGCGCGCGAAGTGTTCGACGTGCAAGAACGCCGTGACGCGCTGTTTGCCAAATTGCGTGAGTATCCGTTTGTCTATTTATCGGGCATTACGTTGGCGATTTATTCCGTTGACGTGCGTAAACGATTATTCGATTTCCTGGCGGACTATCGGACTGCCGGCGGACGCGTGGTGTTCGACAACAACTATCGCCCCAAGCAGTGGCCGGATGTGGCGACCGCGCAAGCGGCGTACGAGAGCATCTATCGCTGCTGCGATATCGCGTTGCCAACGTTTGACGATGAACAGGATCTGTTTGGCGACGAGTCCCCCGCCGATGCGCTGGCGCGGATGCAGAATTACGGCGTAAAGGAAATCGCGCTGAAACTGGGCCCGGGCGGCTGCCTGATCGCCAATGACGTGGCGCAGGAACAAATCACCGGCAACGCCATCGATAACGTCGTCGACACCACCGCCGCGGGCGATTCGTTTAATGCCGGCTACATGGCCGCACGCCTGGCCGGCACCGGCACGCACGGTGCGGCGCGCCAGGGCAATCGTCTGGCGGGCACAGTGATCCAGCATCCCGGCGCGATCATTCCGCGCCAAGCCATGCCCGGCTGATTGACGGACTGCACGGTGACCACCGTTCGTGTCGCTGCCGGCCCGGCGTGTGATCTCGCTTAGCGTAGACAACGGGACATGCCAGACTTCGACAAACTCCCAAAGCCCGTCGCCAAGCTTCTCGATCGCCACCGCGAACTGACGCATTCACAAAACAAGAAAGTGGTGTCGCACGCGCAGCGCGAAGACGGGGAATGGTCGATCAATACGATCATGATCGAAGGCTGCGATGAACCGTTTCGCTATAAGCGGAAAAAGCGCTATCGCGATCTAAAGGGAGCGCGCGTGGACATCACTTACTATCCCGCTACCGAGACGGTCGCCGGGATCACCATTGATGTGATGAACGTCGTACGCATCAGGCGTTCGTAACAAACGACACGCAGTCCGACATGGCGGCGCGATCCATGTGCACCGTGTTGATTTTTGCTTCGGTGTCCGCGTAGCCAAACGACAAGCCGCACAAGATGCCGTGATCGGCCGGTATTTTGCCAAGCGCCAGGATGGGCTCCGGG
>JBGCFP010000176.1:0-10207 GCA_045107005.1 Gammaproteobacteria bacterium
CACCAACCAAGAATGACTGTCCGAATGTTCCCCCCCCCCCCATTCGCAACGACAGACACCGGATTCGTCAAACCCCATTCACTAACGGCAGAGCGCAAACTATCCGATAGGTGACCCTGGTGGCACCGGCAACGGCGCCAAGGGTTCACGCGTCGTCGACATGCTGAGAGCCCGTTCGAGCTCGGCGAGCACGAACCGGTCGTGCGCCCGCCAGTTTGGGTCTTTGGTTTTGAAATCGTTGCGTCGAATTTCCGCCATGAGGTTTTGAACGGCGTCGAGTGCGCCGGCACGCACCGCGCGGCTGGCGTCGGCGTTGTGCGCCAATTCGGCGAAGCGGGTTGCAACGGCTGAAGTGACAACGCGTTGGTAGGCGCCGGCGCTCCCGTTTTTCCGGTTCGAGCGCCACGTCGACTGCAGAATTTCGTCGGCCACTTCGTTCCAGCCCAATGCTGAAGAGTCTGCCAACTCATTTTGCGCCAGGCGTGCGGCACGTTTTGGATTTAGCAGGACGTCGAGACACAGTTCTACGTAGGAGCCAGCCGGGGCAAGCAAGTCAAAGGCATCGCCCGTGGCCCGCGTAAACAACTCGCGAGTGGGGCCGAAACCTGGTGGTCGCGGCGGTAGGGTGTTGGCCAGCGCTGCGGGCATTGCCAGTGCGTCCGGCGTCAACGTGCCGAGCAGCGCCATCAACGCGGCACGCTGTGCGCCGTCGTCGACCGGAGTCATTGGCGTTTGGCCGTCGCCGCGCTGTGCGTAGGTGAAGCGCGCGCCGCCGATCAGCTTGCCGACCGCCTGAATCTGGTAGCGATGCAGAAGATAGATCGGTACCAGCGCCTCTTCGATGGTCGCGAGCGGGCGCTGAGGTTTGATGGTTTGCTCAGCCATCGCGTTCAATGCCACCGAGCGCACGCGCAGCAGGTGTTGCAGCTCGTCGATGGCGTCGGCGCCGTTGTCCCAGAGATTGCCATCCGGATGCATCGCACCGACGTCGCGGGCGTGACGGTCGGCCACGAAGCGCAAGCCGCTGGCGTATGTGTCGAGCAGCTGTTTTTCGCGCTCTGGCGGCGTGTAGTCGCCGTAGCCCCACATGATCGCGCGCGTGTCCCAGCGTCCGATGCCCGTGGCGTACGCGTCGTCGAGCGTGACGGTCTTGTTGTCGGTTAAGCCGATAAGCGGGAACGGGTAGTCCATCACCGACGAGCGATCGTCCGCACTGCCGGCAAAATTGTGTTCCAGACCAATGGTGTGGCCAACTTCGTGCGCGCTGAGCTGGCGAATACGCGCGAGTGACATGTCCAGCATCGCATCGCTGTTGCTCTGGCCAACGTAGGGCGAGAGCAGGCCTTCCGCGAGCAGAAAATCCTGGCGTACACGGAGCGAGCCGAGCGTGACGTGCCCTTTGATGATTTCGCCCGTGCGTGGGTCGGCGACAGAGGAGCCGTAGGACCAGCCGCGCGTCGAGCGATGCACCCACTGGATAACGTTGTAGCGCACGTCCATGGGATCGGCGTCTTCGGGCAGCAGTTTGACCAGGAAGGCGTTGCGGTAGCCGGCCGCGGTGAACGCATCGTTCCACCACGACGCGCCGTCAATCAGCGCCTGGCGCACCGGTTCGGGTGCGCCGCGATCGATGTAATAGATGATTGGCTCGACCGGATCGCTCAGGCTGGCGCCTGGATCTTTCTTTTTCAGACGATGACGGCGGGTAAATGATCGCGCCGTGGGTTGCTCGATGGGAACGGCGTAGTCGAAGTAGCCGCCAAAGTAGTCTGTGTCGATAAAGCCCGAGCGCGGATCGTATGGCAACGCGTCGTAACCGTCGTCAGGCAAGCGAACAAACGAGTGATGCATGTGCACGGTGATGGCGTTGGGGTCCGGGACCACGGTGCGCAGGATGTTGCCCTCGGCTTTGCCCGTGAACGTGACGATGGCTTCGATCTCTGTGTTGTCGATGAACGCGCGCGTGCGCGGTAAATAGATGGCCGAGCGCGATGCGTCGACGCTGAACGTGCCGTGCTCCTGTTGCGCCAGGCTCTGTGCAAGGCCGTGTGCGTCGCGCTGCGCGAACTCGGTGGCGTCGATCCACACGCGTTCACCCTCCTGTTGGGCCACGTTGAATCCCCACAACACCGACTGCGCAAACGATTCGTCGATGGCCTGCTGCTCGAACGGGTTGGACGAGGGCGCCCGGTAGCGCACATTGTGTTCCATCAGCAGCACTTTTGGTCCGACGCGCACGAAAGACACCATCGCGGTGCTGCCCAGTTGACCACGGTCCAGCCCGATGTCGTTCGACCCGACGCCGCGAGCCAGCGAGCTTTGGTAGATCATGGGTTGGTCGAACTCGTCGATGGCGAGCCACAGCTTGCCTTCGTTTTCGCGCCACATGAAATCGATAAATCCGTAAGTGGTCACTGACGCCCCGGCATCGTTTTCCGGTACGTCGGCCGCGCCGCTGGGCACAGCAAAAAAGGAACTGCAGAGGGCGAGCGTCGCGACGACAATCAGGCTGTTTTTAATCAAGACGGTGTCTCTGTTGGTGGAAATAAAAGATCAGAATAACGCATCCAAAGGTCCGTACCTTGTGGAAGCGTTGCGTGTGATGCCCCATACTTTCGCGCGGTCCCTCAATAAATTCCAGAGGGCGCAGTGGCAGCGGCAAAGGGGGACGACGGCTCGGTGACCAGATGGATTGCACTGTGGGGCGCGATTTTCGCCACGCTGACGCCGTTGAGCGCGTTGGCGCAGGAGTTGTTTGTTCTGAATACACAGGGCGAGGCGGTTGTGTTGTCCGACGTGCCGACAACGCCACTGCATGATCGCCCGGTGCTCTTTGTGCACGGTCACAACGGTTTCAGCACGACGGACGACGACTTTCAGTTTCGCAAAGACTGGGTCGATACTGCGGATGCGATGCCGTCGTTTGCGCAAACGCTGCGCGCCTCCGCCAATGCGGGGCTCGGATTGGAACCGTATTTCCTGCGGCTGAAAAACCAGTCGCGCTCGATCGTCGAAGACGCCGCCGAGGTGCGCGCGGCACTATGGGTGATTCTGAGTCAGCACGACGTCAATTTTTCTGTTGCTGACGGGGATGCTGGCGGGGACGGGCCGGCCAGCGATGTGCGCATTGTGTTGGTGAGCTACGGCAAAGGGGCGATCAGTGCCCGGTTGGCGCTCAAATCTCTGGTTGAACCGGTTGCGGGGCTGCCAGCTCCCGTGGCTTTCAAACCTGTGTCCGAGTTCATTGCCATTGCGCCGCCGAATCATGGCGTAATGGAGCGCGAGTCGCCGGTTGCGGGGCAGCGTTCGGGGGCGCAGCTCGCCAACGGCGTGGGCCCGCCGTCAGAGGACGGCTGCGCGCCGCTTGACGAGACGAACGCGCAGCGTTTTTTGGCGCGCCTGAACGGCCATCCATCCGCGGACAGCCACGCGTCGCAAGTGCCACTCGCAGCGTATCCAGGTGAGGCGCCGGGATCGCGGGCACCTGGTGCTCCGGCGGACGAGGGCGTGCTCTACGTGGCGCTGTACGCGTCGGGCAATCGCGATGCGGCCGGTGGCGATACCCCGCCGGGCAGCGCGGCCAACGCCACGAATGCGACGGTCGACTGCCCCGGGCCTGAGGGTCAAGGCCGGTTGTTGGCGCGAAACCTGGCGCCCGATGCGATTAACCTGGCATTGACGGGCATCGCGGGGCGCGATCCGCTGTCCGTACACCGCAACTCGGTGCACAGCCCCATCGTTATTTGCTACGCCTTGCACACGGCCGTGCACGGTCGGCCGCCGGACATCGACGATTGCAGGGCGTCCGGCAACCCGCCGGTCATTGCGGCGCCCCGGCGTGTGGCGGTGGAACTGGTCGTCGATTTTTCGGGCAGCATGGAGCACGCGGCGTGCGTTGACTGTCCGTCAAAAGCCGCCATGGTCGCTAACGGGGCGCAACTGTTTCTCGATCTGTGGTCCGTGTTTGCCGCGGCTGGCGATCACGTTGGCCTTCGTTACGTTCGCTCTGACGTCACCCAGGCGCGGTGCGCGGACATGGAGGCGCCGTGCGACGCCGTTGGCACGAATACGAGTTCACTTGCGCCGCAGCGCACGCTTCTGCCGCTGCGGCGATACGGTGCGCGCCTGCGTGCAAGTCTGCAGAGTCAGCAGGCTGACGGGCAGTCGGCGCTTGGCGCGGGTGTTGGTGGTGCGCTTGCCACACTCGGGGCATTCGATGCCAGACGCAAGCGCGTGGTGGTGCTGTCAGACGGCGAGCAGAACACGGGCGCACTGTTCGACCCGCGCGCTGCGCCCTGCGAGGAATTCAACTGCGGCATTCGGTTTGTCGAAGGATCGTCTTCTGATCCGGGTCTGGCGCTCGGCGCCCCGATCGATACGATTGGCGTAGGCGGGGGAGACGCGGCGATGGAGGTGCTGAGCTATCTGTCGCGGGCGACCGGTGGGACGGCGCGCCTGACGCGCAATGCGAAGCCTGATCTGCCGCTGCTGGTGATTGACGAGCTGATGGACGTGCTGCAAGGCTATGGCCCGCAGCGCGTTGCCCGACGCCAAGGTGAGATCGCCGCGGCCGTGCCCAGTCAATCGTTCACGATCAACGCGGCCGCGCGTCGCCTGGTGTTCTTTTCGCGCGGTGACAGCGAGATGCGCATCGTCAAGAACGGCGTCGACGTCACGGCGGTAGGTCGGCGCATTGCGCGTCCGGGGTATCGGTTGTGGACGCTCCGTCTGCCCGCGGTGGTGGGTGAACAGACCGTGTCGGCGGGCGGGACTTGGGAAGTGCAACCGACCGGCGAACCCGGGCGCCGCTTCGATTTGTCGGCGCTGGTCGATGAACCGCGATTGACGTTCTCCGTTGGCGTTGGCGATAACCGTTATCGCGTGGCCGATGCGCTGGCGTTGAGCGCGCAGGTGCGCGTCGATGGGGTGATGGCCGACACGCCCATGGACTTGAATGTGCGGGTGTTTCGACCGGGCGACAGCGTCGGCAATTTGCTGGCGTCGCCGACATTCGCTCGTGGCGACATGGCGTTAAATCAAGAGCCCGGCGCGACGGTTGGTCAACAAAACACCGCCTATCTTTTGCAGGACGATGCGTTGCAGGCCGAGCTTGCGGCTTCCGTTAATTCTCTGCCGATGACCGTGACCGACAGCGGCGAGTATTTTGCCTCGTCGGCGCCGCTAACCCTTCCAGGTCTGCATCTGCTGGAGTTTAATTTATCGGGCGAGCACCCGGCGCTGGGCCGCTTTGAGCGCTCGCGCCTGTTGAGCGTGCACGTCGAGTTTGCCGAAGCGTCGCTGGATTCATCGAGCATCGAGGTGCGTCGACGACGCACTTCGGGCGAAGGCCCGAGGCTCGAGCTTGGCGTAACGCCAAGAGACCGTTACGGCAACTATCTGGGGCCGGGGTTTGCCCCACAACTCTCGGCGACTCTCGATGGCAACAAGCAGTTACCGTCGCAGGACGTCGGTGACGGCCACTACGTCTTCACCTATGAGGGCGAGGTGCCCCGCAATTCGACGCTGGCCATCGACGTGTTGGGCGTGCCGTTGATGGACGGCCTGCTCGCGGACGTTGAGCCACCACCGCCGCCCCCGGAACGCCCTGCGTGGCAGTATTTGCTGGCGCTATTGCTCGTGCTGCTGGTGCTCGTCGCGCCGCTGTGGTGGCGACGCGCTCGCCAAACAAACCTATAGATCGATTCTTACGCCCAAGCTAACGGTGCGGTCGCGATTGGGCCGCGCGCCGTAGGGTTGGCGTGCGACGATGGCTTCTTCGCCGGTCAGGTTGTCGATTCGCGTGTACAGGTTTACGTTGTCGTTGAACTGGTAATGCGCGGCAAGATCCACGATAAGAAAGTCGTCGGTGCGCTCAAATGCTCCGCACGAGGCGCGCACGCAGGTTTCGTCGACAAAATTAGTGTTGAGGTAAGCGGACCACGCGCCGCGTTCCACGCCCATCGACAACAGGAACTGGTGCTCGGGAATGTACGGCAGTGGATCGCCGCTGGATACGTCACCGAAAAAAGCGGTATCGGCAATGTCGCTATCGAACTCACCGTCAAGATAGGTGTAGCTCAACGACAGCGGCAGGGCGTAGTTCGCACTGCGTGACAAGTTGTACTGCATGGCAAGTTCGATGCCGAAAATGCTCGCCGCGTCACCGTTGAACGCGTCGCCCACTTCGCAGTCGTTGCCCGACGCCGACGTGCATTCGCCCAGCAGGTTGTCGTAATCGGTAAAGAATGCGGCCGTGTCGATCTGCCACCCGGCGTAGTTTGCGCGCAAGCCGAACTCGTAGTTGATGCTTTCCTCTTCGTCGACATCCGGCGCGTTGGACGGCGCGGTAAATCCTTTATGCACGCCGCCGTACACCGATACCGCATCGCTGAGCGCATACAGTGCACCGACGCCGGGGATCAGCACGTGCGTCGAATTCTCACGTTGATCGCGCACGTTGTCTGCGGCGCGCGACGACGGATCGTCGGTCTGGCCGTCGCGAATTTCGTAGCGCACGCGTGACTGGTCGATGTCTTCATAGCGTAAACCCGGTGTGAACACCCAGTCTTTCCATTCGATGCGATCGTAGATGTGCATCGACAGCGCTTCGGCCGATTGAATGCGGTTGCCGGCGTTGCCGAGCAAACCCAAATCCGCCAGCACCAGTTCGCCGTCGGTTTGCGTATACGTGCTGTTGCGTTGCAGACGGTCTTCTTCGTCTTCATGCACGCGCAAGCCCACTTCGAGTTCGTGCGTCGCACTGCCCGTCGTGAAGTTGTAGTCGAGCCCAAGCTGAATGCCGCGCGAGTAATATTCTCGTGCGTTGCTGCGCAGTTGAACGGCACCCTCGGCCGTATCGCCACCGTTTAAAATGGCCTGCAGCTGGGCGCTGGTGGCGCCACCGCTGTCGCTGCCGCTGTTGGCCGCTTGAACCACAGAGAACCAGCTGGTGCGTGAGAACGCCTGCGCGTCGGCGCTGCCGTCAAAATCGAGACCTTCGGTCTTGAACCAGTCGCGCTCGTGATTATTGGAATAGGCGGTCGCCGTTAGCGCCAGCCCGTTCTTGAAGTCAGCCAGGTAACGCACGATGACCTGGTCGTGCTCGGTTTCGATGTTGTCGAGCGCGGAAACACCGTAGCGGCGCAGCGGCGTCGCCGCGAAGTCGCTGTCGGTCAGGCCCAGGTAGCTCTGGTCAGAATTTTCTTTTGCGTACTGCAGTTTGACGTCGAGCTGCTGATAGATCGACGCACCGGCTTTACTGTTGAAGCGAAACTTCGCGGTGATGTCATCCTTGTCGAGGCCCGTGTCGCCGCCCCCATCAATGTCCTGAAAACCGTCGCTGTTCCACAGATGGGCTTCGAGCAGCCAGCCAAGCTGTTCGGTGGAATCGCTGTAGACGCCGTGCGCGCGTGTGGTGCCGAATTGGCCGCCCTCGAGATTGAGCCGTGTGGTGCGTTCGGCGCTGATGGGCGTTGAGACAAAGTTCATGGCGCCACCGACTGTGTAAGGTCCCTGGCGAACAGCGGCAGACCCTTTCAGCACTTCGACCTGATGCATCCGACCGGCCGTGGGGAAATAGTACGCCGACGGTGCGGAGTAGGGCGCTGGAGCAATCAGTACGTTGTCTTCCAGCAGCGTGATCCGACCGCTGCGCTCCGATGCGGTGCCGCGAATGCTCAAGTTTGGCCGCAGCCCGAAACCGTCTTCAAGCTGGACCGACACGCCGGGCACCTGACGCACGATACTCTGGATGTCGGTGTAGGCGAAGGTGTCCAGCGCCGCGGCATCGATCACTGTTGCGGCGCCCGTCGTGCTGGCCACGTCCGTGCGATCGCCGATGATCGTTATTTCCTCCAGTTCAACCTGCGCGGGGCCAGTCTGGGCCAGCGCCGTTTGGGCGACACCAAAGGGAATCAGAGCAGTGAGCGAAACGAGCGCGCGCAGAGCGCGAAGCGACGTTGGCATAGGGGTCTCGATGTTGATGAATTCGAAGTGGGAATAATAATCATTCTCATTTCCGTTCGTCAACCGAAATGCATGTCCGCTTTGGTCTTTTTCGTGTAAAAAAAACGCCGCCGTGGCAGCACCACGGCGGCGTTATCGAGCGAAACAGGTTCGCTTGTTTTCAGGTCGGCTTACTTCTTGGCAGCACGACGCTCGTTGGTCTCGGCAATCACCGCTTCAGCGATGTTGTTCGGGCACGTTGCGTAGTGCGAGAACTCCATCGAGAACTGGCCGCGGCCGGACGTCATCGTGCGCAGATCGCCAATGTAGCCAAACATCTCGCTCAAGGGGCAGTCCGCTTTCACGCGCACACCCGTTACACCAGCGTCCTGTGATTTGATCATGCCGCGACGGCGGTTCAAATCACCAATCACGTCACCGACGTGATCGTCCGGCGTAAACACGTCAACTTTCATGACGGGCTCAAGCAGCTGCGGGCCGGCTTTCGGAATCGACTGACGATAAGCCGCACGCGAGGCGGTTTCAAACGCCACGGCCGACGAGTCGACCGCGTGGAACGCGCCGTCGCGCAACGTGATTTTCACGTCGAGCAGCGGATAGCTCGCCAGCGTGCCTTCCACCATGCAACCGCGGAACGCTTTCTCAACGGCCGTCCAGTATTCGCGCGGCACGTTACCACCGGTCACGGTCGATTCGAATTCGAAACCGCTGTTGGTTTCGCCCGGCTCAATCGTGTAGTCGATCTTGGCAAACTGACCCGAACCACCCGTCTGTTTCTTGTGGGTGTAGGTGTCTTCGATGGTCTGCGTGATCGTTTCACGGTAGGCCACCTGCGGCTTGCCGACGTCCACTTCGATGCCGTGCGTACGCTTGAGAATGTCGACCTTGATGTCCAGGTGCAGCTCACCCATGCCTTTGATGATGGTTTCGCCCGAGTCTTCGTCGGTCATCACCTGGAATGAGGGATCTTCCTGAATCATCTTGTTCAGTGCGACACCCATCTTCTCGTTACCCGCCTTGTCTTTGGGCGAGATCGCAATGGAGATCACGGGGTCCGGGAACACCATTGGTTCCAGCGTGGCCGGGTTTTTGACGTCCGCCAACGTGTGACCGGTGCGCGTGTTTTTCATGCCCAGCAACGCAACGATGTCGCCCGCTTGTGCACTGTCACGCTCTTCGCGCGAATCCGCGTGCATCTCAACGATGCGGCCGATCCGTTCGGTCTTGCCGGTGTAGGTGTTGACCACGGTATCGCCTTTCTTCACGGTGCCCGAGTAGACGCGCGTAAACGTCAACGCGCCGTAACGGTCGTCCATAATTTTGAACGCCAGTGCGCGCAGCGGTCCTTCCGCATCCACGGTGGCGACGCCGCCGGTTGGGTTGCCTTCGAGGTCCATTTCCGGCTGCGGCGGTACTTCGGTCGGGCTGGGCAAAAAGTCCACCACGCCGTTGAGTACGTTTTGCACGCCTTTGTTCTTGAACGCCGAGCCACAGAACGTCGGGAAGAAATCCAGCTCGATGGTGCCTTTGCGGATGCACTTCTTGAGGTCTTCCACCGAAGGTTCGGTACCTTCCAGATAGGCTTCCATCAAGTCGTCGTCCTGCTCAAGAGCGGTTTCGACCATTTCTTCGCGGTACTTCTCGACCAGTTCTTTCATGTCTTCGGGCGGATCCTGCAGCTCATACGCCGTTGGATCACCGGTGCTGTCCCACACCCAGGCTTTGCGCGTCAGCAGATCGACCACGCCGACGAAATCGTCTTCGGTGCCGATGGGCAGCGTCATCACGAGCGGGCGCGCGCCGAGCACGTCTTTGACCTGTTTGACGACGCGATAGAAATCCGCGCCCAAACGGTCAAGCTTGTTGACGAAGATAATGCGCGCGACTTCCGACTCGTTGGCGTAACGCCAGTTCGTCTCGGACTGAGGCTCAACGCCACCGGAACCGCAGAACACGCCGACGCCACCGTCAAGCACTTTCAGCGAGCGGTACACTTCAATGGTGAAGTCAACGTGTCCCGGCGTGTCGATGATGTTGAACTGATGACCGTCCCACTGGCAGGTGGTGGCAGCGGACTGAATCGTAATGCCGCGCTCCTGTTCCTGATCCATGAAGTCGGTGGTAGCGGCACCATCGTGCACCTCACCAATCTTATGAATCTTGCCGGTCAGCTTCAGAATCCGCTCCGTGGTCGTGGTTTTACCCGCGTCTACGTGGGCGAAGATGCCAATGTTTCGATATG
>JBGCFP010000177.1:0-8541 GCA_045107005.1 Gammaproteobacteria bacterium
GCGTGAGGTGGGCTTTTATACGGATTTAAAGACCGGCGATGTGTTGGAGGAGTGGCATAACCCGTTAATCGACGAGAAAGTGCGCGTAGTTCCGATTGCCAATGACCCCTTCAATTTCAAAATTACACCCTACATTCTGGCGGGCCCTTCTTACGGCGGGTTGAACGACAACAAGGTGGCAAAACTGCCATTCAGGTTGCCGTGGCGCGAGGTAGGCAATGATACTGTCAGCATGCGAACAGGTATTCATCTGTACTACCCCAGTGCACTGGACCCGGAAAAATGGCCGCGCGAGTCGTCCGGAAAAATGAATCGCGTATCGGAGATGTTCAGTTACGTTATTGACCGCGAACAGTTGGCGAATGCATCGCGTACAGGGATTACGTATTCCGGGGCATGGGGTCGTATCACGCCCTGGCTTCCCTGGATGTTGATGGGGCAGGCCGACGGTCATTGCTACTACGACTGCATGATGGGTGCCTACGACGATATGAGTGCGCTGTCGCCCAAGGTCAGAGCGTATGCCGAGAAGAATTTCCCCAAGTACTTTGATGCACCGACAGTGTGGACCGAGCCAAGCTTTTCCAGTCTGGAGAACTACGCACGAGAGCAGACTCCGCAGCCGCCCAAGAATTAGGTCGCGCGGAAGGCCTTACTGTCAGGTTGTAGCTAGTTTCGCTCGAGCAGCGAGATGATCAGATTCGGAAGTTGCGAGTCATCCCATGTGAATGAGGCTTTGCCAATCCGTACGATGACAAGGTCTTCGCTCGGTACAACATAGACGCGTTGGCCACCTGAGCCGTCGAAGTAAAAAATGTCGTCGCGAGCAAAGGCTTCTTTGGCCGGTACGAAGACAGGTAGTTCCTTGTAATACGTCCGCTTCGGTTGATGCGGGCTTCCCAGCCAGAGCTGGAACCCGTAGTTTGGGTTGACGCTGGAAGGCTGGGTCATTTTCTCGACCCAGTCGGAGGATACGATGGCCCGGCCGCCGCGCGTTCCCGAGTTCAAAAGCAACAAGCCGATGCGTAGCCAGTCTCGGGCGCTGGCCTGCAAGCAGCATGAAGCGCGTGGCATACCGTTGGGTTGATCGAGCCACAGCCGGGCCTCTGCGTTGCCCAATGGTTGCCACAGTTTTTGTGCCAGAAAGTCGGCGTAGCGCATGCCGCTTGCCTCCTCGATGACCCAGGCCAGATACTGAGTATTGGCATTGGCATAGATGAATTCTTCGTACGGCTTGAGCGGGTTCTTCCAGTGACCAATGGCTTGTCTGAGATCGTTGCCGAAGTACGTTTGCCAATAAACGCTGGCGGGGTCATTGCTCCGTGCTGGCGCAGTGATTCCGCTGCTCATCTGTAACAAAGCTCGTAGCGGCACCGCGCCGAGCGGTGTGCCTTTCAGATGAGTCAGGTATGTGTCAAGGCGATCATCTTCGCTTCGTATCAGTCGTTCATCGATCGCGATTCCGATCAGAATAGCCACTACCGATTTGTGCATGGAGGCGGTATCAAAGCGCGAAATCTGGCTGTACTTTGAGCCGTACCGTTCATGGACCAGAGCACCTCGGTGCCAGACAAGAAATGCATGGCTTTGGTGTGCGTCGACCAATGCGTCGGCGGCGGCGAATTCGGTCGCTATCGTCGTTGCCTGTTTGATTTCTTGAGATTCTCCACCGCTCACGATAGCCAGTGGCTCGTACCAGTCTACTTCGGTGACCCACGATTCCACTGGAAAACCAGATTGTCTTCTCTTTACGAGTTCAATTTGTGTTGCGTTCGGCCACTCATTTCCAGGGCGGGCGTTCGGCGGATTTTTGTCGCCGCTGCTGACTTCCGTAGGGCGGGGATCGGATTTGGCATCTAAAGCCGGGTGGCAGGCACACAATATCGAGGCGAGCGCCACCATCGCGGCGCAACGCGCGTGCGGTCCGAGCATGATCTATTACCTTTCGCAGAACCTCAACTTAGTGTGGCATGGATTGTCAGCTCGGGTTTTGACAAAAGTCATTGTGCCAATTTTTGGCGCTCTATAGTTTCAGGATACTTGTTACTACATTGTTTTCGCAGAGCGGAATATTGGTTCATGACAATTCGGATACCAGTCGTTCGACCAATCTTGAGTTTGCGCTTGCATCTGCCTTGCTGGGTGATGTTCTTGCTTGGCGCATGCGTCCCGACGTTGCCGGTCGATGACGGGGTAAGCAACGCTTCGGCGGTACCGAATCAGCACAAACTGCTCATTGCTGAACGCGAGGTCGAAGTGTGGGCCTGGGGCGAGGCAAATTCCGGCGGTGTTGTTCTATTTAGTCATGGAGCGCAGTCCGCTCCCTGGAAATATAAGCCCATGATTCAGGAGTGGGTTGATCGCGGTCTTCGCGTTTACGCTCCGTTGCACGTCGACTCTACAGACCACCCGAAAACCGCGGACTATCCGGGTTTTGCTTCATGGACGGCGCGTCTCGAAGATATGGAGTTGATCGCGAATAAATTTGGTGGAGACGCCTATGTTGCAGCCGGGCACAGCTATGGCGCGCTGTTGGCGCTGGTCAAAGGCGGTGTTTCGGCGACGAAGGCTGGCTTTCAGGGGGAAATGGATGACGCCCGTGTATCGTTGGTCCTGGCGTTTTCGCCACCGCCAGCAATACCGGGTCTTGTCGACCTCGAGGCGTTCGGCGACCTGCGTGTTCCCGCCCTTATCCAAACCGGAACCCGTGACATTGCAATGGGCGATACGACTCGGGGATGGCGAGTTCACCTCGATGCGTTTGAGCAGGCTCCGTCCGGTGGTGCAAGTTACGCGTTGATCATTGACGATGTGGATCACTATTTCGGCGGTGCAATTTGTCGGCCCGAGTTGCCCGGGCCGGCGCAGAAGGCTGAGTTGGCGGTCGCACTTGATTTTGCGAGTTTGATGATTGATGCCTATCACTTTGATGTGGCCGATGCGCAACGTCAGGTAAAGGCCGCGGTGAACCCCGCGAAGACGGTAGAAGGACTTTCCAAAGTGGAAGTACTTTCAAAGCATCAAGTGAGGCCCATTGAGAGATGAGTGGAAGAATAGATGAATCTCGGCGAAGTACGCTGCGCATGTTGGGTGCCTTGGGGTGCGGCGGACTGGCGCTTGCCAGCCAGCGATCTGCGAGTGCTGGCGTAACGCCGAACGCAGCTGCTGAGGGAAGGCAGGATTCGAGCCTGGACTTGTCGACGCCCGAAAAACGCTCAGAGATCATCGTGAAAATCATGGGTTCGACGGCCGCTGAGAGCACTCATGCCTATATGCGTTTTCATGTGTACGGCTTTACCGGCACGAACGCGGTCCCGTTTTTCTCGATGAATAATTATCTGATTCAGTATTGGGAACCGGTGAAGCACGGTACCTACAACATGCGCCATTATGAGGTTGGTTATTTCACCAAATTTGATACCGACGAGCCCATTACACACTGGGATAATCCAATCACCGGTGAAACGGTGGAAATGGAACACTTCGTGTTAGGGCCGGTGCGGCGCAGTTACACGCCGACCGGCATTGTGGCGCCCGGCATCGCGCCTGAACCGCTGAGTATAAATGTCATCGGTGACCGTGTGTTCATACCGGCTCAGAGCATCGAGTCGTTTCCGTCTATGTTACCACCGTCGGAATGGCCTGAAATAAAAAAAAAAAAAAAAGTGTACTGGGATTCGTTCTATACCTATTCGGCAAATCTTGCTGACGTTCTGGATAACGATTCTCCCAGCGCCCGTGCCGAAATCCACATGCAAAACCTGACCAGCTGGCAACCCTTTTTGAGACTCGGCCGTACACCGGGTCGGCTGATGGTGCGAGCGTTCGGTACACACGTGCCAGGCTTCGAAGTGTTAAGCGCAGATGTCAGGAAAGGGTTCGAGCAACATACCCCTCAGATTTTCGACACCGAATCCTGGACGACAACGCTGTTCGACAACGTTGAGTACTTCAAGAAAATGACCATGCATCGCGATTCTGAAAAATGATGTCAGTCGCCCGCAACCATGGGATTGCGCTGGGTCTACCGCTCGCATGCATATTGGCAGGTTGCGTCAGCACCGAGGTGAACACAACTCAGCAAACCGAGTTGAGCTCCGAAGCAGCCTATCAAGCTCGCTTTGAGACGGTCATGGCAAGTGGCGGTTTCTTCGCGACCTACCAACCGCGCGAAGAGATTCCCGGCGCGTCGAACAGAGATCCCCTTCCATCCGCGCTTCCCCATGAGCGTTCTATTTCCAACGAAGCGTTGCATGACGCGGCGACATACGCCGAACGCAACAATTCCGATGCATTCGTGGTTTGGCACGACGGCAAGCTTCAGGCGGAGCACTATTTTGGTGATAAAAGCGCATCGACTCCGCTGATATCAAAATCACTATCCAAGCCGCTTACGGCCATCGCGGTTGGTCGTGCCATCGAACTCGGTCACATTCAGTCATTGGATCAGCCGATTGCCGACTTTATCCCCGAGTGGCGAGACGATGACCGGCGAGATGTGTTGGTGCGGCACCTGTTGGATATGCGCTCCGGTTTTTTGCGCCAGGGCTATAGTCGGGACCCCGATCATCCCTGGAATCGGGCCTATCTGTCGTTGGAGCTGGAAGACTATCTGGTCAATAACTATCCGCTGGAGAGTACACCGGGTAAGGACTATCTATATAACAACGCGACGGCAGACATGGTGGCAGTGCTTATCGAGCGTTCCACGGGGCAGCGTTACGGCGAGTTCATTGGGCGTGAGGTTTTATCCAAGATCGATGCGCCTGGCGGGGAAGGGTGGGTCAGCAAACCCGGTGGGTTGATTCACTCAGGCTGCTGCAAATTCCTGCCGGCCGAAAGCTGGCTGCGCATGGCCAAGCTACTGTTGGATGACGGCGTGTTTCGGGGCAAGCGTTTGCTGCCGCAAGGGTATGTACGCGAAATGACGACGCCGTCTGCAGCCAATCCACACTACGGGTTGGGCGTGTGGGTTGGCGGCGAATACGTTGAGCGGCGTGGCTATACCGGGAAACTAAAGCTCGGGCCCCAAGTGTTGCACAGCGAGCCCTACCTGGACCCAGAGCTCTATTTGTTCGACGGCAATTCGAATCAGGTTGTTTATGTCTTGCCAAAATACAACCTGATCATATTGCGTCTGGGGCGTACGCCACCGAAGGAGCCTGAGTGGGATAACGCCAAGCTCCCGAACATCATTGTGCGTGGGCTAAAACAATGAACATGGCAAATGAATTACAGCGCGACCCTGCACGGCTAAAACGAGACGCGAAAGAGCCCGCAGTCACTGTTGTCGTAGGCCTTGGCAACTTCCTCAAGGAACAGCTGGCTAGCTTCGGCAGTCTCGCGCGGAAGCTCAACGTTTATGTAGTGCCCACCCTTGGTGAAGGTAACCAGGCGGGTAAAGCACGCGTTGTTCAATGCGTTCTTGAATGCCAGAGCGGTGGTCGTATCCAGCGCTTTGTTACCGCCACCCCAGATCACCAGAGACGGAGCTCTTACGTGTGAGAGTACTTGCGTTGGATTGCCGCGTTCATACAGGCCCAGAGACCTCTCGGCTTGTTTGTCGCGCCCGATTACATTCAGGAAACTCAGCTTGCGCTGCACAAATTCCCTGTCACGGCGCATGGGGTCATTGATGTATGCACGGTAGAACTTATTTACATCTTCCTCAAAGACATTGGCGTCGACAAAAATGTTCTTTGCTTTGGTCGTGTTTACGGACTGCGTTCTTTTCGCGTCGGCGGGTCGCTTGCCTGTCTGAATACCGGCCGAGTTCATTAGCACGAGTGCTGAAACTCGATCAACTCGGGTCGCGGCGTAGCGAAACGCCACAATGCCGCCATAGGAAATACCGACAATGGCAAATGAGGGCTCATCCAAATGGTCCATCAGCGCGTCGATGGTTGCGAGTAACCGATCAACTGAATAGTTGCCGTTCGGAATGCCACTGGAAAGACCAAAGCCGGGTAGGTCAAGACGAACTACGCGATAGTGATCGTCGAGGATTGCCGCCCACTCGTCCCAGTCCCGTACATCACCGAGCGTACCGTGAATCAGAAGTAGCGTCGGTCCGTTTCCGCTTGCTTCATAGTGTAATTCGGTGCCTTCCAGGTCGACAAATTGAGACGCTTCGGAACGATAAGCGTCGCGGGCTTCGGGCAGCGAAATGGTGCGGGTTGTGGTTAAAGAAGATGCTGGGACAAGATTTGGCTGGGTTTCGGACGAGCTTGTGCACGCTCCTAGGGAACCAACGATCAGTAAGCAAAGTAGGTAACTTGGTAGGTAACTTTTTTTCATGTGAAGAGGTTCCCTGCTTTCATTTTCAGGTGCATCAGATGTTCGATTGAATCTAGATAAATATATACGTTTTCTGAGCACGACGCGTGGCCGGGAGCAAAGAAAAAAAATGAAAATGGTTTTCCGGACTGCATTGATACTCGGGCATCAGAATTCGAAAGAACGACAGAGACTCGCTTGGATCAGAAGCGCAATCTGTTTGGAAAACAAAATGGTGGTAACTATGGGAAGGCTGCAATGACTAAAAATGAAATTATCAAGAAACACTATTCTCCGGTACTTTTCTGTTGTACCGCAATCAGCATTGGCTGGACGACAGGCGTGCTGGCACAAGAGTCGGCGTCTGACGAGACTTCGATAGAGGAAGTGATTGTCACCGCGCGTTTGGTTGAGGAAAGTCTCCAGGACGTGCCGATGTCGATCGCTGCGTTTGATGAGGCGATGATCGATGAGCGTGGTTTGGAAGATCTCACTGAGATTGCGCGTTCAACACCGGGTTTTGCTTTTGAGAATTTCAACGGCGCGTTTGCCACGCCGGTAATTCGGGGCCAATCCCAGAATCGGCTGACCAATCCAGTGCAGAACGTCGCCACGTTCTATAACGGCATTTACCTGCAGCGTGGCTACATGGTCGACTCGAGTTTATTGAATGTTGGCCAGATTGAGGTGCTGCGCGGTCCGCAGGCAGCGGCATTTGGGCGTAACGCCTATGCTGGCGCCATCAATTTTCGGACCAAGACGGTTGGTGATCAGTTCGCAGGTGATGCGATCGTCGAGTTTGGGGAGGATGATTATCAGCGTATCGATCTGACCACTCAGATTCCTTTTGGTGAGCGCGGCGGTCTTTCGCTCGGTTACAGTACTTCCGAATACGATGGTGCTTGGGAAAATAATCACGCATTAGCGAATGCCTCGGATCCGTTGGCGCGGACGACCGGCAATCTGGGTGGTTTCGATTCGGACGCGTTTCAAATTGGCTTCGATTTCAATATTACGGATGATCTGGCCGTGAAATTGAATCTGCTGGATACAGAGCGTGACGTCGAGAACGTTGCGCAGTACACGATAAGTGGGTCGGGCTTGTTTGATGCCAATCCTCTCAATTGTTCCGGTGTTGGCGTATTTGGTGCCAATACACTCTTTTGCGGTGAGTTACCGGTTGATCCCATACTGGTCGACGGCAACCCTCGCAAACCGGGCCTTGTGGTTGATCCTCGTACCGGCGTAACCCTCGAATCTCAAGTGCTTAGTTTTGACGTGAACTATGATATTTCGGAGTCAATGGGAATCAACTTTCTCTACGGCAAGATTGAGGGGGCCTTCGAGGGAGCGGGTTCGTCAGTTTATGATCAGGAAGTTGGCTACACGGGTCCGTTTGCCACTACCCCGATTTTCCTCGACCGTTTGTTGATCGATACTTCTGGCAACGGCAATATCGAATCGGACTCCTATGAAATGCGCTTCACGTGGAAAGGCGAAAATACTACGGCGTATATAGGTGGTTACTATTCTGACGGTGATGATGCGACAGATTTCGCATTGCTAAGCGTGCCTGCGCAAACGACCGGTCCGCTGGATCCTGGTTTCGAATTGAACTTCCCGGGTTTTGCAGCGAACTCTCTGGATTCGAGAAATATCAAATCCTTGTTCGGTTTCTGGGATTACCGTACCGGTAAGTGGGCTTACTCTGTTGAAGGCCGTCTGACGCGCGAGAGCATTGTCGAGACAAACTTCGTTTCGGCCACCAGTGCAAAAGAGGAGTTCGACTATTTCACCCCCCGTCTGGCGGCTACCTATTTCGTGTCTGACAATCGCAGCTACTACGGTTCGATTGCCGGGGGCGTAAAAGCAGGTGGTTTCAACGTTGGCGGTTCTGATCCGTCGAGTTTCGATGATCCGGGTCAGGCGAACTTTGACGAAGAAACGAATACGACGTTTGAATTTGGGAGCCGAAACATCCTGATGGACGGTGCCCTGACATTGAATGCCACACTCTATTACATTCAGGCGAAAGATCTGCAAGTCAGCGTTCCTCGGTTAGGGCAAAACGGGACTGTCGTGGCCAACCGGGCCGAGGCAGATACCGCTGGCTTCGAGGTTGAGCTGTCTTACGATGTCTCCGATTCCCTGCAGCTTTACGGTGGACTGAGCTTTAACAATGCAGAGTACGGCGACGTGATCGACGTGTCGAATGCGGCCCGCTGTGACGATATCGTCTGTTCGTCAACCGGGGACGTGTCCGGC
>JBGCFP010000178.1:0-2941 GCA_045107005.1 Gammaproteobacteria bacterium
ATCGCCAGGCGCGATACCCGGTTGTAGCACCAGACGAAATGACGCGCTCCGGTGAGCGCTCGGACATCGTGGATAAACGTCAGGTCCGTATCAAAGTCGCCGCTGTAAACAAAGCCGTGGCGGTCGCCGTTCGCCGCGAACACGGTGTGATCCGGCGCGATGAAACCGTGCGCTTCGATGCAAGTAAAACCATCACCTTGCTCCGCACGGCGAAAAATAGCCGCGCGCGGTACACCGACCATATCACTCGCGACATCAATAAAGCGCGCCGCCAGCGCGTCGGCGTCCAGCTTCAGATAGTCGAGACGATAGAGCTTGCGTATCAGCGCGGTCGTGACCTTGGCACGACGGACGTCGCCCAGTGCACCTCGATATCGAGCCTGCATTTCGCGCAGGCGTTCGTCCATTTCCTTGCAGCGCAGCTCGTAGTACTGGTGGTTTTGTTCTGAGTTCATCGGCACCGTCCCTCAACGCGCAAGCCGCGGATTCCACCGCACGCGTTTGACTTATTGTTTTTGTTTGTAAACGTCTGAATTCAAGTTACCACTTTGATCTTTCGCATTGGGGCCAATGCGACGATAGTCCTGACGCAAATGCTACAATCGCTGCGGTTTTCCTTTGACTTAATCGCTTTGCTAAAAAATCCTGTCGTATATGAAGTGAACCTGGCCATTGCCGAACCCCGCGTCACGGAGTTTGATGCGTGGCTGGGTGATCACGTCGACGAGATGCTGGATCTGCCGGGCTTTGTCGACGCGACCGTGTTCGATCAGTCGGATGAAAGCGACACCGGTCTGGCCAAGCGCAGCGTCCACTATCGCCTGGAAGATCGCGCGGCACTGGAGCGTTATTTCGCCGAGCACGCACAACGCATGCGCGCAGAGGGCGTGGAGCGTTTCGGCGAAGATATGACGGCGACGCGGCGAGTGCTCACTCAGCATCGAGACGGCGAGGCGTGCGCCAACTGCCAGACTCTGCTGGCCGGGCAATATTGCGCCGCCTGCGGCCAGCGTCACCGCACTCGCATGATCAGCTTGTGGGAGCTGCTGCGCGACGTTTTCGAAGACGCCTTTTCCTGGGACTCGCGCGTGTGGCGCAGCCTGCGCCCGCTTCTGTTCCAGCCGGGCAAACTCACCAGCGAATACCTAGACGGACGGCGGATGTACTACACGCCGCCGCTGCGCATGTATCTGGTGCTCAGCATCGCGTTCTTTTTGCTGTCGACCCTGCCCGCACTCGAAGGCTTCAACGCGGCCAAGATGCTGCGCGTGGACGCGTCGCCCGACGATTTCGAATTGCGCTTTGGTCCGGATGCGCCGCCGCTGGTTAGTGCGTCGACCTCTTCCGATCTGGAGTTATCTTTGGATGCCGGTCCTGACGGAAAACCGGAACTGGCAATCACCACGGACGCAGACGAGGATACCGACGAGGATGCCGACGCGAACGCCGACGAAGACTCGGATGACGACGACTTTGAGTGCGACTTCAGCGACGCAACCATTAACGTACCGGGCGTGAGCGATGAGGTGGTGCGACAGCGGATGACAGTGGCCTGCCGCGCGATTAAAACCACTGAAGGCCGCGCACGGATGGTCGAGAACTTTGCTGATCTGCTACCGCGGCTGCTGATCATTATGCTGCCGCTGATTGCGCTTGCCGGGAAAATCGCCTACCCGTTATCGCGCCGCTATTACGTCGAGCATCTGCTGTTTTACACGCACTATCACTCGTTCCTGTTTTTGCTGCTGATCGTGACCATGTGCGTCACAGCGGCTACGGGCCGAGTGTCAGCGCTAGCGCCGCTCACGGGGGCATTCTCGATTGGGGTGGGCGTTTACGCGTTGTACTACCTCTACCGAGCGCTGCGTCGAGTGTTCGGCCAGGGGCGAAAAATGACCCTGTATAAGATGTTCCTGATCTGGATGGCCTACTTTTTTGCTGCCATCGTGTTCTCATTGGTCGGCGTCATTATCGCGATACTGTCGGTATGACGCGTCAGCGCGTTGTACTGCACGCCGATATGGACGCGTTTTACGCCTCGGTTGAGCAACGCGATGCGCCCGAGCTGCGCGGCAAACCGGTGATCGTAGGCGGCCGCAGCGAGCGCGGCGTGGTCGCCGCAGCCAGCTACGAGGTGCGTCAATTTGGTGTGCGCTCGGCCATGCCGATTCGCGAAGCACTACGACGCTGCCCGGATGCGATCTGCGTGCGACCGCGGATCAGCTACTACCGCGACGTATCCAAAACGGTGTTCGACGTGTTCCGTGACATCACACCCGAAATTGAAGGGCTGTCACTCGATGAAGCGTTCCTCGAAGTCACCGACGTCCTGCATTTGCACGGCACGCCTGAAGATCTCGGTCAGCGCATCAAGGCGCGCGTACACGACGCGACGGGCCTGACCGTATCGGTGGGCGGCGGGCCAAACAAACTGGTCGCCAAGATTGCCTCCGATCTGGATAAGCCGGACGGCCTGTGCATCGTGACGCCCGCACAGGTGCAGCAGACGCTCGATCCGCTGCCGGCGTCGCGCATTCCCGGCGTCGGCCCGAAAACCATGCTCAAACTAAAGCGTGTGAACATCGAAACCATCGGCGACTTGCGGTGCACCTCGGTCGACCGCTTGCGCTCAGTGTTCGGCCGTTACGCCGAACGGATGTGCGAGCGCGCAAGCGGCGTGGATCATCGCGCGGTGGTCGCGTACTCGGACGACAAGTCGATCAGCACCGAGAACACCTTCAACACGAACATCAGCGACCCGCAGAAAATGCAGGGGCTGGTACGCAAATTTGCCGAGCAAGTGGCCGAACGCGTGCGCCACAAGGGCTGGAGCGCGACGGTGATCCGCGTCAAGATTCGCACACCGGATTTTCGCACCGTAACCCGCCAGCAGTCGCTCAAACCGGCGAGTCACGACACCCGGGTCTTCGGTGACGTGGCG
>JBGCFP010000179.1:0-19052 GCA_045107005.1 Gammaproteobacteria bacterium
GTCGCTATCACGTTGCAGTGGATTGACGCGCGTGACGCAGTTGTCGACCCCATCGAGAACACCGTCACCATCGCCGTCGTCACCAGGTCCCAGAACACGGAGCGTCGCGACCACGCCGGCGTGATCCGACGGCCAAAGGCCCGACGCCGTTTGCATCGAGGCGTTCGCACCAATCACGGTAGCTTCCACATCTTCGAGTGCCGTATTCGGTTGATTGCGTACCCACAACACGTCAATGCGCGACGTCAACGCGGGCTCGTCGTCGGTTAGCGTTTCATTGAAGCAGCAGGTCAACCCAGGATCGGTATCGTCGATGCTGCGATTGTTCCAGACGTCCGCGAACCCGGCTGCCGCAATCCGTCCGTAAGCACGCTCAGGCGGTGACTCCGGCGACGCATTGAAATCGCCCACAACAATCAGCGGCAGCGTTTCGCTGGCGAGCACATCGACCAGCTCGGCCGCCTGTGCGGCTTGAATCTCTGCCTGACCGCCAGTCTCCAAATGCGTGTTGACGAAGCGAAAGTCGCGTCCGTCAATGGTCACGGTTGCCGCCGCGTAACCCCGCAGGTAGTCGAGCAACACACCGGAAATCTCGAACTCAACGTTGTCGGTAAAATTCGCCGCCTGGGTCTCTTGAACAATCACGTCACTGCGCACAAGAATGACGTCACGATCGGTCAGCCGAATATCGTCGAGCGAGTCGTCGGTCAACAGCGGCAGTTCAATGTCAGCATTATTGACGGAGGCCGCTACCGTGTAATTCAGACCACGTTCGCCCAACGCGTCGAGATACATCTGCAGGAAATCCATATCGATATCGGTCGCCGATATCGGGTTGCCAAACAGCACGTCACCCGGTGACTGCCGGCGAACCAGCGCCGCCTCCTGCAGACCAATCAGATGCGGTTGAAAGAGCGCCACTTCGTCCGCGAGCACTTGCGCGCGCTCGGCGAAATTGGTTTGCTCCACGGTCGCGTAGACCTCGGCTATGGTTGGCACAATAAAAATCGGATCGGCGTTCAGGACCCGAAAAACGTCAGCACCGACATACACGTTGCGAGTCATGATCGTGATCGGCGTCGCTGGGACAGTGTCCGGACCGTCGGCCGTATCGATCGGCGTCGCGTTAGCGGTTAGTGTGACGGCCAGCGCCGCGGCGGCGCAGAGCGTTGCTCGGTTATTCATTCTTATTACCCCCTGGTGGCAGGTTTCGCGGGCGGGCCTGACGCCTGTTCAATATCTGGTCTTTGGCCAAACCTGCTATCAGCATAGGCTAATCGCCAGGCAGCAACAAACACTGACTTAATGCATACTGGCGCGCGCATTCCCAACCGTAACAACAATATTGGCATTGCGATGACGAATAAACGGGCCCTGGTTGGCTGGGCACTGACCGGCATTGTGCTCGAAAGAGCCGTGTATTTTGGACTGCGCTCGTTGTTAATCATCGGTTCTTTGATCGGCTTGACTCTGGTCTACCTCGCTCAAGTGCTGACAATCGGCGCAGCAGTGCAACTGGTATCGCGTCACGAGGCGGCGCTGGTGATTGCCAACCTGTGGCTGGCCGATCGATGTGCGGACGCCGCGCACGCCTGGTGGATGATGGCCAGTTAGTTGCCTGTTTGCCGCGACCGCGCTTTAATCGCCTCCCAACCGCTTCAAACCCGTTGCCTCAAGACTTAAGGATTTACCCATGCCCAAGGCCAGTGATGTAAAACGCGGCGCCATCGTCCGCCACAAGGAGCGCGTTTGCGCGGTACGCAAAATTGAAATCCGTACGCCCTCCTCGCGCGGCAGTAACACGCTGTACAAAATGAAGTTGCAGGATGTACAAACCAAGCAAAACTTTGACGAAACCTTCAAAGGCGACGACATGCTCGGTGACGCGGATTTGCTAAGGCGCCAGTCAAGCTATTCGTATTTTGACGGCGAACTCTACGTGTTTATGGACGATGAAGATTACACGCAGTATTCGTTTAACGCGGACGATCTGGACGGTCAGCTGGGCTATCTGAGTGAAGGCTTGAGCGGAATTTACGTGATGCTGATTGACGGCAATGCGGTCGGCGTTCAGCTGCCCGCGTCGGTCGATCTGGAGATCGTTGAAACCGCCCCGGCGATGAAGGGCGGCACGGTCACCAAACGCAGCAAGCCCGCGACACTCGCTGGCGGCATCGAAGTGCAGATTCCCGAATATCTGGCGCAGGGCGAAATCATCAAGGTCAACACAGAAACCGGCGAGTACGTCTCCCGCGCCTGAATCTCGTTACTTGGGTTTGGCTTTCTTGCGCGGTTTGGGCTTGGCTTTGCCCGGCGCGTGACTCTTGCCTTTGACGCGACGTTTACCCGCACCGCCTTTTTTGTCTTTGCCCGGTTTTGACTTCGACCGTGGCTTGGGCGGTTTCTTGTCGCCTTTTTCCGATCGCGCACCAACGTCGTCCAGGCGCTTGATGTCAATTTTCTGACCGCAAATGCGCGTGCGCTTGAGATCCATGAAGATCTCTTTGGGCATTCCGATCGGCAAGTCGATCAGCGTAAACGTCTGCTCAATCTTTATGTGTCCGATGTACTGACTGTCGAGGCCAGCCTCGTTGGCAATGGCGCCGACAATGTTGCCCGGCTTGACACCGTGCTGATGCCCCACTTCAATGCGAAACGTTTCTTTTTCCTGATCGTCGTGCTCACCTCGCGGTCTGCGTTCGGACGATTGCTGCTCGCGATCATTCTCTCGTCTCGCTGGCCCGTTACCGCGCTCATCGTCCTTGACCAACAACGGCTTGTTGCCGATGGCCAACGCAGCCAGCGCCGCCGCAATGTCTAGCGCCGGTACGTCGTGCTCCTGCTGATACTGTTCGACCAGACCGCGGGTGAACGCGAGTTCCCCACGTCCGATGGTGTCGGTGATTTTCTGCTTAAAGTCAGCAATACGCTTGTTGTTGACCGTCTCGGTCGTCGGCAGATGCAATTTCTCAATGGTCTGTCGCGTGGCGCGCTCGATAGCCATCAACATGCGTCGCTCGCGCGGCGCGACAAAGAGAATGGCTTCGCCACTGCGCCCGGCACGTCCGGTGCGTCCGATTCGATGAATATAGGCTTCGGTATCCGACGGTATGTCGTAGTTGACCACGTGACTGATGCGCTCAACGTCCAGACCACGTGCCGCGACGTCCGTCGCCACCAGAATATCCAGCGCGCCTTTTTTCAGTCGCTCCACCATGAGCTCGCGCTGCTTTTGCACCATATCGCCGTTCATGGCGGCGGCCGCATAGCCGCGCGCCTCCAGCTTTTCTGCCAGCTGCACCGTGGCGGTTTTCGTGCGCACAAAAATCAGCATAGCGTCGAAGTCCTCAACTTCGAGGATGCGCGTCAACGCATCGAGCTTGTGCACGCCGGTCACTTTCCAGTAACGCTGGCGAATAGTCTCCGCCGTCGCCGTACGTGCCTTGATCGAAATCTCGCGTGGCTCGCGCAGATGCTTGCGGGCAATTCGCTCGATCTGTCTTGGCATGGTCGCCGAAAACAACGCAACCTGACGTTTTTCCGGGGTTTGCTCGATGATCCATTCGACTTCATCGATGAACCCCATGCGCAGCATTTCGTCGGCTTCATCCAGCACCAGCGCTTGCAGTCCACCGAGCTTGAGCGTGTTGCGACGCATGTGGTCCATGACCCGGCCGGGCGTGCCCACGACGATTTGTGCTCCGCGCTTGAGTTGCCGCAACTGGGTACCGTATTCCTGTCCGCCGTAGATCGGCAGCACGTTCACGCCATTCATATGCCGCGAGTAGCGCGCGAAGGCTTCAGCGACCTGAATGGCCAGCTCTCGCGTCGGTGTCAGACACATGACCTGCACGCAGCGATCGGCGACGCGGATACGCGACAACAACGGTAAGGCAAACGCCGCGGTCTTGCCCGTGCCCGTTGGCGCATGCCCCAACAGATCGAGGCCTTCCAGCAAATGCGGAATCGCCTGCGACTGGATCGGCGTGGGTCGCTCATAGCCCACGTCGTCCAGCGCCTGCATGATCGGCGCGGGTAAATTGAGATCACGAAAAAGGCCGATCTTCGGATCGGCATCACCGGTGGACATAAGAGGACTCGATGTAAAACGCTGCTCGGGATTGAGCAACTCGGGCGCCATCTTACACGCTGTCGCCCGCGAGAGTGGTACGCATTCGCACCGTATTGTCGGTTAGTCGTGAAGCTCGTCCGGCTCCGGATACGTCCATCCGCGAAGACCGCGCCGCTCGAACGGCCGCCATTCATCCGCAGGCTGTGCCAAACGATCGAAAATCGCCCACAGCGCGGCGGGGTTATGGCCCAATCCGCAGTGGCTGCTGTGCACTCGAATGTTCTCGCTCGTGGACGTGGTGGTTTCGACCGAACAACGCCACGGCACAATGCCATCGGTGCGACTGTAGATGGATGTGCTCGGAACCGGCGGCGTTTTGGCCGCTCTGGCGAGCACCTGTTCCTCGATGTCGCGCCCGTGATGCGCATTGATGGTCTTGTACAGCCACGCGGCCGTCGACGCCTCATGGGACCGAAACGGTGTGCCCAGCGTAATCACCATGCGAACGTCGTCCGGCGCCAGCCACGCCAGCTCGCGCGCGTAAATACCGCCCAGGCTCCAGCCGATAATCGACACGCGGCGATCATAGCGCTGGCGTAATTCCTGCAGGCGATCCATAACCCGATCCAGATCCACCTGCACCGGCCCCATGTTACGGCCAAGTTTCCAGCGATGACCTTTGTACCCCAGACGCTTGAGAATATGCCGCAGCGGAAACGTTGACGTACCACTAGCCAAAAAACCGGGCAGAACGAGTACGGCGTGGCCGTCACCACGCGGCGCAAGATGCATCAAGGGGTAGCACCAGCCGTAGGCGTAGAGCTCGGCAATGGCGCGGGCTTCGCCGAGGCGTAACGCCCACGGCGGCAGTTTGATCGTTTCGGATTGAGTCACGTTGTGAAAAAACTCTCAGGTTTTTTTATCAGGCGCTTTTTTTGACACCGCTCGCTTTTTTCGCGACGTCTTTTTTTTCTCTACCGTGCCCTCGGATTCGGCCTTCGTCAAGGCAGCCTTGCGTTTGCGTTCGGCCGCGCGGGCACGTGCACGCGACATCGGTTTGACTGACGGCGTCTGCGCCGCCTTGCCCGTCGACTTTGCTTTTGACTTAACGGCGCGCCCGAGTTCGGCAAACGCGTTATCGAGGCACTCACAATAGAACGCTGGATCGGGCATGATTTCGCGACACGACACGGCGCTGATGGTCACGTTTCCGTTATAGCTCAATACCGGTTGAAACAATCCCACGCCGTGCGCCACCGGCCCCAGACCGTAGTTAGCGACAAGCTGTGAGCCCATGGAATAGAGCGGAAAGCCGGGGCCGGGCACATTGGTAATGACGGTGTTAAACACGGGCGGCAAGCGCCGAGCCATGTCCCAGCGACCGTATGCGTGGGCCATCAGTCCGCTGGACATCGACGGGAGAAAATGCGCGATATCAGCAACAATATCGCCACCGAGCGAACCGCTCATTTTCTTGGCGCGCTGACTTTCCTCGTGCACTGCCTTGAGTCGTTCGTACGGATCCGCGACGTCGGTACGGATCGGCAAGCTGAGCGTCGAGATCCGATTGCCGGCGGTCCCGCGCTGATCCTGCGAGCGCGCTGACACCGGCGCCATGGCAACCAGAGACTCTTTGGGCAACTCGCCCTTGCTGTGCAAATACTCGCGCAGCGCCCCACCGCAGACGCTGACGACGACGTCATTGACCGTAGCGCCTTCGACCGTCGACTTGATCGCCTTGATGGCGTCCAGTGGATACTGCCTGGCATCGAACACCCGATGCGACGACACCGTTTCATTAAAGCGTGTACGCGGCACGCGCACTTTCCAACTGGCTTCACCGCGTAACGCCGCCGATCCGGCACGCAGCAGCTTCGGCGCGCTCTTCGCGGCAAAGCTCGCCATCTCAAGCGGTTTGCGCACGGTGGACATTGCCGCGCGCCCGAGTAATTCCAGGTCGCCGGGCAAGCGATCGGGTTTCCACGGTTTCGCCGGAGGTTCGGCAAAGGCATCCGCCGCGACGTCGTGAAACGCTGCCGCGATTTCAGTCGCCGAAACACCATCAACGGCCGCGTGATGAAATTTGGTCACCAACGCAAAGCTGCCCGGCGGGACACCGTCGACGTTGTCGAGCCCTTCGATGACCGTGGCTTCCCACAACGGTCGCTCCATATCCAGAGGCCGTGAATGCAGCCTTGCAGTCTGAATGCACAGCTGTCGCCAGTCACCGGGCTTGGGCAGCGCGATGTGTCGCACGTGATACTCAAGGTCGAAATCCGGGTCTTCCACCCAAAACGGGTGATCGGCACTCAGCGGCACCCGAGCCAGACGCTGGCGAAAACTCCTGGCCTTGTGCAACCGTTGCGCAAAGTAGGCAAGGATGTCCTTGAAACCGACATGACCGTCGGGCGCCGTCGAAGGATCGTAGATCGCCAGAGAACCGATGTGCATCGGCATATTGGCCGATTCCAGATGTAAAAAAACCGCGTCCAGTCCCGATAACTGCTGCATGGCTCGTCCCAATAAATCCAACGGTGACTCGCAGCGTACCACCCCATGCCCGATCAGCGCGTTGTTGGGATCGTTTTCTTGCCGATTGAGACCAGATCGTGGTCGACCTGACGCGACCTCGCCCGTACAATCCCGCTCTGTCAAAAAGGACTCGCCCGTCATGATCAGTTCGTCGCTTCGCACCAACGCACCCGCCTCCTGCGGTCGTGCCCGTCGGGCCACTACGCCTTGACCGTCGTTGCCGGCCAGCGCTACGCGAGCGCCACCGAACCGGAACTGGGCCTTGGGATCGCGATCGAGGTTGAGGGCCGTCGCGTCAGCGTGCTGTTTCCGGCGGCGGAAGAACGGCGCGTTTACGCGTTGGACAGCTCGCCACTGAACCGCATTCGCTACACACCCGGTGATCGCGTTGATGATGTCAACGATCGCGCGCTGCGCGTCACGGGGGCAATCGAAAAAGAAGGCCTGATGATCTATCAGTGCGAGGACAGCGACGGTCACTCCGTCATCCTGCCCGAGCTCGACCTGAGCGCTTTCGCGCAGTTCACCACCCCGGTACAGCGACTGACCACGGCGCAAATTGATCCGCTCGCCGCTTACCGCCTTCGGGTACGGGCTTTGCACCAGACCGACCGTTTACAACGCTCGCCGGTGCGCGGCCTGATGGGCCCTCGCGTCGCCCTTCTCCCCCATCAGCTGCACATTGCGGACACTGTCGCCAATCGTTTCGCACCGCGCGTGCTGCTGGCGGATGAAGTCGGCTTGGGGAAGACCATCGAAGCGGGCATGATCATCCATCATCAGCTGGAGACGGCGCGCGCTCGCCGCGTGCTGGTCCTGGTGCCGGACAGCCTGGTCTATCAGTGGCTGGTCGAGATGCTGCGACGATTTAACCTGAGCTTTGCGCTGTTCGACCAGGATCGCATCGACGCGCTGCGCGAGGAAGGCATCGAGAATCCGTTTGAGGCCGATCAGCGAGTGCTGTGTTCGCTCAGCCTGCTCACGGAAAATCCCGACACGCTGGCAGCCGCGCTCGACGCCGACTGGGATCTGGTGATCGTCGATGAGGCGCATCATCTGGTGTGGTCCGACGACGCCGATACTGATGGTCAGTCAACGAGCCCCTATCGCTGCGTCGAAGAGTTGGCGTTGCGCTGCGCCGGGCTGCTACTGCTCACGGCCACACCGCAGCAGTTGGGCGAAGACAGTCATTTTGCACGACTGCGATTGCTCGACCCGGCGCGCTTTCACGACGTCGACGCGTTTCGCGAGGAACAGGCCGGATATCGAACGCTGAACAAGCACATCGAACCGCTGCTCGACCACGAGCGGGATCTCACCTCAGAGCAGGCGACGCTCTACGGCGAATACCTCAAACGTAAAATCGACACCAACCTCGACAGCAGCACTCGCGCACAGGTTTTGCGCGACCTGCTGGATCGTCACGGCACCGGACGCGTTCTGTTCCGCAACACCCGCGCGGCCGTTCCGGATTTCCCGACTCGCGAAGTGCACGTCAGCGAGCTTGAGTGCCCGGAGATCTACACGACACCGCCAGCCGCTCTCGAGCAGGCGTTGTATCCCGAATCCCGTTTCGACGACGACCAATGGTTGCGCGACGACCCGCGCGTGGCGTGGCTGGTCAGCATGCTTAAAGCCAAGCGTTCGCAAAAAGTGCTGGTGATCTGTCATCGCATGGAGACGGCCAGAGCGCTGGATGAGTATCTGACGCTGCGCGAGGGCCTGCGCAGCACATCGTTTTACGAAGGCTTGAGTCTGCTCGAGCGCGATCGCGCGGCCGCGTATTTTTCCGAGGGCCAGGAGGACGGTGGCGGCGCACAGGTGCTGGTGTGCTCGGAAATTGGCAGCGAGGGGCGCAATTTTCAGTTCGCCCATCACCTGGTTTTGTTCGACTTGCCGCTGCTGCCCGATTTGCTCGAACAACGGATCGGGCGACTGGATCGCATTGGACAACGATCTACCATTCACATTCACGTGCCTTGCATTGAGTCCCTCGCAGGCCACACGCTGCTGCGTTGGCAACATGAGGGACTGGACGCCCTGAGTCGCAGCGCGTCCGGCGCGCAAACGGTGTTCAATGAATTCGAAACACGTCTGCTCGATTTGCTCAACGCCTCACCCGCCTCCGCCAGCGACGTGTCGGCATTAATCGAGCAAACCCGCGTTCGTTCACTGGAAGTGGCAGAGCAGTTGCGGCAAGGCCGCGATCGCCTGATCGAACTCAATTCGTCGCCGCCGGCCGACACCGCCGACTGTGTCGAACAGCTGCGCGCTGAGGAAGCGGACGGCGCGCTACAGCATTTTCTGACGGACGCGTTCGAATACTACGGCGTCGAGCAGGAAGAGGAATCCGCTGACACCATTATACTGCGGCCCAGCGAACGCATGACCGGTCATTTCCCGGGGCTGACCGACGACGGGCTCACGGCCACCTATCGCCGCGACAAGGCGCTGGCCCGTGAAGACGTTCACTACATGACCTGGGAACATCCGATTGCGAAAGAAACGCTCGCCATGACGGTACACAGCGATGTCGGCAACGCCGCGCTGTCGACCATTTCGCTGCGTGCGTTACCACCTGCGACCATGTTATTGGAGGCCTGGTTCACCGTTGCGGTCGTGGCACCTGCGCATCTGCAGATTGAACGCTATCTGTCGCTGAACCCGACCCGGTTGCTCATTCTGGCCAACGGCAAGGACGTCGGCGCCACGCTTGCTGCCGATCAACTCGACGGACTGTGCAAGGACGTGGACCGTAAAACCGCCCGAGCGGTACTGAAGCAAGTGCGCACCAATCTCGGCACCCAGATCGAGCACGCCAAAAACCAGGCACAGGAGAAATTACCGGCGATTCTCGCCGCTGCCACGTCGCGGATGCGTGAGTCGTTGGGCGCAGAGCGAGATCGCCTCCAGGCACTCGCTGCGGTCAATGCCAACGTGCGCGCCGACGAGCTCGCCCATCTGGATAGCGCTATGGAACAGTGCGCGGGCCATATCGAACGCGCTCAAATGCGGCTGGATACGCTGCGCCTTATTGTCAACACCGGCAGCTAGAAGAGTCCCGCGCTAAGCCCCGCTGCAACGGTCATGCCCAGCGTTTGGCACGGTTTTGACCACGCCGGATCGTAGGGACCGCTCATGATTAGCGGCTCAGCCACCGCCCGCCAGCGCATGCCGGCAACGATGCGCTCAACGCTGCTGCGAGCTCCCTCACCGTCTTGCCCCCCTTTGACGAACAGCGCATAGCTCAAGCCCTGCGTGTGCTCGAGGCACGGGTAGTAAACGCGCTCGAAAAAGTCTTTTAGCGCGCCATTCATGTAGCCAAAGTTCTCGGTGGTGCCAAGAATCAACGCGCCGCAGTCGAGCACGTCCTGTGGCCCAGCCTCAAACGGTGACCGCACGATCAGACCGGTGGCGTCCTCAAGACCGGCCCGCGCGCCAGACACGACTGCATCACGCAGCGCCTCAACGTTGGGCGACGGGCAATGGCAAACAACAAGCAGCGGTTTGAGTTTCACGCCTGGCGACGGCGCGGGCAGCGCACTGTCGGGTGGCTGCCCGCCCACTTGAACGTCAGTTGGCGATGCCGCTTGGACCGGGTGCGCCAAAGAAACTCTGACGCAGCAAACCCAGATCCACCACGTTCACGGTACCGTCTCCATCAAGATCGGCGTCCTCGTCCGCGGTGAAAAAGACCGCGCGAAGCAGACCGAGATCGGTGACATTGATCACCCCATCGTTATTCAAATCCGCGTCGCACAAGTTGCCAAAACCGTCACCGTTGGTATCGCGCTGATCCGCATTGCTCACGTCACTGCAGTTGTCGGCGTTGTCCGCGATTCCGTCGCCATCGGTGTCCGGTTGCGGGTCTCCCGTCAGAATCTGTACTTCAAACCCGGTCGCGGTCAGTGCGCCGACGGTCACGGTAATGCTGTTGGCCGCATCGTTGAAGGTCTCGCCGCTGCGCCACATCACGCCTTCGGTATCCGAAAACGTCGCGACCGGCGTATTGCTGTCGATCACCCAGGCTGGCTCGCGCCGTGACGGGTCCACGTTGTGAATAATGACCACGCGATCTCCGCCACCGTTACCGGGAAGATCGGCCTCGTACTGGCCAACAGCCTCGCGCACTTCCACGGTGTAGTAGCGGCTGCCGCTGATCGGGATTCGCGCCATGCGGTAAGTGTCCGTCGTCGCCGAACCCAGCGGATCGATCGTGATCGTTGCGACGGCATCGTCGCTGGCCACAAACCGTTCGCTGCCTGCAATCCAGCCCAGTCGATCCTTGTGATAGCTGTTGACGTGCTTGCCCAATGCGCCATAAACCGGATCGTCAACCGTGTAGCTGGTCGCCGCGCTCATGACGTCCCACGGGCTGTCGTAAGGTGACGAATCGCCGTCGGAGTTATTGGCGTGCGGGAGCCCAAAACCGTGTCCCATTTCGTGCGCAATGACCGCGACGTTGGTGTAGGAAAACGGCGGGTTCCACGTCGTACGCCAGACTTTGCTGACGCCGTCGATGGTGGCGAAACGACCGCCACCCCAAGCGCAGCAGTCGAGCCGATCGTTGAACATCAGATTGATACCCTCGTAACCGTCCGTGCCGCCGAGCGAAAAGTCGACGAAATCATCCACTTCGTTAATACAGTCGATAAACAACTGATCCAGATCCGCGGACGTCCCTGAGCCAGGTGACGGCACGTAGCTGCTTTGCGGTCCCGGGAGGTCTTCCCAGTCCAGCGCGGTACTGCCGACAATATCAATGTTGTTATAGGACACTTCGCGCCAGTAGTCGTCCAGTCTGCCTGGGGTGTTGTCGTACATGCTCTGAAAATATCCCAACGAACGCGGTTCGGCAGAGACATCGTTAAACTTGCAGGTCACGGTGATCCACGGTCGTGAACCTTCGATCATGCGAGACACCCCACGTGTCGCGCTGACCAGCTCGAGTGACTGAACGTCAGCAACCGTCCGGCTGCTCGACAGGTTTAGCGTCGCTACTACCCGTTCACCGTTCAGCGCCTCAATGCCGCCGGCCGTGCGTAACAACGCTGTGGGTATGTCCAACGCAAACACTTTGCCGCTCGACGTCGTCAACTGGAATGCGTAGCGAACGTTTGTGCCGTCGCTAGGGTCGCCCCAGCGCGCTGTGAAGACGCCTTCGACGGCTTGTGTTGCGCTGGCCGTAACGGCGGCGCCATCCTCGGCCGACGCGACAGGCAGTACGCCGCCAGACAGTAAGAGCCCGGCGCTTAAGCACGCCGCACGAGCGAATGAAAGTGGCATGTGATTCTCCCCAAAGAAATACAATCAGAAAGTGGACGCAGCGCCCGGATTTTTCTTTTTGGTGGGACGTCCGGCTGGGCCGATGATAAACACGTGCGAGCGTGCCGCGCAAAGTGTCGCCGTAGTGCAACAAGGCATCGCGGCGCGCGGGCGTTATCCGGTACACTTACGTCATGAAACTCTTGCGCACCATCGCCGTCCCGTTGCTCTGCCTGCTTGGCGCCTGCCAAAGCCCACCTGAGCCCGCTCCGCCCGCTTCTTCAACGCCCGCTGCCGCGCCGATTGCCGAGGCGACCGGCACGACCTTTACCATCGATACGCAGCAGTCCTGGCTGCGGATACTGGTCTACAAGAGCGGTCGACTGGCCCGGTTCGGGCACAATCACGTGATTTCGTCGCATGCGATTGACGGACAAGTCGTGTTGGACGGCCCGGTACCGGTTATTGCCTTGTCGTTGCCACTGGCCGAGCTGCGCGTTGATGACAGCGCCCAACGCGCGGCCGAGGGCGAGGATTTCCCCGGCGAAATCCCCGATAAAGATCGCGCCGGCACGCGCGGCAATATGCTGGGTGAGGCATTGCTGAACGCGCAGCGCTTTCCGGTGCTCAGCATTCAGAGCTTTGACGTACGCGGAGACGGTCCGGAATACAATGTAGACGCCAACGTCACGTTGGCCGGTCGCTCGAGTTCCGTGACCTTCCCCGTCACGGTGACGCGCGATGGCGATACGCTGACCGCGACCGGTCGTACGCAAATTCTTCATGAAGCGTTGGGGCTGACGCCGTTCACCGCGCTGCTTGGCGCCCTGAGCGTGCGCGATGACATTGGACTGCACTATTACTTTGTCGCGAGCCGTGATGATGAAACCTGATTTTCTGATCGAGCATTGGACCGTATGAACGCCACAAATCGCGATTTCGACGTCATCCTCGTTGGCGCAACCGGTTTTACCGGTCAGCTGGTGGCTCGCCATCTGCACACGCACTACCCCGACGCCGATTCGCTGCGTTGGGCAGTCGCGGGCCGCAACGCGCAGAAACTGGAACACGTGGTTACCGCGCTGGGGGTGCCGGATCTGCCGCAACTGGTGGTGGATACGCACGACGCCGACGCGGTCAAGGCACTGGCGGCTCAAACCAAAGTGGTGTGCACGACGGTCGGTCCCTATTCGCTGCACGGCTCGCCATTAATCGCCGCCTGTGCCGAGCAAGGCACGCATTACTGTGATCTGGCGGGCGAAGTGCACTGGATCGCACGGATGATCGAAACGCATCACGAGCGCGCCGCCGCCAGCGGCGCACGGATCGTGCCGTGCTGCGGGTTCGATTCCGTGCCCTCAGACCTGGGCGTTTGGTTTCTACAACGTGAGGCGATCAAACGCTTCGGCGAGCCCTGCGAGCGCGTCAAATTCAGACTCAAAGCCGCGCGCGGCGGGGCGAGCGGCGGTACGGTCGCCAGCCCGATGCAGGTGATTAAAGCCGCGCGTGGTGACCGTGACATTGCTCGCACGGTGCGCCATCCCTACGCATTCAATCCGCCGGATCAGCGCAGCGGACCGGATCGGCCCGAATCCATCTGGCCGGAATACGATAACGATTTCGAAGCCTGGACCGCGCCGTTCGTGATGGCGGCGATTAACACGAAGGTGGTTCGCCGCAGCAACGCCCTGCTCGACCAGCTTTACGGCAATCAGTTTGCTTACCACGAAGCGGTTCTCACGGGCAGCGGCCTCACCGGTCGCATTAAGGCGATGGCAATGGCCAGCGGATTGAACGGGCTGATGGTCGGCGCCGCGATGAAACCAACCCGCTATTTGCTCAACGAATTCCTGTTACCCAAGCCCGGTGCAGGACCGTCACGCGCGCAGCGCGAAAACGGATTCTTCAACATTGCGTTGCACGGTAAAACCCGCGACGGCGAGGTACTACGCGCCGTGGTCACCGCAGACAAAGATCCCGGGTACGGCGCAACGAGTGGCATGCTTGGTGAAGCGGCCGTGAGCCTGGCGCTCGATGAAAACCCGCCAAACGGCGGCTTTTTTACACCGGCATCCGCGCTCGGTGAGCCCTACCTTGAACGTCTCGAAGCCCGCGCCGGTATGACTTTCAAGATCAAGGACTAAGCAAAATCAGGGCGTTAGGCGGATTCTGGATTGGTTCTGACATAACAACCCTTGAAAAACCGTCGCTTACCCTGCATCTCACAACGTTACCGGGAACGAATACCGCTATAATGCCTCGAAAGAACTGGACACTGCAGTTCGCCATTTTTTTGCCAACGGAGATCATCGCTCAATGAACGATCAGCTTTCCCGCTATCAAAGCACCGCCGCCGCCGCTGGGAGTCAGCCGCGTGCCGCGTTCCTCGCTCGCACCTACAACCACCTGCTGGGCGCCGTTGTAGCGCTGGTCGGGGTGGAAGTTGTGCTGTTCCAGACCGGTTTCGCTCAAGCGTTTGCGTCGCTGGTATTCGGCAAAGGCCAGATGGCCTGGTTACTGGTGTTGGGCGGCTTCATGCTCGTCTCATACCTGTTCAATAACATGGCGGCTAGCCGCGGATCATCCGCCAAGCAGTACGCTGGCCTCGGCGGCTTTGTGATCGCCGAAGCGGTTTTGCTCAGCCCGATGCTCTATGTCGCCTGGGTCATGATGTCACCGGACGTGGTTAAGAACGCCGCGCTGTTTACGCTGGTCGCATTCGGCACGTTGACGGCCATCGTTTACTACACCAAAAAAGACTTCACCTTCCTGAAGTCGTTCATCATGTGGGGCGGTTTCTTGGCACTTGGCGCCATTGTGCTCGGCGCGGTGACCGGCTTTAACCTCGGTTTGTTTTTCACCGTCGCCATGATTGGCTACGCAGGCGCCGCGATCCTGTATACAACGTCGTCAGTACTGCAGGACTACCCGGATGACTTCCACGTCGCCGCCGCGTTGGCGCTGTTCTCAGCCGTCATGCTGCTGTTCTGGTACGTACTGCAGTTTGTTATGTCGATGTCCGGCGAATAGCCCGAACGACAATTCTCAACACGAACCGGTGTCCGAGCGTTTTCGGGCACCGGTTTTTTTATGTGGGCTGGCTCACACGACATAACGCAGCAAGCGTGCAGATGTGTGAGTAGATTCACAGCAGTAGCGGGCTGTTTTGCCTAGGGTAGTGGCGTTAAGTTACACGCCCTTCACGAGGCCAAATGCGACCAACCCCTGTCCCCGCTCTGCTTGCCAATCTTGTGCCACTGGCCACGTTTTTCGTGGCCCTGGTGATGTCGAGCTATGCGCAGATAATCTCAGGCTACTTCGGTCAGCCGTTAGCCGATTCAGTGAACCGCCTTTTGCCACTGGCGGCCGGCTCGCTGTTGTGGCTGTCGGGCGCGTGGCTACTGGGACGACTGTTGTTCTTAGGCGTGATGAGCCCCATGATCCGGCGGCGTACCGGCATGGCGGCGCCAAGCATTCTGGCGAACTTCGTGCACTCGGCTCTGCTCATCGCCACCATTCCACTGATCATCAAATTTGTCTTTGAGCGACCGATTGCCGGTCTGGTCGCTTCGTCTGGTCTGGTCACGTTAATCATCGGCCTGGCTATCCGCGACATGATCGCCGACTTTTTCTCCGGTCTGGCGATGAACATCGAGCGACCCTACTCGATTGGCGACTGGGTCGAGCTTGAACCGGGCCTGGTTGGGCGCGTGACCGAGCTCAACTGGCGATCCACCCGACTTGTGACGCAAAGCGCGCGCACGATTGTTGTACCAAACAACAACCTGGCATCGCGTCAGTTCATCAATTACAGCCTGCCCCAGCGTCGTTACCGTGAATCAATCACCATCGCGCTGAACTACACAACCGATCCCGAGCGCGCGGAAAATATTCTGACGGCAGCCATTACGTCGACGCCCGGGCTCGCCGAAGGCGCCGACCACAACGTTCGCATCCGGGAGTTCAACGAGCGCGGCGTGGTGTATGAAATTCGCTTCTGGATTGACGACCTTGCCAAGAAAGTCGGTATGCGGCACAAGCTCGCTGGCAATATCCTGCGCTACCTGCACCAGGCGGGCATCCCTATTCCTTACGCCCAACAGGAAGTGTTCCTGTCGCGCGAACGCAAACTGCGCACCGAGCGTCGTTTGGACAAGCGCAGTTTACTGTCGCGCATGGACTTATTGGCGCCGCTGACCAGCAGCGAACTGGAACAACTCGCAGCGCGCGTACAGCAGCGCGATTACCGCAAGGACAGCGTTATTTTTGAGCGCGGTGATTCCGGCACAACTCTGTATTTGCTGGTGGAAGGCATCGCCGAGGCTTCCGTTGGCCTGAACGATGACGGCCCGGGCGTCGCGCAAATTGAACCGGGACAAGCGTTCGGCGAGATGTCGGTACTCACCGGCGCGCCGCGCGCCGCGAGTGTCCGAGCCATTACCAACGTTCACGCGCTTGAAATTCGGCGTGACGACCTTGAACCCATTTTCCGCGCGCGCCCCGAAGTGGCCAATGGCCTCGCCGAAATCATGGCCCTGAGGCTGCGCCGCAACGAACGTACGGTAGCTTCTCTCACCGACGGTCGCGAAGGCGACGCACATACGTCGCGGGCGCGTCACCTTGCCGGCAAGATCACGCAGTTCTTTGGCCTCGGACAGGCGCATTAATCGGTATCCGGCGTAACGCCCAACCCCAGCTAGCGAATATCACGCCGTTCATAGCGACGGCCGACCCAATAGGCGACGCCCGCCCACACGGTCGCCAGACCGGCCCCGAGCCACGCCAGCGCTCCCAGGCTTGCCCCCAGTCGGGTTAGCGATGCAAACAACCACGAGGTAAACAGATCGCCCCCGCGATAGACGGCGGTATCGACGACATTCTTGGTCTTGTATTTGGCGTCGCGCGACACGATGGCAAACAACATGTCCTTGACCGGCTTCATTACCGCGAACTCCCCGCCGCGGGTCAGCGCCTGCAGTACCGCTACCGCCATCAGACTCGGTGACAACGCCATCACGGCCAGCCCGATCGCGGCGATTATCGGCATGATCACTGCTGTGCGCGCCAGGCCAATACCTCGAATCAGACGACCGGTTACGAAGAACTGCACAACCAGCGCCAGCGCGTTGGTCGCCAGGTTGATGTTCGCGAAAAACCGCGTGCGCTGGTCGGGATCGGTGATGCCCGTCTCCACCAGATTGGCCTGCTCGAAATACAGAAACGTCGTCGACATCGTGTAGAACAGCATCACGCCGGCAACACCAAGCAGATAGCGCGACGAGCCCAACAGTTTCAATCCGTCAAAGATACCGCCGCCGAGCGCAGCCCCACCCGCGATCGTTGGTGTGGCGTCCTCATCGATCCGCTCGATACTGCCAAGCAGAAAAACGAATATCAGTGTGAACAGCAGCAGCGCGCCAGCGATAGGCAGCATGGTTGGGTAACCCCATTGGGTCACCATGACACTGACAATAGCGCCACCGAACAGCGCGCCAAGGCTTCCGCCCGCCGCAATACCGCCGAACAGGCGCGTGGTCTGTTCGCGCGAAAACACGTCGACCAGAAAACTCCAGAACAACGACACAACAAACAGATTGAATACGCTCAGCCAGACGAAAAAAACGCGACCGATCCACAGCGGATTCACGCCGCTGCGCAACGCTGCGTACATGCCGAAAAGGTTGCTGGCAAAAAACAGATGCGCCACCACGATCAGCGGCAGTCGGGCCAGCATCGAAGACAGTTTGCCGAACACGGGAATCACCAACAGCATCGTGACGAACGTGCCGGTGTAAAGGTACTGCAGATTTTCGGCGCCGTTGGCGACGCCAAACTGCTCTCGCAGCGGGCGCAAAACGTAGTAAGCCGCCAACAGAAAAAAGAAGTAGCAAAAGGCAGCGCCGAACGCTCGCCACTCACCGTGGCGCAGGTCGAGCACTCGAGTAATGGGATTGACAGCCATGGCCGGACTGTACCGCGACTGGTCGGCGTCGGCGACCTCGGCTCAGATCAGGGGGCGCGAGGCGCGACTAGCCGGCGGTCTGGATAAAGCTGTAGTCGAGCTTGTTGACGTGACGCTCCTGCAGACGCAAATACCATTCACGCAGTTCGTCCGCCGTCAGCGGCGCGCTAACCAGATAGCCTTGCACCAGATCGCAATCATACGAATTAAGCAGGTTCCAGCAGTAATTGCTCTCCACCCCTTCCGCCGTCACCAGTAAGCCCATGTTGTGGCCCAGGTCGATAATCGATTTCACGATGATGGCGTCACCGGAATCAGCGCGCAGCGTTTGCACGAAGGACTTGTCGATCTTGACTTGAGACAGCGGCAGTTGTTTCAGCAGCGACAACGACGTCTGACCGGTCCCGAAATCGTCCAGCGCAATTTTGAGACCGCCGCGACGGAATTCCTGCAAAATAGATACGGCGCGATCGGGATCGCGAATCACCGCGCTCTCGGTCACTTCGATGGAGATTCGCGATGGCTGCACAACATAGTGCCGCAGCAGGGCGTCGATGCGCGAAGGGAGGCTTTCATCCAGCAAATCCTGCGCCGAAATGTTCACCGCGATGCCTAAATCGTAGCCCGCGTCGATCCACTCGCGGCACTGCCGCACCGCTTCTTTGAACACCCAGTCTGTCAGTTGGCTGATCTGTCCGGCGTTTTCCAACAGGCCGATAAACTCGTCGGGCGGAATGAATCCCAGTTGCGGGTGACGCCAACGGACCAACGCTTCTACCTGGGTGACACGCTGCGAGTCCATTTCGATCTTCGGCTGGTACTGCAGATACAGTTCATCGTTGCGCAGAGCGCTCGGCAGATCGTGAATAATCGCCAGCTCGCGCAGGTGCTGTTCGTCTTGACCTGCCGCGTACATGACAACTTTGGATTTCTCTTCTTTCGCTGTCATCAGTGCAATGTTCGCCATGCGACGCAGCGCCTGGCGTGTTTCGCAGTGGTCAGGAAACATCGCAATACCGGTGTGCAGCTTGAGCTTGACAAGGTGTTCGCCGACAGTAACCGGCTCTTCGAGACTGGTCACCAGGAACTCAACCAGATGGCGCGACAACGTCTCATCCGCGTCGTCAAGCAGCAGCAGAAATTCGTCGCCGCCGACACGCGCCACCGTGTCCGTAACTCGGGTATTGCTGGCGAGCCGACGCCCCAGTTCCTTCAGGATCT
>JBGCFP010000018.1:0-64239 GCA_045107005.1 Gammaproteobacteria bacterium
GTGAGTGTCGTTAGCCGCCAACCGCGTTCTGCAGCTGACCCACAAACGGGTTAGCGAACGTGAAGAACAGCGCGATACCCACACCGATCATGGCCACGGCGTCGAGCAGTGCGACGACGATGAACATTTTGGTTTGTAGCATCGGAGTCATCTCTGGCTGACGCGCAGCGCCTTCCAGGAATTTACCGCCGAGTAGGCCCATGCCGATACCGACGCCCAGTGCGCCGAGACCAATCAAAAGGGCAACTGCGATTGCCGTGCTACCAATTACCTGTTCCATGACTTTCTCCTCAATCGAAAGTGCTTATCAAAAAAAATTCAAAAACCTAGTGTTCTTCGTGCGCCAGGCCGAGGTACACGATGGTCAACATCATGAACACGAACGCCTGGAGCACAATGACCAGAATGTGGAACACCGCCCAGCCAAAGTGCAGTGGAATCTGCCAGTAGCCAATAAGTGCAATCAGAATAAAGATGAGTTCGCCCGCGTAGAGGTTGCCGAACAGTCGCAGCGACAGCGAAATCGGCTTGGCGATCAGCGCGATGCCCTCAAGCAGGAAGTTGAACGGAATGGCCGCCCAGTGGTTGAACGGCTGCAGCGTCAGTTCCTTGGTAAACCCGCCGATGCCCTTGACCTTGATGCTGTAGTAAACGATCAGGAAAAACACCGACAGCGACATCGCGAACGTCACGTTCACATCCGTCGTTGGAACCACCTTCAGATAGGGAATGCCCGCGCCTGCAGCCGCCCACGGCAGCCAGTCAACGGGGATCAAATCCATCAGGTTCATCAGGAAAACCCAGCAGAAGATCGTCAGTGCCAGCGGTGCGATCAGGTCATTCTTGGCATGAAAGCCGTCTTTGACACTCTGATCGACAAACTCAACGATGATTTCAACGAACGCCTGAAAGCGGCTCGGCACACCGGTGGTCGCTTTCTTGGCAACCCGGCTGAACACGAACACGAACAGAAAGCCCAAGAGAACAGCGAAGAACATCGAATCGAGGTTCAGCGTCATGAAGTTGCCGGCACAGACATCAGCCGCGCCGTGGAAATTCGATTCGATATGACCATCTTTAATGCAGGCCTGAAGGTTCTGCAGATGGTGAGCGATGTATTCACCGCCCGATGCGTAGCCGCCGTGTTCGCCGCCGCTTGCCATGATCTTTGTTTCCCGCTTAACTTTTATATGGCGGCGTCGCCGCCCCAAATCAACCAGTCGTTATCGTCTAATCGTTGAGAGCCGTTGGATCCCGCATGATTGCGAGCCAAATACCGCTCTGCGCCGCCATGAAGCCGATCAGTAGAGCCCCAGGGCTCAGCGGCTTTACGACGACAAACACCACCGTGAATAACGCACCGGTGATGATCAGCTTGCCGATCTCTCCAAACCACGTGGCGCGCAGCATCTTGCTTGCGTCGCCCGAGGGCGTTGCCGCCATCATGCGCATCGCCAGATACGCGTTTGGAATCACGCAGATGGCGGCGCCCAGCGCGGCTGAGTAGCCCGCGGTCGCGTTGACGAGCAACCAAGCCGCAATCCCCATGAGGGCCCCGAGCATCAGCTGGGCCATCAGAATCTTGCGTGCGGCGCTCATAGTCTGCACATCACCTGCGAAATCTTAACTAAACTCAAGCAGTTATCCGAATCTGGACGCGAAAAACGCCACGCTGGCACTGGGGCCAAAAAGTGGCGTTTAGCAGGTCTGTCCATCATCGAAAGTGCGGGCCCCGAGCCCGCTAAAAAGCGGCCGCTATTATAGGGGGGCGATTGTTGCCTTACAACAAGAGATTCAGGATTGCGCTTTCATGATCCCAAATGTTACGAACGGCGGTGCATCCAGGCGAGGCCAAGGCCGCTTAGCCAGACCAGGCAGGCCATAATAAACAGCGTGCCGCTGTCGCCCTGCACTTCCACACCCAGCGGGGTGAACAGATGGAACGTTATGGCGCCACTCATTATGGCCGTCGCCATCAAGCCCCCACCCAATGAAAACAGTCGCTTACGCAAGAAAGCGCCGCTTAGAACCAGAATCGAAGCGACCAGCTCCGCCGAGCCGATCACGTACTGACTGAAGATACCGTTCTTGGCAAACAGGTTCCCAACGCCCAGGGCGACGGTCCAGTCGTTCAACGTACCGAAAATATGCTGAGTTTCCGGGGCATCGCTGAATTTGAAGAACAGGCTCTGAACAAAAACGAAGGCGATGAAGATGCTTAAGACAATGACTGCGATACGTTTTTTATCCACGACGATCTCGGCTTCTGATGAACACTGCGTGGAATATACAGGTGATGACGAAGACGTTGCAGCTATTTCGTAACGCAAATGATGCACAAATATGACCACTGCGTGATCTTTGCGTGAGGTTTGCTCGCAAGCCGCCCAGCACACTCCTTAAGTTCGAGCAGGGCAATAATCACAACACGCCCTGAATTCTATTTTCAGGAGGGATCTATGCGATTTTCAAAATCCGTCGCGACACTGCTCGCGATGAGCGCACTTGGCCTGGCGGCCACCAGCGCATCCGCTACGTCACTGCGTGTGACGATTACCAACAACGCCCCGGCGGGCGGTGTCTATCTGACGCCGGTCTGGTCCGCTTTTCATGACGGGACGTTCGATACGTTCAGCACCGGTTCCGGTGCTTCGGCCGGTCTTGAGGCCATCGCAGAAGACGGCAATGTTGCCCCGCTGTCGGCCGAGTTTGGCGCCGCTCAGGCGAATGGCGTCCAAGGCGTAACCGGCATGGCGCCGGTGGCTCCCGGACAAACCGTGTCGCAAACGTTTGAAGTCTCCGGCGACGGCTCGAACAGCTACTTTTCCTACGCATCCATGGTGCTGCCAAGTTCGGACTACTTCGTTGGCAATGGTAACCCGCTGGCGCACGACATCTCCGCGATCTTCGACGGTCTGGTCAACGAAATCGTGTTCAACATTGGCGTACCCGGTACGGTCTATGACGCTGGCACCGAAGTGAATGATTTCGCGACGTCGGCCGGTAACGGCCTGTTCGCCAACATTCCAGGTGGACAGATGGGTCCGAACCAAGGCGCCGACGAAAACGGCTTGGTCAGCGCGGTCGACAACCCGTTTGGTAACTTCCTGAACGCCGATGGCCTGGATCTGGCACTGCTGAACTTCGGCAACGCCAGCCTGTACGCGAACGGCATTGCGACGGTTACGATCACGGTCGTTCCAGTACCTGCCGCGCTGCCGTTGTTCGCAGCGGGTCTTGGCGCACTGGGCTTCTTCCGCCGTCGCCGAGCTTAGTTGACGTACCGCGACAGGCACTGACTTCCAGTCACTATGTAAAGTCGCTGCGACCGGGAATCTCTCCCTTTCCGGTCGCAGCGATTTTTTTACGTACCCTTCGTGATACCGCCATTTCTGGCCACTATCCGCCGTCCCGCACGAAAACCACACACTTTCTACGTGTTATACGTCACGCGTTTTGTTAAATTTGTTGCAGATATAACCAGAACAGGTAGCAAGATGTCTGCCCAGACGCCTGTCCCGATACGCCTGCAACAGCGAAAAATCTGTGACGACTTGTCATGATAACGCGGCTCTCCAGCGCGACCGATGCGCCCAGACCTCGCCCAATGACTGATGATCTGAGCCCGAAGCAGTGGGCGCTTGTGCAAAGTATTTTCCTTACGCTTGAAGGTCTGCCACCCCAAGAGCAGGAGGCAGTGCTCGTTCTGGAAAGCCGCGGGGACAAACAGGTTGAACAAACGGTGCGCGAACTCCTGCGCGCCGAACAGCAGCAGAATGCCGAGGACCTCATCAGCGAGTGTTTCGAGGTCGACGAGCCTGACGACAATCCCGACCACTTCATCGGCCAGACGATTGACGGTTACCGAATCACCGAGTTGGTTGGCAAGGGCGGCACCGGATTTGTGTTTCGCGCCGAGCGCCGCACTGAAGGCGTCGACCAGGTCGTCGCGATTAAGGTTCTGCGCAATACGTTTTTGAACTGGCCGATGCAGCAGCGCTTCAAACGCGAAGCGAAGATGCTGGCACGGCTCAACCATCCAAACATCGCGCGCTTCCTAACGATTGATCGCTTCGAAGGCCGGCCGTATTTCACCATGGAGTTTATCGATGGCCAACGCATCGATAACTATTGCACGGAGCAGCGCCTCGACATTCCCGCGCGATTGAAACTTTTCCGAAAGGTGCTCGACGCCGTCGCTTTCTCGCAGCGCTATCTGATCATTCACCGCGATCTGAAACCGGAGAACATTCTGGTCACGCGCGACGGTGTCGTAAAAATTCTTGATTTTGGCATCGGCAAATTCGTGACCGATGAAGGCCAGGCAGGCGACTCGTTGACCGTGGCCGTCGGGCCCATGCTGTCGATGGATGTCGCGGCGCCGGAACAGTGGACCGGCAAGGACACCACGACCGCGACCGACGTTTATGCGCTTGCGGTCGTTCTGTTCAAACTGCTGTCAGACGTCCTGCCTTATGAAAAAGAAAGCGTCAAGAAAATGGGGACGACCGGCAAGTGGCCCCTCGTTCCCCCATCGATGTTGAGCGTGCTCAGCACCAAAGGCGATCTGCAGCTAGCCGCCGAAAATCGAGGCGTGCCGGTGCGCTCGCTGCGTCAGTTGTTGCGCGGCGATTTGCAGGCCATTGTGTCCACGGCGATGGCGTTCACGCCGGATAAGCGTTACGGCAGCGCCGCGCAGTTCGGGCTGGATATCGACAACTTTCTCAACGATCGGCCGCTGAACACTCGCACGTCCAGCCGTTTCTACATTCTGAGAAAATTTCTGGCCCGGAACAAACTGGTGGTCAGCCTGGTAGCGGCGACGGCTATCCTGGTCAGCGCACTTTTACTGCAAGTCTATTTCGAAGCTGTACGCGATAGAGCACAAGCCGTGGAAATCGCGCGCGAACGCGACAAGGCGGTCGCGTCCTCAGGCTTGCTGCGAGATGTGTTTTCCAGTGCCGATCCTGCATTGGAAGGCGCCAACAGCGTTACCGTTCGTGAAGCATTGGTGTTTAACGCGCCGCGTCTTCTTGGCGAACAGAAGGACGCACCAGAGGTGCAAATCGCGCTCGCGAGCACCGTGGGCGGTATTTTGTACGACATCGGTGCTTACAGCGACGCCGAAAATTTCCTGCGACAAGTCGTGGAGATCGCCGGGCGACTGCAAATCAAAAGTGGTGAGATCAGCACGGAACAGCGTGCAGCGATTGAGGCGCAGATCCAGCTTATCGGCGTGTACAAGGCAACAGACCGCAATGAACTGGCGCGAGCGATCGCCAATGATGTTGAGTCTAAAATTGATCCCCAGTTCGGGCCAAACTCCGTCCAAAGGCTCAATTTTCTGAACGCGTTGTCAGGCATTTTGCCCGAAGTTCAGTCGCCCGATGATCGCGCGCTGCTCGCGACAAATCGCGCCTATCAGATGGCGAAAGACCATCCGACGCTACCTGGACTTGCGCGCGCCAATGCGATCAATAACTACGCGCTTGCAAAGCGCCGCGATGTTCCGTTACCGCAGACGCTCGAGCTATTGGAGGAAGCACGCCGTATAGCACTCGCTGAAGTGCCCAAAACGCACCCGACCTACGCAAATATTACGGCGAATCTCGCCGCCGGCTATCTGACGCTCAAAGACAAAAAAACCGCACGCCGACTTTACGAAGAAGTGGCGGCAACGATCAGTCAGCAAGGAGTGCCGCCGAACCTTGGCATGGTGAGTTCCGCTTACGGCCTGGGGGCGCTGGAGATGAGCGAGGGAAATTTCGTGTTGGCCCAACAGCAGCTGAGCAACGCGCTGCGAGTGCAGGAACGATTCAGCAGTAACGAAGACTACTCGGCTCTGGCCATTCGATTTGCCCGCGCATCTTGCCTGGAAATGAACCAGCAACTGGACGAGGCGCGGACGGAATACTCAGTGGTCGCCAATACGATGGCACGACGCTATCCCGCCGACCCGCAGCTGGCGAAATTCTACTCCCGGCTCAGCGCATTGGAACTGGATTTGGAGCAACGAGAAGCCGCAGCGAAAAACCTGGTCACAGCGCAACGCTACCTGGACGCCAGTTCGAAACCTGACGCGTTGACGATGACGTTCATGGAAGCGATCGACGTTCGGTTTGGCCAGGGCGATCTTGCGCTGGAGGAGCGACGTGCGCGCTTGCTCAAGTTGTTCGAGCAGGCATCGTCGCAAGCAGGACCTTACGCGATCCCGAATATGAAGATCCGCCGATGGATGGACGAGCTCTAGTGCGTAATCGTCACCGCTGAGCGCACGAGTCCGGCGCTCGCCCGTTCCCAGCTCAGGAAATGCGGCGCAATATGTACGCGTTGGCGAATCTCAGGTTGCGCTGGATATCCGCAGCCGACAAATCCATGGCACCGGCGATCTCGTCCACGCTAAGGCAAGCGAAATGGTGTTGAACAAAAATTTGCGCCGTATTGGGATCGTCGCGCTGCAACGAGTCGACCAGCCGATCAATCTCAATGAGCTGCTCCGGTGACCGAACGTTCACCGCCGCACCGTCGCTGCGCAGCAAGATTTTGTGTTTTGCACTGCTCACGAAAATTTCGCGCAACATGGACGCGGCGAGGCAGAAAAAACGGTGCTTATCACCGTTGCCCAGATTCTCGTCCTCAACGTACTTGTTATAGAAGCGGTTAACCAAAGAGCCGCCCGTCGGACGCCCAGCGGCGTTTTGACCAACATAGCGTGCGATGACCATCAGGCGGCCGTACACCCGCCGGTAAATATAGTCGTCCGTTGACAGCGGTTTCCGGCGCAGTGTCCGGACCCAGGCGCAAAACTCAATCGGTTCCAGGTCCTCAGAGTCGTCCGGCGATTTCGCCAGGTCCTCAGACGGCGGAACCGATTCCGAGATCAGTGCGTGCATTATGTTTACCTTTGGGACAATCTTCCCATTTTTAACATCCCTGACTAAAAGGTACACCAAGTGCGAGCCATTCGGTTCATTTATCTTCTGCCGACCCAAGTTGCCGCGACCGAGTCTATTTTTTGACTCGGTCGCAACAACAGCATCCGGTTTCAGGACCCGGGCCACTGCAGCAAGACGTTTTCATCAACGAAATAGTAGCTCAACGTCGTGTTGAACGAGTTGTCGACCTGCACGAGCGCCGTGCCTTGTGCGTTGACCGTCGCTGCACCGCACACGGTCCAGCGATCCGTCACCGGCTCGTACGCAAACACCAGGTGCGATTCCCCGACTGGATAGTTGTGAACGTTAGGCCATTCGATCGTCAGAAAATCGTTCATCAACACTTCGGCGCCGCTGAGCTCAAACACCACGTCCGGTACCCGATTTTTGGGAAACGTCACGCTGAGCGAGCTGCCCTCGAGCACACTCACCGAGGCGTCATCAACCGGATTCCCGGACGTTACGTAGGTGTTATTCGGCGGGACCGAAATGGACAGTGGAATCCACGCGCTACTCGGAATATCCGGTAACCACGGACCGGTTGAGTTTGTGATATCCGCTCCGGTGATGATCAACGGACCGGCCGGGTCGGCGTACGTGGCACTGGTCGCCAAACTGGTGACGAACACCAACGTCGCGAACGCGCCGACGCGAGCTGGTAAAGCGCAGCGCCTGGATGAACATGCTTTTGACATGACTTCTTCTCCTGTTACCACGCGGACGCGATAACAGCGAAGTGCCGTCAGCGAATGTCATGCGCGGTGAACAAGAGAAGTGAGAAGAATCGCGCGAATCTCGCACTTGGCTTACGCAAGCGGCGACTGCGTTGAAAGAGAAAAGCGGTGTTCGATGACGTCGGCGGTGTTGCCGAGCGAGGTCGGTTCAGATCGAGTTCAGGACGAATTCAATTGACGTTGCTTACGCACCAGAAATTGGCGCACGGCCGGGTCGTCGCTCAAGCCCTGCGCCCGACGATAGTCATCCAGCGCGCGATCGGTTTGCCCAGCTGCCGCGTGCAAGTGCGCCTTGACGGCGAAATACGGCTGGAAAGATTTGACGGCGTTTCGGGGCAACACCGCGAGCGCAGCAAGACCTGCCGCCGGACCTCGCGCTGCGCCCAGCGCGGCGGCTCGCCCAACCGAGACAGCCAGCGTTGGCGCCAGGCGATGAAGCCCTTCGTAAAGCAATGCAATTGCTTCCCAGTTGGGCGCCTCCCCCGCAGGCGTGCGAACGTGATGCGATTGAATCGCCGCTTCAAGCTGAAAGCGCCCAATGTCATTGAGCGTTGCCGCACGCGCCAGACACCGCTCGGCCTGCTCGATCCTGCTCCACTGCCAACGATCTCGATCTTGCTCTGACAGCGGCACATAGCGCTCGTTGTCGCGACGCGCATCGACCCTCGCTTGCGAGAACAACATCAGCGCCAACAACCCAAGCGCTTCAGGCTCACGCGGAGCTTGGGTACAGACAATATGACCCAGCCACAGTGCCTCGCCGGCCAGTCCGTGACGCTCATCCCGAGCACCGGTCGCATCATCCCAGCCGGTCGAAAACGACGCGTAGATGGCATCCAGAACATCGCCCAGGCGTTCGCTCAAAGCCTCGGTACCGGTCAACTCAAACGGTATCGCGCGGTCGCGGATGGCGCGCTTGGCACGCGCCAGTCGCTGCCCCAACGCGGCCGGGCTAACGACAAATGCCGTGCTCATTTGGCGGGCATTGAGCCCGAGGACGGTCTGCAACATCAGCGGCGCGCGGGCGTTGGGATGAATATCGGGATGCGCGCACAGCACCATCAACGCCAGCCGTCGATCGGTCGTTGCCTCTTTGGTCGATACGCCTTCGACCAACGGCAACAGCGCCACCGCGGTGTCGTGCTCGACGCCGCGGTGTCTGGCTTGATCAATCAGCACGCGTCGCGCTGTCGTCAGCAACCACGCCGCGGGCACGTCGGGCACGCCGTCTGTCGGCCAGCGCGTGAGCGCACGTTCAAACGCGGTCGCGAGCGCGTCTTCCGCCTGCGCCACGTCGTGCCCCCGGCGACACAACGTGGCGATCAGACGACCGTAAGCATCACGCGCCGCTGCGTGTGCCGCCTGGTAAGCGGGCTCACTCACTGGTAGCTGGGAACCCCGCGAACCTCAATGCCGCCGCTCGTCGCCGACGCCATCGGCAAGCGCTTGGCCCACGCGATCGCCGCCGCCTGGTCCGCGACGTCAATCAGATAAAAACCGCCGAGCTGTTCTTTGGAATCGACAAACGGGCCATCCTGAACCGTTCCGTCACTGCGGACCGTCGCCGCTGTGGCGCTGGGTTCGAGCGGCTCACCGCCCACAAAGACCCCCGCCTCAGTGAGCGCATCGCCAAACGCTTTGTGCGCCATCAACAGCTCGCCCTGTTGCGCGTCATCCAGATCATGCCAGCTTTCGTCGTCGTGAATCAGTAGTGCAAATTGCATGGAGTGCTCCTTGTGAATTACGAACGCGCGGCAAAACGCCCCGCTCACTATAAATGACGACTGCGCAACGCGGTTTTTGACAAAAACGCGAAGAAAATCGAAATTCACAGGCATGTGACACAAATTCAACCGTACCGGCGTACAGTGACCACTGTGTAGAGCGACGACTATTCAACTTTGTTTGGGGAGATGGGGAATGAAAACAACGATGACACGCATATCTCAGACCGCCGCGTGCGCGGCACTGACGCTTCTTGCCGCCTCGGCCATGGCCGTGGATACCGACGGCGACGGTGTCGATGACTCGGTCGATAACTGTTCCACCGTGGCAAACCCGGCACAAATCGACTCGAACGGCGACGGCTTCGGCAATCGCTGCGACGCCGACCTCAATAACGATCTAATCGTCAACGTCGCCGACCTTGGCCTGCTGCGCGCCGTTTTCTTTACGGCCGATGCGGATGCCGACTTCAATGGTGACAACGTGGTCAACGTGTCGGATCTTGGCATCCTGCGCTCCGCGTTCTTTCAGCCACCCGGACCGGGCGCAACGGGTTCACCCGTCACCTGGACCGACGACATCCAACCGATCTTCGCCGAGCTGTGCGCGCCGTGCCACACAACGCTCAACACCGGCGGCCACAATCTGGGGTCGACGTTTGAAGGCGCACTCGACCCGGCAAACAACAACGCCTGCGTCGGATTGAACAACGCCGAGTGCACGATTGTGCGTATTCAATCGGGCGAAATGCCGCGTAATCGTGGCTGCACCGGCGATCCGACGCTGGATGCCATGAACAACGCCTGTCTCGATCAGGCTGAACAGGATCTGGTGCAGGCGTGGATCGACGGCGGTATTGCCGAATAGGCAGTCGCAACGCAGTAAGAAGACGTGCGCCGCGGGTCAGAGGTATCCGCGTCGCACGAAATCCTGATACCCCTGCTTGACCAGCTCTTTAATCTCGAGAAACAGGCGTGCGTCCGGCGCTTTGAAATTGAAACAGCCCTTTCCCTGTTGGCGCTTTTTCAGGGCCGGCGAGATGTCGGCAATCAACGAAGGGTTCAGGAACATCGGCTTGAAGTGAAAGCTGACGTAGGTCTTGCTGATGCGCACGGCGCCAAAGCTTAAGGGTTTTTTGTTCTTCTGAATGTGGCGAGTGACCAGCACGTAGTGATCGGGCTCGTCGATCACGACGTCCATCGGTGGCGACCAGCGGTAGAGCAGTGTGCGCAAATCGTGAAACGCGCGCTGACGGAAATTCGGCGTCCTCATTCGCTACATCGGGATCAAAACTCGGTTGAAAATATGGCCGTGACCGAACAGCACGACCGCGTACAGAATCAATCCACCGCCAACGGCCATCAGATCGTATTTCCACGCCACCGTCTGGCCGGGCTTGACCAGCGTCTTACCGCGTAGCGTGCCCGAGATAATGCTCACCACTGCGTAGACCGCAAAACTGCCGAACAACCAAACTGCTGCTTTCTCGCCGTTCGCGAAGTAGTGCAGCAACGACCAGATCAGAATTCCAAGCATCATCGGATGCTTGAGCCACTGGCGAATGTGCGTCGGCATATTGGCGGCGCCAAGCAAAATAAACGCCAGCGGCATGGCGTGCAGCGCCGCGGCGCGTGCCCACGGTTTGGGCGCAAACACATATTCCACCGGCACCGAACGATAACCGATGACCGCCAAGATCAAGCCGGCGAACGACGCCAGCGTCACCAGCAACTTGTAACGTTGCACGCCCATCGCGTTGACCAACACACTGCGCAGCGGTGTGCTCGGCAACAAGTGAGGCACGAAAAACAGGGCGAGGCCGATGAGGAGTAGTGTCATGATGTGATCCTTAAAAATCACTGGTCAACAGGAATGAGCAAAGCGCAAGCCCGATCGGCTGGCATCGTGACCCGCAACAAGAAAACAGAACCGCGTCGGAGCGTCGCATCCGCGTAGGCATCTTGCAACCCCGTGCGGGTCGCCCAAACGACGTAAAAGTTTGCCGCAAGTTCGACTAGCGTTCATCATCGTGGGCCGGTCGGCACGGGTATGCGGTTGTCACCAACAGAAAGTGAGGATTTCGATGATTATTGCGGGTTGCGGATACACCGGCTTGCGTCTGGCGCGTTCGCAGCAGCAGGCGTTCGGTATCGTTGCTTCTGAAGAAGGTGTGCAACGTCTTGAGCAGCATCGCATTGACGGCGCGCGCTGGGACCTCGACGCGCAACAGGCCCCACCCACACTGCCACCCAATCGCGCGCTCGTGTATTTGATTCCGCCACCTCGACAAGGCGACGACGATTCGCGCCTGGCGCACCTCCTCGACGCGCTACCAACACCACCAACCCGCCTTATCTATGCCAGCACGACCGGCGTTTACGGCAACCGCAACGGCGCGCTGGTGCACGAAAGTGACGCACCTGCCCCGGACAGCGAGCGGGCGAAGCGCCGTCTCGCTGCGGAAACGCGCGTACGCGAATGGGCCAGCGCCAACGATCTGCCGTGGGTTATCCTGCGTATTCCCGGCATTTACGGACCCGGACGACTGCAACTCGCCACGGTGCAAGGCTCGCGACCGATGCTACGTCGCGAAGAAGCCGGACCCGGCAATCGCATTCACGTCGACGATCTGGTCGCAGTGATTCGCGCTGCCACCACGACGCCGCACGTTAACGAGATTTACAACGTAGGCGATGGGGACACCATGACTAACACGGAGTTTGTTGGCCTGATTGCCGGTCAGTTGGGATTGCCAGCGCCTCCGGCCACAACGCGCGCGGCGCTGAAAAAACTGGTGACTGCGCGAGCCTGGAGCTTCTTGCGCGAATCGCGCGAGGTCGACACGCGCAAGATGCGCGATGTGCTTGGCGTTGCGCCGCAGTTTCGCGATCCGCGCGAGGGCATCGCCGCCAGCCTCAACGAGATGGCGAAGTCAGGCTAAGCGCGCGACACAAACGCCACTACGGTTTCGACGAGCGCCCATCCAGCCACTCAATCAGCGGATCCCACTGTTCCCAGTCAGGCCACGCCAGATATTCCGGCAGCTCGAAAATGCCCAAACCGCGCGTGAACGCCCGCACATAGTTTTGCGCTTCGCGCAGCGCCGTGACGTAGGGCGCGCGCTGTTTGTCGAGGTACTCGTCCAGCTCGTCAAAAATCAACGTGTTTTCGCGCACGCGGTTGCCGACCAGCCCAAGCTTCGCCTGACGCCGCTTCATGCGGCCGCTGCCGGTCAGCTCCTTGATGAACCGCGACGTGGCCATCATGTCGATGGTCGATGGCAATACCGGCATCACGATGGTCTCAGTGTGATTCAGGATTTCGGTCAGCTCCGGGCCGTGCGAGCGGGCCGGCGCGTCCAGAATCACCACATCCGTGGCGCGCGAAACGCCTTTTAAACCGGTTTTAAACGCTTCGACGCCGGTAATCGGCGCGCGATCCTTGGGCCGCAGCGACAGCCAGTCGGATGAGGAACCTTGCGGGTCGTAGTCAGCGAGAATGACATCCATGCCCTCTTCGGCGTAGTAAGCCGCCAAGCTCGTGGCAATGGTGCTTTTGCCGCACCCACCCTTGGCGTTCATAACCGTTATATGGCGCATCGCTGTCTCCTCACTCAGTCGTCATCGCAAATCCAGCCGAAACCTTACCGCTTCGGCTGGTTTAACCGCAACTTACGCTACGCGTCGATACCCAACTCGTCCCACAGCCCGTCCACGCGCGCTTTGACGTCCGCGTCCATCTCGATCGGTTCGCCCCACTCGCGATTGGTTTCCCCGGGCCACTTGTTAGTGGCATCCAGACCCATTTTCGAGCCCAGGCCGGACACGGGCGACGCGAAGTCGAGGTAGTCGATCGGTGTGTTGTCGACCATCGTGGTGTCGCGCATCGGATCCATTCGCGTGGTCATGGCCCAGATCACGTCTTCCCAGTTGCGCACGTCAATGTCGTCGTCCACGACCACGATGAACTTGGTGTACATGAACTGACGCAGATAGGACCAGACCGCCATCATTACGCGCTTGGCGTGACCGGGGTATTCCTTTTTCATGCTGATCAGCGCCATGCGATACGAGCAGCCCTCGGGCGGCAAATAGAAATCGCGAATCTCGGGAAACTGACGCACAAGTAGCGGCACAAACACTTCGTTCAGCGCGACGCCGAGGACAGCCGGCTCGTCGGGCGGGCGACCGGTGTAGGTGCTGTGATAAATCGGGTTGTCGCGGTGCGTAATACGCTCGACCGTGAACACCGGGAAGGTGTCCACCTCGTTGTAGTAGCCGGTGTGACCACCAAACGGGCCTTCGGCGGCGACTTCGTCCGGCGCGATATACCCTTCGAGCACGAATTCGGCGCTTGCCGGCACCAGCAGATCACTGTGCTTACACGCCACCACTTCGGTTTTTGCACCGCGCAGCAAACCGGCAAAGGCGTATTCCGACAAACCGTCCGGCACGGGTGTCACAGCGCCCAGAATGGTGGCTGGGTCGGCACCCAGTGCAACGGCGACGGGAAATTTCTCGCCCGGGTTTTGCTCGACAAACGATCGGAAATCCAGCGCCCCACCGCGGTGTGCGAGCCAGCGCATGATCAGTTTGTTGCGCCCGATCACCTGCTGGCGATAGATCCCCATGTTCAAACGCTTCTGTGTCGGTCCCTTGGTGACGGTTAGTCCCCAGGTCAGCAGCGGTCCGGCGTCGCCCGGCCAGCACGTCTGGATTGGCAGCTTGGCAAGATCCACAGCGTCGCCTTCGATCACGTTCTTCTGGCAAGCGGCTTTGCGCACCACTTTGTGCCGCGTGTTCAGCACCTGCTTGAACTGCGGCATGCGCTCGATAAACTCGCGCGCCGAAGACGGCGGCTCGGGCTGCTTCAAAAACGCCAGCAGCTCGCCCACATCACGCAGCGCTTCCACCGAGTCCTGTCCCATGGCCAGCGCGACACGCCGAGGCGTGCCGAACAGATTCCCCAGCACCGGGATGTCGTAGCCCTTCGCGTTTTCGAACAAAAGGGCCGGGCCGCCTTTTTTCAGCGTCCGATCGCAAATCTCGGTCATCTCAAGGATGGGATCGACAGGCGTTTTGATGCGTTTGAGCTCGCCCATGTGTTCGAGCTTTTCGATGAAGTCGCGCAGGTCGCTGTAGTGCATGGTGCTTCTTGTGGAACGGTTAGTGGGGACGGAGTGTATCGAATTTGCCGCAACGCCGGATGCACAACGCGGTATCCTTGAGCGCGTGAGCAAACGCGAACTGATACCTTTCACCAAAATGCACGGCGCCGGCAACGACTTTGTGGTCATCGACGCCCGTGAGCGAGCGCTCGAACTGACGGCGGCGCAGGCGCGACACCTGGCTGATCGCCATCGCGGCGTTGGGTGCGACCAGATTCTGATGCTGATCCCGTCCGCCGACGCGGATTTTGGCTATCGCATTTTCAATGCCGAGGGCGGCGAAGTGGAGCAATGCGGAAACGGGGCGCGCGCCCTCGCGCTGTTTGCCAGGCCCGATGCGCCGCAGAATGTGGCGCTACGAATGGCGAGCCCTGCCGGTATCGTGCGGGCGCGCTTCACGGACGACGCACAAGTGAGCGTCGACATGGGGCCGGCGAATTTCGAACCCTCGTCACTGCCGTTTGCCATGGCGACACGCCGGGACCACTACGAGATTGAGATTGACGGGCAGACCGTGCGCTTTGGCGCGGTGTCGATGGGGAACCCGCATGCGGTGATCGAGGTCGATGATATTAACGGCGCACCGGTACAGACCCTTGGGCCGAAAATTCAACAGCACGATGCCTTCCCCCAAAGCGTCAACGTCGGTTTCATGCAGGTTCACTCGCCCCAGCGGATCGATCTGCGCGTTTACGAACGCGGCGTTGGCGAAACGCTGGCTTGCGGCACCGGCGCGTGCGCGGCGGCGGCTGTGGGCGCCGCCTGGGGCAAGCTCGCAAGCCACGTTGACATTGCGCTGCCCGGCGGCCAATTGATGGTAAACTGCGAACACCTCGAGCGGTCGATCTGGCTGACGGGGCCTGCGCACTCAGCGTTTGAAGGACACATTGAGCTATGAGTACACAAAGACAACCTCAGCAAAACGACGCCCCTGACACCGAGATTACGGACGAATCGGTCAGTCAGCACCTGGACGACAATCCCGATTTCTTTGAGCGCCATCCGGCTCTGCTGGCTGGCCTCAAGCTGCCGCACAGCACGGGCGGCGCGGCGGTCTCTCTGGTCGAGCGGCAGGTGTCGATTCTGCGCCAGCGCAACACCAAACTTGAGCGCAAGCTGCGCGAGCTGATCAGCGTAGCGCGCTCCAATGACTCGCTGTCGACCAAGCTGCACACGCTGTCTCTGGCGCTGATGGACGCGCGTTCGATGCGCGATTTGATGGAGCGGCTGGAACAGGGCTTGCGCCAGGATTTCGGCGCTGATCAGACCACATTGATCCTTTTCGACGACGATCGACGCTATGCAGGCGTGGATGACATGGCCTATGTGCGCAACACGAGCGCGTCGGCCGCCGAGCTCAAACCGTTTAAAACGTTTCTGGCGGGTGCCCGTCCACGCTGCGGGCAGATGCGCGATGCGCAGCGCGCCTTCCTGTTCGGCAACGACAATCTGCACATCGGCTCCTCTGCGCTGGTTCCGCTGGGCGATCAAAGCAAGCTGGGCATTCTGGCCATCGGCAACAAAGACACGGCGCACTTTCACCCGGGCATGAGTACTGAGTTCCTGGGTCGTCTGGGCGATGTGATCAGTGTGGCGCTTGGCCGGCACGCGCTGGAGAGCGCTGCTGCCTGATGGACGACCACTCACGCGACGCGGTGGTCGAATTCATTGACCATCTGCGTCGTGAACGACGTCTGTCTCCTCACACCCAATCCAACTACCGGCGCGATCTCGACGCGCTGGTCGCGTTCTGTGACCGCCAGGATATTCCGCGCTGGTCTGAGCTATTGCCTCTGCAGCTACAGCAGTTTGCCAGCACCGCGCATCGCAAGGGCCTGGCACCGCGCTCCATCGCCAGACGGCTGTCCGCCGCGCGCTCGTTTTTCGACTATCTGATTCGCGAGGGCGAGCTCGGCGCGAACCCCGGCGCCGACGTGCGCGCTCCGCGCAAGAAACGCACGCTGCCAGGCACCGTCGACGTGGACCGCATGGCCGCCCTGCTAAATCTGCCGGGCGACGAGCCGCTGACCCGCCGCGACGCGGCCATGATGGAGCTGCTGTACTCATCGGGACTGCGTCTGGCTGAGCTGGTCGGCCTGGATCTTGCTGACGTCGAAATGGCCGACCGCACCGTCACCGTGCTGGGCAAAGGTGCCAAAACCCGAATTCTGCCGGTAGGCGGCAAAGCACTGGACGCGCTGGAGCGCTGGCTGACCGTACGCGGAGCGCTGGCCAAACCCGACGTGGCGGCCGTTTTTGTCAGCCAGCGGGGGGCACGCATTGCGCCACGTTCGGTGCAGTCGCGCATCAAATACTGGGCACGCCGCCAGGGCATCGACATCAACCTGTATCCGCATCTGTTTCGCCATTCCTTCGCCACTCACATGCTTGAGTCCTCGAGCGATCTGCGCGGCGTTCAGGAAATGCTGGGCCACGCCGATATCAGCACCACTCAAATCTACACGCACCTTGATTTCCAGCATCTGGCCGCCACTTACGACAAGACCCATCCGCGTGCGCGGAAAAAGAAAGAGACGCAGGAATAACGGCTTGCGCGCCAGACTCGGCCCGGCTGAGACGTTTCCCGCGTTAATCGCCAGATCGCCGCATTACCCGGCGCTCTTCCCTGACCCCGACGATGTACAATAGCCGGCCGCCCGGCTCACACAGGAACCGCCAGATGGAACAAATTCGAGGCACCACGATCCTCTGCGTCCGCCGCGACGGCAAAGTGGTCGTGGGCGGAGACGGTCAGGCCACTCTTGGCAACACCGTTATGAAGGGCAACGTCCGCAAGGTTCGCCGTCTTTACAAGGACACGGTCCTTGCCGGCTTTGCCGGTGGCACCGCCGACGCGTTCACGCTGTTCGAGCGCTTTGAGGGCAAGCTCGAGCAGTACGGCAACCTGACACGGGCCGCCATCGAGCTGGCCAAAGACTGGCGCTCCGACCGCAGCTTGCGACGTCTTGAAGCGCTGCTTTGCGTCGCGGACAAAAAAACCTCGCTGCTCATCTCCGGCACCGGCGATGTGATTGAACCCGAGCACGATCTGGTCGCGATTGGTTCCGGAGGGTCGTTCGCGCAAGCCGCCGGCATGGCGCTGATGAACAACACCGAGATGGGGCCGCGCGAGATTGTGGAAAAAGCGCTTTCCATCGCCGCCGACATTTGTATTTACACCAATCATAATCTCACTATTGAAGAGCTCAGCGAGTAACACGCATGTCTGAAATGACTCCCCGGGAAATCGTCCAGGAATTGGACAAACACATTGTTGGCCAGGATGACGCCAAACGCTCGGTGGCGATCGCGTTGCGCAATCGCTGGCGCCGCGCACAGGTTAGCGATCCACTGCGCACCGAGATCACGCCGAAAAATATTTTGATGATTGGCCCAACCGGCGTCGGCAAGACCGAGATCGCCAGACGCCTGGCGCGGCTGGCCAAAGCACCGTTTATCAAGGTGGAGGCCACCAAGTTCACCGAAGTGGGCTACGTGGGTCGCGAAGTCGATTCGATTGTCCGCGATCTGACCGACGTCGCGGTCAAGCTGATTCGCGAAACAGAACTCGACAAAGTGCGCCACCGCGCCGAAGACGCAGCGGAAGATCGCGTGCTCGACGCCCTGCTGCCGGCTCCCGAGCGCAGCCCTTACGATCACTCCGAGCCGGATCCGACAACGGCCGACACGCGGCAGAAGTTTCGCAAGATGTTCCGCGAAGGCAAGCTCGACGATCGCGAAATTGAAATTGAAACGCAGGCTACGATGATGGGCGTGGAGATCATGGCACCGCCGGGCATGGAAGAAATGACCCAGCAGCTGCAAAGCATGTTCCAGAATGTGGGCAACGGGCGCACCGACACCAAGCGCATGAAAGTGCGCGACGCCTATAAGATTCTGCTCGAAGAAGAAGCCGCCAAGATGGTCAATGAAGACGACCTGAAAGTGCGCGCAGTGGAATCGGTCGAGCAAAGCGGCATCGTGTTTATTGACGAGATCGATAAAGTCGCGAAACGTACTGACGGATCGCAGGGCGGTGCCGACGTGTCACGCGAAGGCGTGCAGCGCGATCTGCTACCACTGGTTGAAGGGAGCACCATTTCGACCAAGTACGGCATGGTCAAAACCGACCACATTCTGTTCATCGCCTCCGGCGCCTTCCACGTGGCGAAACCGTCCGATCTGATCCCGGAGCTGCAGGGTCGCTTTCCCATTCGCGTGGAACTACAGGCGCTGACCAGCAACGATTTTGTGCGCATCCTGACCGAGCCGGACTGCAGCCTCACCGAACAATACTGTGCACTGATGCACACCGAAGGGTTGAACCTTACGTTTGCTGATGACGGAGTTACGCGGATCGCCGAGGTGGCCTTCCAGGTGAATTCACGCACCGAAAACATCGGCGCGCGTCGTTTGCACACGGTACTTGAGCGACTGCTCGAAACCGTGTCCTTCGAAGCGGCCGATCGTAGCGGCCAGAGCGTGACGGTTGACGCCGCTTACGTCGACGAACATCTGGGCGAACTGGTACAGGACGAAGATCTGGCACGGTACATTTTGTAGAGCAGCCAGCGTGCAGCATCAGCCTACCGAACTGACGTTAAAAAAGAGCGCGCGCCTATTGCGCGTGGCGTTCGACGACGGCCAGACGTTTGATCTGCCGCTGGAATACCTGCGCGTCTATTCGCCGTCCGCCGAGGTGCGCGGGCACGGCCCCGGGCAGGAAGTTCTGCAGGTGGGCAAAAAGCACGTCGTTGTCACACGCATCGAGCCGGTGGGCAGCTACGCCGTGCGACTGGTGTTCGACGACGGTCACAACAGCGGCCTTTTTTCGTGGGATGTGCTGTACGATCTGGGCATCAACCACGAGCAAAACTGGCAACACTATCTGCTGCGCCTCGACGAGGCTGGCGCCACACGAGAACCCCGATGAGCGAAGAACAACACGACGACACGACGCATTTTGGTTACGAAGACGTACCGCGCGACGACAAGGTCAATCGCGTACGCGGCGTCTTCGACTCGGTCGCCGACAAATACGACGTCATGAACGATCTGATGTCCATGGGCGTGCATCGAATCTGGAAGAAATTCACCATCGACCAGACCGACCTGCAGCCCGGGCAACGCGCGCTGGATGTTGCGGGCGGCACCGGCGATCTGACCATTGCCATGTCCAAACGGGTGGGCGCCAAAGGCCACGTGGTTTTGTCCGACATCAACGAGGCGATGCTCGCCAATGGTCGCCGTCGTCTGGTCGATGCCGGCATCGTGGGTAACGTGTCCTTCGAAGTGGCCAACGCTGAAGAACTGCCGTTCGACGACAACTCGTTCCACTGCGTCACGATCGCGTTTGGCTTGCGCAACGTCACGGATAAAGACAAAGCGCTGCGCTCGATGTATCGCGTGCTCAAACCCGGCGGCCAACTCCTGGTGCTGGAGTTTTCCAAGCCGACAGCGCCGGGCCTCGCGCCCATTTATGACGCTTACTCGTTCAACGTGCTGCCGCGCATTGGCAAGCTGGTGGCCAACGACGAAGCCAGCTACCGCTACCTCGCCGAATCGATTCGCATGCATCCGGATCAGGAGACGCTGTTGCAGATGCTCAAAGACGCGGGTTTTGAAAACACGCGCTACCACAATCTCACCGGCGGCATCGTCGCTCTGCACCGCGGGTACAAGCTGTGAGCACAACGCCGTCCTGGTTAAAGCCACTTGAAGCACTGCTTAACCGCCAGCTCAAGGACAACCCGGACGGTCGACGCGCGCTGCGTCAGGTGCACGGCGAGACGCTGGCGGTGAAACTCGAGGGCGTCAATATCGACTTGTATTTTCACGCGCTCGACGACGGGCTGGCGCTGCATTCGGAATACGAAGACGAACCGGCGGCCATCATCAGCGGCACGGTGCTGGCACTGGCATCGCTGATGGGCGGCGCCGCCGATGCTGCCGCCGTGCGCCGCACCGGCGTTACCATTCACGGTGACACGGCGGTCGCGCAGAGCTTCCAGAACCTGTTTGAAGTGCTCAAGCCCGATTGGGAAGAAGAACTGTCGCGCATCATTGGCGATTCAGTCGCCCACCGCGTCGGTGACGCGGCACGCACATTGTTTGGCTGGGGCAAAGATGTCAGCACGCGCATGACCCAAGACTTCGCCGAGTACTTCACCGAAGAAAGCCGCGATTTACCCACCAAGACCGAAGCGGAGGATTTCCTCGACGATGTCGATCGCTTGCGCGATGATGTGGATCGCGCCGCTGCCCGCATGAAAAACTGGGAAGACGCCCGGTGATACGCCCGCGGCATGTTGCCCGATTGATCAGCATCTATCGGGTGCTGCGACGCCACGGTCTGGACGACATCCTGCGCCGCCTCGAGCCCAAGCCACCGCTGTCTTACGTGTTGCGCGCGCTGCCGCGCTCCAGTGCCGATCGCAGCAAACCCCTGGGCGAGCGTTTGCGTTTGGCTTTGGAAGATCTCGGGCCGATCTTTGTCAAATTCGGCCAGATGCTGTCAACGCGACCGGATTTGCTGCCCGCTGATATCGCGAGTCAGCTCACCAAGCTCCAGGACGACGTGCCGCCATTTCCAAGCGAAGTGGCTGTTGCGGTCATTGAAAAAGCGTTTGGTGAGTCGGTGAACGAAACCTTCGCGCGCTTTGAAAGCGAACCGTTGGCGTCAGCGTCCATTGCGCAAGTCCACGCGGCGACGCTCAAGGACGGTTCCGAAGTCGTCGTCAAGATTTTGCGCCCAAATATTCAGAAGCAGATTCGCGAAGATGTGGACATTTTGCACGCCGCCGCCGCGGTCGTGCACAAGTACTGGGAACCCATTCGTCGCCTGCGTCCGCGCGACGTGGTGCGTGAATACGACAAAACCATCAACGAAGAGCTGGATCTTATGCGCGAGGCCGCCAACGCCTCTCAGCTGCGTCGTCACTTTCCCCCTGAAAACGAAATTCTGTACGTCCCGCAAATTCACTGGGACTACTGCAAGCCGCAGGCGCTGGTCATGGAGCGCATTTCCGGCGTGCCCGTCGCTAACATCGATGAGCTCAACGAGAACGGCGTTAATCTCAAAGTGCTGGCGGATCGCGGCGTCGAAATCTTTTTCATGCAGGTCTTCAAGTACAACTTCTTCCACGCTGACATGCATCCGGGCAACATTTTTGTCGACATCAGCGATCCGGACAAACCCAGTTACATTGCGATTGATTTCGGGATCGTCGGCACGCTGACGCAGAGCGATCAGCACTATCTGGCGGGCAACCTGCTGGCGTTTTTCAAGCGCGACTACGGCAAGGTGGCTCAGCTGCACGTGGAATCGGGCTGGGTACCAGTCGGCACTCGTGTTGATGAATTTGAATCGGCCATCCGCACGGTGTGCGAGCCGATTTTTAACAAACCGTTGAAAGATATTTCCTTCGGCCAGTTTCTCGTACGCCTGTTCAGCGTCGCGCGACGCTTTGAAATGGAAGTGCAGCCGCAGTTGGTGTTGCTGCAAAAGACCTTGCTCAACATCGAAGGGCTTGGGCGACAGCTCTACCCCGACCTCGACCTGTGGCAAACCGCGAAGCCGTTCCTCGAAGACTGGATGGTGGAACAAACCAGCGGCAAGGAAGTGTTCAACAAACTGCGCGAGCATCTGCCCGAGCTCAGCGAGTCGGTGCAGCTGGTGCCGAACCTTGCTTTCAAGGCGCTGCAGCACATGGCGGAAGGCAAGCTGCTGTTGCACGCTGAAGAGAAAGACCGCGAAGAGCAACGGCTCGAGCGCAAGCGCGCCGACGCGACGCTGCATCGGTCTGTGATGGGCGGCACGACGCTGGTCGCATCGGCGCTGCTGCTTGGCCTCGATGCTCAGCCACAGTGGCTGGGCTACTGTGCCCTGGTGGTCAGTGCAGCGTTCTTTTTCGCCGCGCGGCCACATCGCTAGCCCTCTTTGCCTACAGCGGCAGCCTGACCCCTTCTGATGCCACGTTAAAGCCCGCCGCACGCACACGACGGGCAGGCTCGCTGCGAAGATCGAGCAACGGGTTGGTGTGATTGAAGTGGATGAACCACACTTTCGAACGCTGCGTGGCGTCCAGCGAACCGAGGATATCCATCGACTCGGTAACCAGTGGATGCGGGATTTTCGACATATCACGGCCGGGCAGTTCACCGTCAGCAAAGAACGTCGCGTCGAGCAGCGCGTAGTCGACTTCTTGAACCACGTTCACCAGTTGACGCTCCCAGCGCGACCACTTGTCGATGTCGGGAATGAACAGCGCGGTGCGCTCAGGGCCGGCAATGAGATAGCCGACCGTTTCGGAATACTCATCGCGATGGGGCACCAGTAGTGGCGTAACGGTTACGCCGCCAAGGCTGACGGCACGCTCATGCTCGAGTGGTTGCAATGCCACGTTGTTGAGTTGAATCAACTGATCCCACGGCCCGTTGGATTGTAGAAACTGCGTCATTCGCGGCATTGCAAACACCGGCACCGCTGTACTACCGATGGCCTCGCGGCCAAGATACATGAGCCCCGCGTAGTGACCGATATGCGCGTGAGTGAGAAAAATACCGTCGAGCGAATAGCGTTGGTCTGGCGCGACCGTATTCAGCGCGTGCAACTGCTCGCCGATAGCAGGTGTCGCTTCAAACAGCGCTTTGCTGTCAAACGCCGGCTGCACCAAACCCAAGGCAACGGGTGGCCGTCGGCGCCGAGGGTCGCGCCAACCTCTCTCGCATCGATCCGAATAGCAGCCAGGCTGGGGATAGCCCGCATCCTGGGCAACGCCCAGAACGAGCAAATACGGGCCAACCGGTGGCGGCGTTTGCGCGCAGCCGACCAGGCAAAAACCGAGAATCATGGCGATGAAGCGTTGTGTCATGAGGCAGAGAATACACGGTGACTGACCAGCGACTTGACGCGATCCGTATACGAAGATTAGTGTAGTAAGGCCTTCGTAATTAGGGAGTCTGTCATGGGTCGCGCAATTCACGTCCGCTTTATTCCCGCGGCGATGACCGCCGTCGTCATTGGCTTTTTGCTGCAGCTGTTGATGCAGAGCCTGATTCAGACGACCCCTGCCCCTGCGCCGCCAGCGGAATCACCGGTCGACCTGCAGATTGCCGCGCCGCCGCCCAAACCGGTGGTCACAACGGTCGACCCTAATCCGCCCCCGCCAGCGGTGAAGCGCCCAAGCCTAGAAGGTCTGACGCAGATTGACACCGTCGACGTCGTTCTCCCACCGGCAGCCCCGACCCATTTCTCCCCTGGTGCCGTTCGAGTCACGCCCGGCGAGCCCGGCCGTTTCTTGAGTTCACCGACATTGCCGGATCAGGCGGCGCGTGCAACCACACCCCTGTTGCCGAGCTTTCCCGAACGCGCCAAACGTTTGGGACGCAGTGGCGTCGTGACCGCCTCGTTTACGGTGCTGCCTGACGGCAGCGCGTCGGACATCGACATCGAAGCGGTTGAGCCACGCAATCTTGGGTTCGAACAGGCGGTACGCCGCACGTTGCTGCGTGCCCGATTCAACCCGGCAACCGCGCAAGGCACCGCGGTGGCGACCCGACTACGTCAACGTTTTGTGTTTGAGCTGGACGACAACTGATCAGACACCCACTTTCAACTTGCCCAGGAAATCGCGCTTGCCAACCGGCACGCCGAGCATGCGCAGGATGTCGTAGCCAGTGGTGGCATGGAAGTAAAAATTCGGCAACGAAAACGAGAGCACGAAATTTTCCGTTGTGAACGGCAGTTCCATTTCGCCGAGTTTGAACACAACCTTGCCGCCAGCCAGTCCGTTGATCTCGTCTTCGGTCAGCGCCTGCAACTGAGCCAGCGTGTCAGCGATCAGTTTTTGCAGCCCGGCGTAGTCGGTTTCCGGGTAACCGCTGGGCGGTGAAAACTCGCCCGAACGCATGCCTTTCACCACACCCATGGATTGATGCACCACGCCGACCACCTGCGCATGAAAGCTCCACATGTCCGGGTGCAGACTCGTCGCGACGACGTCATCCAAGGCAACATCGTTCGCCTTGCAGTGTTCAGCTGCTTTGTCCATAAACGCAGCCACGGCAGGGACCACTTGCAGATAGCTGCCGATACTCATGTCGTAGAGTGAAGTGCTCATATCATTAACGTCCTCGTTGGTGAAGCCAATCGGTGTTGCATCGGGTGGCTCATCATGCGACCGGATCGAATTTGGCGCAATACGCGAGGCTCAAACGTGCTGATCAACGAGGATCGGGTTACCGTCCGGATCCACAACGACAAAGCTCGCCGGGCCGGTGGTCGACGTATCGGCCTCAACTTCAAGCGCCACACCTTGCTCACGCAGAGACGCCTGCAGCTTGCGCACATCGGTGTAGTCAGGGAGTGTTTCGCACTCCCGATTCCAGCCGGGGTTGAACGTGAGCATGTTTTTCTCGAACATGCCCTGAAACAAACCGATGACGCACTCGCCGTTACGCAGGATGACCCAGCCTTGCTCCGCCTCTCCCATCTGCTGCGTGAAGCCCAGTTTTTGATAAAAAGCCAGTGACACCGCCAGATCTTTCACCGTCAGGCTGACTGAAAAATTTCCCAATTCCATCGTATCGCTCCTGATTAGTAGAACGTGTTCATTGTGGACCCAAAACGCCACGAAGCGCTCACCCGGCCGGGTGATTTCGCCTGCAAGCAGGAATAATATCGAGTAATGAAGTTACGGATAAGCCTAATCGTGCTGCTGATCATCCTTGGGTTGATCGGCTGGCTGAGTGCCGATCAACGCGTCGAACAAGCCACGGGACCGCGCCCGCTGGTTGCCGATCTGCCGGCAGACGAGACCATCGACGACCCGGCAATCCCGGAGGTCGAACCGCAGGACAAGAAAGGCTGTCTGAGCGAGCAGCAGATGGAGGGCAGTCGGGCGGTCATGAATGAGGCGCGTCGACGTGACCCGATCGACACCCGCGGACCGGACATCGAAGCGTTTCGCGGTGTTGAGAAAGCCGACCTTGAAGTGTTCGCTGAGTCCGGCAATTCGGCGGCCATGGTGGTCCTGGCCACGCGTATCGCGCTGGAAGCGCAGGGTAAAGACCCGGACACTGCGCTCGACGTGCTCAACGAGTACGGACCCATAGTCTGGCCGCCGGATCGAGTCGAGGGCGAGGCGCTGGCGAAAATACGCGAAGCCGAGCACTGGTTTTACGAGGCCGCTTTACACGGGCGCGTGCTCGCGCTCCAACGCTACGGCAGTCTCAGATGGCTGTCGGTCGGTGGGCCAGTCGAACTCGGTTGGATTGACCGGGATACTTACGCGACTCTGGACGGGCACACGCAGATCACATTAATCCCGGGCAATTTTTACGGCGCCATGGTTTACGATTTGCACCCCGGACTGCGCGAAGGCCTCCTGGGATTTCTGGCTGACATCATGCCCGACCGCCCACTCGCACAAGAATTACGTCAATCGGTGATGAACGCGTTTCTTGAGGAACGCGCAGCACGCGGATTGCGGGCCGCTGTCGTTCCACCCAGCCTGCTGTCCTGGGAGGGCGTGATGAGCGAGCTTTGTGCGTCGGATCTGGCCCGACTAATGCGCAGTGCGTTTGAGGACGATTAGATCGCGGGTCCGTCGCGCAGATTGACGGGCATGCGTCGGACTAGGCCCCCAACAAATTCTCAACCGTCACTTCCAACACGCGCTCGTCACGATAATGCGCAACATCGCCGCGCGTCTCGGCCACACGATCCTGCATCACGGTATTGAGCAGCAGGCGATCGATAGTCTGCGCGATGGTCGATGCACTGTCGTTGGTGACATCGCCGCGCATCGCGAGGCCGTGGTGCACCAGCCTTGCCGCCACGCCCGGTTGATCGTTGTAGCGCGGATACAGCAACATCGGCACCGCGTGATGCAGGCACTCGTGAACGGTATTCATGCCGCCGTAAGTAATGCACAGGTCACTGTGCGCCAGCACTTCGAGCTGCGGCACGTAGGCCAGCGCGTGAACGTTGTCTGGCAGCGGTAAATCTACCGCATGATCACGGCCGCCCAGCCCGATAATCATCTGCACGGCCGGATGCTCGGCCATGGCTTGCACCACGCGGGGCAGAAAATCGTCGTCACGTAAATTCATCGTGGTTAGCGCACAGTAAATGATCTTGCTCTGCTTGTTCTTACGCTCTTCATACAGTTGGTGTAAACGCGCCTGATCCTCAACACTGACCTCTTGGTCACGACGCTCAGTCGCCACCATTGGCCCTACGTAAGTGGCACCTGGCCTTGGCGTATGCGGGAACTCCAGCTCGCGGGCAGTGAGAAGGAGCACCGGCAAGTGCGTGTCGACAAACAACGTGTGCGCATCGTACTGCCGCAGGGCACTGACCGGATAGCCGCACTGTCGCGCGTAGGCGAGCAACACGTGGCGCCTTTCGGTAAACGCGTTGCGCAGGGAGATGAGTTTGGTCTGGCGAAAACGTTGCCGTTGATACTGCTGCCAGCTCTTAGTCCCCGATGCGTCAGGCCCCAACGGCGTCGGGAGCGGCGGCACGCCGTCTTGCTGCCAACTGGCAAAGAACGGGGTGATCAAAGCCGTGCGAATTTCCAACGCATGCAGTGTAAAGATGTGCTCGTACAGCTCGCTGTCGATCAGCACCAGATCCGGTTTCTCGTCGGAAATGAAAGTCTTGAACGGCGCCAGGTTGAGCGCTTCGATGCCCGCCTGACGACGTCCACTGGCGCCCGACCACTCGGCAACTCGAGATCGCAGCGAACCCAGCGGACCGTCGATGCGCGGCGGCGGCGGCGCTGGATCAAAATTGACCGGCGGCAGCTGCACGTAGCGCAGCGATTGCGCTTCGACCACGGTGCCAACATCGTGCGGACTGGCGCAGGTGACAGTGTGTCCCGCCGCCTGCAAGCGTGCCACCAGCTCGAAACTGGCGTTGAGCAAACCGCGCAAACCGCTGGTAATGCAGACAATATGGGCCATGGACGACACTTCGACAGGATGGGCTTACGAACGCCGCCATTAAACCACGAATCGCACCTTGATCCAGCGAGACCGCGCAACGCTGCCGCGTGTCGGCAACGGCCCCTGAGCGATCCGTTAGTCCGAGTGCGGGATGGCCAAACGAAGTGAGCGGTTTGAGTGACTGCGCCAACTGGCTCCAGTGCAAGTCTGCGACTAAACTGGAGCGACCAACTGTCGGTCAATGCGAAGAACGGCGGCTGACTGCTTTCTTGCCTCTAAAGAGACCGCCATGACCGAGCCGCGCACGGTCTGCCACACGCCAACACCGGGCAAGCAGCCCACCACCATTCCCACGTGGAAGTATCAAGCCATTCATGCTGCCATTGTGCAGATCGTACCGGCCAGCGAACCCGGCATCGTCGCCAAGGACCTGCCCGAAATGGTTGCTGATCTGTTGAGCGCTGAGATCAAGGCCGAACTTGGGTCGATCGCATGGCATACCACGACGGTGAAGTTCAACATGGAAGTCGACGGGGAATTGGCCCGCGTGGAAAACGCGCGACCACAGCGGCTGATTCTCAGCCGTCAAACTTGATCGGCAACGACTTATGCCTGATCACCGCGTAACCCACGGCCGCCGGCCAGAAGAACATTAACAGCAAGATGAACAGAAAGAGGCTGAAGCGTTTTTGCTGAACCGGTGCGGGCTGGGCGGAAAAGAACGGCTGCGGGGCCGGACCTGGACTTGGCGTCTGCAGCTGATACTGCAAGCGACTGATGGACGCGCTGTCCAGCGCGCCGTTGCAATAGGTGCACGATAATTCTTCCACGCGCGTATCGGCGGCGACCGTCACACTCACCGACGCTCCGCACGAGGCGCAGCGTTGTGAGTGCGTGAGCGTATCGCCGCGGGTCGAACTTACGTGTCGAACGGTGTTGCTGCCGTCATCCAGCATTAAACCCGCTTGCGCCTTGCGGTTGAGCAGGTTCACCGCGTCGCGCAGCTGCGAGCGGCTAAAACCGGTCATCGCCCGCAGTTCACTGATCGGCATTTCCGGATGCACGCGCATGACGCGACCCAGCTCCACGGTACGCGTTTCGCGCCGACGCACTTTATAGCCGGCGATGAGAAGCACCGCCGGGGCGAGCGCGAACATCCCGTAGCTGATAACCGCCGGCAGTGGCCAGGTGCGAACGGGGGAGTCATCCAGCACGCCGAAACTCATCAATAGAACCAGCGCGCCGAGCACATACCCGGTGCGAACCAGCACGTCATCTATGCGATAGAGGTTGTCGGTCGACTCTGACATAACCCCCATAGTAACGAATCAGTGCGCGCGTGTTGGTGATTTACGTCACGCGCGCGGGCATTACGCCCGGGTTGCGCAGTACCGCAGCACTAATCAGCGAGATCAGGAATCCAACGGGGAAAATTTCGAGAAAAGTCATGGGTAGCCGAAAACCCGGGTTGTCGTATCGCTCTTTCATCACCGCGGCGCTAGCGATGGCTTCTTCAATCTTCTCAGGCGTAGCATCCGGCGCCTCGCGCACTTCCTGGATGACCGACGCGTTGTAGTCATCGATGAACCGGTAGTCGGTGGCGGCAAGGTTCGCTTCCCAAGCCACGACATAGACCAGCCCCGCGACCACAGAAATACCCAGACCGACCTGCAGCGCTTTCCAGAATCGAATTACCCCGCCGCTTTCGTTGTCGCGGTAGCGCTTGATGCCGATGAAAATCACGCTCAATGCGATCAGCATGATCAGATAGCCCAGCCACTCCAGCCCCGCCAAATGCGTTGAACCGGACATCAGATTGACGCTCAGAATCGCCGAGCCAATGACGATGACGCCCGACACAATGCCGTAAACGAGGATTATTTTTTTCATACTAGTCACCCTGACAGGAGTTAGAAGGTGGCACCACGTTAATCACTCGCAGCGTACCAGGCATCACCCGAACGGGGGATTTTCAGCTGATTCAGAGTCTTGCGGGACCACTCGCGCACGAGTTCAGGGAATCAGGCGCAGCTCGCGCGCCTTGCGCACGGCTTGAGTACGCCGGGCGACGTCGAGCTTGCCGTAGAGGTTTTTCAGATGGGTTTTGACCGTATTGGGCGACACAAACAGCCCGTCCGCAATCTCCTGATTGGAATGGCCCTTGGCCAGCAGCTCGAGCACGTCCACTTCGCGCGGACTGATTTGCAGTGTCGCCAGGGCTTGCTCATTGCGTTCAAAGGGTGCCGCTTCCTCGCGTTGCGTCAAACGGTGTCCAACCCAGATGCCAAGAGCGCAGAACAGCAGTGCAATCGCGACGATGTAGATTTGCGTAGAAAAATAGCGGACCGCGTAACGGTATTCGAGCCAATGCAGCACAAACGCGCCCAGCGCCATGATCAGACCGTATCGCCACACCGTCTTGGCCATTGGGCGTACTCTACAGTCGTGCCCGTTTGGTCCGCGCGAGAAAAATACCCCCGTCGAGGTTGGTGTCCTGGGTGACCAGGTAGACGGGATAGTCGTCGAGTAATTCGCCGTGGGTATCGTTGTTGCGCAGTTCGGTGACAAACTGACTGTCGACGATGAACGCCTCGTTGAGTTTGGACGAACGCCCCGACAGATACACGCCGCCCGTGGGCAAAAAACTCAGCGCAGTGAGCTGCGCGATACCGCCGGCGCACAGGTAAAACAGCTCCAGCGCTTCCCGACACACGCTGTCCTCGCCCGCGATGGCTTTGCGCGCAATACTGCCCGCGTCCAGTAACGGCGCGTCGGCGTTGCTGAGCATTTGGTGCACGCGAACCAGACCGTGACCGCAGCTAAAGCTCTCCCAACTCGGCCGTGGCATATCCAGGCGGTCGCGCATGCGCTGTGCAACCTGCGCCTGAGCCGGGCTCAAATGCCCGATCGGCGCGTGCTGCAGTTCGCAGGGCACCACGTGATAACCAGCGTTCGGATTGGTCCCCGTGTGCACCACCCCCGCCACACCAAGGCCGGTGCCGGGCATGATCACGACCATATTGCCGCCCGGGATGGCTTGGGCGCCGTCGGTGAGCTGCCGCGCCCACGCAGCAGGACCACCGCGATCTACATTTTGGGCGACGATGCCAAGCGCCGAGACGACCATGTCGTTCACGACGGTGGCGCGCTGCACATCCACCCCGGCGATCGACAGATCGCTGACGCTAATAAGCCGTTCTCTGGACCAGTTCGTCATGCGCACTTGCGCCGTCCCGTCAACCGGGCCGGCGGCCGACAGCACGCAGTAGTTGGGCGTCGACGCGGTGTTGGCAATCAGGGTTTCGCGCAGCAGCTCGAGCATGTCGGAGCGATTGTCGATGACGTGCGCGACTTCCAGCGTCGCGTCTCGATCGGTCATCGATGTGATCCGAATTTTGGTATGCGTGCCGCCGACGTCAACGGCAACCAGTGGTGCCGGAATCATGGCGAGAAAAACCTGGTGAGCGTAGCGATCATCGAGCGAACCATTGGCAGACAAACCCGTGGAGAGACCGGATTGTGGCAGAGCGCGACCGATGTTGCCATGCGCAGCGAGTCGCGGACGCGGTCATGCGGCCCGGGCGACCGCTGACGACCGGCGATTGGCGCGCTACACTGCGGTCATCATGAGTATTCTTCTACGTGCCGTTCGAGACGATGACTACCCCCAGATCACCGAGATCTTCGTGGATGAAACGGTCATCGGCAACACCAGTCAGGTCCCCCATCGTGACGAGGCTTTTTGGCGCAACTATCGCGCCAAACTGGGCGATCAGTGCATGGCCATTGTTGCCGAGGTGGACAAGCGCGTCGTCGGTCATATGACCATCAACATGGATCCACGACCCCGACGGCGACACACCGCGTGGTTTGGCCTTGCCGTGCACCCGGACTATCAATCTCGTGGCGTTGGTCGCGCTCTGGTCACCGAGCTGGTTCATCAGGGCGATAACTGGCTCAATCTAACGAAGATTGAGCTGGGCGTGCTTGCCGAAAACGAGCGCGCCATTGGCCTGTATCGCTCTTTTGGTTTTGTCGAAGAGGGCCGACTGGTCGATGACCTGTTCAAGGACGGGAAGTACTGCGACACGATTTTGATGGCACGTTTTCGACCGGGGCATGTCTCAACACAAACTTGACCTAATCGACCCGTCGAAACGGTATGTACATTTAGAAGGAGTCTTTATGAACATCGTCAGAGCACTCGTTGCCGCACTACTGCTTGTCATTTTGCCGACCACGTTGGCGCAAACAACACTTGCGGAACCGCTCACCGACGAGGAAATGGCGGCGCTAATCGCCACGGCCGAAAAAGCGTACGAAGCGCGACAGTACGCCGAGTCGTATCAAACCTACCGTCACGAACTCGCCACGCGCGGCGACGCGTATTCGCAATACTTCACCGGTTTCATGCTCCAACACGGGCAAGGTGTCGAAGCCGACCCGATTGCGGCAGCTGCCTGGATGAAGCTGTCGGCCGATCAGGGCCACCTGCCGCTTTTGCGCGAAGCGAAAAAAGCGCGCAAGGCTCTGAGTGAAGCGGATCAGGCGCAGGTCGACGTCGAGTACAAAGCGTTGCACGACACCTATGGCGATTGCGCACTGCTGGCTGGCCGCATCGAATTCATGGAAGAGAACATCGTCGCGCTCACCGGTTCAAGAGTCGCGGAGAACGTTAGCCGAGTCACGGTCGCTTATCAGTTCGGCAATGACTTGGGGTTTCAGCAACGCCAGATGCGGATGCGCGAGATGCTCAAGAAACAAAAAAGCGTCTACAAGAAGCAGTGCAAAAACTGATCAGCGCTCCTGACTTGTCGGCGCCATGAAGGCCGACAGCCGCTCGAGATAGTGATCGCGATCATCGTTGGCAATGGGCGGATCAGGGCGCGCGATCACCGCGCCGTCGCACATTTGGTAGCTCGCGATCGTGGACTCGCCGCCTTGGGTCGGCTCGGAAGGGCTGATCGGCCTCGCGTAAGCGACGTCGGTAACCACCATCGAGAACGTGTCGGTATCGACCAGACGATAGTCGATCTCGCGGCGTCCCATCTCACCGTAATACGCAACGGTCACTCGATGCAGTGTTTGCGCCGCATCGTAATGGTGAATGATGCTCGCGCCTTCGGTGGATTCGTCCTGCGGCCCGTCATACTCGCGTTGCTCAAGCGACGAAAAATCGCGTTCGCCGAGCGCGGTGAGCTGCTCCGCGCACGTCAGCGCCTCAGGCTGACAGCCGACCAGGAGTAAAACGCCCAACGCTGTGACGATGCTTCGAATCATGATGCGCGCGCTACGTGACTCGCCAATCCCATGGCGTAAGCGCAAGTGTACGCCCAAACCCGCGTTACAGGTTGACGTAAGGACCGTTGCGCTGGCCGCTGTTGTAGAGACTCAGCAGTTCACTCGTGCTGTTGCCAAAGTCCATTTGAAAGTGTGGCCGGTCGGAGATCGTGCGGAAATCGCCGCCCCATTCAAAACCCATTTGCTTGCCAAGCTGGCCCAAGGCATCCCAATGCGGCGTGTTCCACACGGCCTGCCCCTGTGCATTAATCGGCACGATGTCGATCGCCAGACCGTAGTTGTGATAGCTGCGGCCGGCACGCGCGTTGGTCACGATGTTTCCGGGCGTGGTACGGCCCTGATTGTACAAATCGGTTTGCTCGGCAAACGTGCGCAGACCGCTGGTAACACGAACCTGGATCCCCAGCTGCGCTTCAACCTGATTCACAAACGCGGCCGCTTGCGCGCGTAACGCCGGATGCAACGTCTGGATGCGGGCGTCCGTTACCGGATCCCAGGTTGTGGCCACCGGGTCGCCCGGTGTGACCGCGGGTGGCGCGGCCGGACCTTCTGCGTCACCCGACCTCAGCGCACTCAAGGTGTCGCCATCCGCTACGCCCGTTGCGTTAAGACCGTTGGCCGCCTGGAACTGGCTCACGGCATTTTGCGTCATTGGGCCAAACTGCCCGTCGACCGGTCCGGCTGAAAACCCTAGCGCGTTCAGCCCACGCTGCAGCACGCTCACTTCGGCGCCACTCGCGCCCACCGCCAGCTCACTGGGTGCGTTCACCACGACATCGAGCGCCGCCAGCGTCGTCGCATCTGCGACGCCTGTCGGTGTCAGGCCAAGATCGGTTTGAAATGTCTCGAGCGCTTGTTCGGTGCGCGGCCCGAACTGTCCGTCAGCCGCGCCCGGGGCGTAGCCAAGCTGACTCAAGCTACTCTGCAGCGCGGTCACCTCGACGCCGCTGCTGCCGCGCGACAGGTCCACATCAACGGCTACTGGTGGTGTATCCGGTGCAACAGTGCCGGTGGTTCCGGGGATACTCAAAACGTCGCCGACGTAAATCAGATTCGGGTTATCGATGCCGTTGGCGCTGACCACGGCATCCACAGTCGTTCCGAACTGACTGGCGATGGACGCCAGATTGTCGCCCGCCTGCACCGTGTACTGCCCGGCCATGGGCAAGACCATGGTGTCTCCGACGTAGATGACGTTGGGGTTATCGATTTGCGGGTTCGCCGCGATCAAATCGGCCACTTCCACGCCGTGACGACTGGCAATCGACGTGATCGTGTCTCCCTGCTCAACGCTGTATGTCGGGGCACTGAGCGCCGACGATGAATCGGAGAACCCACTTTGCAGGCCGTCGGGCGAGCTCGATGTGATGGACGCGGTCATGGTCGACTTCCGTGTGACGAAATAATGACAACAGGCTAGCGTGTCTTGTCGTCAGCGGGTGCTGGGGGAAACCCGAGGGCGCTTGCCGTACACTCGGGTCCTTAATCTGACCACCAGGAAAAAACACGTGAGCGAGCTCGACGACCCGACTGCGCAGGACACCCCGTCTCGCAATAAGAACAGCGTGTCAACCGTCGCGATCACGGCCATCGTGCTGTCTATCTGTGCGCTGCTGGTCTCGGTGCTCGAAGTGTCGGCCATTCGGGACGAACAGCGTATTCAGGTGTGGCCATACATTGATCTGGCCAGTCGCTACAACGGCGAAGGCTTTTTTATCGAGGCCACGAACAAGGGCATCGGGCCGGCGCGAGTGCGTAGTGTGGCAATGTTTCTGGACGATGAGCCGGTTGCTGATCTCGACAGCATGATCGTGCAGGTCCTGGGCAAGAAAAATGCGTTTAGCTATGACGTTTATCGAAGCAGCAACCCGTCGCGTAGCGTCCTGAGCCCCGGTGACATGTCGACGCTGTTTAGCGTGCCGTGGACACCGCAGACCCGGCAGCTGACCGAGAACATGAGCGGCAGGTTTTCACTGACGCTGTGCTATTGCTCGGTCTACGACGACTGCTGGTTGGCAAAATTAAACGACGGCGAGCCCGAAAGCGTTAGCCAATGTCCCTGACACCCGGCGTCATCGGCGAGCGCGCGGCTCACCGATGACACCGGCATCACTAACTGCCGCAGCTTCCGGTCGCTGACGGGCCCGGAGACTGGAAGAACTGGGTGCGCAGCAGACCCAAGTCGATCACGTTGACGGTACCGTCGTCGTTGAAATCGGCGTTCGGGTCGGTGCTGAAGAACACCGCACGGAATGCGCCCAGGTCCACCACGTTCACGGTGCAGTCATTGTTCAGATCGGCGTCGCAACGGTTACCGTAGCCATCGCCATCCGCATCGGTCTGCGAAGCATTGGCCACCAGAGTGCAGTTATCGACGCTATCGCCAACGCCGTCGCCGTCGGTGTCGACGTCAGTGCCGACCGACACCGTGACGAGCGCCGTGTTGTTTGACGGTAGCGGGTCGGACTCCAGCGAGGTCACGGCCAGATCAATCGCAATGTCGCCTTCTGCCTGCGGCGTCACACTCAGCAGAATCGTTGCCGCAGCACCGGCATTGAGCACGCCCAGGTCGCAGCTCAAGTCCTGACCATCGATGCTGCATGAGCCGACGCTGGGTACCGCGCTGTCAATGACAAGGGCTGCATCAACGCTGGTCGACACGTTCACCGAATTGGATTCAGTGGGACCGTTCGCGGTAACCGTCAAGCCGACGGCCGCAGGCAGACCGAGCTCGCCGGCAACGCTGTCACTGTCGGCCGTCAGATCAAGGTCGGCCGTAAAGGTGTATTCCCGATAGCCAATGTTGTCGAAACCAATCAGAACACGGCCGCGGTCGTTGGGATCGACAGCGAGCGTGTTGATGCGGTTGGTGAAAGGCAGCACGGGCGACGAAACCCAGTTGAGCCCGCCGTCAACGCTGCGGTAAAAAATCTGAGCGTTACGCGCGGCGTACATCAATAGCGGGTTATTCGGATCTATGTACAACGCTTCAATCTGACCGCTCGTGCCCGTCGCCGGAAACTGCCAGGTATCACCGCCGTCGGTGGAAAAGCGCGTGCTACTGGTATCACCGACAAACACAATATCCGGGTTGTCCGGATGCACGGCGACCGAGAACACGCGCGTGGGACCCGGAATGCCATCACCGGATTTGCGTGACCAGGTTACGCCACCGTCGGTGCTTTTGAACACGCCGCCGCTGGAAAAATCCGAGCTGCCGACGTAGATCACGTCCGGATTGTTGTCCGACGCCTTAACCGCTTCGAGCACGACGTTACCGCCGAAGAACGGCTCCAGGCCGGTGGACAACTGCGCCCACGTCACGCCGCCGTCCTTGGTGCCGAACAAACCGCGGTTGAAGTCGCTAAAGAGTAGTTGCTGGGTGTCGGAGACCGGAATGTCAATGTCAGTCACCCAACTGGCGACCACGCCAGGCAAGCCCAGATTGATGCGCGCCCAAGTCGCGCCGCCGTCGAAAGTTTCGTACAGCCCGCAGCAGCTCGAACCGGCGTAAGCGTGATCGGCAAGCAGCGGGTCGGCCTCCATGGCAAATGTGGTCAGATCGTAATCCCCGACGTTGTGCGTCCAGTTGGCGCCGTCATCATCACTGACCGACGCTCCGCCAAACACACCAGCGTAAATCCGGCCCGTCGCCGCATCGATGGACAGTGACTCTACGTTCTCATTAACGAATCCGGTGGACGTGCGCGCCCAGCTGGCGCCCTGGTCGGTAGAGGTAAACAACCCTTGCGTAAACGTGGCGATGAGCAAGCGCGAGGGATTGGTGGGATCAAACGCAATGTCGTCGACGGTGTAGCGATCCAGACCTTCGTCCACCGGATTAATCCACGTCAGGCCACCGTTGTTGCTGTAAATCAAATCGTTGTTGCCCGTCGCCATATAAACGCGCGACTGGTTACCCGGCTCGTGCACCAATTTGCGGAAAAAATCGTTGGGCACGCCGATGCCGTAGGACTCCCAGGTCGCACCGCCGTCGGTCGTGCGATAGTTGCCACGATTCGAGATGTTGATCAGTGCGATATCACTGTCGTCGGGATCAAAAAACCCGACGCGCGCAAACACGTAGCCATTGTTGGTTAACGGCAACGTGGCAGCCGAATAGGCCCAGGTCTGACCGCCATCGACGGATTTGTAGGGGCCGTCCCAACCGAGCGCGAAAAACACGTCCGGGTCGCTGGGCGACTGCAGAATCGAATCCAGCGACGAGTCGCTTAACGTGGTGCCGACGTCTGTCCACGTATCGCCGTTGTCCGTGGAGCGATACAGCGTATTGAAATCGTAAAGGAAGACACGACCGGAAACGTGCTGATCGGGCCAAATGTAAAACGCCCCGCTGCCGACCGATGATGACGTCCAGGTCAGACCTCGATCGGTGCTGCGAACCACTTCAGAGCCACTGTCGACAACCCAGATGGTCGACGGCGAATTCGGGTCGATGGCGATATCGGAAATCCGACTGCGCGTAATGTCCGGATGGTCAACATCAAATTCCGCCCACGTCGCGCCGCCGTCGTCACTGAAGAAAGTGCCGTTGCCAGCGCCCATTGAGTAGACCCGATTGGCATCCTGCGGATCGGCCACTACCACCGTCGCGCGACCGCCGTCAGGCCCGTTGCCAGTAAACGTGTTGGGCCCCGCCAGACTTGACGAGGCCAGCGCAAACGTCAGAACAAAACTGCCCAGATAACGCGTCAATGGAGAAAGAAGATCGTGGTTCGGTCGCATGTTGAGTGCCCCCAAGGCCTTGCAATATGGAAAATCGAAAGCGCCGCTTCATGGCGGCTGTTATCGATTCAAGCAAGGAAGATTGGAGAACACCCTCATCCAGGCCAGCATTTACCGGCCAATTAGCGCGATCGCAGCCCTCTCAGGCGCTTTCCTTGAGCATCTGGCGGATCTGGGCAAGCGTCGGTTCCTGACCGAACATCAGCATTGCCACCTTGAGAACACGCTGCGCAATCGAGCGCATGAGCCCAATGGTAAAGACCATAATGACCGCGCTGAGCAGCACCTGCCAAAGCGGTACGTCGCTCAGCACCAGGCGCATTGGCATGAAGGCTGTGCTGGTGATGGGCAGGATCGACAGCAGGATCACGCCTGGTGCTGAAGGGATGTCGGTCGCGGCCAGCGGCAGCAGCATGAACACTGCTGGCAACATCATGATCCCACTGCGCGCGGAATTGTTCGGATCACTAATGGTCGCGGCGACAGCGGCGAGAAACGTGCTCCAAAAAGTCATCGCGAGCACGCTGAACAGCAACGCCATCAACAAGGAACCGGGGTTGATCACCCCAAGGACCATGGGCTTGTCCGACAGCTGTTGCACCAGTAAAAAACCCACAGCGAGCATGACTCCCGTCATCAGCATTGATTTCAAACACAGTGCCGTCAGGCCGATCAACTTGCCGTCAAGCCAACGCTCGACGCCCACGGCGGACAACAGTTGTTCGCCAAGCCGGTTTTGCTTTTCGCCGGTGATCGAAACGAAAAAATAGCTGAACGCCGAGAACACGCCAACCATCGGCAGAAACACGGCCGCCATCCCAAAGTAGCGCTGAAACTTGCCCGGCTCCTCTTTGGCATCCGCGTGCAGTGCGATCTGTGTGGCCGCGGGCGCGGTAATGGCGGCAAACTCCTCGCGCGGTAACGAAGACTGATCGAGTCGCGCCGCGACAGCCTGTCTCGACACCGCGGCTTCGAACAGGGGTTGCCATGAGGGCGTACGCATCACCGTCAACGCCATCCTTTGCTCTTGGGCATCCCAAACCGCAACGGCGTCCAGCTGTTCGTCCGCCAGCGCTGCCATGGCCTCCTCGACGGAGGAATCCTGTGGCCACTGCGTTACCGTCAGCGGCAAGGACTCAAAAGCCGCTAATGAGGGCAGATCACCAACGATGGCGAGAGTCTCAGTATTGGTACCGCGTACCCATTCCATCAGAGGCTTACTCAGATAGCCGCCGGTCAATACGAGCAGCGTAATCAGCAGTGATATGAACTCGGAGCGCCACTTAAAAAACCGAAAAAACTCCCAGCGGGCGACGACCATCGTGACTTTCATGGTGAAGCCGCTCCGGCAATTTCCAAATAGATTTCGTGCAGACTTGGTTGCCGCGCGTTGATGGACACGATGCGACCAACGTCGCCCAGCCACGTCAGCGCCTCATTCAGATCGTGGCCAGCGCCCGGTCGCAGCTGTATTCGATCACCGTCAAGGTCAAACTCGCCCGGGGCATTCACAACGGCACTGCGATCTATCCGCGTATCGTAGCGTGCTTCAATCGTCGCACTGCAGCCTGACTGAGCGCTGATCTCTTCGAATTTACCCGCTGCGACAACTTCGCCGCTTGCCATCAAAATAATGTCGTCGGCAAGTCGCTGCACGAGATCCATCTGATGAGCGCTGAACACAATCGCCATGCCTTCGTCGCGCAGTTCTTTTAAAAACCTGAGCATGCGCTCCTGATTCAGCGGATCAAAACCCGAGAACGGTTCGTCGATAATAGCGATCCTTGGTCCGTGCACGACGGCCGAGATGAACTGGACTTTTTGTTGATTGCCCTTGGACAAGGTTTGCACTTTGTCATCCCGGCGATCCCACAGTTCAAAGCGCTCCAGCCAGTGTTGCGCCGACGTTGCGGCCGCTGACGCCGACATGCCGCGAATCTGCCCGAAGTAAACCAGACCTTCGAGCACCGGTCGCTCGACGTAGAGTCCGCGCTCTTCGGGAAGGTAGCCGATTTCAGCCGACGGCAACTGATCGTGTTGTTGTCCGTTCGCGTCCGTGTAATCGATCGTGCCGCTGTCTTTTGGTGTAAGACCGACCAGCATTCTAATCGTCGTCGTTTTGCCCGCGCCGTTGGGCCCAAGCAAAGCCAGCATCTGACCGCTTTGCACCGCCAGCGAAACCGATTTCACGGCATCGACGGAACCGTAGGATTTTCTTAACCCGTCAGCCGCTAGCATCAAGGCACGACGCCTGACAGGCCGCTTCTAGGCGCCGACCGTACTAACTATCACTAACATCAATGTAACCGCGCTCAATCATGGTCTCGAGTGAGCTGACCGCTTCGATCAGTTCATCGCAATGCTCGCGCGCGCTGCGCAGCGCCGTGACGTCCGAGGGTGCGCTGCCCCCTTCGGTCTCCTCTGCCAATGCGAACAGCGCCTGCAAATAATCGGCTCTGGCGTGCGCTACCATTTTCATCACCGGCTCAAGTTCGCGCAAGCCGATGGTGTCAATCACCGGGTTGATCACCGCTCGATTGATTTCACGCACATTTTGCTCAAAATTCATTAACAGCCGTCGTTTCTGCTTGCCGGAACTTTCCATGATTTACCGTCCTGATTTTCAAGTGGGCACAGGCGTTATTGTAATGCATCGTGGCGGTCTGTCGTGTGTCGACAGACGCGGGTGCACGGCTCGAATCCTCACAACTATGAGAAATGGGCGACATGCTGCCCAATCTGGTGTCAAACTAAGGCCACACGATTTACTGGTAACTGCTATCGATGATGACGTTCAGGTCATTTCAAACGTTGATCGCCGCGAGTGCGTTGATCCTGCTCAGCGCATGCGGCGGCGGCGGCGGTGACGCATCGCCCGGACCGTTATCGCCAGCGGGCTTTGTCGCCACGTCTGTCGAAGGCGCGCTGAACTTTGCCGTCGATAGCGGCATAGACGGCGTTTGGGTTTACGTTGACGACGGGGTTGCTCCGCCCAGTGCAAAAGCGTCGGGCGTGCAAAACCGCATAACCCAGGCACCCGCGCGCGAAGCGGATCTGTTCAAGATCGCGAGCATCAGCAAACTGTTTATTGCCGTCAGCGCGGTAAAACTGATCGACGGCGGGATGCTGCGCCTTAGCGACACCCTGGCGTTCTGGCTACCCGCGGAAGCGGCACGCATCGACAACGCCGATCAAATCACCGTGCGCCAACTGCTGCTGCATCGGAGCGGCGTCCCGGACTTCGACAGCCAGGCCGGCTTCAGCTGGACGCGACCGCACACCGACGATCAGGCATTGCTGGACATCGTTTTCGATCTGCCAGCCGATTTCGAGCCCGATGCCCGCTACGAATACTCGAACACCAACTATCTGCTGCTCGGTCGCGTGCTGAACGCCGCGCTGGGCTATCACCATCATGATTTCGTGCAGAATGCGATTTTGTCACCGCTGGGTATGTCCGACACGTTTTTGGTACTGGGCGACACTGATTTGGCGCTGCTCGCGCGCGGCTATTGGGATGGCGTTGACCGCACAGGGCAGGACTACGCCATCGTTGGTGGCTCCATGGTCTCCACGCCCAAAGATGTCGGTGTCTTTATCCGGGCGTTGGCGACAGGAAATCTGCTGACTACCAATGAGCGCAGCATTTACCGTTCCCTGTTTGACAGCTTTGGGCACTCCGGTTGGCTACCGGGATTTCAAAGCCGGGCACGTTATTACGCGGATGTTGATACGGTCGTCGTGCAGTTCATCAACAACACGGGCGGCGACAGTGAGCAGGTGGCCGCCCGGATGCACGACGCGCTGGTGACGTTGTTGCGCGGCCCTTGAAGCACAACGTAGGCATCAAAAATCCGGATGGGTCTTAATGTCTAGCTCTCCGACAATGAACTTGCAGACCAGCACCTGTTTGCCGCGGCGATTTACGCTTTCACGCAGCTCGGTAGACACCGCGTCAAACACCCGGTCGTAATCGCCACAGACCTGCGTGCTCATGGCGTTGGTCACCAGAGTCAGGCCGTCGTGCTTGCGCAGGGCACGAACAAATTCCTTCACGACATCAAGATATTCATCGCTCAGCGGATAGAGACTGATTTCAGCTGTCAGCTTCATGGCTAATTCTGCTCGGCAAAAACCCTATTATGCGCGGCGGCACCGGCAAAAGCGCGTATGATCCACAGGTAACGCTTCGGTCTTATCAACAAAAAGGAACGCGGGCCATGTGGCTACGATTTGCGCTAATCAGTTCGGGGCTCACCCTGCTCATTCATTTGGTCATGTTGGTGATTACCGGACAGAACCCGATCGTGATGCCGGTCAGCGAGCTCAGCCGCCACGCGTTCGGGATGCTGCATACGGCCGCTCTGGTGCTGTTTGGCGGTGCGCACATCGCGCTCGCCATCGCTCTTGGCGGAATGGATCGCGGGCGGCTGTGGCCCATCGCACGTGGCTTGCTCATCGCCGCCGGCATCGGTCTTATCTATGTGGCCTATTATTATCTGACGGCGTCAGACGTCGAAATCAGCACGCCGGGCGCTGACATCCGCCTGTGGATCGTCGCGAGCCTCACCGGAGCGGCCATGGGCGCGTTGCAGCCTGGTCTGTCACGTCAGGCGCGCCGCCTGGGTATTTTGAGTACGGTCTGCCTGGGCTTGTGGCTGTGGATGGTCCCCGTGTTCTTTTTCGTCGACGATACCTGGATCGGCGCCTATCAGCGCACCGTGGGCGCAATCTACGTGTTCTGGCTCACCAGCGTGTCGCTGGGCCTGCTGCGCAATCCGGAACTGCCCCGCGCGGCCTGAGGATTGCCTGCGCAGCGGCTGGGCTCAGAAAAATTGCCACGACCAGAACGCCATTGACCTGTGGCGGTCCGAATACACTTACCGCTGATTTTGAACACGGGAACGCGAACATGAAAAACGCCTTATTGGCCGCCGTGCTGTTGCTGTGCCACCAAGCCGTGGCCAACGATGACATCATCAACTATTTCCACTACTCGCCGACGTTTGCGAGCAGCGGCCAGCCGACCGCAGAGCAGCTCAAACGGTTACGCGACGACGGCTTGAAACGCATCGTTTACATTGCCTACAGCGATCACGAGCGCTCCCTGGCCAACGAAGACCGCATCGCGAAACGTCTCGGAATGGAATATATCCATATCCCGGTGGAATGGTCCGCGCCGACCGTGTCGGATTTCGAACTGTTTGCCAGCGTCATGCAGCAGGACGCGAGCAAATCCACCTTACTGCACTGCCAAATGAATTTTCGCGCCACCGCTTTTGCGATGATGTACCGCGTGATCCACGAGGACGTGCCGGTGGCCAAAGCCAAGGCAGAGATGAACGCCGTCTGGACACCGAATGAAACCTGGACCAAGCTGATATTCGACGTGCTGCAGGCGGCGAACATCGATCCGCACTGCGACGGTTGCGACTGGACGCCAGCCAAACCGCAGCACTAAACGCAGACCCTTTTCGCCTACAGAATACCCGGCAGCTTCAGGCCTTTGTCACGGGCTGTGCTCAGCGCCTTTGCGTAGCCGGCGTCCGCGTGACGCATGACGCCAGTCGCCGGATCGTTCCACAACACGCGACCGATTCTGGCGTCCGCCTCGTCGGTCCCGTCGCACACAATGACCACGCCGGAGTGCTGCGAGTAACCCATGCCCACACCACCGCCGTGGTGCAGCGACACCCAGGTCGCACCGCCTGCGGTATTGAGCATGGCGTTGAGCAACGGCCAGTCGGAGACCGCATCGGAGCCGTCGCGCATCGCCTCGGTTTCGCGATTTGGGCTCGCCACCGAACCGGCGTCCAGATGATCGCGTCCGATCACGACCGGCGCCTTGAGCTCACCCTTGCGCACCATCTCGTTGAACGCCAGACCGAGGCGATGACGATCGCCAAGACCCACCCAGCAAATGCGCGCCGGCAAGCCCTGAAACGCGATACGCTCGCGGGCCATGTCCAGCCAGTTGTGCAGATGCTTGTCGTCGGGCATCAGCTCGCGCACTTTCTGATCGGTGCGATAAATGTCCTCCGGGTCGCCAGACAGTGCCACCCAGCGAAACGGCCCTTTGCCCTCGCAGAACAGCGGTCGAATGTAGGCCGGTACAAAACCCGGAAAATCGAACGCGTTGCGCACCCCTTCGTCCTTGGCTTGCTGACGAATGTTGTTGCCGTAATCCACCGCGATCACGCCGGCATCCTGCATCGCCAGCATGGCTTCGACGTGACGCGCCATGGACGTGCGCGCGGCGCCTGCCACTTGATCCGGTGCCGATGACGCACGCTCGCGCCAGGTCTGAACATCCCAACCCACCGGCAAATACCCGTTGATCGGATCGTGGGCGGAGGTTTGATCGGTGACAACATCGGGCAGCTGGCCGTGCTCAAGGATTTGCGGCAGCAGGTCAGCCGCATTCCCACACAACGCAACCGAGATGGCTTTGCCGTTATCGGTGGCCTCCTGGACCATGCCGAGCGCTTCTTGCAAAGACTGGGCCTTCACATCGACGTAGCGCGTGCGCAGTCGAAAATCGATGCGCGTCTCATCGCACTCGATGGCAAGCATAGAGTAACCCGCCATGGTGGCGGCCAGCGGTTGCGCGCCGCCCATACCACCCAAACCTGCCGTGAGAATCCAGCGACCCTTGGCGACGCCACCGAAATGCTGGCGCGCCATTTCCACAAACGTTTCGTACGTGCCCTGCACGATGCCCTGGCTGCCGATGTAGATCCACGAGCCAGCCGTCATCTGGCCGTACATCATCAAACCTTTTGCATCGAGCTCGTTGAAGTGCTCCCAACTCGCCCACTGCGGCACGAGATTGGAATTGGCGATGAGGACGCGCGGTGCGTTTTCATGGGTCTTGAACACACCCACCGGTTTGCCCGACTGCACCAGAAGCGATTCATCGAGTTCGAGCTTTTGCAACGCGTCGCAGATTTGCTCGAAGCAGTCCCAGTTGCGCGCAGCACGACCAATGCCGCCGTAGACCACCAGATCGTCGGGTCGTTCGGCAACCTCAGGGTCGAGGTTGTTCATCAACATGCGCAGAGCGGCTTCGCTTTGCCAGTTTTTACAGCTCAACGTCGTGCCGTGCGCCGCTCGCACAACGCGCGGTTTGGCGGTGACATGTTGGTCGCGTGGAAAAGGGGTTGCGGTTGCCATAGCTGCCTCGCAGTTAGTCAGTGGAGTAGCGCGCGACCAGATCGTAGCGACTACCGGGATAAGTGAGGGCCACGTGCGTCACCACGCGACCGTCGATAAACGTTCGCCGGGTCAATCGCAGACACGGCTCGTCGCGTTCGATCTGCAGACGTTTGGCGAGCGCCGCGTCGGGCGTCACGGCCTGCACACGATGCTCCATTTCGTCGGGACGAAAGCGCTTCATCAGATACGCCGTCGGGGTCACGACGGCGAAATCCTGGTCCAGAAATTTTGGTGCCAGCGCCGGGTTAACCACGCGGTCTTCGACCTGGATCGGTACGTCGTTGTCGAAATGCACGAGCACAGCGCGAAACACCTCGGCGCCCGCTGCCAGTTCCAGCTGCTCCGCCAGCGCCCGCGACGCGCTCTCGAGACGCAGTCGCACGACGTGTGCGCGATGGGACCGCCCGCGCTGCTCAATTTCCTGTGCGATGTCCTTGAGTTCGATCAGACTCGCGTGCGCCACCGGCGCTGCGACAAACGTACCGACACCGTGCACACGCTCCACGTGACCTTCCTGCTGCAGTTCTCGCAGCGCCCGGTTCACCGTCATACGGCTAACGCCCAGCCGATCGACCCACTCATTTTCCGACGGCAGTCGACGTCCGGCCGACCAGTGGCCGGCACGAATACGCTGACGCACCAGATCTTTTATTTGTTGATACTTTGGCCGCGCGTCGTTGGACACCAGGCTCAAATCCAGCCGTGAGCTCATCGCAACTGCCCTTTCCACATCACCGCTCTGCACGGATTGCCGCCCACGCGATAACTCAGCTCAGCCGGTGAGTGCACGTCCCACAGCACAAGGTCAGCGCGTTTGCCCACTTTGATGCTGCCCACGTCATGCGCACAACCGAGCGCAGCGGCTGCGTTGCGCGTCACGCCGAGCAGAGCTTCAAGCGGGGTTAACTGAAACAACGTGCACCCCATACTCAGCATAAGCAGCAGTGACGTGACCGGCGAGGTGCCAGGATTGCAATCGGTGGCCAGCGCCATGCGCACACCCTGAGCGCGCAGCGCGGCCACTGGCGGGCGCTGCGTCTCGCGCAAACAGTAGAAAGCACCTGGCAACAATACGGCGGTCGTGTCATTGGCCGCTAACGCAGGCACGTCACGTTCGGACAGAAACTCCAGATGATCCACCGATAGCGCGCCACGACCAGCCGCCATGGAAGCACCGCCAAGATCCGACAACTGCTCGGCGTGCAATCGTAAGGCCAAGCCGTGCTTCGTCGCGGCGTCATACAATCGTGCCACCTGATCGCACGAAAACCCGATGCCCTCGCAATAGGCATCCACCGCGTCGGCCAAACCCTCTGCCGCCACCGCCGGCAACATGTCCGAGCAGACATGATCAATGTAACCGTCCGGATCGCCCTTGAATTCCGGCGGCAACGCGTGCGCGCCGAGAAACGACGTGTGCACCGACACGCCACGCTCACCAAGGCGTCGCGCCACGCGCAGCATTTTGCATTCGCTCTCGGTGGTCAGGCCGTAGCCCGACTTGATTTCCACGGTCGTCACCCCTTCGCGCAGCAACGCGTCGAGACGTTGCGCTGACTGCACGTACAGCGCGTCGTCAGACGCGGCGCGTGTCGAGCGCACCGTTGACGCTATGCCGCCGCCGGCCCGGGCAATGGCCGCGTAGCTTTCGCCATTCAATCGACGCTCAAATTCGTCGGCCCGCGTACCGGCGTAAACCAGGTGGGTGTGGCAATCAATCAGGCCGGGGGTCACCAGTGCACCCCCGCAGTCCAGAGAACTGCGCGCTGGCGGCGCCGACACCGCTTTGCCTACCCACGCAATGCGCTCGCCACGTACGCCGACGGCTCCGTGGTTGATCAAGCCATAACCACCCGTGTCGTCGAGTGTTGCGACGGTGGCGTTGGTCCAGAGATAGTCTAAGGGCTGTTCAGTCACGGGTGGTTGCATGCACAGGTCTATACAAGTACATTTATGCTATCAAATCTTCTGGCAAACCGAAACCGCACACTGAGCCACCCTGATGATCCACCCGGTTCCTGCAGCACATTTCTTTGAGCGAGCCCTAGTTGATGGCGAGGTGTGCCATAACGTACGCCTGCTCGTGAATCCGTCCGGGTTCATCGACAGCGTGAATGCCAATCAGACCGCGCACGCCGACGATCGCCGGCACGCCGCCGGTCTGGCCGGCATGCCCAACACCCACAGTCACGCGCACCAGTATGCGCTGGCCGGTCGCACCGAGCGAGCCAGCGAGCAAGACGATAATTTCTGGAGCTGGCGTACGGCCATGTATCGCTTCGTGGCGCGCATGGAGCCGGAGCAGTTACAAGCGGTCGCGGCGCAGCTCTACGTCGATCTGCTCAAGGGCGGCTATACCAGCGTCGGCGAATTTCACTACGTGCATCACGATCGCGACGGCGCGCCGTTCAGCGACATCGCCCTGATGTCCGAGCAGCTACTCGCAGCCGCACAGGCGGCAGGCATTGGTATCACCGTATTGCCGGTGCTGTATCGCTACGGAGACTTCGCCAAGAGTGCGCCGAGCCGCGAGCAACGCCGCTTTATTAACGATCCGGAATCTTACCTGCGCATCGTCTCAGCGCTTGGCACCGCGGTGCGCGATGAGCCGCTGCAAAGCGTCGGCCTCGCGCCGCATTCGTTACGCGCGGTCAGCCCCGAGCTTCTGGCCGAAGTATTGGCGGGCTCGCCGCTGGGCGATGATGCGCCTGTGCACATTCACGTCGCGGAGCAGACGCGGGAAGTCGCCGACGCGCGGCGAGTGTTGAAAAAGGCACCCGTCGAATTTCTGCTGGACAACTTCGACGTGGACCGTCGCTGGTGTCTGATACACGCCACGCATATGAGCGCCGACGAAACCGAGCGCCTGGCACAGTCCGGCGCGGTCGCGGGCATCTGCCCAACGACCGAAGCCAATCTGGGCGACGGACTGTTTCCCACGCATCGCTACTGCACGCACGGCGGCCAGCTCGCCGTGGGCTCGGACAGTAACGTCGCAACCGATGCGGTCGGCGAACTGCGCCTGCTCGAATACGTGCAGCGTCTCAAGCGCCGTGAACGCAACGTGCTGGCGGGGCGCCCTGGCGCCAGCACCGGCGAGCAGCTGCTGACCCGCGCCCAGGTTGGTGGTGCGCAAGCGCTCGGCCAGGCGGTCGGCAGTCTGAGTGCCGGCCGGCGGGCTGATTTCGTCACCCTCAATACTGACGATCCCATGTTGATCGCCCGCGAACAGGACGTGTTCGATGCTTACGTTTTTGCCGCTGGCGCTCGCGCCGTGCGCGATGTCTATGTGGCCGGTCAGCAGGTGATCGATCAAGGTCACCACGCAAAAGAAGACGAGATACTGCGGGCCTTTCGCGCCGCACTGGAAACCGCTACGCCATGAAACCCTCACTCACCCTGACACCTGGAACGCTAACGCTCGATCAGCTGCGTCGCGCATTTTTTTCACCCCATCAGATTGAGCTTGATCACGACGTTGGCGCCGCCATTGATCGCGGTCGGGCCACGGTTGATGCGGTCATCGAACGCGACGAAGTCACCTACGGCATCAACACCGGCTTCGGACGCCTTGCTCAAAAGACCATCGAGACAGCGCGCCTCAGTGAGCTACAGCGCAACCTTATTCTGTCTCACGGCACCGGCGTCGGGCCGCTGCTCGATGACGCCACCGTGCGCATGATCTTGCTACTGAAGATCAATGCTCTGGCGCGCGGCTATTCGGGCGTGCGCAAGCGCCTGGTCAACGCACTGGTCACGTTGCACAACCGGCAGCTCTACCCGGCCATCCCGTGCAAGGGCTCCGTCGGCGCGTCAGGCGATCTGGCACCGTTGGCACACATGAGCTTGCCGCTAATGGGTCTTGGCGAGGTGCGCCACAACGGCGTGCTTCAGGACAGCGCGACGGCACTGGGCGAAGTGGGACTCAACCCGCTCGAACTGAAAGCCAAAGAAGGTCTGGCGTTGCTTAACGGCACGCAAGTCTCGACCGCGCTGGCGTTGCGCGGACTGTTTGATGCCGAGCGCAACGTCAACGCGGCGATGATCACTGGCGCCATGACGGTCGAAGCCGCGCTCGGCAGCCGCACTCCGTTTGACGCCGACATCAGCGCGCTGCGTGGCCAGGCAGGTCAGATTGAAGCCGCACGAATCTACCGGCTGCTGCTCGAAGACAGTCAGATTGGTCTCTCGCACGAGCACTGCGACCGAGTGCAGGACCCTTACTCGCTGCGCTGCCAGCCGCAGGTGATGGGCGCGTGCCTCGATCAAATGCGCCACGCGGCCAAGGTGTTGACGGTCGAAGCCAACGCGGTGTCTGACAATCCTCTGGTACTGCCGGACCGCGATGTGGTGCTGTCGGGCGGCAATTTTCACGCCGAACCCGTCGCGCTGGTGGCGGACAATCTGGCGCTCGCCATCGCCGAGACCGGCGCGCTGTCAGAGCGTCGGATGGCGCTGCTGATCGATTCGAGCTTGAGTCAGCTGCCGCCGTTTCTGGTCGAAGATGCCGGCGTGAACTCGGGGTTCATGATCGCGCAGGTTACCGCTGCCGCGCTCGCCAGCGAAAACAAATCGCTGGCGCATCCCGCCAGTGTGGACAGCTTGCCCACGTCGGCCAATCAGGAAGATCACGTGTCGATGGCGACGTTTGCCGCGCGGCGCTTGAGCGACATGAACGAGAACACGCGTTATGTGCTGGCCGTTGAACTGCTGGCCGCCGCCCAGAGCATCGACTTGCGTCGACCGCTGCGCTCGAATCCCATCATCGAGGGCGCGCACGAGGCGGTGCGGACGGTCGTCGCAAAGTGGGAACAGGATCGCTACTTCCAACCCGATCTGGAAGCCGTCGCCGCACTGATCGGCGACGGTGTGTTTGGCACCTGGGTTAACGACTTCATCGGTCAATGAGCTTCACGCTGACGCGCGGCCACGTACCGCTGCTAATCAGCTTTCCACACAGTGGCACCCACTTGCCGGCGTCGATCGCCTCAACCATGACCGATCACGCGCGAACGGTCCCGGACACAGATTGGCACGTGCCCGCGCTGTACGCGTTTGCACGTTCGCTGGGCGCGTGGACACTCGAAGCTCACCTCAGTCGCTACGTGATCGATCTCAATCGCGACCCAACGGACACCAATCTGTATCCGGGGCAATCCACGACGTCGCTGTGTCCGGTCGACACGTTCGAGCATCAGCCGGTGTATCAGACGGGGCGCGAACCGACCACCAACGACATCGAACAGCGCGTCACCGCTTACTGGCAGCCCTACCATTCGACGCTGGACAACTCGCTTAACCAACTCAAGCGCGAGCACGGCTATGCCGTGCTTTACGACGCGCACTCCATCCGCTCACAGGTACCCCGTTTTTTCGACGGCACGCTCAGCGATTTGAATCTCGGCACCGCACGCGGTGCCAGCTGTGGCAAGGAGCGACGAGATGGCGCGGTACGCCTTCTCGAGCAGGGCCACTGGAGTGCCGTCGTTGATCAACGTTTTGTCGGCGGCTACATCACGCGACACTACGGTGATCCGGCCAACAACGTGCACGCCGTACAAATGGAAATCGCCCAGAGTGCGTACATGAGCGAGGACAGTGATCGCGCACTGCAGCCGCTCAAGGCCCGGGCGCTGAGCGCGCAGTTGCAAAGGCTGTGCGAGTTCCTGCTGCAACCACGCTGAGCGGCGCGCCCGGCCCTCGGTCAATCCCGATGAGGGGATGGACGGCAAAGTATCGCTGTAGAGAGTGCGGGCGACAGTCTCAAGGATGAAACAGCGCACACGGATGTGCTTCGCAATAGCAAAGAAATCAGTGGTTTGGAATCATAAGACGGTCACATTGCACTAAATAATCTTGACCGCAGGATCTGTCTTAATTCCAGACCTTGACCGAAGGCGCCCTCGCGGCGCCTTTTTTTGTTGCACTGCGTGAGGGGATTTCGGCGCCGTTGGCGCTTACAGACCGACTGACCACAACGTGGCCGATTTTAGAACCCGCTCAGGAGCGACCGTGATTCACTTTTTACGCGACAAAAACAACGTATCCGCAGCCAGTCGCTGGCGTCGCCAGCCGATCTACGCGGCCACTCGTCTACGCTGTGCCGTGGCCATGTTCGTACTGGCCATCGCCGTGGTTCTGTCGGCACTGCCATCGTTTGCGCGGCAAGCCGGCTGCACCGCGCCTGAGAGCCTCGAATCCGGTAGCCGTGTCGAGGCACCGTTGTTCGCGCGCAGTTTGTGCAAGGAAATCGCACACGCCAGCTCCTGACACTCTTCGGCTAACCACTTCTCGCCATTTGCCGCCGGATAGTTAAACTAGGGGCATGGCAACAACACAACCGCGCGTAATCACGCCCGGACCGGAACACCGGACCGGCCTGCTTGAGCTTCTGCCCAGACTCGCCGCCTTCGATCTCCCGGAACGACGCAGTCCCAAGGACCTGTGGCAAGGCGATGCGGAGCTTTTGGAGAACTGGTACGCGGGCAAGGAACCGCTGCTGCACGTGCGCTGTGTGGTGGACAGCGACAACCAAATCGCCGGCCTCGCGCTCTTTTCGTTACGCGACGAATTAATGAGTGGCGCGCCGAGCGCCCATCTGGAAGCCCTCGCGGTCAGCGCTGAGCACGAAGGGCAAGGCGTGGCCAGTGCTCTTCTCAATGCGTGTCACGACCGGGCGCGCGAGCTTGGCGCGTTGTCCATGTCGCTGCACGTATTCAACACCAACAAACGGGCGCAGGCACTGTACGCGCACAAAGGCTACGAACCAGAACTGCAGCGCTGCATCAAGTGGCTATAGGATTCAAACATTGAACACCATCGACTGGGACGATTTTGCCAAAGTGCAGCTGTGCGCCGGCACGATCATCGAAGCGGAAGTTTTCGCACAAGCCCGACGGCCCGCGATAAAAATGCGCATCGATTTTGGTGACGATATCGGCGTGCGCAAGTCGTCGGCGCAGATCACCGATCACTATGCACCTGAGACGCTGGTGGGCCGCCAAATCATCGCGGTGGTCAATTTTCCACCCAAGCAAATCGGACCGATGATGTCCGAGTGTCTCGTCACCGGATTAGTGGAGGAGAACGGCGCCGTGGTTCTGGCCGTCCCTGACCAACCCGTTGCCAACGGAGTGCGTCTGGGATGAATCGACGGATACTCGCACTGGCGGTACTGGCACTGGCCTACGTGGCACTGATTCCCGGTATCGCGTTGCCGGTCATCGACATGTCTGGCGCGCTCGAAAAAAAGGAAGTGGCGGAACTAGGCAAGAAGCTCATCAACGAAGAGGGCAGCGGCCTCGCCATGTTTGGCGGCATCGCCAATAAATTGATCGACGGGCTGAACACCGAGGGCCAGATCGAAGTCTATCGCCAGAAGCGCAGCATCCTGAACACGGTGACCGAGCTGGGTCGCAACGGTCATTTGCTGGTCGCGTTTCTGGTGGCGCTGTTCAGCATTGTTGTGCCGGTCGCGAAAGGGGGCTTGCTGGTTTACGCCAACGTCGGTCCGTTCGATGCACAGCGACAGCAGGCTTCGCGTTTTGCCAATGCGATCAGCAAGTGGTCAATGGCCGACGTCTTTGTGATCGCCATCTTCATCGCATTCCTGGCCATTCGTGCGACACAGAATTCAGGCGAGATCGTGCGCTTCGACGCAACCTTTGGCGCCGGGTTTTACTTCTTTCTCGCCTACTGCCTATTGTCCATTGCCGCGTCGCAGTTGTTGCCGGAGCGGCAGGCCCGAGCGCACGCTGAGTGAACAAAATTGAGAGCGGTGATGTCGCCTACCTCGGCATTTCCAGCGACAGTAATTCCTCTTTCATGCGTGGCGCAGCGCAAGGCCCGGCAAAAGTTCGCGAGGTGCTGCACAACGGGGCGTCAGGACTGACCGATGAGCAAGCACGCCCGGCCGTTAACGATCCGAGGTTCAAGGATCAGGGTGATCACATCATCGGTGACAGCGCCGAAGATTATCTGGCGATCGAATATCTCTACACGCCCTTGCTCGAGCAGGGCGCACGCCCGCTCACCGTAGGCGGCGACCACGCCATCACCTACCCGATTCTTCGCGCGTTCGCCAAACACCACGGACCGTTGAATGTTCTGCATTTTGATGCGCACGCCGATCTGTATGACACGTTTGAGGGCAACCGGCTGTCGCACGCGTGTCCGTTCGCCCGAATCATGGAAGAGGGCCTGGCGAAGCGATTGGTGCAAGTGGGCATCCGTAGCGTCAATGACCATCTTATGCAGCAGATTGAGCGCTTCGACGTCGAACTGCACGCCATGCACGATTTCGACGCCTCGCGCGTGCCGGTGCTGTTCGACGGGCCAACCTACATCAGTTTCGATCTGGACGGCCTGGATCCGGCGTACGCGCCCGGCGTCTCGCACCACGAACCGGGTGGCCTGACAACGCGTGAATGCCTCAGTATCATTCAGAATCTGCGCGCCGAGTGCGTGGGCGCCGATGTGGTTGAACTTAATCCGCGACGCGACGTAAATGACATGACGGCGATGGTGGCGGCCAAGCTGGTTCGCGAGCTGTGCAGCAAACTGTACCGCTGAGGCCACGTATTTCGCTCGTTTTGATTCATATGAGCGCAACACGACCGATGACAGCGCTCGACATTTTCAATTTAGACTGAATGTCATAATCTTTAAGAAAGTCACGGATCTATAACATTATGGTAGATATACGGAAATTCTCGTATTTTTCCGTTGACGCCCTCCTCCGAGCACTCTATTTTTATTGAAAACGGCAATCCGTTCTCAAGCGGAGAGCCGAATAAAAGATAACCCGGAACCCACCGGGGTTTTCAAACGATGATGATTCACAAGTTGCCCGTGACGGCAGCCGTGGCGTCTACGACTCAAAAATAAGGTACGGGGGTACAACGAATGCAACGACATAGGGATGTTCCCAAGCGCAGTCTGCTGACTAAGACCGCGACAACCATGGTGAGCGGACTGCTCATCGCTGCAGCGGGTTCTGCCGCAGCAGAAGGCGCGGCACTGACGCCGTCGCTCGATAACGCACTTCCGGGTGTGCTGACGAGCGAACAGGGCTTTGGCAAGGAAGGCAACACGGCCACCTACCTGGTTCTGCTCAACGACGCACCGGTTTCCATGTACGAGGGCGGCACCCGCTCGATGGCGGCAACCAGCCTCGCCATCACCGGTGGTGACAAGCTCGATACACGTTCCGACGCTTCGCAAACTTATGCACGCCATCTGCGCGGCGAACAGGACCGCGTCCTGGGTCAGCTGCGTGCCGGCGAGCCGGTCCATCGCTATGTCTTTGGCATGAACGGTTTTGCCCTGCGCATGTCCGCTGCGGACGCCGCAGCGGCGGCCAAAATGCCGGGCGTTAAATCCGTCCAGCGTGACATGGCCTATGAACTCACCTCAGATCGCGGCCCGCTGCTCATCGGCGCACCGTCAATCTGGGAAGGCACCGCCACGGGCGTGTCGGCTGAAGGTGAAGGCATGGTCGTCGGCATCATGGACAGCGGCATCAACCAGGGCCACCCCTCGTTTGCCGAAGTCGGTGGTGACGGTTACGGCGCGAACGGCGAATACGCGGACACCAACCCGTTTGGTGCCGGTAACTTTGCTGGTGGCGATCGTGACGACTGCGTGAACGCCAACTTCCCCGGCCTGTGTAACAACAAGCTGATCGGTTCGCACTCGTTCATCGATGCCTGGGACGGTATCGATCAGTACGCGCCACCCGAAGATCCCGTGTCGAAAGACACCGACGGTCACGGTACGCACGTTGCAAGTACCGCTGCCGGTAACCGCATTCCTGACGCACCACTGACCGATGCCGACGGCAACGATTCAGGCGTGTCGCTGGGCACCGTGTCGGGTGTAGCACCGCACGCGCACATTATCGCGTACAAGGTTTGCGCTCCTTCTTGTTTTGCCTCTGACATCGCCGCAGCGATCGATCAGGCGATCCTCGACGGCGCCGACTCGCTGAACCACTCGATTGGCGCTGCCGGTGGCAGCCCGTGGGCGGACTTCAAGTCGCTGGCGTTTAAAGGCGCACGTGCCGCGGGCATCATGCTGCAAAACTCGGCCGGTAACTCCGGTCCTGACGCCGGTTCTGCCGGACGCATCAACAGCTCGCCTTGGGCGACCGGTGTTGCAGCCAGCACGCACGATCGTTCGTTCCCCGAAAAGGCACTCGAAAGCCTGACCGGTGGCGATACGGCAGCTCCTGCAGATTTGATCGGCCGCTCGGTGACCGCAGAGTTCGCTGGACCCATCGTCTACGCCGGTGATTTCCCGGTCGGTGCACCTGGTGATACCAACTTTGATCAGCCGGAACAGTGCCTCGAGGCATTCCCGCCCGGTACGTTTACCGCCGATCAGATTGTCGTTTGCGATCGTGGTGCGATTGCCCGTGTGCAAAAAGCACGCAACGTGCGCGACGGCGGTGCCGGTGCCATGGTCCTGGCCAACATCCAGGGCGGTGCAACCAGCACCAACGACGACGTCCACGTGATTCCTGCGATTCACATCAATGCCGATGACGGCGATGCGCTGCGCGCCTGGCTGTCCAGCGGTGCGGACCACAGCGGTTCCATCACCGCGACCGGTGATGTGGTTGCCGACCCGTCGGTAGCTGACGCACTCGCAGGCTTTAGCTCGCGCGGGCCTTACACGGGCTTTGACTTCCTGTCACCGCACGTCGCTGCACCAGGCTCGGCCATCTACGCTGCCGGCGCCGACCTGCAGTTTGAGCATCAAGGTGTCGGTAACGACGCGCCGTCGGTCACTGGCGAATGGGGAATCATCTCCGGTACGTCGATGGCCAGTCCGCACGCTACCGGCGCCGCCACGCTGCTCAAGCAGCTGCGTCCTGAGCTGACCGCTGCCGAAGTGGCATCGATCCTCATGACCACCGGCGTCACCGACATGCGTAAAGAAGACAACGTAACGCCCGCCGACGTGTTCGACTTCGGTGGCGGTCGCGTTGATCTGGACGCGGCGTCACGCGCTGCACTGTCACTGGACGAAACCATCGCCAACTTCGATGCGGCCGATCCGGCTCTGGGCGGTGATCCAGCTCGTTTGAACGTTGCTCACCTGGTGTCCAACACCTGCGTGCTCAACTGCGAGTGGACGCGTACGGTCACGAACGTCAGTGCAGACACGGTCGATTACACCACCAGCGGCGTTGCCGCTGACGGCATGATCATCAATGTCTCACCCGCTTCGTTCTCGCTGGCACCCGGTGCCACGCAGGCACTGACCATCGCCGCAGACACCACGCTGGCAGACGCCGGCTGGAACTTCGGTGAAGTGGTTCTGACCCCGGCTGTGTCATCGCGCGGTGCGGCAGCTCTGCCTGAGCAGCACATCCCGGTCGCGGCCTTGTTTACCACGGCTACCAACGAAGGCATTTTCACCAAAGCCGTAAGCGACGGTGAAGCCAGCGACGGCCAGACCATCACCTACGAACTCAATCTGACCAACGTGGCTCAGACCGAGTCGTACGTGCTGAGTGATCCACTGCCGGCAAACACCCAGTACGTGGAAGGTTCCGCTTCGGTCACCATCGACGGCGGCACCGAGATTGCACCGTTCGCTCTGGACGGCGGCACGCTGACCTGGGCAGGTACGCTGGACACTGGCGGCATCAATGTCGTCGGCGATCCGTTCCCACCAGCGGGTTCACCGTTTGGTTACGTGGACCTGGCAAACTTCGTCGCACCTTTGGGCTGCAGCACGGTTTGTGATGACACGTCGATCACGCTGAACGGCCTGCCTTCGTTTACGTTTGCAGGTAGCAGCTACACCGACATCATCATCAGCTCGAACGGCTTCATTATCGCCGGCACCGACGCTGATCAGGCTTTCGCCAATGCTAACCAGCAGATGCCCGATCCGGCTGCGCCGAACACGGTTATCGCGCCATTCTGGACCGATCTTGATCTGGACGGCACCAACCCGGATGACACCGGCGCTGGCAACATCTACGCCGGTGCGTTCAACGGCGGTCAGTTCATCGTCATTGAATGGCAGGGCGTCGAAGTCTGGAACGAGCCAGGCGTGACCTACACCTTCCAGATTCAGATCGGTACCGATTCGGCACCGGCTGCTTCCCAAGGTGTGTGGATGGTCTACAACGCGTTGCCAACGATTCCGGCAGCACTGACGGTTGGCGCAGAAAGCGGCGGCGGTCTGTTTGGCGACAACTACTACTACAACGGTGACGGCACGGCGCCAATCACTGGCGACGAAGGCGACGTTCGCGTCGACTCGGCTGCTGGCGGTACGGCGGTCTTCACGTTCGACGTAACGGTTGACGGTGCCATCGGCGACAGCGCTCTGAACATTGCCACCGTGAGCAGTGGTGATCTCGAAGAGACCGCCATCGCTGTAACCGGCATTGCGTTCATCGACGGTGACGAAGATGGTGTTGAAGACTTTGAAGACAACTGCCTGGCCGCTTCGAATGCCAGCCAGTGCGACAGTGACACCGACGGTTTCGGTAACCACTGTGACGCTGACTTCAACGACGACGGTTTCGTTAACTTCGCCGATCTCGGATTGCTGCGTGTTGGCTTCATGGGTGCAAGCGACGCACCGGAGTACAACGAGCTTGATCTGAACTGCGATGGTGCCGTCAACGCTGGCGACCTCGGCGCATTCAAAACCATGTTTGGGTCCGCTCCGGGTCCGAGCGCAAACGAATAACAGGGGATATTGGTAAATGAAACTCAAGACCTTGAAAGGTACCGTTGCTGCGCTGGCCGTCGGCCTTCTCAGTCACGGTGCGTTCGCGAACGTCATTTCGCTGACTCCTCTGACGCAAACTCAAACCCTCGATGAGGGCACGAAGTTTATCGTTGAACTACGTATGGATTTCCTGCAGGAAACCGTGGGCGGATCGTTTGATCTGTTTTACAACACGGAAGTGCTGGACTTCATGCAGTTCACCTACGATGCCGACTTTCTGGCCAACGTCGTTGACCCAGCGTTCCTGTTGACGCCGGACAACTGCGAAGTGGACGGTTCGGTAAACGGCGGTTGCGAAGTCGGCGATGCGGAAGTCAATGCGATTGGCTTTGGCAACTTCGACGGCATCATCGGTAGCTACGTCATTGGACAGTTCATCTTCGGCACGCGCGAAGAAGGCCTGGCCACGTTTGAACTGGCAAGCTCGGATTCACCGTTTGGCGGCTTCATCTCGGCGGCTAACGCTGGCGAGATGGACGTGGTCTTCAACGGCGCTGCTGTGCTAGTGGTTCCGATCCCGGGTGCGGTCTGGCTGATGCTGGGCGGACTGGGTGTTCTGGGACGTTTTCGCCGCAAAGCCTAAGCGCTTGAACCTCGCAGGCGGCTGAAACGCCGTCTGCGACACGTTAATGAGAAACCCCGTCAGCAATGGCGGGGTTTTTCTTTTTCCGGGATTGGAAAAATGCCGGGCGCTAGGCGACACTGCCTTGATGCGATCCAAATGCCTTGCCCTGCTCCTCACCGTATTGATGCTCGCTGGCTGTGGCGGCAGTTCGTCACTGCGGCCCGACCTGGTGCGCCTGTACGCGAACCAAACCGGCACAGCGCTGCCGCCGCCGCTGATTGTCATTCACGGCGTTCTGGGCGGACGGCTTTACGATCCCGCAACGGAGCAGGAGGTCTGGCCGGGTAAGCTGCGTCGCGTCGTGTTCGACGACTACGCGTATCTAAAACTCGACATCAACGCCGAGACGCTCGACCCCGAGCCCAGCACGTTTGAAGTCTCAGGCATTACCGACCGTGCGGCCGGGCGTGATTTTTACGCGCAGATTCTGACGACGCTCGAAAACGTCGGCGGCTACGTACGCACCAAGCCCGGCACCGCCGTCACCGGCAAACCAACCAAGCGCTTCTATATTTACGCCTACGACTGGCGCCAGGACAACGTGGATTCAGCGCGCGGGCTCGACGCGCTGGTCGAGCAAATTCGCCGCGACTACAACGATCCGGGGCTGCGCGTCGACGTCGTGGCGCACAGCATGGGCGGCTTGATCACGCGCTACTTCATTCGCTACGGCACCACCGACGTGCTCAACGGCAACGATTTCCCCGTAGTGTATGAAGGCGACAAAAAAATACGTCGCGCCATTTTGCTGGGCACGCCCAACCTCGGTTCCATCGCCGGCCTGGACACGCTGCTCAACGGACATCGCATCGGGTTAGGTCGCCTGGCGCCCGAGATCATCGCAACGTTTCCGAGCGCCTACCAGGTGCTGCCGCACGCGTTGCGCGACTGGTTGGTGGGCAGCGACGGCAAACCGGTGGAGTGGTACCAAGATCCGGACGGCAAGGTGCAACAGGTCGATCAGTTTGATATTGACTGGTGGCGCGATCATCAGCTGTCCATTTTTGATCCGGCCGTGCGCGAACGCATCATCAAGCAGGCGCCTGACCGTGAGCAAGGCGAAGCCCATTTCGAACGGATGACGCGCTATTTTGAAACCCACCTGGAGCGCGGCCGGCGTTTCAGCTGGTCATTGACCGTGCCCGCGCCGCACATCGAGCAGCGCTACGCGGTGTTTGGCGGCAGCTGTCATTTGACGCACGCGCGCGGGCTAATGGAGGAAATCGACGAGCGTTTTCGCATCCGCTTTGATCCGCGCGACGTGGTAAGCCGCCAGCTGGGCGTCGACTACACGCGTCTTCTGCTCGAGCCCGGCGACGGCACCGTAACCAAGGCGTCACTGCTGGCAAGACAGATTCTTGACCCCACGGTTCGACGCCACCGCTACAGCTTTTTCCCACTCGACTACAGTATTTTTCTGTGCGAAGACCACACGCGGCTGACCGAGAACCCGAGTTTCCAGGATAACCTTCTCAACGCGTTGCTGAGCGCTGACACGTAATATCACGATCACACCGCTGCCAGCGTTCTCGTTTTTCATCAGGAAGCATGTCGTGTCAGTTTGCGAAATCAAGAAAACCCTCAGCACAGCGCTCAGGGAGCACGGCAAGCCAGTCTGACACAACGTCTTTTTAACGATTGTTACAAACCGACCCGGTTCCTTGCGAGCGACCCGTGCGCTATGCATGCTTTGCGCATGACGGGCACTCAGCAAATGATTCGAGCAACGCTCTGTACCGCACTGACGGCGGTACTGCTGTGCCCCGCGCACGCGTGGAAGCTCGAAGCGGCGAACTTTACGACACCAAGCACCTTTGGCGGCGGAACGTTCGTCACGGTGAATTTCCGGCAAACGTATCCAACGCCTCCTGTGGTTGTCGCCCTTGGCAGCAACCAGGGCGGTAACCCGGCCGACCTGCGCATCCGCAACGTGACGACCACCGGTTTCGACGTCGCACCAGTGGAACCGGCCAGTAATGACGGCCCGCATATCGCGATGAACAACTATTACATCGCCATGGAGACCGGTCAGTTCGCGTTGCCCGACGGCACGCTGATCGAAGCGGGACGCGTGGATGTCAGCGCGTCGGTGTCAGGGGTCGGCGCGCCCGGCGCCTTACAAAGCGCATCGTTCGTCACAGCCTTTGCCAACCCGCCCGCCGTCCTGGCCGATCTGCAAACCATGAACAACGAGACCGGCTCGCCACCGGCGGCTCCGTCTATTGCGTTTCTGACGCCAGCCGTGGCCAACGTATCGAACACCGGCATGAGCCTGGGACTTGAGCGCAGCGAAATCCCCAACGGCAGCGTAACGGCCAGTGAAAGCATGGGCTACATTGCCATCGCTGCAGGAGCCGCCGGCACGTTGCTCGATAACACGGGCACGGGCGTGCGCTTCGAATCCATTCGTACCGGCAATGTTATCCGCGGTTGGAGCGATACTTGCGTCACGACCAACTACGCGACGCCGTTTGGTTCGGCGCCAGTGGTCGTTGCCACAAAAAACAGCCGCAACGAAACGGACGGCGGCTGGTTTCGGCGCTGCGCGTTTAACGCCAGCGGCATCGGTGTGGAAGTGGACGAAGATCAGGCCACGGACGGCGAACGCACGCACGTTGGCGAGCGCGCCGGCATCCTCGCCTTTGAACGCGACTTCGACGCCGATCTGCAGCCGGATCTGGTCGTGGTCAAACAAAGCACCGTACTGTCGGATCCGTTCAACAGCGCGAGCAACCCCAAGCGCCTCCCCGGTGCGCTGATCGAGTACCGGATTCTGGTGACCAACCAGGGCGACGGCGCAGCCGATCCTCGCAGTGTCGTACTCACCGACCCGCTGCCAGCGCAAACGCGCATCGTCGCCAGCGACATCGCCGCGCCCGGCACTGGTCCGGTTGCGCTTATCGATGGCGCCACGAGCAGCGGACTGGCTCTATCGTTTGGCGGGCTTGGCAGCACTACCGATGATTTGCAGTTTTCCAACGACGGCGCGAGCAGCTTTATCTACTCGCCCGACCCTGACCCACTGGGGGACGACGCCGTCACTCACCTGCGCGTCACGCCGAGCGGCATTTTTCGCGGGCGCATTGACGCGAATGCACCGTCGTTTGAACTGCGCTTCCGAACGCGAGTCGACTAGCGCTGTCGCCCGGTTGTCGAGACCAGGACGGAACCCCCTACGACCAGCGCGCCGCCCACGAGGCTCAGTGCATTCAGGGGCTCAGCACTGATGCTGTTTATGAACGGACCGAGCAACCACATCCACAGTAGTGTCAGCATCGGTGTGATCGCGAGCACCGCGCTCACTCTGGACGCCTCCCAGTGATCTAACGCTTCGGCGAACGCGCCGTAGGCGAATATGGTGTTGAGGGAGGCGAACACCAGCAGCGCCGCACCGAGTTTGTCGATACTCGTGACGCTTCCAAGATCCGCAGAGGGAAAAAAGATAAACACGCCGCCAACGTAAATAAGCAGCATGATGTTTTCGGAATCGAGCTGCTTCAGCAGCTGCTTTTGTGCCAGCGCATAAGCGGCCCACGCGATCGCCGCCGCGACGACGATCAGCACGCCCAGAGCATAACGCCCACGCTGTTGGAAAAGCTCTTCAAGCCGATGATTGAAGAACAGCGACAAACCGACAATCAGCACCGCAAAGCCCAGCCACTGCAGCGTCGAAAAACGCTCGCGAAAAACCACCAGCCCACCGATGAGCAGCAACACTGGCGCTAGTTGAACCACCATTTGCGCGGCGCCCGGCGTGACCAGATTCAGCCCGATCATGTAAAGCACAAAGTTGCCCATCAGCCCTGCGACTGCCACGGCCAACAGCAGCCACCCGTTGCGACCCAATGAGCTGACATCGGGTAACGCCTTGCGGCGCATCTGGAATGCCCCGAGCAACACGGCAGCAGCGAGGAAGCGGTACCAGACAATGGTGTAGGCATCCATCTGGCCGAGCAGCAGCTTGAGCACGATGGGCAACACGCTCCACAGCACGGCCGTGAGCAACGCCAGAGCCAGGCCCAGTCTCCAACTGCCAGTCGTCGTGTGCATGTCGCCCCAAGGAATCGGCACAAGAAGCTGTGCGTCTGTTACCCGTCATTTTACGGCACCGCTGAGCAAAGGGGTTAGAAAATTACGCGTGACCAACCGAGACGTGGCTGCCGTCAATTTGGTGTATGTTTGGCGCATGAGCCAGATTACGTCGTTATACGTGTACAAGGTCATCAGTCAGGCGAGCGCTGGCGTGGAGACACGCGATCTCGTTGAAGGCCTGGGCTTGTCACCGGACGGTCCGATCGACCCGGCTCGCATGGTGTCATCAGCGAACTACTACGATTTTTTCGCGGCGCTTGCCGAGCGCGATCCGAACGGGCTCGTCTTGCCATTGCGTATTGGCGCGGCCATGCACAGCGACGAGTACGGTGCGTTTGGTCTGGCCTGGAAGTCGGCGCCAAACTTGCGCGGGTCCTACGTTCGATCGCAGCGCTACGGCCATGTCCTCGGTACGGCAGAAACCTACGCCCTTGAGCCAACCGACGGCGGTCACTTCTTTAGCCTGGACAAGGCCGGTGACGGACGGCTCGGCATGCTGCTGTCAAATGAAGCGAGCATGTCCGCGGTGGATCGGATTAGCCGGGAAGTCAGTACCGCGGATTTCATCCCGCTTGCCGTGTTTTTTAAACACGCGCCAAGAGGAGACACGTCAGTCTACGAAACGCATTTTGGCTGTCCTGTCCATTTCGAATCCGGGCGCGACGCGTTGCTTGTCAGTGAAGAAACCCTGCAAGCTCCAAACAAACTCGGCGACGAAACCATCGCCCGGTTTTTTGACCACCATCTCGAGAAAGAGCTGGCAGCACTGCCCGATGACGAGGGTTTGGAGCAGCAGGTCCGGTTGGTCATTGCCAAAGTGTTGAGCGAGGGCATTCCGAAGCTGTCGTTTATCGCGTCTGAACTTGGCATCGGTGCGCGAACGTTACAGCGGCGGCTGTCGGACAAAGGCCATTCGTTTCAGGGTGTGGTCGACATGGCCAGAAAAGACATGGCCAAGCGCTTGCTGCGCGAAACCGACTACAGCCTTGCAGAAGTCGCCTTCCTGACCGGCTTCGCCGAGCAAAGCGGTTTCACCAGAGCCTTCAAACGCTGGGCTGGCCAAACGCCTCGCTCCTACCGATTGGCGGCGAGCGACCTCTGACGCCACCCTTGGCGTGATCAGTCAAAACTCTGGCACACAGCGGCAAGAGTCGCGGGCGGCCGTCGTCTACATTTGTTTCGTACCAACCAAAACGGAGCGAATCAATGAACTTTCCACGCAAAAACAATGGCCTGACCCTTGTTCTCGGCGGCACCGGCAAAACCGGGCGTCGCGTTGCCGAACGACTGAAAGCTCAAAATCACGCGGTCCGCGTCGGGTCCCGCTCGGGGCAGCCGGCCTTCGACTGGGATAAAGAGCAAACCTGGGATGCCGCTCTCAAAGACGTGACGGCGGCTTACATCACCTATGCCCCGGATCTTGCGATACCGGGCGCAACGGATGCCATTCGGGCCTTCGTTGCCAAGGCAAAAGTGCACGGCGTAAAGCGAGTGGTTCTGCTGTCCGGCCGCGGCGAGAAAGAGGCGCAAGCCTGTGAGCAGATTGTTCAGGAGTCTGGCCTGGAATGGACGGTTGTCCGTGCGAGTTGGTTCAACCAGAACTTTTCCGAAGGCGCGTTCATCGAGATGGTGCTCGGCGGAGCGATCACACTGCCGGCAGGCAACCAGGTCGAGCCGTTCGTCGATGTGGATGATATTGCCGACGTTGCCGTCGCCGCGCTTACGCAGGATCACCACAATGGCGAAATTTACGAGGTGACTGGCCCAAGGCTGATGACCATACACGACGTCGCCGCCGATCTGTCCCGCGCCACCGGTCGAAACATTTCCTACATCGACGTTCCACACGATGGCTTCGTAGCGGAAGTGGTCAAATCCGGTGCACCCGACGACGTCGTCTGGATGTTGGACTACCTGTTCTCCACGGTCCTCGACGGTCGCAACGCGACCTTGACCGACGGCGTACAACGAGCCCTTGGCCGCCCGCCAAAA
>JBGCFP010000180.1:0-22988 GCA_045107005.1 Gammaproteobacteria bacterium
GCACGTTCAAACCACCCAAAACGATTGCCACCAACAAAGCTGATATTCGGGATCGCCGCGTTACCATAGCCAAGTTGGGCGAACTGTCCGGTGGCACCGAATGCGCCGGCACCAATCACCACCGCATAGTTACCTGCGGGCAGAATCATATCGACCGGAGCGATGGTGTCGTCACTAAAATTGACCGGCGAAAAAACGACGTGCGCCACCGCTAATTCTTCGACGCTACCAACTGGCAGCGCAACGGGGGAGGACAGCGGCACAATCGCGGCAAACACCTCGCCGTTTGATCTGACGAGCCCGCCAAGCCCCGTAATTCGTGCGGGATCGTTAAGTGTAAAGCGTGCGCCAACCATGCCTTGCTCGGGACCCTGCATCTGCAAAAATCCGCCGTTAGGGGCGTCAAACTCGGCGGATTCGAAAAGGGTATCGGCATTCGCGCCGTGGGTTGTGGCCATTACAGCCAAAATACTCAGAGTGTTTCTCAAGTAACGTGGGAATGCGCTCATTATTTTGTTGTCCTTCGCTTTTTATAATTGTCTAACCCTGCTAGCAACAAGACCCCCTGATTTCCCCCATTTTCTACTCCATACGCCAGGAATCGGGAAATAGAGGCGCCGCAGGCACGGGCTCGCAGTCAGCAAACCAGCGCATTGGGTGACGCTGTGGCATACGTACTTTGAGTTCACCGTCGGTACCACCGTACCAGATCGCATCGAAACGGCCATCGCTGTGTAGCGTTGCCCGCCACATTACGGTTTTTTGCGTGCCGCCAAACCGGTCCATACGCGGGTGATTCTCGGGCGGCTCACCCAACACCGCCAGGTTTGACATAAATCCGTCGACATGCGCCCGGATTTGATTCCCGTTTAGCACCGAGATCCAGCTCGCGTCGGCCACGTGCTCAATGGTTTGTGTTGCATCGACTGCACGCCGAGCACCCCACGCGATTCGGATGCGGCAGCCGTGGCGCACTGCATTGGCAACGTTTTCGGTTGCCCCGGCCCGGACACCTCCTTCGCGATCGTGTTCGAGCAGGAGATACCAGCGAGGTGTGGACATTACGCTGCAGGCTGTTGCTGCAAATGTACACAGGGCGATGGCGAGCAAACGAGGCATGGCGTTCACCGGGCATAACAAATGATGGGCTGAGCCTAGCCGTTCCAATGGGCAGCAACATCACAATCGCGACGGGACGACAGGACGTTGAGATTAGCCGACGCAAAGCCCGCACCATGCCTGCGCGCCCGTGCAGCCTTAATTGAGGGGCATTGGAGCACCGCATACACCGTTTGGGTTTCCAGACAATTTCCGACTGCTTTAAGGGCACTTCCCCTGCCCCGGCCCGACTGCCTGTAGCCCCCGATAGGCAAGGAAGCGTCGTACATCAATAACGATGGTGTGATCAACGTGGCCGATCGGGGTTTGATGCGAGTGGTGTTCTTTACCAGCGATGCCAATGCCAATGCCAATGCCAATGCCGATCTGAACGGCGACGGTCTGGTCAACGTGACCGACCTGGGCATCTTGCGCGCGTCGTTTTTCGGCGCCCCTGGCCCAAGTGGCGTGGCCCCGTAGAGGTTTGCACTAGCTGCAAGCTTTGGTGCAAACCCCGCCATTGTGGCGGGGTTTGTTTTTGTGTCTATCGAACTGCACGTGAGGCAGCGTAACGCCATTAATATTCTGGTCGCGTTTGAGCGTCCTGCGGAATTTATCGAGATCGACTTTAGGCGGTTCAGTCAATCGAGTGCCTCATGGGCGATAGCACCGTGTTTTCTTCCATCAACAAGCCGGTTCTCGAAAAATCCGGCAATGTGGCGATAAAAAAGGCGTGTACAAATCGATTGCCCGGTTCCGGGCTTGGTCTGGCGAGATCAAGATGAACACGATGGAGGGTGTTTTGGTCACGATGCGTCTCCCGGACGAAACCGGAGCGCTGGTGATGGTCTGGAGCCACTCCGGTGCCTGGCCAACCAGGATTTCGGACACGCGGTGGGGTGACTGCTATAGTGCAATAGAGGGCTCCAATGACCTCAATAAAGGAGTATGCCGCCGTGTCAGCGAAGCGTTTCAGGGTAGTCTTTGCTGTCGTTCTTCTCGTTTTTTGTACTGATTCCAAACTACCGGTTGACGAACTGAACGCTCTGAAGAACGACCCCGCGCGTCTGGATCAGTTCGAACAGAAACACGGCAAAATTGGTGCCTATGCGCTGCCGGCTTTGCTGCTCCGAGCGAGCCGGTTCCTCGATCGCCCCATGGGCGAGCTTGAAGCTCTGATTCGTGCCAACGCCGAGATTGTGATGCTTACGCCGCTTCGTGTGCGCAAGTTAAGGCGCGTCGGCGCCATGGCGATGTTTGACGACATTTTTCACCGACCTGTTCGCGCCGCGATCTTTTCACCGCCAAGAGCGTTGAGGCCCCGCCTACGCCCAAAAACGATCTCTGGTCAGGCACGACCGTCGCGTTTTTTCGCCGGCGAATTCTGCCGTAACGTGACGCAAACAAATATTGCCCTGCAGGATGTGGTTGGAATCAATGTTCGACTTCGTATCTCCTGACAAGACAATCCTCAAGCGTATCCAGCGCTCGGGTTTTCTGGCACTCGCTTGCGCGTGTTGGTTGTTGACAGCAGTCAGTGCGTTGGGTCAGAACTTGTCGCTCGCCGCGCGCTTTGATTTGACCGACGACGAACTGGTGGCGCTATTCAACATTAGCGACGGGCTGGCGCGCATTGAGAATGGCGTGCTACTCGCCGATATCTGGGCCAGCGACTACGGCCCCGAGAAAGCCCGCACCATTCTGGTGGACCTGCCCGCCGACGATGAGATCGAACAGGTCGCGGGTCGCGATTTTGCCGACTACGCGCGCAGCGTACGCTGGTCCGTGTTGCTGCGCGAAGGTGATCTGGAGCGCGCTATCGCTATTGGCGAACCTGTAATGGGGCGTGCGCTGGATATGGAACAGCCCTTTTTGCGCGCACGTGTATTCGACGCTGGCTCTTTTCTGTCGGCGCTGCGTGGATTGCTGCGTGACGCCTACTCCAACGCAACACAGTCCGCCGGCGCAGCCGTTGCGGCCGGTAGTGACTACGCGCTGAGCCGCAGCCTGGCTAACCAGGCGCGGACCATGCACTTCAGTGGTTTGTACGCCGATTCGGTCGGGATTTTTCAGCAGGCACTGGAGCAGTCCAAAGGCGTGCCCCATCGCTCCATCAGTAGCGTGATTTCTTTCAACATGGGGCTGGGGCTGCTGGAGTCGGAAGACTACGCCAGCGCATTGAGAGCGTTCACGAGTGGCGCGCAGTGGGCCGACTCTGCTGGCCGTGCGCATCGTTCGATGGTGGCGCACACGTACCGCGCCAAAGCGTTGCTTAGGCTGGGGCGTGGGGATGAGGCGCTGGCGGCGCTTGAAGGCACCATGGCTACTCAGGGTGAGCAGGCCGATCCGGATTCTCTGGCGCATGCGTACATCGTCACCGCGCTGGCCAGGTTGGCGCTCGGTCAATTGCAGGCGGCGCACGAGAGCATTGACGCGGGCCTTACGCTGGCTGACCGTCAGTCGAACGTCGCACGTCAGAGGCAATTGCGACTGGCGCGTGTGGGCGTGTTGGAGGCGCAGGCGCGGACTGACGAAGCGCTGCAGCTTGCACGGTCGATTGCGGCATCGCTTGAAGACGCAGGCGGGCCCGAGCAACTCGATGCGCTGTATGCCGTTGCCCGACTTGCGGCCAAGTCTAGTGACTTCGAAGCGGCGTACCGCGTCAACTTGCGGGCGATTGATTTGGAAGCGGAGGCGAAAGGGAAGAGCTACGCGCAGCGACTGACGATGCTGGCGACCGCCAACGAGGTCAATACTGCCATAAGGCTGCGCGATCAGGCACAGGCGCGGGAGCAGCAGCTGCGCCAGCGTACGCGGCTGAGCACCACTTTTTTGCTCGGCATCATTACGATACTTGGTCTGACTATTTTGGCGGGCTATCTCAATCGCGAGCGACGCACGCAGCGGCGCGTCGAACATGAACAAGCGCGTGCCGCCGATGAACTGGAGCATTTGGTCGCGTCGCGCAATGAAGCATTGGAAAAAGAAATGACCGAGCGGCTGGCCAGCGAACGCGAACGTGACAGTCTGCAGAACAAACTTGGGTCGGAGGACAAACTGCGGGCGCTGGGCCAGCTCACCGGCGGCGTGGCGCACGATTTCAACAATTTGCTGACGGTGATCAACGGCGCGGCCGAGCTATTGCTCAAAAACCCGGATCTGTCGACAGAGGAGCGACATGGCCTTGCGCAAGCCATTTTGAGTGCCGGTGACACCGGTGCGAAAGTGAGTCACGGTCTGTTAGCTTACGCGCGTCGTCAGCCGCTGCGCCCCGAGGTATTTGACGTGCAACAACACTTACGGTCCCAGCAACGACTGCTGCAGCAGACGGTCGGCGACGACATGACTCTGAACATCGTGAGCGAGCCGGCGTTGGTGGAAGTCGATCGCGCGCCTCTGACGACGGCGATCATCAATCTGCTTAGCAACGCGCGCGATGCGTCTGACGGTCGCGGTCAGATCGATATCAGGCTGCGTGGCTCGACTAACGAGACCGGCGATCACGTGTGCATCGACGTCCGGGATTTTGGTTGCGGGATGACGAGGGAGGCGATCGCACGTGCCAGTGAGCCATTCTATTCAACCAAGAAATCGGCCGTGGCGACGGGTCTGGGTTTGAGTTCCGTACACGGGTTCGTCCATCAGTCGGGTGGCTATATTTCGATTGAGAGTTCGCCGGGCAACGGAGCGCTCGTGCGTTTGGGTCTGCCGCCAGCGGAGGCAGACGATGGCGATCTGGTCAAGAGCGAAAACTTGTTGTCGGCCAAGGCGCATTTGCGCATTTTGCTGGTCGATGACAACCGCGCGGTCGCAAGCATGTTGGCGCGTATGCTTGGTGATATGGGCCACGAAACCCTTACGGCCGGCGATACGGACGAGGTGTTGTCAATGCTCGAATCCGATGTGCCCGATCTTTTGATCAGCGACGTCGTGATGCCTGGCAGCTATAACGGTGTTGAGTTGGCGAGAGTGGTGCGCGAGCGCTGGCCGTCCGTGCGCGTTTTGTTGTTGTCCGGCTACGTTGATCGCTCGGACATGCCGTTTCCGTTTCTGGCGAAACCGTTCTCACAAAGCGCACTGGCTAGCAAGCTCAATGAAGTGTTGGCCGGTGACATCGACGATTGGTCGGGGAAGCAATCGTAGGTTATGCAATATGGGGAAATTCACGCGTAAAAACCCGCGCTGCGCAAAGCCGTGCGCGGCATGGAAATTGAAAGGGCAACCTCTCTGTAGGCCGTAGTGGCACCCTGTCACCAGCGTTGATCGCATCTGGGCCACCGACTCCGCGACCTTCCAGGGCGTTGAATTTCTGCTTCTTGACTGGAGCTATCAAGCGACCGGTTTGGACACCTTTGCCATTGATAACCTGCGCGGTTACAGCCTTTTGCCCGTGAAGATCCGCTTAAAGAAATCCGACGCCGTCACCGTAGCCAGATCTCTCAACTCGCCGGCGTCGAGAAACGACCCTTCGCACGCATCGCACTGCTCAAACCAGATATGCGGTTGATCGGGGTCTGACAACTTGTTCATCGCGCCAGCGCAGCGCGGGCAGCGATAGTTGTCGATTTTGTTCTGGGTCTTGCCGGTGGCTACACTCCCTATGTCGAGCACCGCGGCCGCCTCCTTGTTGGTCAGCTGACCGAGTTCGCTATTATCAAACCACAAGCCGTAACAGCTCGAGCAGCGATCAACCTCGATCTCATCAATCAACACTTGTTGCATATCCGAACGGCATTTGGGGCAACGCATCGCGCCGGAAAAATACAAGCCCGTGCCACTGGTGGCCACGCCAACAGAGTAGCTCGGGGCGCGTTGGCGATCTTTTCGCTGCTCCATTTTGGGCCGGTGCAAAAATATCACCGCGACCATTACGGCGGTGACGGCGCCAAGCAGCAAGTAGGCGTCGCCGTAGGAGGTTTGCTCGGCGATGGTGCCGTAGGTCTTCGAGCCGGCCGAGGCGCCGAGATTGGCAAGCGACATGTAGATGGCAAATTGCGTAGCGGACGCACCGCCGTTACAAATAGTCATCGCCAGTGCAATCATGCATACCATCGTCAAAGGGCCAAGCATGACCCACACGGCCAGCATCACTTTGGCGTAGGTCACGTTCTCCCAAAGGTGCTGTGTTTCGGCGAGTGTGAATGCGTGGAGGGCAACCAGTGAGATAGTTACAATCAACATGCCCTTGGGGCCAAACCGATCGATCAGCGGACCCAGAATCAGGGCTGCAGCGGCCCCCGCCAACCCCATGATGGCCACCAGATTCGACCACTCCGGCGTCGTTAAGCCAAACAGTTTGATTGCCGCGATAGGCATCAGCGCGTGACCGAAACCGCTAATAAAGCCATCAATGAGCATGATCGCTATCACGATCAGGCTAACCCTCGACCAGAGCACTTTGTTCAAGCCTTTGAACAGATTCCCGAACGACGCTTTGCCACGACGCTCGGACATGACCTCACCCGAGGTCCACGGCAAACGACGTTCGCCACGGCGCTCGGTCGTGAGCATAAAGCCGAGCAACACGACAGCCTGTACGGCCGCGGCGGCGACGGCTGTGACACCCAGACCGTACTTGACCAGCATGGTGCCGGTGACCGCTGACGTAACGCCCCAGCCAATCGCTTTGCCGAACACCATGAATCCGTTCAGGCGGCCCTGTTCATTCACAGGTGTCACTTCAATCGCCATGCCGTCGACGGCCACATCCTGTGTCGCGGCAAACACGTTAATAAGCAGGCCGAGTGCCACGAGCAGGTTAAATTGTTCGACCGGGTTATCGACCAGAATAAGGCCGAAAAATGATAAGGTCATGCCAAGCTGTGCACCCAGCACCCACGGACGGCGTCTGCCCATCGGCAAAAACTGGTACCGGTCCATGAGCGGCCCGGACAACAGCTTGAAGGCCCAGGGCAGGATGATGACGGCCAGCAAGGAAGCGATTTGTGCCGCCCCAACGCCCTGACTTGCCAGCCACGCTGGCACGGCAATATTCATCAGGCCGTAAGGGATACCCTGCGCAAAATACATAGAAGAGCAAGCCGCATAGCGCATACGCGAGCTTTCAGCGAGAACCCAGTTGATTGTCATTATTCTTATTCCAAACCAGATGCCAGCGAAGAATACACCAACGAATTCAATTGATCAGACCTTGTGGTAGGTGGTGTGCGTCGCCCGGCCAGCCATTCGGCATCGGGTCAGCATCAACATCCGTTACCACCACCACCACCACCACCAAAACCTCTTCCAAATTCCCGCGAGACACCCACGATGGCTAAAGGCGCTTCTGGTTCGGTCCGACAGCGACACGATAAGGATTGGAATGACCGTTCTGGACGCGGTTACTGTTCAACAATAAAAGGCAGGTTGTGCGCCGCGGCGCCACCGTCCCCGTCGTACGCTGTCACGAACACGCGATAAGCGCCAGGTTGCTTCGGTATCCTGAACTCGATTCGATTTGTGCCCTGGCCCTTTTTAATCGCGCCGGGGAACGATGGCGGGATGGCTTCCGGATCGCCACCGACGCCCCGATCTGTACTTTCGGCTCGGATGTCCCAGACGTACTTCAGATCTTTGCCTTCGCGGTCGATGCAGTCGACTTCGGCATAGGAAAGGGAGCCGGTTCTTACCTTTTTGAGTGCGACCGGTGATGTCATCGAGCGGAGCTTGGGCGCACGATTCTCCGGCCAACTTCCTGACCAGGCATAGGCCATTGCGTCAACCCGGGGCAGCTTCTCTCCGGACGGCAGGAACATGCCAAACCAGGTAGCCGTGGCCTCCTGCTTGCTGCCCCAGAAGAAAACGTAAGACCCGAGCGTGCGTCCAATATTGTTATCACGATCCAGCTTGTAAGACGAATAAGATGTTCCACCCTTTGTGCCTGGATCTTGTTCGATCGGCGCATCCCACGTCGTGGTCGTCGCTTCCCAAGGTCCCGTCACGCCGTACTCGGTCAACATATACGGGCCGCGCCAACCCGAATCGAGCAAGCGCTGCCCGACGCCAGCTGCACTGGCATAGGCATTGACCCCCAGGATATCCAGATTCGGATAGTGCTCCTGTATGGCCTTGATCTTGGATGGCGTTGATCCGGCAATCACCGTCATCACCGGGTGATGGGGGTCCAGCTCCTTGATCATACCGGCGAGATGATTCAATTCCTGCCAGATGCGAATGTCGGTTTCACCAGGTCCCCACAACTCTTCCATTTCATTGCCGAGGCCCCACGTCAGAAGGGCAGGGTGATGCATGTATTTGAGCACCGCATCTCGCAGTTGCTTGCGTTGTCGTTCGATGCTCGCGGTATCGCCATAGTCGAAGCCGTGTCGAGCATGTTGGACCCACAATCCGGCCGAAACGGAGATGCCAAGCTCATGCGCGCGGTCCAGCAAATTCTTACCGTCGATCAAATGCTCGAGCTGCGATATGCCCCAGGTTCGGATCGAATTGCCTCCTGATTCGGCCAGCATAGCCAGACTACCCGGCCGCAACCCTTGCCCACTTCCGGTCCCGGCACCCTTGACCACGTAGGGTTTGCCGTTGCGCAGCAGGGCGAAAGAGCCGTCCGTGTGCTCTAGCACTGTGACGTGCGTATTGTCAGGCGCCGCGTTTGAATCGGCGTGTACTTGATCAGACCACATAGCTATCAACGCCATGATTGCCAAACAGACAACGTGCTGACGCAACGGCATAATTAAAAGTCTCCACTCAGCATTTCGATTTTCGGATAGGCGGCGTCGGCTGGAGACCAGAACCAACCCTTCGGATCCCAAGCCTGGGCATAAGACAGTTCGTCCCGGACCACTTTGAATGCGGCCACTGCGTCGGATTTTTTGCCCAATTTGGTAAGCGCCTCACCCATGATGAAATAGCTGGTACCCACGTCATTCAGTGCCCAGTAGTCATGTACCTTGTCGATGTGCGCTTTGGCGTTCAGTGACGCCTGCATCTTTCTTGCTTCTTCCCCGTACAGCTCGGCACATCTTTTGGTGTATGCGATGGCGTTCATGTAGTTTCCCTTGTCCAGCGCGTTCCAGGCGCTGGTGGTCAATGTCTGGGAAGTCGAATCACCAAAATCCAGCGCGGCTGGCTCCTGCAGGACTGGCGACGATGAGCAGCCGCTGGCCAATATTGCCAGTGCGAAAAGGGTAAGGATTGTTTTCATTATTCAGCTCCCGGTGCGGGTGATACAAAATGGGAAACAGCCGTTGAAAGCCAAACCGCTGTATATTCAACGGTTAAAAGGCTAGCAACCCGGCAAGTTGCGCGCGTAGCGGGAGTCTAGGATTATCTATTTTCCAGATATTTTTTTGTGCCAACGTGCCCCAAATCCGTCGTCGCCCGAGCATCGCTTCCCATGATCTTCCAATTCTCCGGCGTTGAGCTGGATACCGAACGTTTCTCGATAGCGAGAGATGGGCAGCCCGTCCCGGTTACGCCGAAGGTCTTCGATCTACTGGTCTTTCTGATCCGTCACCGTGACCGAGTGGTGACGCGCGATCAGTTGCTGGATGGTGTGTGGTCCGGTCGCCTGGTGGCGGATGGCACGTTAAGTAACGACATCAAACTTGCGCGCGCCATTCTGGGTGATGATGGCGTACAGCAAAAACACATCAAGACGATCCGGGGCCGCGGTTATAAGTTCGTCGGCGATGTCAGAGAGTTCGACTCCGCCGGTCACCAGTCACAGTCTGCTGCGGCAAGCGCGAACCCCCGAAATATCCTCGCCAAGCGCGAGCCAAGCGTGAGTGCCGTCGACGAGGGTGATTGCCTGAGGCCCAATTCAATCGCGGTACTGCCATTCGAGAATCGCAGTAGTCGGGAAGACGATGCTCATTTCACGGACGGGTTTCACGACGAACTGATCACTCATATCTCCAAGGTAAAGGAGCTGACGACGATCTCCCGCACCTCTGTCATGGCTTACCGCGGAAGCAATAAGAGTATGCGTGACGTCGGGGGCGAGTTGCATGCGGCAAACATCATTGAAGGCAGCGTGCAGCGCGCCGGTGACCAAGTCCGCATCAATGTACAGTTGATCGATGCACAAAAGGACGAGCATATCTGGGCGGAGATCTACACACGGAAACTCACCGCCGAGAATGTTTTTGCGATCCAGAGTGAAATCGCGCTGACGGTGGCTGACAATCTGCAAGCGGTATTGTCGCCACGTGAACAGCAGGATTTCGTCAGGACACCCACCCGTAACATGGCTGCGCTGGAAGCCTATTTTCGGGGGCGGGTGAGTTATGGTCTGGCCACTTCCGAGGGGTTCAGCTCGGCGATTCGGCACTTTGAGCAAGCAATTGATCTGGACCCGGAATTTGCGGAGGCTCATGCCCAGCTTGCTTTGGCTCTGTTGGAAAAGGTGCATTTCGGCGGGCTGCCCGTTGCAGATCAGAACGCGTTGGCCGAACCTCTGATCACGCGGGCGCTCATGTTGAAACCGGAACTCGGGGAGGCCTACGAGGCATTGGGATATCTCGAGCGAATTCGCGGTAATCTTGAGGCGGCCGAAAAAGCCTACCAAAAAGCACTTGATCTTAAACCCAACAATCCGACTGCGCTGAGAATGTTCGGGTTTTTCAAAAGCTGGGAGTGCGAAAAGCATGAACAGGCGCTGTTGCTACTGAACAAGGCCAGGCTGCTGGATCCGCAGAACCACCATACGCTGACGCAACTGGGCCAGGTGTTGATGGGTATGGCGCGTTTTGACGACTCACGCACCGTTCTCAATGCGGCTATAGACGCTGCGCCGAGATACGGTCCTGCCCGCCAGGCGCTGGGTCAGCTCTATTCGTGGAACCTTTACCAGCACGATGCAGCGATCAAGTTTTATCGACAAGCTCTAAGCCTCGATTCGAACGTGCCGTGGACGGTTTTTTTTCTGGGTTCGGAATACGAGGATCTTGGAGAGTTGGACAAGGCAGAACAGTTTTACGAACGATACCTTGAGCTAATTCCGGATAACGCGCTTTCTCATATGGTCCGTCTCAAACTGCACAGAATTCACGGCGATGATAAGGCGGAAAGGTCCGTGCTTGAACAGATCAAGGAAGGACGGGTAGTTGTCGATCCGTGGCACGACCTTCTGTTTCTCAATGGCTTTGATGCGCGTTACTCTTATCCGGAGTTGTCTGTAGATCTTTTGGAGGCGGTATATCCAGAACTTACGCGGGCTGCGCCACCCAGTAACGGCCACGACAATTTGTCTAAGCTGGAGATCCTCTACGCTACGCTTTTGCACCTGTGCGGCAAGAAAGAAAAAGCGGAAAAGCTGACAGAAAAAGTCCTCAAGCTGCTGCCCTCAACAAGTCGCTATCGCTGGCGAGGCATCGGTCTGATGGACGCCTGGTTTTTCGTAGCAATGGGCGATATAGCTGGAGCGATGAAGGCCCTGCGCGCGTGGCGTGAGCTCGGCGGCTGCGCGGATCTCACAAAATCCCGGATTACGTCAAGATCCTTGTTCGAATCCGCCGAGTTTCAAATGTTGAACGGCGAGATACTTGCCGAACTTGATAATCAGCGTTCAAATCTCGCCCGCATGGACGCGGTTGGCGAATTAAGTTTGGAGCGTTGACCAAGATACTCATTCGCATTGTCCGCGCTCCAGTGGACTCCGAATCATCAGCGGGATTGCAAACGAAGCGTTGAAAAATGCGAGCCCGGTCACTGGTCTTTCACGTCTGGCCAATTTTCGTCGTTTTGTTAACCAGGCCTCGAGCGCGGCAGTAGCGCGCAACAGGCTTTGCGTAATGGCGAGTCCTGCAATCATGACAGCGGTGGCGTACGCACTAAATCATTTTCACTGTGCCATTGCAGTGCAAAACGCTTCAAGCATCGCATTGGATAACGGCGTAAAAACTGTAACGGATTGTGGCAACGCGCCGCGTGGCCGATTTGAACCTGTTTTTGGCCGCCCATGGCCTGTTGTCGCGGAGCACATGAGGTCATTATCAACATGACAAGATGTTCTGAACGAACACACCGTACTGCGCTAATTCGAGCGCGAGTTTAGTTAAGTGCCGCGAACGTTTGCCCAAGAATGCGAACGAATGGCACGGCGGGTTTTCGGGTCCGCAATGCACAGGACTCCGATCCGAGAGTCGAAGCGTGGTCCGGTTCCAAGAGTAAACCGGCTGACAAGATGAGTTCCGTAATAGCAGCAAGGTGCACGTCTTAATCGCTCTACTTAGTAGTGAGACGCGTACGAAGCAGCTCGACCGCCCGTGAGCGTGGGCAGTAGGGCATGTGAAGCTTCGCGTTGCATCGACTGACTGTTTTTATGTCGGCACTAAGCGCTGGCGGCAGCGCGGCACAGAAAAATAAGGCAGCTGCCGAGATCCAGATGATCGAGGCGGCACATTCCGAACAGGCTGACTACAAGCTATATGATTTAGGGAGCACTCGCTCGATGTCCAAGAAAATTCCAGAAGTAACGCCCTTTTTGCAGTCAAAGACGGTTAGCAAAATCGACCCGATAGCGGTGATTGGGTTTAGCGGCCGATTCCCCGGCGGCGCCAACTCTCCGGAGGCGCTGTGGGATACGCTGCGTAGTGGTCGCGATGCCGTGAGCGACGTCGACGGCCAGCGTTGGGATCTGGGTTGGCATAACCCGGATAGCCAGCGGGATGGGCGCGTTTACACGCGTGCATGCGGGATGCTCGATCAGGTCGACGGTTTTGATGCTGACTTCTTCGGCATTTCACCGCGTGGGGCGAGGCAGATTGACCCGCAGCAACGTCTATTGCTCGAGCTTGCATGGGAAGCGTTTGAGAGCGCGGGAACATCGCCGCGCGCTGTGGCGGGCCGCGACGTGGGCGTCTACGTTGGCATCAGCAGCAACGACTACGCGCAAATGTCGGGTGCCGGCTGGCCCGACGCATACTCGAACATTGGTGTGTCGTTCAGCATCGCTGCAAATCGCCTGTCTTATGTTTTTGACCTGCACGGACCAAGTCAGGCTATCGACACAGCGTGCTCGTCGAGCATGGTTGCCATCCATCAGGCCTGTCAGGCGATCTCCCGCGGTGAGTGCGAGTCTGCGCTGGCTGGCGGCGCAAGTGTGCTGTGCGATATCCGTCCGTGGCTTGGCTTCTCCCGTGCTTCCATGTTGTCACCGGACGGTCGCTGCAAGAGCTTCGATGAAAGCGGTAATGGCTACGTGCGTTCTGAAGGCGGTGGTCTAGTTCTGCTTAAACCGCTTGCGGCAGCGGAGCGCGACAACGACGATATCCGTGCGGTGATACGCGCGACTGGCATCAATTCGGATGGCCGCACGATGGGCCTTGCGATGCCAAACGGTGATGCACAGGCTTCGTTGCTTAAGGATATCTACGGGTCTGCGGACATTGCGCCTGAGGACGTTTTCTACGTTGAAGCGCATGGCACGGGTACGTCGGTCGGTGACCCCATCGAATGCGGCGCACTCGGTCGCGTTCTGGGTGAGCCGCGCGCAGATGGCAGCGCGTGCCTGATTGGCTCGGTTAAATCGAACATCGGGCATCTCGAGCCCGCATCGGGCATCGCAGGGATGACCAAAGTGCTGCTGGCGCTCGACAAGCGCGAGCTGCCGGCCAATCTGCACTTCAATACGCCAAACCCTAAAATTGACTTCGACGGTTGGAAGCTGCGCGTGGTCGACGAGCCCGTTGCGCTGCCCGAACAGAACGATCCGAGCGTGATGGGAGTGAACTCATTTGGATTCGGCGGGACGAATGCGCACGCCATTGTCGAAGAATACCGGCGGCCCGCAGAACCGCAGCAGGCGCTGCCGCCCCCCCCATTCTTTCTTCTTTCAGCCAGTTCAGAAGGGGCTCTGAAGGAACTGGCGCGGGCATACGTCGCGTTGCTGCGCGAGCCGGATGCGGATTTTGCCACAATCGCCCATGGTGCTGCGAAGTGCCGCGCGACGCTGCGCTTGCGCCTGGTAGTGGACGCCACCACCGCGGCTGACGCCGCGGACAAGCTGGAAGGTTGGCTGGCCGATGAGGATCGCGCTGGCGTCGCGGTCGGCGAGGCGGATTCTGACCACGTCAACTGCGCGTTTGCGTTTTCCGGTAACGGGCCGCAGTGGTGGGGCATGGGGCGCGAACTGATGGCTGAAAATCCGTTGTTCCGCGAGCAGATTGAGTTGATCGATGCTTGTTTTGTCCCGCTGGCAGGTTGGTCACTCATCGAAGAGATGACCAAGCCGGAAGAGGATTGCAGCATGGACGATACTCAGGTCGCGCAGCCGCTGCTGTTCGCTCTGCAGATGGGCCTGGTACGCATTCTTGAGCAGGCCGATGTGCGTCCGGACGTGGTGCTCGGCCACTCCGTTGGTGAGGTGGCTGCGGCTTGCGTTTCCGGTGCGTTGTCGATGGAAGAGGCCACGCGCGTCATCTACTACCGTTCGCGCGCCCAGGCTGCCACGGCAGGTCAGGGCAAAATGGCGGCGCTGGGTATCGGCGCCGAGGCAGCGGCGGAGTACATCGAAGATTGCAACGGTTGGGTGGAGCTGGCGGCGGTCAATGGCCCGAGCGCCGTTACGGTGGCGGGTGATGAGCTGGCATTGCGTACACTGGTGGGTCGCGTGACCGAAGACGGTAAATTCGCGCGCCTTCTGAACCTTAACTATCCGTTCCACACCAAGGTTATGACGCAGATTCGCGACGAGCTTGTCAGCGATCTGGCCGGGCTTGCACCCGTGAACGGCGATATCGAGTTTGTGTCGACTGTGACCGGAGCCAGCAAGGCCGGTGCCGAGCTCGGCGCCGAATACTGGTACGACAACGTTCGCGAGCCTGTTGAGTTCCACGCGGCCGTAGCCAACACCATGAAAGAGCAGGACGTCCGTTTGTTCGTGGAGATCGGCCCGCACCCGGTCATCAAGGATTACATCGCGCAATCCGCGCGCGCGGAGGGCGCCGTTGTCGCCTCCTTGCCGACGCTGCGACGACCGGGCAAGAACGGCCCTGAGTCGGATACGGCCAACATCGCCACGGCTATTTCCGCGGCGCATGCGCACGGGGCTGCGTCGGTTGATGAGCTGTTTGTGCAGCCAGCGCTGCGTCCGCGCCTGCCCCTCTATCCGTGGCAACGCGAGCGCCACTGGCGTGGCGCGGTTGGTTTGCCGGACAGCTTCTTCCCGACGGAGCGAGACCACCCGCTGCTTGGTGCGCGCCTGCCGAGTCAAGATGCGACCTGGGAGAATCCGATCGACAAAAACCTGCAAACGTTCCTGCAGGATCACGTTGTGCAAGGTTCTGTCCTGTTCCCGGGGGCAGGTTACATGGAGCTGTCGACGGCGGCAGCGCTTGAGCAGCACGGCCACGATAAGATCATCGATCTGGAAAATTTCGCTATTTTGCGGCCCTTGGTCTTGAGTGATGAAGCCGATCCGATTTTGCAGACGGTGATCGATGCGCGTGACGGCACCACACAAATAAGCTCGCGCAATGATCGCTCTTCGATGGACCAACAGGTGCACGTGCGCACCCGAATTAGCGCGATCGACGCGCACGCCGCAGCGCAGATCGACCTCGGTGACCTGCGCGCGCGTTTGCCAGTGGATGTCGGCGCCGAGGAACACTATCGTGAGTCCACGCGTCGCGGTCTCGAATACGGACCGATGTTTCAAGGTATTCAGCAAGTCTGGCTCAGCGCTGAAGATGCCGAGAAGCGTGAATCGTTGGCCCGGGTGCAGCTTGATTACTTGAATGATGAATCCGCGCTGGCCGCCTATCGATCGCACCCGGCGATCTTTGACGGCTGCCTGCAAAGTCTGATTCCGCTAGTTGCGCAACTCGATCAGCGCAATGTCAGTGTGATCCCGGTGTCGTTTGAGCGCATGCGCAGCTACGCGTCTTTGCCGCCCGAAGTGTTCTGCCACTGCGAGATCCTGCGGGAATCGGGCCGCTCAGTATTGTGCAACCTGAATATCTACAATCCCGAAGGGCGCCTGCTCATGGCGGTGACGCACGCGCGCTGTCAAAAGGCCAACCTGACCGGTGCGGCGACATCGCCATTGACTGTGGAGTCGTGGCGTCCGGATACCGCTTCGGTAAGACATGGTGCGTTGACCCCTGTGCCCGAGGCGCATGTCTTGGCAGAGTCGGTCGCTGCCGCGATCCCGTTGTCGATCAACAGTGTGCTGGAGCGCCTCATAGCGCTTTACATTGCTGACGCGCTCGACGAGCTGCGCCCGCCGACCGACACTTTCACGTTGGCAGACTTCGCGCGCCACGCGCGCATCGGGCGCGCGCAGGGCCGCCTGCTCAAGCACGTGCTGTCCGTGGCTGAGACGGCCGGCATGGTCGCCCGTGACGGTGACCTGTGGTCGTTTGTCGCAGCCGAGCGCGAGTCGGCGCAAACTCTATGGCGCGAAACGTTTACAGCGCACCCGGCGTGCCAGGCCGAGCTGCTCAGCTTGGCCGAGGCTGGCGAGTCACTGCCTCAACGTTTGCGCGGGCAAGAATGTCCGCCGCCGAGCGACGCACTGCTGGCGCAGCTCGACGACACGTCGCCGTCGGCTGCTCAGGTTAATGTGCTGATGCGAAGTCTGATTTCGAACATGGTGAGCGCGTGGCCGCAAAATCGGCCACTGCGAATTCTCGAAATTGGCGGTGGTCACGGCGGGCTGACGAGCCAGATTCTGGCGCTGTTGCCGACGCAACGCACGGATTACGTCTTCACCGACAGCGATGAAACGCTCATCGCGCGAGCGGATAAGCGATTCGCCGGACATCAATTCCTGCGTTGCCAGACGTTGGATCGCGACGTTGAATTCGCGGAGCAGGGTATCCCTGACGCGTACTTTGATCTGGTGCTCGTCACTGATCCCGCTGTGCTTGACGATGCGTCGTCGCTGTCACTGGAGGCGCTGTCTCAGGTGATGTCTGATCAGGCGCTGCTGATGGTGAAAGCACTGGCACCTCGTTACGCCGAGCAATTGCTGTCCGAGCGTCGAGGCGGGCTTGATGAAAACCAGCTTGAGCAAGCCGGTTTTGAACGCATTGTTCGCGCGGGTAATGAGCGCGCCGCCTTTGTGCTGGCCCACGCGCCGGCGCGTCGCCCGAAAGACGCCGCGGTAACCATTGATGAAGCCAGTCGCTTTACCATCTTCGCCGAGGCTCCGGATGGTCTTGCGGCCCGACTTACGCAAACGCTTGAAGCGGCGGGTCATACGGTTTTTTGCCGTGACCTGGCGCGTCTTGTCGACGATGTCGAGACGGGTGAGGAACCCGCTGGCGATGCACCGCTTGAGCGCGAGATTGCGCAACTGCGGAGCGACAAGTCGGAGTACGTAGTCGTGTTGGCAGCACCGGCCGGCGCGGAAGGTTCTCTGCTTGAAGCACAGTCATCACGCGCGCTGGCCACCGTACGATTGGTGGCGGCGCTTGAGACGGCGCGCGATGACCGCGAGTGCAACCTGACGCTGGTCACCCGCGGTGCGTTCGGCACGGCGTTTGGCGACGGTCCCCTGAACCCGTCCGAAGCGGGACTGTTCGGGCTTGGTCGCGTTATTAGCAACGAGCACTCCGCACTGGACGTGCGTTGCGTGGATTTGCACGCTGCCGAGGGCTCGAGCGAGGTGGCCAGCTGGCTTGCCGACGAGCTGCGCCGCCGCGACATCGAGACCGAAGTCCAGATTGTTGACGGCTATCGCTTTGTCAATCGCGAGCGCATCAATTCATTGGCTGACGAGGCGCGCGATGCGGGTCTCAAGGCGGAGAGTTTCGCTTTGGATTTCGTACCGCAAGGCGGCATCGACTCGCTGCATCTGCGCGAGCTCAAGCGGCGCAAGCCCGGTTCCGGTGAGGTTGAGATTGAGGTCAAGGCGGCCGGTCTGAACTTTCGCGATGTTATGTGGTGCATGGGCATGCTGCCGGAGGAGGCGGTAGAACACGGCTTCTCCGGGGCCACTATCGGTATGGAGTGCGCCGGCACGGTGGTCGGCGTGGGCGAGGGTGTTGAGCACCTCGCCCCGGGCGATCGGGTGCTGGCGTTTGCGTCGTCGTGTTTCGGCACGCACGTGACCACCGCCGCCAAGTCGGTGGCGCGGATGCCCGACAACATGTCTTTCGCCGAAGGCGCGACTGTGCCGACCACTTTCCTGACGGCCTGGTACAGCCTTGACTATCTGGCGCGGCTGCAGCCTGGAGAAACGGTACTGATTCACGGCGCCGCCGGCGGTGTTGGGCTTGCGGCACTGCAGATAGCCAAGCTGAAGGGCGCGCGAACAATCGGGACGGCGGGCTCGCCGATCAAACGTCGCATGCTGGAGCTTATGGGCGTTGACCACGTGTTGAACTCGCGCTCGCTGCAGTTTGCCGATGACGTGATGGCATTGACCGATGGTCGCGGCGTTGACGTTGTGCTCAACTCGCTGGCCGGTGAAGCGATTCTCAAAAATCTGAATTGCCTGCGGCCGTTTGGGCGCTTCCTGGAGATCGGCAAGCGTGACCTGTACGACAACAGCCGTATCGGCCTGCGCCCGTTCCGCAACAATATTTCTTACTTCGGGATTGATGCAGACACGCTTCTGATCGAACGCGCCGAGCTGGCGCAAAACATGTTCACAAGCATGATGACGCAGTTTGAAAGCGGTGCTTTGCGCCCGCTGCCACATCAAGTCGTACCGATTTCGCGTGCGTCCGAAGCCTTCCGTGCGATGCAGCGTTCGCGGCACGTAGGCAAGCTCGTGGTCTCACTGCAGGCAGACGCGTTCTCCAGCTTGCCAGTCGTGCGTGCTACGACGCCGATCACGGGCGGCGGTACCTACCTTGTCACTGGCGGTCTGGGCGGCTTTGGTCTGTCGACCGCTCGCTGGTTGGTCGAGCAGGGTGCGGATTCGCTGGCGCTTGTGTCGCGCAGTGGCGCGACACGGGATGAGGCGATCGAGGCGATCGCCGAATTCGAGGGCAAGGGCATTACGGTACGCGCGTTCGCTGCCGATGTGTCCGACGCGCAGCAGTTGGCCACAATGTTGGAGACGATCCGCACCGGCATGCCGCCGCTCAAGGGTGTCATCCACTCTGCGGCCGTCATCGAGGATGCGCCGATCATGAGCATCGAGCGCGAGCAGCTTGAGCGCGTATTTGGTGCCAAGATGGTCGGCGCGCATAACCTGCACGAGGCTACGCTTAAGGACGAACTCGATTTGTTCGTTCTTTATTCGTCGTCTTCGGCGGTGGTCGGTAACCCCGGTCAGGGCGCTTATGTGGCAGCGAACCTGTACCTGGATGCGCTGGCGCAACACCGTCGTGCGCAGGGGCGGCCGGCCCTGTCCGTCGGCTGGGGTGCGATTGCCGATGCCGGCTTCCTCACGCGTCACGAAAATGTACGCGACATGCTCAAGAGCCGCACGGGCTTGGACGCTACGCCGGCACGGGAGGCGCTGGAAGATCTCGGGCGCGTGGTGGCCGCTGGCTCTACGCGCGTGAGTGTGGCGCGCTTTGATCTCAAGCAACTGCACAAAATGCTGCCGGCAGCGCGCGTGCCGCGCTTCTTGCCCATTGTGCCCAGCGATGCAATGTCGCTTCTTGAGAACGAGGAAACGCTGGCCGATTTGCTCAAGTCGATTCCGCGCGCCGAGCAGCGCGCGTTTATCAGCGACCGGGTGGTGGCAAGCACCGCACGCATCCTCGGCATGTCAGCCAACCAGATCAACGTTCAGCAACCGCTGGCCGAGCTCGGGCTCGACTCGCTAATGGCGGTCGAGTTGGCGACATCGCTGGAACGTGACGTCGGTCAGGCTATTCCTGTTATGCAGTTGCTCAGCGCCGAGTCACTGAACGCGGTGGTCGATTCCGTGGCGAAAATCCTGGGCGTGGCCGCGGGCGATGCCCCGGCCGCAGCGGGTGCGGCGCAGCCGGAAGCTGAGCGGGTCGCCTGAGGCAAAACCAGTCGGCCTGTTAGCGCTTTTGTGAACGGTGCGCGTGGCAACACGCGCGCCGTCTCTGAGAGGCTGATGATCCGAGTTTAAAACCATGTCCAAGCAAACCCAGACAACACAAACAGACACCGATGGCCTGCCGCTGGGTATGGCCCAGCGGTCGGTATGGCTCGACAGTCATGTGGCTGGCTCAGGTGGCTACCTGCTTGGCGGTTGGGTTCGTACCACCGATGACGTCGATCAACAGGCGCTGCACGCATCCTTGCAAAGTCTTGTGCGTCACCACGATGCGCTGCGCCTGCGCGTCGATCCAAGGCGGCCACGACAGTGGCTGGTTGATGACGCCCCACTGCCGCTGGAGTGCATTGAGCTGGCGTATTGCGACGATGAGGCGCGTGCTGACGAGTTGTTCCGCGAGCGCATCGCCGAGGTTTTTGCACGGCCCATGCCGTTTGGGGATGCGCCGCTGTTTCGCATTCTGTTTGTCGATTGTGGCGCGTTTCGATATGTGGGTTGGTGCTTTCACCACATTATCGCCGACTCGATTTCGGTGGCACTGGCGTTGGATTACTGGCAAACCGCCTATCGTTGCGCCACCGGGCAAGGCAATTCGCCGCTGGTGCAAACCTCTTTGGTCGACGCACTGCAGGCTGACATGGCCTACGCCGAGTCCGCTGACTTTGAACGGGACTTGAAGTATTGGACGCGTCGTTTTCACGCGCCGCCGGCGTCTCTGATTGAAGATCTGTCGCCGCGGCCCACGGCGGGCGCACTCGCGCGCACCGCGACTCGCCGTTGCGACAACACCGACGCGTTCAAGGCCACTGCCAAGCAGCTTGACATGCCGCCGGCGCGCGCACTGTTCGGTTTGTTAATGCTGGCGCTCGCGCGGCGCTTCGGGCGCAGCGAAGTGGTGTGTGGCATGGCGGTGCATCGTCGCAACCGACACACAATGCGCACGCTTGGCATGTTTGCCGGCGTTATTCCGGTGCGCGTGGAATTTGAGGCCTGGTGGTCGGCTTCCGATTGCCTGCAGGCCTTTAGCGAACAGACGACAAGCGACCTTCGGCATCATCGCTTGCCGTTGGACGTGTTGCGCCGCGAGCTTGAAAGCAACGGCGTAGCGAGTGCACGTCTGTTCGACGTGGTCATGTCCTACGTGCCGGGCGTGTCTGCGTCACAGGGTGTCGATAGCACATTGGCGATGGGTGTGGTGAATAGTCGCGAGGCCTGCCCGATCAGTTTCCACGTCACAGACGATCCGGCGACTGGTGAGCTCATGTTTAGCATCACCATCAATCCGGATTTTGAAGACACGCTCGATCCGGACGCGCTGGCGGATCTGTTGCAGGACACGCAGGCGGCGTTTCTTGCTGACGAATGGATCAGCTTTGAATCGCTGCCGACCGTCGCCAGAACTGAGCTCAATTCGCTTGGCGAGCTTGAGCTGACCGCAGCCGAGTTGGAAAGCGGTCGTGTCGAAGCGCATTTCCAGCGTTGCGCCGCACGACTGCCCGATCAAGTGGCTGTCGTGGACGTCGATGGGACCGAAACAACCTATGCCGAACTCGAGCGGGCTTCGGGCCGCGTCGCTGCGCATCTTGCAGCCGGCGGTCTGACGCCTGGGGGCGTGGTAGGCGTGCGCATGCCGCGGTGCGCCGACACGGTTATTGCGTTGTTGGGAATCTTGCGCGCCGGTGGCGTGTATTTGCCGATGGATCCGTCCTATCCCGACGATCGCTTGGCGTTCATGGCTGACGATGCGGGCGTGCACTGCATCGTCGAGCGTCTCGACGACATGGTCGCCGAGGATGTTCCGACGCCGCCGGCGTTCGCCGGCGACGCCGCAGCCGATGCCTACATTTGCTACACGTCGGGCACGACCGGCCGACCCAAGGGCGTCGCAGTTAGCCACTCGGCTCTTTTGAATCTGGCTTGGGCACGCGATGCGCGGCACTGTCGGACGGAGTCGGGTGCGCGCGTCCTGGCCGGAATATCCGTCGGCTTTGACGTGTCGATCGAGCAGCTTCTGGTGCCCTTGTTGACCGGCGCGACTGTGGTTATTGCACCCGATTTGAAATTTCTCCGGCCGGCCGAATTCTGGTCGCTGTTGCGCGAGCAGCGCATCACGCACTTCAACTCAGTGCCGTCGTTTGTCGCGGCCATGCTGGCCGAGCCGCCCGCGGGCGAACTGGCGCTGCGCACACTATTGCTTGGCGGCGAAGTGCTGAGCGGATCATTGGCGCGGCGTATCTTCGCCGCTCTGCCCAACACCGAATTGATCAACGTTTACGGACCCACCGAAGCGTGCATCGAGGCGACCGCGTATGTCGGCACGCCAGACGACGTGGATTCGCCCGGATTGCCAATCGGCCGCCCGTTGGCCAACTACATCGCAACCGTTCGCGGTTCCGAGTTGCAGCGGGTTGGGGTGGGGGTCAGTGGTGAGCTGCTGCTCGGTGGACCGTCGCTGGCCAGTCGCTACGTCAACCTGCCCGACGAGACAGCCGCTCGCTTTGTTGATGATCCTTGCGCGCCGGGAACCCGCCTGTACCGCACCGGCGATCGTGTTCGTTGGCGTACGGACGGTCAGCTTGAATTTCTCGGCCGCGTCGACAGTCAGGTCAAGATTCGCGGCTTCAGGGTGGAGCCCGGTGAAGTTGAAGAGGTTCTCGCGCGCCAGGTTGGAGTGAACGAGGCCGCCGTGATCGCGCGCGTACAGCCTGCGGCTGTCGGTGGCGTCGACGATGTTGTGTTGCACGCGTTTGTTACTGGTGAAGTCGATGACGAGGCACTGCGCCAGCGTCTGCGCGGCGAGCTGCCGGAGTATATGCTGCCCGCAGCCATCGCGGTGCTCGATGCTATGCCCCTGACGGTCAACGGCAAGCTGGACCGCAAGGGTCTGCCGGCGTTGTCGCGGGACACGGCGACGAAGGTTTATGAAGCGCCGCGCGATGGGACCGAAGAGGCGGTGGTGTCGGCGATGACGTCGGTGCTGGAGGAAGAGCGCGGG
>JBGCFP010000181.1:0-3497 GCA_045107005.1 Gammaproteobacteria bacterium
TAATAGTCACGTTTTGCCATTGCCCACGCTCACCTTTGAGTCTGTTCTTTACGCGGACAAGCCGCACGCCGGTTATGCACCAACGAACGGCTTGTCCAATCTGCTGCGTTAACGGTTATGCCGACTTTTTGTCGTCGTCGCTCACTTCTTCGAATTCCGCATCGACAACGTCATCTGCTGCACCGCCCGCCTGCGCGCCACCTTCGCCATCAGCGGCTTCGGCCTGCTCGTAAGCTTTTTGTGCCATCGACGCAGAGGCTTCCGCCAGCGCTTTTGATTTCGCTTCGATCGTGTCTTTGTCGTCGCCTTCCAACGCCGTTTTCAGATCAGCAATCGCAGACTCGATCGCACCACGCTCGGCACTCTCTACCTTCTCACCCAGATCTGCGAGCGATTTCTCTGTGGCGTGCACAAGGCCATCGGCCTGGTTACGCACATCTACCAGCTCGCGGAACTTGCGGTCGTCTTCGGCATGCGCTTCGGCATCCGACACCATCGCTTCGATCTCATCATCTGACAGCCCACTGGACGCCTTGATGACAATGTTCTGGCTCTTGCCCGTCGCCTTGTCTTTCGCTGACACATTCAAGATACCGTTCGCGTCAATATCGAAGGTCACTTCGATTTGCGGCATGCCGCGTGGCGCCGGCGGAATGTCTGACAGATCAAAGCGTCCCAGCGACTTGTTGTCTGCCGAACGCTCGCGCTCGCCTTGCAACACATGGATAGTCACGGCCGTCTGATTGTCATCAGCTGTCGAGAACACTTGCTCGGCATTCGCCGGAATCGTTGTGTTCTTATCGATGAGCTTGGTCATGACGCCGCCCATCGTCTCGATGCCCAGCGACAGCGGCGTAACGTCGAGTAACAGTACGTCCTTGACGTCACCTGACAACACACCACCCTGAATCGCAGCACCAATCGCTACGGCTTCGTCGGGGTTGACGTCACGACGCGGCTCCTTGCCAAAGAAGTTCTGCACTTCTTCAGCAACTTTCGGCATACGCGTCTGGCCGCCGACCAGAATGATGTCCTGCACATCGCTGACTTTCAGACCGGCATCTTTCAATGCGGTCTTGCACGGCTCAATAGTGCGGGTGATCAAATCGCCCACCAATGACTCAAGCTTCGCGCGCGTCAGCTTGATATTCAAATGCTTCGGCCCGCTCGCGTCTGCCGTGATGTAGGGCAGGTTCACTTCTGTCTGCTGCTGCGAAGACAATTCAATCTTCGCCTTCTCGCCCGCCTCTTTGAGACGCTGCATGGCCAACGGGTCTTTCTTGATGTCCACGCCCGACTCTTTCAGGAACTCGCTGGCAAGGTAGTCGATGATTTTCAGGTCAAAGTCTTCGCCGCCCAGGAACGTATCGCCATTGGTCGCCAAAACTTCAAACTGGTGTTCGCCGTCGACTTCTGCGATTTCGATGATCGACACATCGAACGTGCCGCCACCCAGATCGTAGACGGCAACGGTACGATCGCCACGCTGTTTGTCCATGCCATAAGCCAACGCAGCCGCTGTTGGCTCGTTGATGATGCGCTTCACTTCCAGACCGGCAATCTTGCCGGCGTCTTTGGTCGCCTGACGCTGCGAGTCATTGAAATATGCCGGTACCGTGATAACCGCTTCAGTGACTGTCTCGCCGAGGTAGTCTTCGGCGGTTTTCTTCATATTCATGAGCACGCGTGCAGATACTTCCGGCGGCGCCATTTTCTTGCCGTCGACCTCAACCCACGCATCGCCGTTATCAGCTTTTGCGATCGTATACGGCACCATGTCCATATCGCGCTGTACAACGTCGTCTTCGAAACGGCGTCCGATCAAACGTTTGACCGCGAACAACGTGTTCGTTGGATTGGTAACAGCCTGTCGTTTGGCGGACTGCCCGACCAATACTTCGCTGTCTTTTGTAAACGCCACAATTGATGGCGTCGTGCGATCGCCCTCGCTGTTTTCGATGACGCGCGCAGAGTCGCCTTCCATCACCGCGACACACGAATTCGTCGTGCCGAGGTCAATTCCGATTACCTTACCCATTTGCTTTCCTCATGAATCGGCCCACATTTTGTCTGGCCGGCCTGTTGATAGTGTTGTCTTAGTATTTGGGGACGCTTGGCGCTGCTTTCAAGCTGGCGGCGCCGCGACGATCACACGTGCCGGGCGAATCAGCCGGCCATTGAGCGTGTAACCTTTCTGGATCGTGTCGATGACGGTATTGGGCTCGGCATCGGGCGATGGCACCATCGTCATTGCCTCGTGCAGCTGCGGATCAAACGGTGCGCCCGTCGGGTCCACTTCTGCCACGCCAAACTTCTGCAGCGAGGCGACCAACAGCCTGAGCGTCGCCTGACTGCCTTCCAGCAGGCTCTGCGCACTCGCTTCAGCGCCATTGCTGATGGCCGCTTCAAGGCTGTCGTTCACCGCGAGCAACTCCGTCGCAAACTTTTCGATCCCGTAGTTGCGCGCATTCTCGACATCCTTGCGCGCGCGCTTGCGAACATTCTCAAGCTCAGCCACAGAACGCAGGTACTTGTCCCAATGCTCGGTCGCCCGTGCCTCGGCTGCCGCCAGCGCATCGTTTGCCGCCAGCGGTTCGGCAGCCGCCGCGTCGCCCTGCGCGGCTTCCGCCTGCACGGCCTCGTCGGAAATCGTTACGTGGGGGTCGGTGTTGTGCGCCCCGTCGGCCTTCGGCTGATCGCCGTTCGACTCATTCATTTGCCACTCCAAAAAGGTCCAAACCGGCGCAAGGCGCGCCGAAATTGATAACTGGAACTGGCTATTGGGTCTCGTGACGGGAATTCAAGATGGTGCTGAGTAATTTTGCCGTGATATCTACGACCGGAATAACACGCTCATAGGCCATCCGCGTCGGGCCGATGACACCTAACACCCCGACAACCTCATCATCGACCACATATGGCGATGCGACGACGCTGCAGTCGTCGAGGATCTGGAAACCGGACTCCTCGCCGATAAAAATCTGTACGCCACTGGCTTCGATGCTTCTGTCGAGCAAATCCAGCAAGTCACGCTTTTGGTTGAAGGCATCAAATAAACGCCGCAACTTGTCGACATCCGACAACTCGGAGAAGTCCATCAGATTGGTTTCGCCAGCCATGATGTACTCACCCTGCGGCTTCGCACCGCTCTCGATGGCTGCCTGTGCGACACTCACCACATCGACCATCGCCTGATTCATCGATGATCGTGCGCGCTCTAGCTCCTCGACGATGACACCGCGAATGCCGTCCAGCTCCATCCCCGCGCAATGGGAGTTAATGAAATTCGCGGCCACCTGCAATTCGTCGCGGGTGTATTCGCGGTTCGTCAACAACACGCGGTTTTGCACCTCACTCGAATTGATCACGAGAATCGCCAGTACTCGCTTGTCCGACAGGGGCAGAAACTCGATCTGCCGCAGTGTCACGCGCTCAGGTCGCGGTACCGTGACCACACCGGCCATCTGCGTGAACTGGGACAAGATACTCGACGCTTG
>JBGCFP010000182.1:0-6949 GCA_045107005.1 Gammaproteobacteria bacterium
ATGCGGCCAAACGACTTTATCCATAGTGTTTTAGGTAGTGGTTGGTGAGCTCGGCGTGAACAATAGACAGCGTTATCACTCAGCATGGCGGCGCGAGCCTCTCTTTGTTTTGTTGAGGATGCGACTGTGGCCAAGCGGACACGATTCTCGGCCATTTTTGAGCATCCATTGAAACCAATTTCTATTTTCGTGTAACTAAATCGAAGCGATATCAAATGGCGTTACCAAATTTACGGAAACGCGCAAAGTACGATACGAGAACCGGGGTACGAAAAAAACACTACGCTTTTTTTCTGCATTTTTTGCGCAATGCAGCGACTGTAATTGCCGCTGATAGGCGCATGCCGACTTGCTTTCGGGCTCACTAAAACCGTGGCCCCTGTAGGTGAATGGCCTCTATTGCTGTGCATTGGTCAAAGCAAGTGTCGGGCTTCTCAGCCGTTCCATTTAGCACAGATTGTTTTGACTTTTGGAATCCTGTGGCCCATTTGCCGCAGCGGGGTTGTTTATTTGTAACGATTCGATTTAGTCTTAGGGCGTTGAAGTGAGAACCGTTATTTGGATCTCCACCTCAACCAAAGACGGTGTAATGGGAACACCGGTCCGGACGCGAAAATAGTTTCATTTGTTCGCCTGAAACTCGCTCGCAATGGACAGGCAAGGCTGACACGCATGAAGTGGATTTTTCATGTGCCAAGCGCGCTTTCTGGATTTAGAGATGTTGATTGTGACGAGTAGTGCGTTCGAGCTGGGGGGCTCGTCGTCACAGATTGACAAGGAAGGGGAGTCCGACGTACGTCGCAGGTTTAGCGACGGTTAGTCGGAAATGGTTGACTTGAATGTGGTGTTTTTTTGCACCCGGCAAGGCAGTCATCGCGTTTCAACGACGCAATTTGGGATGGGGATAGTTGATGAGCGTTATACCACCGGAACTCGTGGTGTTACTGGATGAGTGTGGGACAAAGGAAAGCGCGCATAGCGCCGGCACTTTGCGAGAACACTTGTCCGGCACACATGACCTGCTAAAGGCATGGGGTAATCCAGATCACGTTGTTCTAGCGGGTCTATTTCACAGCATCTACGGTACGCAGTACTTCAAAGTACAGTCTGCGCAAAGCTCGTATCGATCACGTATTCAACAGGGCATAGGCGATGAGGCGGAAAACCTCGCTTATCTGTTTTGTACGGTTGATCGTATGGGTCTTGCGTTCGAGTTGGATAAACCAGAACCACGGTTGTGGGACGTGTTTGGCGAGTGCTTCGTCAGCGTTTCACCCATCGTTCTACAGGAACTGGTTGAGATCGATGTCGCCAACTCGGTAGAGCAGTATCAGCGTGCGAAGCCAATGTCACCGGCTCAGCTCTCTCATTTCAAGCAAAAATATGCACGGTGCGAGCCGTACGTTACGTCGAAGGCCCAACAGGCGTTCGAAAGAATGTTGAGCTGTCAGGACGTTGCTGTCGCGGTCTAACCGTAAGCGTTGTCTCTCTTTCCATTTGTCTTTAGTTCGATTGCCTTAAGTTTGGAGTTGCGCTCCGCGCTGCCGCTTGTTCTGTCGTGTAAGGCAGTGCTTACGGCCGGTGCGGGGAGATGGGACGGTGATGCCGTCCATCGAGAAGGATTTGAAATTGTCAATTTAGGGAGCCGTTTGTGAAAAGAATCAAATACCTCGTCGTCGGGGCCGGTCCGGCTGGACTGCAGATGGGTTACTGCTTTAAGCAAAAGTCACAGGACTATCTGATCGTTGAGAGGGGCCCGGGTGCGGGCACTTTCTTCGATACGTTTCCGCGACATCGCACGTTGATATCGATCAATAAGCGTTTTACCGGTTCGGATCATCCGGACTTCAACATGCGTCACGACTGGAACTCCCTGTGGACCGAAGACTACGGTCTTAAATTCACTGACTACGATGAGGAGTATTTTCCCAGCGCGGACCGCCTGGTGGACTACTTAAACGATTTCGCATCGAAGTACGACCTCAACGTCAAATACAACACCGACATCACGTCCATCGAGCGTGACGGCGACGGTTACGTGGCGACGGCGGCAGACGGTGAGAAATACTATGCGCAAACGCTGCTCATGGGCACGGGTTTTGCCCGTCCCATGGCGCCAGATATCAAAGGCATTGAGCATGCCGTCAACTACTGGGATATGTCGGTTGATCGTCGGGATTTCGAAAACCAACGCGTTCTGATAATCGGCAAAGGCAACTCGGGTTTCGAAACCGCGGATCACCTTGTCTCGGCAGCGGCCATGATTCACGTGGTGAGTCCGAACTCTTTGAACATGGCCTGGAAGTCGCACTACGTCGGTCATCTGCGAGCCGTTAATAATAACTTCCTGGACACCTACCAACTCAAAAGCCAGAACGCCGTCATCGATGCGGATGTTGACGGCATCGAAAAAACGGCCGACGGCACATTTCGAGTGACGTTCCGCTACAAGCATGCGCAGGGCGAAGTTGAAGCGTTGGTTTACGACCAAATTCTGTGCTGTGCCGGATTCAGAGTGGACGATCAAATATTCGGCGAAGGCTGTCGCCCTGATTTGACGCCGCGCGGCAAATTTCCCGAGCTGACGCCGGAATTTGAATCGGTGAACTGCAAGAACATGTTTTTCATCGGCACGCTGACCCATTCGCTGGATTTTCGCAAAACAACGTCGGGCTTTATCCACGGTTTTCGTTACAACGTCGTCGCGCTGGAGAAAATTCTTGCCCGCCGCAATGACAAGGCGGCGCTACCTGAGACCGTACTTGACTCAACGGCAACCCAACTTGCCAAACACGTTTTGGAAAGAACCAACACATCGGGAGCGCTGTGGCAGCAGCCCGGGTATTTGGCGGACTATTTCTACTTTGACGATGACGGGCGCGTCCATTTTGGTGAACAAATGCCGCTCGAATACGTCAAGCAGTACGTTGCGCATGGCGACCGACCTACGTTTACCGTGTCGCTTGAATATGGCGACCCGATAGAAGGCGATCCGTTCTGCGTCGAACGTATTCACCGTGAGAACGTGCAGGATGCGCGCAGCAGTCAATTTCTGCACCCGGTCATCCGCTGTTTCAACCGTGGGCACTTAACCAGCGAACACCATGTCATTGAAGATCTGGAATCGCGTTGGGTAGAGGCGATTCATTTTGAACCGCTGGCAATGTTCCTCGAGCCATACTTTGTGATGCGCCGGGAGCCTGCCGAAGCTGTGGAGGCATGATGGCGGCGGTCTGTGGACAGACGACGCATGCAGGTTTCGCGGACGCGGGTGTTTAGCAGGTGCTGTCGCTCGTTTACAAAGCGCTGACATCCTCGCCGATTCTGGTGCGTTTCGCTTTGATCGTGATAGTGCCGCTGTTGTTTGGCGGCGCCTACCTTTGGGGTTCTCTTGCCGACAGTCTCCCCGTCACAAACGGGGAGTTGGTGGTGGAGGCGTTCGGAGCGCCGGTCATCGTTACGCGCGATCTGCGCGGTGTTCCGAGTATTGACGCAAGCTCAGATCGTGATGCGTACATGGCGCTTGGCTTCGTGCATGCGCAGGATCGAATGTGGCAGATGGAGTTGCAACGACGCACCGCTCAGGGGCGTCTGAGTGAAGTTCTGGGTCGTGACAATATTCCCTCGGACATCATCTTCCGCACGCTGGATCTGTATGGGTCGGCGCAACGCGCGCTGCCCACTTTAGGCGAGGAGGCGCTTGTATCGCTGGAGGCGTATGCCGAGGGAGTGAACGCCTGGTTGTCGCAAGCACGCACGTTGCCCATCGAATTTCGCACACTGGGTATGCGGCCAGAGCCATGGACGGTTATCGACTCTCTGGCCTGGATGAAGGTCTTCGCTCTAAATCTGTCAGGCAACTACCAACAGGAATTGAATCGACTGGTGGTCAAGTCGATGGTCAGCGATGCGCACTACGCGATTCTTTTTCCCGACGCGGACCCCAATGAACCAGTGACCATTGTCGCGGATGCCGCGGGCCAGACAGCCGCTTTGGGCGCGCTCAACGGACAATTGGACGACGCCTTTGAGCGCCTTGGTCTGGGCGGAAAATACGTGGGTTCCAATGCGTGGGCTGTGTCTGCAACGCGCACTGGCAACGGCAGAGCGTTGCTTGCGAACGATCCACATTTGGGCCTGCAAATGCCGTCGGTTTGGTATGTCGCTTCCTTGACCGGCGATCAGCTTGAGGTCACGGGTATGACATTGCCGGGACTGCCCACCGTTATTTTTGGCCATAACCAGCACATCGCCTGGGGCGGCACCAACCTGATGGCCGATGTGCAGGACTTGTACGTCGAGCAAATCAATCCTGCCGATCAGTCGACATACCGTGCGGGTGATGAATGGCTGCCGTTTGTCGAGCGCGTGGAGAACATTGAGGTAAAGGCCAATTTTCCTGCCTTTCTGAGACCAAAATTGCGCCCCGTTAAAGTGCGTGTACGCAGCACCCGGCACGGCCCGATCATCAGTGATCTGATCGGTCTGGATGAAAGCCCGTTGGCATTGCGCTGGACCGCACTTGCATCAGATGACAATACCTATGAGGCATTTTATGCGCTCGGCTATGCGCAAGACTTCACGTCGTTTCGAAGCGCACTCAACCACGTTGTGGCGCCTGCCTTAAATTTTGTTTACGCCGACCAGGACGGATCCATCGGATATGCCGTGGCGGGCCGCATTCCGATTCGACCGGTTGGCGACGGTAGTATGCCCGTGCCGGGTTCAACAGATGAGTTCGAATGGAGTGATTTCGTACCTCTGGGCGAACTTCCGTACAGCCTGAACCCACCCAGCGATTTCGTTGTATCCGCCAACAATCGGCCGGTCGGACCCAGTTATCCCTATTTCATTTCCAGAGACTGGGCGTCCCCCGCGCGGGCCAGACGCATTGCGCAAATGATTGAAGAGGCGTTTGGGTCGGGCCCGGTCTCGGTTGAGAGCATCGGCGCTATGCAGATGGATACGGTCGATCGCTCCGTGCAAGCGATCCTGCCACATCTGATTGGTTATCGGCCCACGAGCGACGAACAGCGTGAAGCACTAGCACATCTGCGTGACTGGGATGGCGATATGGCCGAGGACAGCCCAGCCGCCACCATCGTGGTTGGCTGGTTGCGCTCGCTCAAGTTCGTGCTGATGCGGGATGAGTTTTCTGGCTACTGGAATACAACCGACGAGAATCGCGCGACGCGAAAAATTCGACGTAGCGTTGATACAGACGTCTTGACCAGAATTCTCGCCGATGATTCCGCGGGTTGGTGTGATGATATTTCCACCGAAACCAATGAGTCCTGCGCAGACATGCTCGATATGGCGTTGACGGCCTCAATCGCGAGCACGACCAAACTGCTCGGCACCCCGGACATGGACAAATGGCGTTGGGGAGATGCTCACGAACTCAAATTCAAGCACATGCCTTTTAGCCAAACCAAGGTACTGGACAGCCTGTTCGAGCGGCGCATCGCCAACGGCGGGTCGCCAGATTCGGTCAACGCTGCGAATGCCAATTTCGTTGATGCCGTGGGCTACGAACAGGATTTCGGCGCAAGTTTCCGCAGTGTCATCGAGATGGGCGGTGAACGACCAAATATGTACTACGTAAATTCTACCGGTCAGTCGGGCAATGTGATCAGTGACCACTACGACGACATGGTTCGACCATTCCGCGATGGTCGGCTCTTTGAGTTGGAAGCCGAGCAAACCAACGACCACGTCCTGACTCTAACGCCGTACTAACGAGGTTTTAAAGTAATGCTCAGCCTCTTTACACGTAAGGCACCCAACCAGGTTTTTGTCGCGATGCTCCTGGGCATCGTTGCGGGTTTTGGCATCGCCATGGTCATGCCATTACTCATGAATGTCATTCGACCCGCGCCTGGTGGCCTGCAACCAGTACAAACCGACTCCGTGCTGTTTTTCAATTGGGAAGTGTCGGACATCAACTTCGCGTTTCTCTTTCTATTGATCTGCTTCTCAACGTTGTGCCTGCGCACTGTGGCACAAGTACTGTTGATTCGTGTGTCGGTATCGGTGACGACGGATTTACGCAGTCGTATCTATCAGGCGATTGCCAGCGCGCCGTTGGCAAAGGTTGAACTCATCGGTCCATCCCGGCTCATGGCGGTGCTCACCGCAGACGTACCGCGTATCGTCGGCGGAGCCCGTTTGTTGCCGGAGATACTGACCAGTGCAATGACCCTGCTGGGGCTGTTCAGTTTTCTTTTCTATCTCAACAGCGACGTCTTTAGGTTTGTCATGCTCGCCATTTTGGTTGGCATCGTGACGTATCAGGTGCCGATGTTTTTCGGCAGGCGCTATCTGGTCAAATCGCGTCATCATCTGGATGGATTGCACGAGGGTATTCGCGGTCTGGTCTATGGCATTAAAGAGCTGAAGCTAAGTAAAACCAAGCGCAACACGTTTTTTGACGAGATTCTGATGGACAGCGAACTGCAGGTGCGACAGGCCCAGAAAATGGGTCAGAGCATCATGCGTGTGGCGATGAACTACGGCAGTCTGATCAGTTTTTTTATTATTGGCGCCGTAAGTTTTGTCGTCATCAACCATAGCTCACTGACGAAGTCCGAACTTGTGGGCGTGATCATGGTGCTGCTCTATGTCTCGGGGCCCGTTGGCATGTTGCTGGGCTTCATTCCGCAGCTGATGTCAGCGCGAATCTCGTATCGCAAACTGCAAGAGTTGCTCAAATCGCTGCCAAGCGAAGCGTTTAGCGACAAAGTTATCGAGCCCATGAGTTGGCAAAGTATTACGTTCAAAGACGTGTGCTATGACCACCTGACGCCCTCGGGCGATGTGGGCTTTACGGTTGGCCCGGTCAATTTCGAGATACAGAAAGATCAAATCACATTCGTGATCGGCGGCAATGGATCGGGCAAGTCAACCTTGAGCAAGTTGATATCGCTGCATTATCACCCAAGCGCCGGTT
>JBGCFP010000183.1:0-17298 GCA_045107005.1 Gammaproteobacteria bacterium
CGTGCTCACCGAGCCGCTCGTTCTGGCATCCAGTGTGTTGATCGAATGCTTGCGCTCTGGCGGCAAGATTTTGAGTTGCGGCAACGGCGGCTCCGCAGGCGATGCACAGCATTTCTCATCGGAGATGCTCAACCGGTTCGAACGTGATCGCGAGGGGTTTGCCGCCATGGCATTGACGACCGACGCATCGACCGTCACGGCCATAGCCAACGACTACGAGTACAACGAAATCTTTGCCAAACAGGTGCGTGCGCTGGGGCGCGATAGTGACGTGCTGCTTGCCATCTCAACGTCCGGCAACTCCGCCAACGTCAATCGGGCGATCGGCGCAGCGCACGCGAACGGCTTACGCGTCGTCGCACTGTCCGGACGCGACGGCGGCAGCATGGCGCCGCTGCTGGCCGATGGCGACGTCGAGATTCGAGTACCCTCGGCCGTCACGGCGAGAATTCAGGAGGTGCATCTGCTGTGCATCCACTGCCTGTGCCATCTGATTGACGATGCGCTGATAGGCTAGCGATGAATGCCAGCCTGCCAATCAGCGATGCCGCGCTAAAGACACTGCGCGACATTGTGGGTGAAGACGACCTGCGCGTGGCCACTGCCGACCGGTGGGCTTACAGTTACGACAATTCGAAGCGCCAGAGTTTGCCCGGTGCGGTTGCGACCCCACGCGACGAGGCGCAAATGCAGGCACTGGTCCTGGCCTGTCGCGAACACGACATCGCGCTGTGCGCGCGCGGCCTTGGAACGGGCACGGCAGGTGCGGCGGTACCGCCTGAAGGTGGCTTGGTCATCTCCACCGAAGGCATGACTAAAATCACCATCGATGCGCCCAACCGCGTCGCGGTTGTCCAGCCCGGCGCGACCAACGGCGCGGTACAGCGGGCAGCCGCCGAACACGGTTTTTTCTGGCCACCGGATCCCACGTCGGCAGAGTACTCCACCATTGGCGGCAACCTCGCGTGCAACGCCGCCGGGCCGCGAGCCGTCAAGTACGGCACGCCGCGTGACAACACGCTGGGCCTGCGCGCCGTTAGCGGCACGGGTGACTTGCTGAAAACAGGCTGTTACACGACCAAGGGCGTCGTGGGTTACGACCTGACTCGATTGATTATTGGTTCTGAGGGCACGCTGGCGCTTATCAGCGAAGCAACGCTGAAACTGACCCCGCTACCTGAGGAGATACGGGTCATCCGATTTCTTTTTGACAGCGTGGTAGGCGCCGCCGCCGCCGTCTCGCGGCTCATGGCGCAACCGGTCGTCCCGCGCGCGCTTGAATTCGCGGATGCCGCCGCGCTGGAATTGATCCGAGAGTATTCGTCAGCCGATATCCCCCCAAGTGCCCGCGCCATGCTGATGGTCGAAGCCGAAGGCAGCGCCACCGGCGTTGCCGAAAACGTCGCCGCGCTCATGGACGCTGCGCGAGGCGACGGACTCATGGAAGCCCGTGCGGCCAGCACTGACGAAGAAGGCAAAGAGCTGTGGCGTGCCCGCAAAGCCCTGTCGCCCGCGTTGCGCACTATCGCGCCGAAGAAGATCAACGAAGATGTTGTGGTGCCAGTGTCCCAGATGGCGTCGTTTATCGGTCGGTTGCAGGAGCTGTCACAACAGTACGCCATTCCCATCGTGTGCTTTGGCCACGCCGGGAACGGCAATATTCACGTCAACCTGTTGATTGATCCGGATGACGAACAACAGATGCAAGGGGCGAGCGCTTGCCTTAACGACGTGTTTTTTGAGGTCATCCAGCGCCGCGGCACGTTGTCGGGCGAGCACGGTATCGGCTTTGACAAGAAAGAGTTTGTGGGGCTCGAAATCGAACCCGCGACGCTGGCGTTAATGCGTAACATCAAGGATCAATTTGATCCGCAACACATTCTGAATCCCGGAAAACTCTTTCCAGCGTAATCAGGGCGCCGCGCTGGCGGCGCCGACCGGCACCTGCTGCAAGCTTGCCTTTGCCTTGATGGTCAGACGATGTGTCTCGCCCAGCGTGCCAGTCAGGATTTCGACCGCCCCTTCGAGCAGCACCCTTGCCCGATCATACTGACCGGTCGTCGTGAGCACGGCACCTAAATCGCTCATGTAGTCTCCGATGAGCCAGTTGCCCTCAGCAGCCACGCTTTGGAGCATTGAGAGCGCGCGCTCCATGACACGTTGCGCCTCGCTGTAACGGCCCTGCGATGCCAGGACATTGCCGAGGTTACGCAGAGCGCCGCTCAGCAAGTCGTGCGGATCACCGACGGTCTCACTGTAAATACTCACCGCATCGTTCAGCAGGGCTTCCGCCTCCTGATATCTGCCCTGTCCCTTTAATGCCTGGGCCAACCCGTCTTTAAGAAAAGCCACTGAGTCGTGTATCTCACCGTTCGCTGTCACCTGCATCTCGACAGCTCGGACGTAGTAAACCTCCGCCTTCTGATACTGCTCCAGAGCAAGATAGTAGCGAGCAAGATTGGATGTCGCGGTCGCGACTTCCGAATGGCTGGTCGAGTAAGGTTCATACGCTTTGGTAAGAATCGCCAGTGCTTTTTCGTACAACGGGCCTGCCGCATCAAGGTCGCCCATAGCTTGCGAACTCAACGCAATGTTGCCGTAGTGATGCGCGACAAAAGGATGCATCTCACCGCGTATGCGTAAATCGATCACCAATGCTTCTTGAAACAAGTCAATCGACTGCTGAAATTCTCCGCGGCGAAGAAGTTGCAACCCAAGCCCGCTCAACACATCCGCCCTGCCTGCATCGTGATCCGCGCCCAGTTTCGCGTACGTCTCGAGACTCGCGCGGTAGTACGTCTCCGCCTCTGGCCACGCCGCGGTCTTGCGCAAGAACTTGGCATACCGCCGTTGACTCTTGGCCAGCTCAACGCTGGGGTCCCCGACCTGTTGCTCGCTGATCTGCAGGGCTCGACGTAACAAATCACCGGCGCGCTCCCAGTCACCGTGATCAAGCTCAAGGTTACCGAGTAGCAGCAGGTTCTGGACCAGACGAGGGTCGTCTGTCCCCAACAACGCCTCTCGTTTCGACAAGGCGCTGATTAAGTTTTGCGCCGCTTCATCAGATTTGCCCTGTCCGTAGTAAACGCTCCCAATCGTCTCCTGCAAATCCGCTTGTTCCAGCGGGTGATCGCCCAACTCCTGCGACACCATCTGAGCACCTCGATCGAGAACCTCGAGCAAGGTCACCGGTTCCGAATTGTTCGACGCCAGTGGGTCGCTGGCCAGCAAGATACCCTTCACCAACTCGGTGACAGTCGTCAGCTTTTCGTTGCTCTCAGTCAGACTCACGTTGCGGTCCGCCAGGCGCGCCGCCTGCACAGTCGCAAAAACCGCAAAACCAACCACCACGCTGGCGAACATGGCACTTACCACCACGGCCAACAAGTTGCGCTGCGTAAACTTACTGGCGCGGTAGCGCCAACTGTCCGGGCGTGCCGTTACCGGTAGCCCACGCAAGTGACGACGCAAATCTTCGGACAACAAACTCACGGAGCGATAGCGACGATTGCGATCTTTGTGCAAAGCGCACAGCACGATCGTATCGAGATCGCCATCGAGCTCGCGACGCAGCTTGTCTATCGTTGTGCCACGGTCCATGGCAACGGCCTGCGGATCACGGCTCACCGCACGCCCCTGGACCCGCTCACCCTGGTCAACGGCCAGTAGCAGGCGGCTCGGTGCCATTGGCTCCAGACCGGTTACGACGCGTTCCATTTGTGCTGGCGTCAGCGCGCTTAAATTAAACGGACAAACACCGCACAGCATTTCATACAGCAACACGCCCAACGAGTAGATATCGCTCGAAGTGGTTACCGTTCGCCCGAGAATCTGTTCAGGGCTGGCATGGTTGGGGGTGAGCAGTCGATCACCGTGGCGCGTCAAATTGTCCTGCGCTTCGTCTCCGGTGCTCACCAAAGACTTGGCAATGCCGAAATCCAGCAGCTTCGGCGTGCCGTCTCGCGCCACGAGAATGTTGTTGGGTTTAATATCGCGATGGACGATCAGGTTTTGATGCGCCATCTCGATCGCGGAGCACACCTGCCGAAAAAGATCGAGGCGCTCGGTGATTGTGAGTTGATTATCGTCGCAGTACTGGTTGATGGGCTTGCCTTCAACGTACTCCATAACGATGTAAGGCACGCCGTCTTCGGTTGTGCCACCGTCGACCAGATGCGCGATGTTGGGGTGATTCAGATCCGCAAGAATCTGGCGCTCGCTACGAAATCGCTGCAGTAATTCAGGCGTGACCATCGTTTTGTGCAGCAGCTTGACGGCAACGCGCTGCTCAAATTCTTCATCACTGCGCTCGGCCAGGTAGACCGCGCCCATACCGCCCTGGCCGATGGTCGACAGGATGGTATAGGGCCCGATGCGGTGTGAACTGGTCGCGGTGTTGGCGAGCGCCTTGCCGGCCGCGTCTCCGATCAACTGGGCGACACGGGCGCCGCCGGTTTCGCTGGCGGTGATGAGCGCTTCCACTTCCCGCAGAAGGTCCTGATCATCAGAGCAGGACTTTTCGAGAAAATCGGTACGTTCGCTGGGCGATAAATCGACGGCCGCATCGAACAGCGATTCCATGCGTGCCCAGCGGGCTTCGGTTACGTCATTGTGAGAGCTCATTCTGCAACCACGCCTTCGCCATCCGTAAGTCGCGATCCACCGTGGCTTCGGACATTTCCAATGCCTCGGCGATTTCCTTGTAGGTCAGCCCACCAAAATAGTGTAGCTCTACAACTTGAGCTTTACGCTCGTCGAAGCCTTCGAGCTTGTGCAACGCCTGATCCAGACTGATCATGTCAGGATCTTCCTGTGCGCCTTCGACCAAACCTTCGTCCAGCGTCAAATCCGTGAATTTGCCGCCTCGCTTCTCGCGACGGTGCGCTTTGGCGTGATCGACCAAGATGCGCCGCATCAAGCGCGCAGCGATGGCAAAAAAATGCGCGCGGTTTTGCCACGGCACGTCCATATCGACCATCCGCATGAACGCTTCGTTGACCACAGCGGTCGCTTGCAGCGTGTGCCCTGCGCGTTCGCTCTGCATGTAGCGGCCCGCCAAGCGTCGCAATTCGTTGTAGACCAGCGGCGTAAGCTGATCCAGTGCATTGTCGTCGCCCGAGCGCCAGGCGCCGAGTAGTTGAGTGACAGATTCGGTCATTGCAGCGTTTTCAATGCTTTTTGGTCTGAGACTAATAGCCCGAGAATAGTAGTGGCAGGCCTGTGCCGATGCAATGCGACAAGTTTTTTTGGCTGGAAATGATGGGGTTAGCGTTTATTTATCGCTAAACTGAGTGATGTTGGGAAATAGAGCAGCTGTAATCCGCTGTTTCTCCCGATACTTCCGATAATGCAAATATCAGACAATCGACCCGGAGAGCACGATGTCAGACCCAACCGCGGGCAAACAAGATGATCCTCAACCCACCAATGAGCAGGGAGGACGGGTGATCATTCCTACCGCTATCGCTGCGGCGGCAGCGGCAGCTGCCGGTGGCTACTTTGGCGCACGCGCCGGTGCGTCGGCGTCGAGCGACGCAGTCAGCGCCATCGCAACAGTCGCTACAACGCTTTTTTCCTAGCATCAAACGAGCATCTAAGGAGATTACAAAATGGAAGAACGGGACCAACCAAACGCACCAGTAGGCGAGCCGCTCGACGAAAACAAGCCCGCCAGCCACAGCACGGAGGCCGAACAAGGCGGCCGGGTCATTATCCCAAACAGTGTGCCCGATCCCACCGATTCGGACTGATTTCGTTCCCGAGTGAGGGGATTCGGCCCCCGCTGTCGCTCTAAGAGTACTTAGCGGCGACGGCGGGCACTGTGCGCGCGGTCTTCGCATCCACCCGATGACGGAGCAACTCACGTGGCCAAACCAAAAACGATTCGAATCCGACCGTTTGCCCTCAACGACGATAGCGCTCTGGGCGGCAACAACCCGCGCCTGAGCATCGAAATCGACGGACGTATCCTGCCGCTGGCTAAATTTGTCGAAATTGTTGGGGAGATTGTCCCGCCGAAATCCGCGGGCATGCGCGACCGACCGGTTATTTAACGACGCGCAAGGTGGGGGTGGGCTTGTCGTCGCGCGGCGGCGACGGCTCTGGATCGCCATCTTCGCCAGTGAAGATCATGCCCTGTCCGCTTTCCTTGGCGTAAATGCCGAGCACGGACGCGGGCGGCACAAACACCTGCTCCACGGCACCGTGGAACCGCGCGCTGAAGCTCAAGTAGTCGTTGTCGATGCGCAGTGCATCGGTGGCGCGAGGGCCAATGTTCAGCACAATCTTGCCGTCTTCCACGTGCTGACTGGGAACGGTCACATCGTCCATCGTCGCATCAACGACGATGTACGGCGTCTGATCGTTGTCGATCATCCACTCATACATCGCGCGCATCAGATACGGGCGTCGCGAACTAAACGTAGCGTCACTCATGGCTCAGAGACTCAAGAGAGACGCATCTCCTGTTCGAGCTCGGTCAGGGACTTGCGGAACGACGGGCGGGCGAACACGCGCTCGCAGTATTCTTCGATTGGCTCGCCCTCTTCGCCAAGGTCGATACCGTAGTGCTTCAGACGCCACAGAACCGGCGCGATGGAGGCGTCGACCAGCGAAAATTCGTCGCTGAGGAAGAAATTGCGCGACGCGAACACCTCGGAACTCGCGAGAATGCTTTCGCGGAGAATCTTGCGGGCGCGAACGCTACGTTTCTTGTCAGCCGCACCCTCAATTTCATCCACCAGCGAATACCAGTCGCGCTCGATGCGAAACAGCGCCAGCCGGAACTGGGCACGCGTAACCGGGTCGACCGGCATTAGTGGCGGGTGCGGGAAACGCTCGTCAAGGTATTCGACAATAACGCGCGAGTCGTACAGCACCAGCTCCCGATCGACCAGCGTCGGGACGCTGTGGTACGGGTTCAGATCCATCAGATCTTCGGGCAACGACGGGCCATCCACGTCCACAATCTCGACGTTAATGCTCTTTTCGGACAAAACGATCCGTGTCCGGTGACTGTGCGGGCAAGTTGGCCGCGAAAACAAAGTCATGACGGAACGTCTGTTAGCAATCAGCGCCATTGCGAACTCCTGATAATTCTTATGAAAACCCCGGCCACGAAGGGGCCGGGGTTGCAGTAGCGGGTAGGCATTCGGTCGATTTTAGCACGACCAGAGGACTTTGTGTTGTCCGGGGCAGCGTGAGGCCACCCGGCGGGACTAGTGAACGTCTTTCCAGAATTCCTGTTTCATCGCGTAGGCGAGAACGAACAGCAGCGTCAGATACGCCAGCACTTTGATCCCCAGCTGACGACGCTCAAGCTGCATCGGCTCGCCCGCGTAATCGAGAAAATTGGTGATGTCGCGAACGAACTCTTCATACTCTTCAGTGCTCAGTGAGCCTTCCGTAACTTGCCGGAATCCCGAGAATTCTTCGTGTTCGTGACCTTCGCTGTCCGCCACCGTCTTGTATTCGGCCGCGCGCAGTCCCTGCAGATCAGCGAGCACATGCGGCATCGCTGCACCGACAAGTACGAGGTTATTGACCCCGAGTTCACGACTCTCGTCCTGATAGAACGACATCAGGAAAGAATAGATCCAGTCTGCCCCTTTCGAGCGACCGGTCAGCGACAGATCGGGTGGCACGGCGCCAAACCACTTGGTCGCGTGCTCCTCGGTCATCGCCGCGTTGACGGTGTCACCCACTTTGCCCTGGCCGAACATGAAGTTCTCGAACACCATGTCTTCGGACAGTTCGAGGTCTTCTGCAATCCGGCTATAGCGCACGTATTTGGCCGAGTGGCAGCCCGCGCAATAGTTAAAGAAATTGCGCGCGCCCCGTTGCAGCGAGTTCAGGTTACCGACGTCATTGTCGGCATGCTGCATCACACCGGCAGCACCGCCAGCGCCGTTTGCATTGACCATTAGAAGCGCGGCAGAGGCCACCAACGCCGGTTTCAAAAACTTAATCATGGCCCGTCACTCGCTCTGGCACCGGTTTAAATTTGCCCATTCGAGAGAAGAACGGCAGCCCGAAGAAAAATCCGAAATAGATCACGGTGAACAGCCGCGCCAGATTCGTGTAGAGCTCGGTTGCCGGCTTCAGACCGAGGTAACCCAGCGCCACGAAGCTTACGACAAACAGCGCCAGCATGACCTTGTTGATGAGGCTCTTGTAGCGAATCGAGCGCACCGGACTGCGGTCCAGCCACGGCAACAAGAACAGCACAACGATAGCAAGTCCCATCAGAATAACGCCACCGAGCTTGTCAGGCACCGCACGCAAAATCGCGTAGAACGGCGTGAAATACCAGACCGGTGCAATGTGCTCCGCCGTCTTCAACCGGTTGGCTGGCTCAAAGTTGGCGTGCTCAAGGCAGTAGCCGTTCATTTCCGGCGCAAAGAACACCACCGCAGCGAACAGCGCAAGAAACACGACCGCGCCCATGATGTCTTTGACCGTGTAGTACGGATGAAACGCAATACCGTCAAGCGGCTTGCCGTTTGCGTCCTTGTTCTTTTTGATGTCGATGCCGTCCGGGTTGTTCGAACCCACTTCGTGCAGCGCCGCCAGGTGGACCACCACCAGGAACACCAGGATCAGCGGCAACGCGATCACGTGAAAGGCAAAGAACCGGTTCAGCGTGATGTCCGAGATGAAGAAGTCTCCGCGGATCCACTCCGACAGCGCTTCGCCAACCACCGGTATCGCACCAAACAGCGACACAATCACCTGCGCGCCCCAGTAAGACATCTGCCCCCACGGCAGCAGATAGCCCATAAATGCCTCAGCCATCAGCATCAGATAAATCAGCATGCCGATGATCCACAGAAGTTCTCGCGGTCGGCGATACGAGCCATACATCATGCCGCGGAACATGTGGAGATAAACCACGATGAAGAAAAACGATGCGCCGGTGGAGTGCATGTAGCGCACGAGCCAGCCCCAGCGCACGTCGCGCATGATGTATTCCACCGAAGCAAACGCTTCAGTGGCGGACGGCTTGTAGTTCATCGTCAGGAAGACGCCCGTCACGAGCTGTACGACCAGCACGATCAGCGCGAAGGAACCGAAATAATAGAAAAAGTTAAAGTTTTTCGGTGCGTAGTATTCGCTGAGATGCGCCTTGTAAAAGGCGGACACGTTCAGACGGTCGTCTACCCATTGGCCCAGATTCCCAACCTGGCGGCCGATGCGGCTGCCCATGTCTTCGGACGTCGTACTCATGCGGCAGCACCTCCATCTTCACCAATGATCAGGGTCGCGTCGTTCAGAAACTGATACGGGGGCACTTCGAGATTGTTCTGCGCCGGGACGCCTTTGAACACGCGCCCTGCCAGATCGAATTTCGAACCGTGGCACGGGCAGAAAAAACCACCAAACCACGGTTGTTGAACTTCGGTTGCCGTAACGCTTGGCAGATACTGCGGTGCGCAGCCAAGGTGCGTACAGACGCCCTTGACGACCAGCAGCGAATCGTTGATTGAGCGCATCTCGTTCTTGGCGTATTCCGGTTGCGCACTGAGCTCGGAGCCTGGATCGGCAACGAGGTCTTGCCCCTTCTTGATGTTCGCCAGCGAGTCGGCCGTGCGTTTTACGATGTATACCGGCTGACCGCGCCATTCGACGCGCAGCAGCGAGCCTGACTCGATTTTCGAGATATCGACTTGCACCGGAGCGCCCAGGAACAAGGCACGGGCGCTGGGTCGGAAATAGGTCACAAACGGTGTGGCAGCAACTGCCACGCCAAGGCCGCCAACAGCCCCGGTTGCGAGCGTCAAAAACCGGCGCCGACTCTTGTCGTCCGCTTCGCCGTCCGTTGGATTTGTCGTTTGGGTAGAATCTGCCATAAGGATGTCGTCGATGTCCGGTTAAAAACTTCGTAAATTCCGTCACTTAGCAGAGCAACGGTGGGATGGGGTCGCCCGCGGGCATCGCGCATTATACACACCGAATTGCTGCATTGCCTACATCACATCGTGGTGTGAGAGAGCGTGACACTGCTACACTACCTTCGAGTTATCGGCAGTACCGGATTTCTTAACAGGCTTATGAAGCAATTTATGTCGTTTTTGGCCAAATCGGTCGTGGTTGGACTGGCTCTGGCGTTCGTTGCTGTGGCGCTGCGGCCCACTCTTTTGAGCCCGGCCACCAGCAATAACCCGTTCGTCAGCTTTGCCGACGCCGTTGAGCGCTCAGCGCCGTCTGTGGTCAGCATTTACTCGGCCGGCGCGCCGCGCCCGTCAAGCAATGGACTGGGCACTCCGACCCGCACGGCCACCAGCCTTGGCTCTGGCGTGATCGTCACGCATGACGGCTACATCGTCACCAACGAACACGTGGTGGCACGCGACGCCGACCTGTTCGTGTCGCTGCACAACGGCTCTGTCGCCGCCGCCACCGTTATTGGCACCGACCCGGACACCGACCTCGCCCTGCTGCACATCGAAGCCAGCGGCTTGCCGGCCATGGCCTTGAGCGATTCGACCAATGTGCGCGTCGGCGACGTTGTGATCGCTATCGGCAACCCGTTCGGCATCGGCCAGACGGTCACCCAGGGGATCGTGAGCGCGACCGGCCGCAGTCAGCTGGGCATGAACACGTTTGAAGATTTCGTGCAGACGGACGCAGCGATTAACCCGGGCAATTCCGGCGGTGCGCTGGTCAACGCTCTGGGCGAACTGGTGGGCATCAACACCGCTGTGGTCTCCGGGCCGGGTTCTGAGGGCATCAGTTTCGCGATCCCCGTGAATCTGGTGGAGGGCGTCGTCGCCCAACTGATTGAGAACGGCCGCGTGATTCGCGGCTGGCTTGGTGTGCGCGCTGAACCCTTGCCACCAAACATGGCAAGCTTCCTGCGACTACCGGGCGGCATTCTTTTGAAAACGGTCTACCCGAATACGCCAGCCGCCGATGTCGGTCTGCAACCAGGCGATGTCATTACTGCCGTCAACGATCAGCCAATTTCCCAGGTCAGGGATGCTCTGCACCGGGTCGCGCGCAGCACGCCAGGGTCAACCATTGTTCTTTCCGGACTGCATCGCGACGGTCAGCCGTTCGATATCAAAACCACCGTCATCGAACGACCGCCGCAGACGCCGTTCGCCCGTGGCAGCTAGCTTTGCCTGAGCTCAGGTACTGACGCGCCCGATGTGCGCGCCCAGATTGCGCAGCTTCTCTTCAATGCATTCGTAGCCGCGATCGATGTGATAGATCCGCGATACCACCGTGTTGCCATCGGCGACCAGCGCCGCCAACACCAGTGACGCCGAGGCGCGAAGATCCGTTGCCATCACCGGCGCCCCCGTGAGTTGATCGATGCCCGAACAGAACGCGGTGTTTCCGTCCACGCGAATCTGAGCGCCCATGCGCTGCATTTCCTGCACGTGCATAAAGCGATTTTCAAACACCGTCTCGGTGATACGCGACTCGCCGTCCGCGACCGCATTGAGCGCCACGAACTGCGCCTGCATGTCGGTCGGGAAATCCGGATACGGTGCCGTTGAGATATTCACCGCCTTGGGTCGCTGCGGCATCGTCAGCTTGATATCGGTGTCGCCAATGTCGAGCTGCGCGCCCGCGTCGCGCAACTTATCGAGCACGCTACGCAAGTGCTCCGGACGCACGTCCTTCACCGTGACTTCGCCACGCGTCATTGCACCAGCCACCAGATAAGTGCCAGCCTCGATACGATCGGGCAGCACTTCGTAGCGCCCGCCGTGCAGCGCCTCGACGCCATTAATGACCAATCGAGATGTGCCCGCACCTTGTACATCCGCCCCGAGCGTATTGAGGAAATCCGCCAGATCGACCACTTCGGGTTCGCGCGCCGCGTTATCAATGATCGTCTGACCTTTCGCCAAACACGCCGCCATCATGAGGTTCTCGGTGCCGGTGACCGTCACGCAGCTCAAATTCAGATGTGCGCCGCGCAGACGCTCTGCACGGGCACGGATATAGCCGTTTTCCACATCGATCGTGGCGCCCATGGCGCGCAACCCTTCGACGTGAAGATCCACCGGCCGCAGCCCGATAGCACAACCGCCAGGCAACGAAACGTCGGCGCGACCAAATCTCGCCACCAGCGGTCCGAGCACGAGTATCGACGCCCGCATGGTCTTGACCAGTTCGTACGGCGCGGAGAAATCGCTGATCGTGCTCGAATCGACCTCGATGCGCATTTTCTCGTCCACGGTGACGCTCACGCCCATCCGGCCGAGCAGTTCGACGGTGGTCGTGATGTCGTTCAGATGCGGAACGTTGCCGATGCTGACGGGACCTTCCGCCAGCAGCGTCGCAGCCAGAATGGGCAGCGTGGCGTTCTTCGCGCCCGAGATGCGTACGGTACCTTCGAGCCGCGCGCCGCCCTCAATTTGCAGACCGTCCAACGCTTAAGCGCCCGCCGCCGAGTGCTCGTCGGGCGTCAGGGTCTTGAGCGCCAGCGCGTGGATCTCACGGCCGACCGCGCTGCCCAGAACCTGGTACACCTTTTGGTGTCGCGCCAGAGGTCGCAAACCGGCAAAACCTTCATCGATGACGGTGGCTTCAAAATGCGTGTTGTCTTCGCTGCGCACGTCAATCGTGGCGTCGGGCAAGGCCTCGCGCAGAGCGGCGGTGATCTGGTCTGGGGTCATGGCTGTCTCCGTCGTTGCGCCACTGGAATTATCTGTCTCGATCACGAATGTCGAGACAGGAGCCGCATAGTAAAGCAATCAGGCGCCATGCGCCCGTCCAACCACGTCGCAAGGAGCTGGTGGTGCGGCGACCCGGCGCGGCGTATGACGCGCGCTGTGGTATGGTGTGCGGCCGCGTAAGACCTTGGAATCACTGCTTGGAAACTGTATCCGTAGCCGCCGTTCTGGCCGGCTTTGCACTGCTGATCTGGGGGGCGCACCTGTTCGTCGTCGGGGCAGCCGCCACGGCACACGATCTGGGCGTTTCCCACCTGCTGATCGGCGTGACCATTGTCGGCCTGGGCACGTCGGCGCCCGAACTGCTGGTCTCTGCCAATGCCGCCCTGCGCGGGGTCCCCGACATCGCGATTGGTAACGCGCTGGGCTCCAATATTGCGAACGTCGGTCTGATCCTGGGGTTGACCGCGCTGATTGTGCCGTTGACGGTCCAGTCCCAAACGCTGCGCCGTGAAATGCCGGTGCTTCTGGCCATCACGCTGCTGACGTTGCTGCCCTTTCTCGACGGCTATTTCAGCCGCATGGAAGGCCTGGCGCTGATCGCCGGCCTGATGCTGATGCTGGTGTGGCTGATTCGCGCCGAGGTGTCGAACAATCCCGAACCGGACACCGCGGCATTTGACGACGAGATTCCCAGCGACATGTCGCTGCCCAAAGCCCTCGCCATGACGTTGGCGGGCCTGCTGATACTGCTCGGCAGCTCGAACATGCTGGTTTGGGGTGCTCAAAACATAGCGCTTGCGCTTGGCGTGTCCGAATTGGTCATCGGCTTGACCGTCATTGCCATCGGCACCAGCTTGCCGGAACTCGCGGCGTCGCTCACCGCCGCGATGAAAAACCAGCACGACATTGCCATCGGCAATGTGATCGGCTCGAACATGTACAACCTGCTCGCCGTCATGGGCACAGCGGGCGCGCTGTCGCCCTCGCGCCCGGACATCAATGTTCTGCAACGCGATTTCCCCGTCATGATCGGTATGACTGTGGTGCTATTTGCGATGGCGTACAGTCTTAACGACGAAAAAGGCGGTCGCATCGCGAGGCTCGAAGGCGGCGCGCTGTTGATCGCCTTCTTCGGCTACCAGGCTTACGTGATTATGGGCAGCTTCGCATGAGCAACTCGACACCAGGCAACACCATTGACGCGGTTACCAGCGGTCGGCGCGTTCTCGAAATCGAGGCGCGCGCCATCAGCGAGATCATCCCTCGCCTGGGCGCTGCGTTTGAGCAGGCCTGCGCGATATGCCACGAGTGCCGCGGGCGCATTGTCGTTACGGGCATGGGCAAATCGGGCCATATCGCGGGCAAACTTGCCGCCACGCTGGCCAGCACCGGCACACCGGCCTTTTTCGTGCACGCCGGCGAGGCCAGTCACGGTGACCTCGGCATGATCACCGGGGACGACGTGGTCCTGGCGATCTCCAATTCCGGCGAGACCAACGAACTGTCCGCATTGCTGCCGACCATTCGACGAATGGATGTGCCGTTGATTTCGATGACCGGCAAGGCGGGCTCGACACTCGCCCGCGCCGCGACCGTCAACCTCGATATCAGCGTGCCCGAAGAAGCCTGTCCGCTGAACCTCGCGCCGACCGCGAGCACCACCGCCACGTTGGCGCTCGGCGATGCGCTGGCCGTCGTTCTGCTGGAGTTGCGCGGTTTTACCGAAGAAGACTTCGCGCTGTCGCATCCGGGCGGTCGGCTGGGCCGCCGCCTGACGCTGCGCGTTGGCGACATCATGCGCAGTGACGACGACATCCCCGTGGTGCGCGTTGGCACGGCGCTGGCCGATGCGTTGCTGGAGATCTCGCAAAAAGGCATGGGGTTCACGATTGTTGTTGATGACAACGATTCGCTTGCCGGCGTGTTTACCGATGGCGATCTGCGCCGCGCGCTCGACACGCGAGCCGATTTACATCAAACACGGATTGAGCAAGTCATGATCCGTGACTGCCAGTCCGTCACGCCGCAGACACTTGCCGCTCATGCGGTCGACGTGATCGAAGACTTTCGCATTACGGCCCTGCCGGTGATCGACGAGGCGAAACGCGTTTGCGGTGCTTTGAACGTCCACGATTTGCTGCGCGCGGGAGTCATGTAATGCTAAGTCAATCGGGCATTCGTCTGCTGGTGCTCGACGTCGACGGCGTGCTTACCGACGGTCGCCTCTATTACGGTGCCGGCGGCGAAGTCGCCAAGAGTTTCCACGTACGTGATGGCTACGGAATGCGCCGCGCGATGGACGCGGGGCTGCACATTGCGATCATCAGCGGCCGTCCGTCGCAAGGTGCCCAACACCGTTTTGAAGAACTCGGCCTTGAGCACGTTTTTCTGGCCTGCCGGGAAAAACGCAAAACGTTGCAAGCACTGCAGCAGCAACTCGACGTCACCGTGGCGCAAACCGCCGTGATGGGTGACGACTGCCCGGATCTCGAGATGATGACGCTGGCGGGCTTGAAAATCGCGGTTGCCGACGCGCATGTGGACGTCGCCCGCACCGCAGATTTTGTGACCACCATGCGCGGCGGCGAAGGCGCGGTGCGCGAAGTGTGCGACGCGCTCCTCGGCGATTCGCAGTAACCGTGATCACACCGGGAAATTTCTGCGCATGACGCCGCGTACGGCCTGGATGATTGCGGTGTTCACGATCCTTGCGGTCGTCAGCTACTTCCTGGCACAGGATCGCGCGCCGCAGAGCGCGACCAACGACGCCACGTTGCCCAGCGGCTACTACCTCAAAGGCGCCGTGTTGAGCGCCACGGATGACAGCGGCATCGTCCGCTATCAGCTGCGTGCCGAGCGCATCGATCACGATCCGGTCGACGGCATGATCACTTTGTCGAATCTCGAGTTGGATTACGGCAACACCGCAAACGTCTGGCGGGTTAATGCCGCGAGCGGAACGATGCCAAAATCCAACAACCGTATTGCGCTGGCAGGCGACGTCACCACGCGACTGCTGAACGCCGCCAGTCACGGCGCGACGCAAATGAGCAGCGCCACTCTGGACATCAACCTGCGCGACGAAACGGCGGTCACCGAGGACGCTGTTACCGTAATGTTTGAAGGCGGCGGGCTCGACGCTATCGGCCTTGACGTTGACCTTGCGAACGAAACCTTTACGCTCCGGTCAGACGTAAAGGGCGTGTTTGAAGCGCCGACGCGTTAAACTGGATCGGTAATGTTGAGAATTTCACTTTCCCTGGCGCTGGCTGCCGTGCTGGCAAGTCCGGTCGCTCATGCGCAGAGCTCAGCGGATGAACGCCTGACGATCAAGCTTGATGCGGAGTCGACGCAAGCTAATGGCGTCGACGGGTCCATTTCCTTCCGCGGCATTTCCATCACCCAGGGCGACACGTTCATCAAAGCCGACGTCGCACAGTCCTCCGGCCTCGATTTTTTGAACAGCACCTGGACCTTTACCGGCAACGTCGAATTTGGTGCGCGAGGCACTAACGTGTCGGCGCGGCAAGCCGTCGTCGATTTTCGCGAGCAAGTGCTGATCAGCGCGACGCTGGAAGGCTCGCCAGTCAACTTCCGCCAAAACGCCGCCGCGAACGTCAGATTGACCAGCAACTCGGCGCGGCTTGAATTCACAGACGCGGCGCTGAACAAAGCCTACTTTACCGGCACGCCTGTGGAGTACGAGCAGAGCGCTGAGGAACTCATGACCAACGCGCGGGCCGACAGCGTCTTTTTCGACGCGGGCGCCGGCATTATTACGCTGCAGGACAACGCGTGGATCGGTGAGGGCACACGCGAAATTACCGGCAATCGCATCAGCTACAACTACGAACAGCGAAACGTGGTGGCGGCCAGCAACGCCGAAGGCAGCGAGCGCGTCACCATTACGATCACGCCACCGAGCAGCGACGAGTAAGCGGCTTACAGATGAGCAAGACATGAGCGAACTGCGCGCCGTCGAGCTAAAGAAAAGCTACAAGTCGCGACAGATTGTCAGCGATATGACGCTGACGGTTAAGAGCGGCGAAGTTGTCGGCCTGCTCGGACCCAACGGGGCGGGTAAAACGACGGCGTTTTACATGATCGTCGGCCTGGTGCGCGCCGATGGCGGCCGGGTACTTCTTGACGATAACGACATCACATCGCTGCCGATGCACCGGCGCGCGCGGCTTGGCATTGGCTACCTGCCGCAGGAGGCATCGGTCTTTCGGCAACTCAGCGTCGCTCAGAACATCAATGCGATCCTTGAAACGCGATCGGAACTGGATCGCGCCGGGCGCGAACGATTGCTCGAAGAACTCATCGACGAATTCAATATCGGGCACGTGCGCCAATCGCTTGGCATCAGTCTGTCGGGTGGCGAACGGCGCCGCGTGGAAATCGCGCGCGCGCTGGCTGCCGAACCGAGCTTCATTCTGCTCGACGAGCCCTTTGCCGGTGTTGACCCGATTGCCGTGGGTGAGATCAGGGGACTTGTCGCTGACCTCAAACAACGCGGCATCGGGGTGCTGATCACCGACCATAACGTGCGCGAAACGCTCGAGATCGTAGACCGTGCCTACATCCTGCATGACGGGCACGTATTGATGAGCGGCACCACCGAAGAGGTCGTGAAGGACGAAAATGTCCGCCGCGTCTATCTGGG
>JBGCFP010000184.1:0-3574 GCA_045107005.1 Gammaproteobacteria bacterium
CATCATGCTGTGGCTGGTGCAATTGTGGCGATCACGGCGCCGCAGTTCTGTAGTGGGCCCGATTCTGGTGTTCATGATCGGCGGTGTGGGTATTTTGGGTTTTCAGGCGACTTACAATTACGCCATTACTGGCCAGCCGCACGTCTTCCCGCACTCCCTGTATCAGGCGACCTATGGGCATCCTGCCATTTTTATGTGGTCGCAGCAGGGCGCGCCCAAAAACGAAGACAAGAACGAAAAGTTCTACTTTGTGCACGATGCGTTCGAGCCCGAGAGTGTGGTCGAGGCGCGCACTAACCCCATGCAGCATGTCGGGTTAAAGGGGCTGGTGCATTGGTTGTTCTTTGTTGGCCCGTTCTGCAGTATTTTGTTGCTGGGTTTGCGCGGTGTCGCCAGAGTCGCGCGCTACCGATTTGTTTTGGGCGTGACCGGCATGATCCTGGTTTTTGACCTGATAACGCCGTGGCTGATGCCGCACTACATTGCACCGGTTGCCGCGCTTGTGGTCTGTTTGCTAACGGCCTGCGCCGGCGTGCTCTACTCCCGGTTTGCCCGCGTGCCGGCGCTACGCACTGCGATTGCCGGTTTCCCGCTAATTTTGCTCGCGCTGTACTGTGTGCTGCATGGATGGCAGCTGCGATCGACGCCGAAGGAGCTGTGGCTTGATCACTGGGTTTTCTTCCAGGAAATTGGCACTCAGCCAAATCGTGACAGGCAACGCATTGCGGCGCACCTCGCCGCCGACGGGCGGGAGCATATTGTGCTTGTCCCGCAGCAACGCCCTTTACCCCAGTCCATGCGCCACAACGGATGGGTCAATAACATGGTGCCCATCGACGAGCAGTCGGTGCTGTGGGCCTGGGATCTTGGCGCCGATGCCAACGCCCCTTTTCTGGCCGATTACCCGCAACGAAGCGTGTGGCGATTGACGTTTGACGCTAGCGGGCGTGCCAGCATTGATGAGTGGGAGGGGTCGCCGTGAATTGGCGTTCGATAGTTGTTGTGAGCCTGGCCGGATGGCTTGTTGCCTGCGCAAAATCAGGGCCCGATGCTCAGCCGACCGACGTGCCAGCCCCGTCAGTGGCAAGCGCCACGTTTGTGCACCCAATGCCGGTCAATCTTGCCGAGTTCAGTCCAGGCGATAGACACATTGCCACGGCGTCGTGGGACAACATTGTTCGTGTGTGGACTGTCGACGGTGCTGCACCGGTCGTCGAGCTTGTGGGTCACAATGACCGCGTTGTGAGCCTGGCGTTCGATGCGCCGGGCCAGCACCTGGTAACGGCCTCGCTGGATGGCACCGCCCGGGTCTGGACACTGGGTTCGCCGCCGACACAGCGTGTTCTTAACGGACACAGCGCGGCGGTGACCGCTGCCGCGTTCAGTCCTGACGGCCGCTACGTGGCGACGGCGTCGCTGGACCGAAGCGTGCGTGTCTGGCCACTTGGTGGCCCCGGGTCGCCGGTCGTGCTTGAGAGCCACCTTGGCCCGGTGACATCGGTTCGGTTTGCGCCGGACGGGAAGCATATTGTATCGGGCTCCGTCGACGGCACCGTTCGGGCGTGGGATACCACCAGTGGTGCGCTCGTGACAATGTTCGAAGGCCACGACGGCCCTGTCTTGAGTGCGCAATTCAGCGCCGATGGGCATTGGATTTTGAGTACCGGAGATGACGGAACGGCTCGTCTTTGGCCATGGCAGCATGCCGGGTCCGGCCGTGTGTTTCGTGGCCACAAGCAGGTGGTCTGGTCGGCCGCCTTCAGCCCCGACGGCGAACGCGTGCTGACCGCATCGCGCGACGGTACGGCGCGCCTGTGGTCTATGACAAGCAGCGAAGCCCTGGCGGTGCTGGACGGACAGGACGAGTCGATTTGGCGCGCGGCGTTCAGTCCGGACGGTCGCTCGCAGGTGACGGGCGCGTGGGGTGGGTCGGTGCGTGTCTGGCCGACCGCTAACGCGCCGGCAGCACCGCGCCGCGATGTGCACGATCATCCGGTTACGGCGGTTGCTTTTAGCCGCGACGGATCGACTGTGATGTCAGCCTCCATGGACGGCACGGTGCGACTGTGGCCGCTTGCTTTGTTCGCAGGACAAGCAGGAGGCGGCACGTGAACGATCGCTCTGAGCTACCACTGTGCGTCGATTTGGACGGCACGCTTATATTCACCGACGCCCTCGTCGAAAGTGCAGCACGGTCATTTTTCCGCGCACCCGGCGCGACGCTTGGCGCTCTTGCGTCTTTGCACAAGGGCCGTGCTGCTTTCAAGGTACGGATGCTTCGGCACGGCGCACTGGATGTTTCAACCTTGCCGTTCAACCTGCCGCTAATTGACCGTTTGCGCGACGAGCGGGCGCGTGGGCGAAGGCTGGTTTTGGTTACCGCCGCCAATGAGCGCGTGGCGCACGCCGTGCAGGCTCATCTGCAGTTGTTCGACGATGTTTTCGCCAGTTCCGAAGCTCACAATTTGAAGGGGCCTGCGAAGAGCCAGTTTCTTGTGGAGCGCTACGGCGCGGGTGGTTTTGTCTACGTTGGTGACTCGGCTGCCGATCACGCCGTGTGGTTGCGTGCCGGTGCCGCGTGGACCGTGGGGGAAAAAGGCCTGCGGGTGGCGCGGCAGGCCGATGTAAACGTTACAGCACAGTTCGCCGGTGCCGCCGCAACGGCTGGAGACTGGATTAGTGCGCTGGGCATTGACCGGTGGTTGTGGAACCTTCTCGTTCTGATGCCGTGGGCGCTGTTCACGCAGACAGCGTCAACGCATTCTGTGCTCACGCTGCTGGGTGCGTTAGTGTGTTTTTGTCTGGCCGCTTCCGGCGTTGCTCTTTTTGCCGCGATCGCGGGTCTTGACGCACCAGGCTTTCAACGCAGCGATGATACCCGCCCCGTCAGCGCAGGGCGTATTGGTCTGGTGCACGCAGGCTTCGTAGGGTTTGGACTCGTTGTGACTGCCGGACTGGCCGCCGCCGTGTTGTCGCCGCCGCTTTGCGGTGTGCTGGCCGTGTTTATTGTGTCGAACGTCTTGTTTGCAATGCGCCCGGTAGCGCCCGGCGCGACGGCCAGGCTACGGCGCGCTTGGCTGATTGGCCTGCGCCTGGTTGCCGGTATTAGCGTGGTTATTGCCGGACTGTCGCTACCTGTGTGGATCGCTCTCTGCGCCCCCGCTGCGGCGCTTGTGGCCGTTGGACGAGCGCCGAAAGGCCCTGCGACATGAGTGAGTTGCGCGATTCCAGTGCGCAGACAGCGCCGCCGATGTTACGCGATTCGATCGTTGGACGCGCTACGGGCAGTTCGCCCGTTTCTGCGTGACCGGCGCCATCTCGACCGCGATTTACTACGGGCTTTATCTGCTGATGTTGCCACTGATGCCGACCGTTGCAGCCTACGCCGTTGGTTATTCGGCGGGGGTCGTATTTAATCTGTGCATGCATATGTTGATTACGTTTCGAACAGGATTTCATTGGCGACTGCTGTTCGGATTCTTGCTGGTTTACCTGGTTTCGATGGCTTTTGGCGCACTGGTATTGCGCGGCCTTGTCGGGCTTGGCGTCAGCGTGCAGATCGCCGGTTTTGTCG
>JBGCFP010000185.1:0-5683 GCA_045107005.1 Gammaproteobacteria bacterium
GTCGTAGTAACGCAGACAGTTGCTGTTGTTGTAATTTTGGCTCAAAACGGGACCTTGAGGTGTCATGGGCAGAGTGCGGCGCGACGGCGGCAGCCCTCGATCCAGTTCCGATTTTAGCAGAACGCCGATTGCCCGTTGCGCCTAAAAGCAACCAGCTTATGTCGTGCCAAATCCGAGCCGCAAAAAGACCGCAGCGGTTGCCCACTGCGGTCTGCAGCAATCAGACTGAACCGGGGCTTACGAGCCGATGATGCCGCCGTCTTTACGCGTGATCACAATCGTCGAATCACGTGGAATCGTCACGCCGTCGGTCGAAGCCGGGAAGTTGGTGCGCGTTGGATCACCGTTGCCCGGGTGCTGCGTGTTGATGAACAGCGTCTTGCGATCGGGCGTCATCGTGATGCCGGTGATTTCATCGCTGGTCACGCCGGTGAACAAGCGACGCAGATCGCCAGTGGCCAGATCAGCTACCAGCAGCTGGTTGTTCAAGCCGTCTTTCTGACCGCCGTCGGTTTCGATGAACAGGCGACCCTCAGGATCGATGTAGATCGCATCCGGATCGCTGAACGTATCGTCGGTACCGTGGGTGTTCTCGGCGAACAGGTAGATCGACCAGTCAAACCTCAGACCGGTGTGGCCGTCCGAATCGCGCCACTTGATGATGTGACCGTCCGGGTTCGGTGCCAGCGGGTTGGCAGCGTTCGGTACATCACGCTGGCTGTTGTTGGTCAGCGCGCAGTAGACGTCTTCGTTTGACGCCACCGAGACCCACTCAGGGCGATCCATCGGCGTCGCGCCGAGCAGGTCCGCGGCGATGCGGGTGTAGACCAACAGCTCGGCTTGTGTGTCAAAGCGTTCGGCCAGCACCGGGTTATCGATGCTCAGCTCCAGCCACTCACCGGTATTGTCATCGTTGAAGCGAGCCACGTAGAGCTTGCCGTCGTCCAACGGGCTGACACCTGCTTTCAACGTGTCTTTGGCATTGGCGTTGCCGACAAACTTGTAGATGTAGTCAAAGCGCTGATCATCGCCCATGTAAGCCACCGCACGACCATCAGCACCGGTAACCAGCGCGACGCTTTCGTGCTTGAAGCGGCCCATGGCCGTGCGCTTGGTGGGCGGCTGGTTCGGGTGCATCGGATCGATTTCAACGATCCAGCCGAAGCGGTTGTGCTCGTTAACGTAGTCAGGGTTCGACAGGTCGAAGCGCTCGTCGAAGATGTCCCAACCGTAGCCGAAACCGGTGGACGTGAAGCCGTAGCGGGATTGTTCAGGCGTTGGCACAAACTTGCCGCCGGCGCTGGCGCCAAAGTAACCGTTGAAGTTCTCTTCGCAGGTCAGGTAGGTCCCCCACGGTGTTTCGCCATTGCCGCAGTTGTTGACCGTGCCCTGTGGCGCGTTGCCAATCGGGTTGTCCAACAGATTCGAGTCGGCCACAGGACCGCTGAATTCGACCGGGGTATTGACGTGAATACGACGCGAGCGCTGGCTCTCAACCGTCTGCCAGCGCCCGTTGATTTTGCGCAGTTGCACGACGGACACCCCGTGCGCGTGCTGCGAGACGCGCACGTCGTCCAGCGATTGTGGCGCGGGCTTGCCCAAAACGTGCGTGTTGCGACCAAACTCGTGGTTGATGCACATCATGCCGTTGGTGTTCTGATCCGGGAAAAGAGGGAAGAACGCCATGCCGTCGTGACCGATACCGATCTGCTGGGCTTGGTCGGCAGCACTTGGCGGCCACTGATACGTCGGGCCGTTCGGCTGGATGGGCTCGCCCCAGGGAATCACGACGTCCCATTGGTACTCTGGCGAAATCGATGGCCAGGGACCACTGCCGTCAGCCACGGCTACGGGCGTAAAGTCGATCAGCTTTCCACGCGTCGTGCCCGCTTTCTCTCGGAACAGGCGACCCGCTGCGCCGGCGGAATTGGCGAACATCGCCGAGACCGCGGCGGACAGCGTGCCACCGACAACAGCGCGACGCGAGGCCTGAGCGTTCAGAACATCCGCGAAACAACGGTTTTCGCTCGGGTTGCTGCTTTCTTCATCGTGGGTAAAGTCTTGAAAATCGGTCATTTTTGTAGCGCCTCTTCGTAGCATGGACAGTTGTTTACTCACCAGCCCGAGACGATAAGCGGGCCATATGACAGGCGCGCGAAAGCCAAATGACGATCTGGTCACGTCTGGATGACGTTTTGAAGACGCGATGGCGGCCGGTGATCTGGTTGCCTTAGCCGGATAATGCGCCGCACAACGCTTGACACACACACGGGGCGGCCCTAGAATTTGCGCCCTTTTCCAGAAATGGACCGAGCCGCAGGCTGACCGATGGTCGGCCTGCCGTTGTTTTGCGCGACGACATATTTCCCGCGCCGGGCCGTCTCTACAGAAAGACCCTTTAGACATAGATCGATTAGTCAGGAGCCCTTGATGGCAACCGTAAATCAGCTGGTGCGTAAGCCGCGCCGCAGCAAGGCAGAGAAGAGCAACGTTCCGGCACTGGCGGCATGTCCGCAGCGTCGTGGTGTGTGCACACGTGTTTATACCACTACGCCCAAAAAGCCGAACTCGGCCATGCGTAAAGTCGCCCGTGTGCGTCTGACCAACGGCTTCGAAGTGACCAGCTATATCGGTGGCGAAGGGCACAACCTTCAGGAACACTCGGTCGTGCTGATTCGCGGCGGTCGTGTCAAAGATCTTCCCGGTGTGCGTTACCACACGGTGCGCGGCACGCTCGATTGTTCGGGTGTCACCGAGCGTCGTCAAGGTCGTTCGAAGTATGGCGCCAAGCGTCCTAAATCCTAAGCTGACGCTTTTACTTTTTTAATCAGGTAATCCCATGTCAAGACGTACGCAAGCTCCGAAGCGCGAAATTCTTCCGGATCCAAAATTCCAAAGCGAAATGCTGGCCAAATTCATGAACATGATCATGGTCGACGGCAAGAAGTCCGTCGCGGAACGCATTATTTATGGCGCGCTCGATCGCATTGCTGAAAAAGGCAACACCGATTCGTCGCGTTCGCTCGAAACGCTTGAGCTCGCGCTGGAAAACGTCAAACATGCGGTGGAAGTCAAATCTCGCCGTGTTGGTGGTGCGACCTATCAGGTGCCGGTTGAAGTGCGCCCGACGCGTCGCCAGACGCTGGCCATGCGCTGGATGATCGACGCGGCTCGCAAGCGCAACGAAAAGACCATGGCGCATCGTCTGGCCCACGAACTGATGGACGCGGCAGAGAGCCGTGGTGCGGCGGTCAAGAAGCGTGAAGACACGCATCGCATGGCCGAAGCCAACAAGGCGTTTTCGCACTACCGCTGGTAAGCGACGGCGCATTGAACACCATCACCATCCAAATCGATTTGCACTGGGGCGCGCACGACCCCAATCGACCCGTATCGCAATATTGGCATCATGGCCCATATCGATGCCGGCAAAACGACGACAACAGAACGTGTTCTGTTCTACACGGGCGTCTCGCATAAGATAGGCGAAGTCCATGATGGCGCAGCCATCATGGATTGGATGGAGCAAGAGCAGGAACGTGGCATCACGATCACGTCTGCAGCAACAACGTGCTTCTGGTCCGGCATGGATCAGCAATTCGACCAGCACCGCATCAACATCATCGATACCCCCGGCCACGTCGACTTCACGATTGAAGTCGAGCGCTCGCTGCGTGTGCTCGATAGTGCGGTGGCCGTGTTTTGTTCGGTCGGCGGCGTCGAACCCCAATCAGAAACGGTTTGGCGTCAGGCAGATAAATACAGCGTTCCGCGTATGTGCTTCGTCAACAAGATGGATCGCACCGGCGCGGACTTTTTACGCGTCGTTGAACAAATCGAGTCGCGCCTGGGTGCAAACCCCGTGCCCATTCAGTTGCCTATCGGCGCTGAAGAAAACTTCGAAGGCGTGATCGATCTGGTTGGCATGCGCGCCATCTACTGGGACGACAGCACTCAAGGCATGAGTTATGACGCGCGCGACATTCCCGACGCGCTGCTCGATGACGCCAAAATCTGGCGCGAAAAAATGCTCGAAGCGGCCGCGGAAGCGAACGACGAATTGATGAACGCGTATCTGGAGTCGGGCGATCTGACGTCCGAGCAGGTTCATCAAGGCTTGCGTATGCGCACGCTGTCCAATGACGCGGTGCTCGTGATGTGCGGTTCGGCGTTCAAGAACAAGGGCGTGCAAGCCATGCTCGATGCAGTCGTCGAGTACATGCCCTCACCGATTGACGTACCGGCGATCACCGGCATTGACGATCAGGGCGAAGACGCCGAGCGCCCCAGTGCCGACGACGCGCCGTTTGCCGCGTTGGCCTTCAAGATCGCGACCGATTCGTTTGTCGGCAACCTGACCTTTTTCCGCGTGTATTCCGGCGTGCTCAAATCGGGCGATACGGTGTTCAACCCGATCAAGGGTAAGAAGGAGCGCATTGGTCGCCTGCTGCAAATGCAGTCGAACGATCGCGAGGAAATTAAAGAAGTCCGCGCTGGCGACATCGCCGCAGCGGTGGGCATGAAAGACGTGACGACGGGCGAGACGCTGTGCGACATCAAGCACGTCATCACGCTCGAGCGCATGGAGTTTCCCGAGCCGGTGATTTCGGTGGCGGTCGAGCCGCGCACCACTGCCGATCAGGACAAGATGGGTCTGGCGCTGGGCAAGCTCGCCAAGGAAGACCCGTCGTTCCGCGTGCACACCGATGACGAATCGGGCCAGACCATTATCTCAGGCATGGGCGAGTTGCATCTGGACATCATCGTCGACCGTATGCGCCGCGAGTTCAAAGTGGAAGCCAACGTGGGCAAGCCCCAGGTGGCCTACCGCGAGTCGCTGACCAAGACCGTCGAGCAGGAAGGCAAGTTCGTGCGCCAAAGTGGCGGCCGCGGCCAGTACGGGCACGTGGTGTTGCGGCTTGAACCGCAGGAGCGCGGCGCGGGCTACGAGTTCGTCAACGAGATTGTTGGCGGCGTGGTGCCAAAAGAATTTATCAGCGCCGTGGACCAGGGCGTGCAGGAACGCATGCAGTCTGGTGTTTTGGCGGGCTATCCGGTCGTCGACGTCAAAGTGACGCTGTTCGACGGCTCGTACCACGACGTGGATTCCAGCGAGGTCGCGTTCAAAATCGCGGCCTCCATGGCGTTTTCCGACGGCATGAGCGCGGCGGATCCAGCGGTGCTCGAGCCGATCATGAGTGTCGAAGTGGTCACGCCGGAAGATTATCTGGGTGACGTGATGGGCGATCTGAGTAGCCGTCGCGGTGTCACCCAGGGCATGGAAGAAGCGCCGGCCGGTCGCGCCGTGCGTGCCGAAGTGCCGTTGTCGAAGATGTTCGGTTACGCGACCGACTTGCGCTCGATGAGCCAGGGTCGCGCCACCTACTCGATGGAATTCGAGAAATACAGTATTGTGCCGCCCAATCTCACGGCAGGCATTCGGGAATTTTGAGCCAGAGCGATTCTGGTGTTTGCTTAAAACCTTAACGACAGTCAATTTGATGAAGAGGAACTAGCGGTGTCAAAAGAGAAGTTTGAACGTAATAAGCCCCACGTAAACGTGGGAACGATCGGTCACGTCGATCATGGCAAGACGACGTTGACGGCGGCGTTGACCAAAGTGATGTCGGATACGCACGGCGGCGAGACCAAGGCGTTCGACCAGATCGACAACGCACCGGAA
>JBGCFP010000186.1:0-80257 GCA_045107005.1 Gammaproteobacteria bacterium
CCTAACCGAGCACTAGTGAGCACCAGCAGCGAATACGACGTAACCGGCAAAATCCGTGTCAGCCGAATGGATGATGTGCGCAATGAAGTGCGTGACATTTTCCGTCGGGTGTATCCGGATGCGAGTTTCGACCCGGTCGCGACGGCGTTCACCGACTTCGAGCACCTGTTCAATGGCACGATGCAGGGCTTCGTTGGGTGCGACACGGTCTACCACGATATGCAGCACTCGCTCGACGTCACGTTGGCGATGGCCCGACTGCTGGGCGGACACGAGAAACACGAAAATCCGCGGGCGCAGCTGGGACATCGATTGATGACCGTTGGCGTCGTAGCCGCCCTGTTCCACGATGCAGGTTACATTCGCCGCGACAACGATGACGGATCCCATACCAACGGCGCGCACTTCACCAAGAGCCATATCTCGCGCGGCGCAACGTTTCTGAGCGACTACATGCCGCGCATCGGCTTGGCCGAGTTTGTCGACGTGGCCATTGAAGCCGTGCACTTCACCGGCTACGAGCGCTCAATCGACACGCTGGGCCTGGACGCGCCGAAAACGCGGGTGCTCGGCAAACTGCTCGGCACGGCAGACCTGGTCGCGCAAATGTCCGACCGTTGCTACCTCGAAAAATGCCGCGACCGGCTGTTCCCGGAATTTGTACTGGGTGGTCTGGCGGTGGCGGAAGGCCAGAACGGCAGCGACGAGATTCAGTACGAGTCTGGCGAAGAGCTGCTGAAAAAAACCCCGGAATTTTTTCGCGCTGTCTCGCAACAGCGACTCGATAAGGAATTTGGCCGTTCGTATCGTTACTTCAAGTTCTGGTTCGAGGGCAGCGATCCTTACAGCGTAGCGATTCACAAGAACCTGAGCTATCTGCAGGAAGTGCTCAAGGACGGCGACTGGTCGAAATTGCGCCGCGTGTCGTCGGTGGTCAACGCCGACAGCGACAGCCTGAGCGACACCCAGCGCATGGCGCGGGCCGAGCTCGATCGTTTTTTCGCTGCGCGCAAGTCGTCATAACCAGACCGACGCGTGAGACTTCCGTTTCTCAGGCAGCGGATTTAACCGACGCGGTCCTGCAACTTACCGCTTTATCACGGGTCTTACGAACGTGCGCAGTCTGATCACCTTCTTTGTCCTTTGCATCGCCGTTGCTGCGTGGCCGCAGCCCGTGCCGGGCACCCGCGTTGCGCTGACGCCGCCCGACGGATTCGTGCCGGCGACCGAGTTCCCCGGTTTTACCAGTGAGAAGATCAAGGCCAACATTGCCGTGTCGGAAACACCGGCGCCATTTCTGGAACTCAACGACGCTTACAGCGACGCCGGCCTGCGTAAAAAAGGCATCGTCGTGCGCGATCGCGAGACCATTGAGCGCGACGGCCTGCGCGGGGTCATCATCACCGGCGATGAGCCAAATCGGACGCGGGCAATTGTCAAAATCATCATGCTTACAGGCGACGATGAGCAAAGCCTGATCATCACCAGCACATTTTTCAAAGCGGATGAAGCCCGCGTCGCTGACGATCTGCGCCAGACGTTGCGGAATGTGGACTGGGACGGCGGGCGCGTGCTCGATCACTTTGACGGACTCGGGTTTCGGCTCAAGGAAATCCCGGGTTTGCAGGTGGCAACGCGCGTCAGCAACAGCATCATTTTTACGCGCAACGGACGCTTGCCCGATGAGTTCTACACCGGTCAAATGTTGATCGTGGGTTGGAGCAAAGGTGACAAGTCCGCGATCAAGGCTCTGCAACCGTTTGCGCTCGCCCGGTTCAACGACATTCAATTGCTCAATAATATTAAAGTACGTAACACGACGCGGGTCGAACTCGACGGCGTCAGCGGAGTGGAAGTGGTTGGGCGCGGCACGCATCGATCGTTGGGCTACGATGTCGCCGCGTTTCAGGTACTGCTCGATTATCCGGATCGGCTGCTGCTGGCGCAGGGGTTTAGCAATACCGACAAACTCGATGCGACGTACGATCAATTTCGCACGATTTTGAGTACGCTGAGCACCAGCGACGATCCCTGACGCCCTGAATCCAAAGCAAATGCGGCAAATTTGCGCGTAGCTCGGCGGTCCGCCCGGCGTCTAGCATGGCTCTCCACTTATGACGGAGAATACCAATGCTCAATCGATCTCTTCTCGCTCTTTTTTGCGCGCTGATGCTGTCGCCATCGGCCCATGCGCTGTTCATTAATGAGTTGCACTACGATAACGCCGGGTCCGACGTCGGCGAGGGCGTCGAACTCGCCGGCGCGGCCGGAACCGTACTCGACGGGTTTTCCCTGTTGCTCTACAACGGCGGCAACGGGCAGGTGTATCGCAAGGTTGCGCTCAGCGGCACGCTGGCAGATCAGAGCGCGGGTTTCGGCACTCAGTTTATTGCCATGAGCGGCATTCAAAATGGCGGGCCTGACGGCATTGCGCTGATCGATAGCAACGATTCTGTCGTACAGTTTTTGAGCTATGAAGGCGCCTTCACCGCGAGCGACGGTGCCGCGGCCGGATTGGTCAGTGATGACATTGGTCTGTTTGAGGACGGTAGCGGCGCTGAAGGCCTGTCGCTGCAGCTGGTGGGCACCGGAATCGCTTACGCCGATTTTGCGTGGGATATCGCGGCCGCGACGTATGCCCGGGTTAACGTCGGTCAAGCGTTCGAGGTGACGCCTGTACCACTGCCGGCGAGCGTGTGGTTCTTGCTGTGTGCCGCCGGCTCCCTATCTGCCCTCGCCCGGCGAGAATCTCGAGGCTTGCCAGCACAGGGCTGACCGGTGTGGCGTGACCGAGAGCATCAAGACACTCTCGATCACGCCGCTCAGGCGTCAAGACCGGTTGGCCTAGAACGTGACGCCAGCGCCGCGCGTTTCCAGCACGCCCATCCGGCTTTGATCCGTCAAGCGCAAGTCACGCACTGCAAACGGCGAGCGCAAGCCCTGACTCTTCAAGGCCGCAGCGTCGAACTCCAGAGTCAAAACGCCGCTGCCGGATTCAAGCCAGTTGGCAACAGCGCCGACCATGGCGGGCTGCAGTTGCCCTGACGCATCGGTGGCCATGAGCGTCGCTCTCGCCTCGTAGCGCCCGGCGGATGATGCTTCGACGCCCAGCGTGACGCGCAACGCATCTTTGGTCTGCGCCACGGTCACGCTGTTGTCGAAACGAGCGACCGGGTACGCCGTGGCAAACGCGGTGCGCACGTGACGCGTGATACCGCTGTCAGAGACAACCGCAACGTGCCATTCCCACAACCCGCTGCTGGCCTCCAGCGGCGCTGTGACCTGCAGCGTCGCGCTGTCGCCCGTGCGCGCAAGCGTGCTGGCGTAACGTTGCCCGTCAGGCGCGACGACAAACCCCGTTGCGCTGCGCCAGGTCATCGCGTTGCCCGCCTCCTGAAGTGCAACACTTGCACTTGGACGAGATCCGGCAAAGAACTGCTCTGCGGCGCTCTGCACGCTCAACACGACGTCGCTGTTGCGATCGAACACTTCGATCAGCACTTGCGCATCCGCGTCAGCGGCCTGTGACCGGAGTTGGAAAACACCTGCACCAAGCTCGTCGGCCAGACGCATACCCACGCTGCGTGGATCCGTGGCGAAACCGGCCGCGCGCAAATCGTCGCCGCTAACCAGTTGATCTGACGCCGCGCGCGCGCTGACGGTTCGACCCGTTGCGAGCGTGACGGTCAGCGCATCCAGATCGAGCAGTGCACCGCGATCAGATGACGATACGCGAATCAGGGCACCAGGTGCCGTGGTCGCGAGGCTCACGCCTTTGGCTAGCGCCGCCCCGCTCACGGTGGTTTGGTAACTGCGACTGTCAGCGATATGCGGCGCCGCGGACTCGGCTTGTGCACCCGTTGCAGGCCAGCTGAAGGCCACTGTCTCACGACGCTCGTTGGCCAACGGCATGGCCGGCGCTTCGCTCAACACCGCCGGTCGCAGATCGCTCCGCGCGGCAGGACCGAGGCTCAATGACTGAGCAAACGATGTCGACACGACACCGATCAAAGCCAGGCTCAGAACATGTTTTAGTGTCTTGATATTCATGAATAGCTCCCCTTACAAGCGGTTACGCAACACAACGTCGACACCAAAACACTTGCGTCGACTTTGATTGTGAGACAGCGGTTCGTTGCTGAAACTGCCGTCGTAAATGCTGCTGTTGCCAGCGCCCGCTTGCGAGCTGCATTCCAAAAACCCGTCGGAGCAGTTGCTGAGCCAGTTTTGCGTGAACTCGAGCCCAACATTTAGCGCATAGCCACCGCAGTAACTGTCCCCATCCCAAAACGCGGTCTCCACGTCGGTACCGACAATATTGGTAAACGGCCGCGGCAGCGAAGGGCGACCGGCAGTGCCAAGCAACCAGTTGCTGTTGTAATAAGCCATCCAGCTAACTTGCTGCATACGCACGGCGTCATTGGCGTAACCGAGCAACCAGCCAAGCGCTGATTCGAATACGTTGCCGCTGATCACCGCATCGGCAAGCGGCGTCCCTTTGCTCGACGGAGCCACAGCCATGACTTCACGCGTCTTCGAGATGATGTTGGGATAGCGCCCGTCCCAGGTCGGGTTCGATAAGATCCAGCGCATGACGTTGGCGCCGTTCGAGTGAGTAATAATGACCAGATCGGTAATGTTTTTGCTTTGTATGAAACTGGTCAACTGGCCTGCGAGGCAACCCGCAGCACCCGAGCGCCACATGTATTCCTCGAAATTACAGTTAACGACAAAGTAGTTGCCGGAGTTGGGCAAGCCCTGCCTGACAGAGTTGACCATCGGCGGTTGCCAGTAGTCGTTCAAGGCATCCGTGGCGTTGCCCGTGCCGTGGACAAACGCAACACCCGTTGCCGCCATGACGTGATTGGTGAAAAGAAAAGTAGCCAGTAGAAACAGCGATGCAGTCCATCTGCGCATGCGCCATCCTCCCCTATTAAAGGTTTGAACAAACGGCGCGCAATAGAGTTAGCGCGCCGCACGAAGCAGCACCTAACGCCAGGCGCAGGGACAAGAGCTGAAAGCGGGCCCTAATCGTCACAACTCAACACTGCGCGAGCACGTAAAGCGCTGCGCGCCGCCGAGTATACATGACCCTCCGTTATTGGGGCGGTGTGAAGTTTTCGAACGCGACCACTTTGTTTTCGTCGAGCTTTTTCAAGCCAAACGCGCGGCCTTTCATCGACATCGCAACGCGCTTGGCGAAAACCTGCTCCTGAATACTCAAAAACTGCACGTCAACGTTAACCTGCTTGATCTTGACTCCCGTCACAGGCTTGAAGGCCTCCGAGTTCGACATGCTGAGCGATTGAATGAAGCCACCTTCACGATCAACGAGCATCGAGCCTCGCATGCGCCCTTCCTTCGCGTAGTCTTCCGGCGAATCCGCCGACGCGTCAAACGTGAACCCCACCGAGTCGACGTCTTTTTGGGTCAGCGCCAACGTCGCCGTATTAATGAAATCCGTCGGATCAAGATTCGGCAGATTATCCTCAACCGGCTGCGGCCAGTCTTTTTCGTACTTTTTCTGTGCCTTGGCATCCGCCGGCTCATCGTCGACGTTAAGCAATCGGCACTCAGCCTTGTGAAAATCGATGCCGACACAGCGTTCTCGCCACTGCTTGCCATCGACCGTGCTTATGCGATCAAAGCGCCAGTTGTGCAACGATACGCCGTTGTGATGGTCGATCGCCGATTTGGCCAAACCTATCGTTTGAGCCGACACGGACGACGGCAAAGTCACCGTGGCGCAAGCCGCGACGGCGACCAACAGCTTAAGCGTATTCATGGGGCAGCCTCAGATGACGCAAGTTAGGCATTTTGAAAGCACGCGCGCGCAGAAGTTCACGACTTCCACAGACGGATCAGACCTTCCTGCGCAGTCGATGCCACAAGCGACCCGTCACGCGCGAAAATCTGGCCGCGGGCCAATCCGCGTGCGCCTGACGAGCTCGGGCTGTCCATCGCGTAGAGCAGCCAGTCGTCAACGCGCACGGGACGATGAAACCACATGCCGTGGTCCAGGCTCGCCATCTGCACCTTGTCCGATCGATAGGCAATTTCGTGCGGATGCAGCGCCGTTGTCACCAGATGAAAATCCGAGGCGTAAGCCAGCAGAACGTTGTGCAAATCGTTATCGTCCGGCAGAGAATCCACCGCGCGAAACCATACGTGCTTCACCGGGTCGTGGCGCTGGGGGTGGTCGAAGTCCGGGGTTTCAACCAGCCGGAATTCGAACGGCCGTTGCCGCGAGAAGAACCGCACCAAACGCTGCGGCACGGCTGTGGACAGTGACGCCGCCAGCTCTGTCGCATCGGTGAGCGTCTCCGGCGCGGCAACTTGCGGCATCTCGACTTGATGCTCCAACCCGTCTTCGGCGCGCTGAAACGACGCGGACAGGTTAAATATCTGATGACCGTGCTGCACGGCCACAACGCGCCGCATCGAAAAACTGAGGCCGTCGCGCGCTCGATCGACGTCGTACACAATGGGCGCGTTGACGTCGCCAGGGCGCAAGAAATAGGCGTGCAGCGAATGCACGTGGCGCGACTTGAGCGTCAGCATGGCGGCTTTCAGCGCTTGTGCCAGCACCTGGCCGCCAAAGACTCGCTCGCTGCCAATGTCGCGCGACTCGCCGCGGAACAGATTAACCTCGAGGCGCTCGAGTTCCAGATGCGCCAGGAGATCTCGAAGAATGTCTTTCATGGCCGTCTTTTCAAAAGAAAGAACAGAGTGTATCAGCGAACGTCGCCACGCAGCGCCGCGACTCTGTCATGCAGATCATCCTTATCAACCTCTTCCGGCGCAATGGGTTCACCAATGTTCAGCTCGATCTTCGAAAACAAGCCGCGCGTCGCACGTGACCACAGCTTTCCAGGGTGTCGACTGAAAACGCTGCCCCACAGGCCGCGCAGTGCCATCGGCACGACCGGCACCGGGCTGCGTTCAATAATTTTTTCGATGCCCGCCTTGAACTCGTTCATTTCACCGTCAGCGGTCAAGCGACCTTCTGGAAAAATGCACACGACGTTGCCGCGCGCAAGCTCGAGCGCCACTTTGTCGAAGGCCTGCGCCAGTAGCTCAGGATCCTCACGCTGGCTGGCGATCGGAATCGCTTGCGCCGTGCGAAAAATAAAACGCAGCACCGGTATGCGAAAAATCTTGTGATACATCACAAAGCGCACCGGCGGCCGCGACGCCGAGCCAATAATCATCGCATCAACGTAGCTGACGTGATTGCACACCAGAACGGCTGGCCCTTCCAGCGGCAGATTGTCCGCGCCACGCCGCGACAGCCGATAGATGGTGTGCATCAGCAGCCAAACCCACAGCCGCATCAGGAATTCGGGCACAAGCGTGAAAATGAACACGGCCACAGCGATGTTCATTAACGATACGACGAGGAACAACTGCGGAATGTTCAGGCCGCTTTTGAGCAACACGATGGCAACGACGGCCGAGACGACCATGAACAGCGCGTTCATGATATTGACCGCCGCGATGGTTCGCGACAGGTGACTGCGCTCGCTGCGCGTCTGAACCAGAGCGTACAGTGGCACGATGAACAAACCGCCGAAGACGGCGATCAGAGCCAGATCCAGCAGCACCCGCCAGATGCCCTCCTGCTGCAACAATTCCCGCGCGCCAATCAGCGCTGACGCCGACATATCCGTACCCGCCAGCGAAGGCGACGCGAAGGAAAGATCGAAGGCGAATATCGTCATACCAATGGCACCGACCGGTACCAGGCCAATCTCCACACTGCGACCGGACAGACGCGAGCACAGCAGCGAACCGGCGGCGATGCCTATGGTGAACATGGCCATCAGCAACGTCACCACCCACTGGTCGCCGCCAAGAAACAACTTGCCGTAGGCGGGCATCTGAGCGATCAGCAGCGAGCCGAAAAACCAGAACCAGGAAATGCCCATGATCGACAAAAACACGGTTCGATTCTCACGCACATGGTCGATGATTCGCCAGGTTTCCGTCACCACGTTCCAGTTGATTTTCAGGTCGGGCGCTGTGGCCGGGGCAGCGGGAATTTGGCGCGCGCTGACATAGCCAAGGCTGGCGAGCAGCAAAATCAAACCGGTCACCAGATAGTCGCCGATGCCGGGCACGTTGATCATCAAACCGCCAGCAATCATGCCAATCAGAATCGCGAGAAACGTGCCCGCCTCCACCAGCGCATTACCGCCGGTGAGTTCGGACTGATTCAGATGCTGAGGCAGTATGCTGTATTTGATTGGCCCGAAGAACGACGACTGAACACCCATCATGAACAGCACCAGCAGCAGCAGGCTCAGCTCACGCGTGACGATAGCCAGCGACCCCACCAACATCACGATGATCTCCCAGATCTTGATGCGCCGAATCAGCCAGGACTTCTCGTATTTTTCGGCGATCTGACCGGCCGTCGCCGACAGCAGAAAAAACGGCAGGATAAACAGCCCGGCGCTGAGATTGATCAGCTGTTGCGACGCATCGCCGGAAACGCCGAGCGACACAACCTGAAACGTCAGCAACCCGATCACCGCGTTCTTGTAGACATTGTCGTTAAAGGCACCGAGAAACTGCGTCCCGAAGTACGGCAAAAATCGCCGCTCAGTGAGCAATTGAGTCGGCGTAAGGGGAGTCGCCTCATCGCTTTCACTGTGGAGCTGTTGGTCCACGTCTGTTGGGCTGGTCATGCGCGTATCATAGCCCGAAAAGGTGACGCCATTCGTCCTCCGGCGGATCGTTTATACTCACCGGCCTCATCGATGTTTACGGGAAAATAGTCTATGCGCACTGCATTTCGCTGGCTGGTTAACCTGCTGGGCCTGTCATTGGTAGTGGCCATCGTGCTGGCTGTTAATGTGATCTGGTTTCGGCCGTTTTCGATCAATGCCTTCTACGACAAAGTGTTTATCCAGTTTGCCCTGGACAATCCACAGCTGCTGAGCGGCATGCGCCTGCTGGAAAACATCGGCCTGCGCGGCCACAACGCCGAACTCAACGACGTGTCGCCGGCCAAAAACGAAGCGGACGTCGAGTTTTTACAGCAGGCGCTGAACACGCTGAACGCCTACGACCGCGACAAGCTCGACGGTCAGGATGCGCTGTCTTTCGACATCCTTGATTTCTTCCTGCGCCGACAGGCAGAAGGCATCGATTTCCTGTGGCACGACTATCCCGTCAATCAAATCTCGGGCGCACAGGGCGATTTTCCGGATTTTATGGCGACCACGCATCACCTCGGCGACGCCAAAGACTGTGAGCATTACCGCGCACGTCTTGCCAAGGCCGACGTCTTTTTTGCCCAGGTCATCGAGCAACTGGAAGTGCGGGCCGCGCGCGACCTGGTGGCGCCACGCTTCGCCCTCGCCGGTGCCAAGCGCGATATCGACAAATTTTTGGAAGGCGCAGCACAGGACAATATCCTGTACACAAACTATCTCGAACGCGCCGAGAAGATGCCGCAGAAAGATCGGGACGCGTGCGTCGAACAAAAGGACGAAGTGGCGCGGCTAATCGATGAGGTGGTACGCCCAAGTTACGACTCACTGTCTTCCTATGTCGCGCTGTTGCTCGAAACCGCCACGACCGATCACGGCGTGTGGAAGTTGCCCAACGGCGCTGCCTACTACGCGTACAAACTGCGCGAGCACACGACCACCGATATCTCGGCTGACGAGGTACACGCGCTGGGGGTGGCTGAGGTCGCACGCATCAGCGCCGAAATGGACGCCGTTCTGGTTAGCGAGGGCTACATCGAAGGCACCGTCGGCGAACGCATGATCGTGCTGGCGTCCGAACCGCGCTTTAACTACCCGAACACCGACGAAGGCCGTGAGGCCGCGTTGGAGGAATACCGCTCGATCATCCGCGAAATCGAAGCGGGCATGGCCGACATGTTCGATTTATCGATTGAGGCGCCCGTCGAAGTCCGCCGTATTCCAAAGTTTCGCGAAGCGGGTGCACCAGGTGCTTACTATCAAGGTCCCGCGCAGGACGGCAGTCGACCGGGTGTATTTTACGCCAATATGCGCGACATGAAAGAACTGCCGCGCTTCGGGATGCGTACGCTGAGTTATCACGAAGCGATCCCCGGCCACCACTATCAGACGGCCCTGCAGACTGAACTCCAGGGCGTACCAATGTTTCGCCGGATGCTGGGCTTTACTGCGTTTTCGGAAGGCTGGGCACTCTACGCCGAGCGCCTGGCCTTTGAAAGCGGATTTCAAAGCGATCCGTTCGACAACCTGGGTCGCCTGCAGGACGAAATGCTGCGCGCCGTGCGACTGGTCGTTGACAGTGGCATGCATCACAAGCGTTGGACGCGCGAAGAAGCCATCGACTACATGGTGCGCTACACCGGTCAGGACCGCGCCAGCGTCACGACCGAAATCGAACGCTATCTGGTCTGGCCCGGCCAAGCCACGGCCTACAAAATCGGGATGCTAAAGATTCTGGAGCTGCGCGAGCGCGCAAAAGTGGCACTGGGCGACGACTTTGATATTCGGGCGTTTCATCGCGTGGTGCTTGGCAATGGCGACGTGCCGCTGTTCCTGCTCGAAGAACAGGTCGATGCTTACATTCGAAACAACGGCGGCGCCTGAGCGCCGCCGTCAAGGCATCAGTCTATTTGTACTTGACCGAGCAACCGTAAGGCCGTGACGCCGACACGCTGAGTGCGTCACCAGCCGTCAACTCAGCCATCGCCTGACTGACGTAGTTCGTCGCGCCTTTGATGTCGGCCGGGTTTGCCGTCGGCTTGTCGTCGATGCCACCGGCATAGAGCAACGTGCCGTCTTCATCGATCACGTACATGTGCGGCGTTGTGCGCGCGCCGTAGGAACGACCCACGTCACCCGATTCGTCAAACAGAACGGCCGCCGGCGTGGCGTCGCGATCTTCGCTCAGTGCATTGGCCTTCGCCGCGTCCACGTGGCCCTGTTTGCCCGGTGCGGACGAGATGATCGACAGCCAGACATAGCCCAAGTCCGCTGCTTCTTTTTGCAAAGCCTGCATGTTACCGCTGCCGTAATGTTTACGAACATAGGGACAATCGTGATTGGTCCACTCGAGAATAACGCGCTGGCCGCGCAACTCCGACAAGGTATAGCTCTCGCCGTCACTGCCAACCAACGTAAAGTCTGGTGCGGCCTTGCCCGCCTGCACGGCGGCGGCAGCACCAATGGAGCCACTGAGCATCAGCAAGGTTGCTGTGGCCACCCACAGTGATGAGAAGATTCGTCGGTTCATGGATTTCTCCGGTACATGAGTTATCGGGCAATTGCATCAAGAACAATCGATTCGGTCAACAGCGGCGGTAGAACATTGGCGGGACCGTCGCCGTGGTAGACCACATACAACGGCACACCGCTGCGGCCGTGCTCCGTCAAAAACGCGGTGATGGCCGGATCGCGCGCAGTCCAGTCACCGGCCAGATACACCACTTCCTGCTGGTCGAACGCTTGTCGCACGGCGGCGGTCGCGAGGACGTTTTTTTCATTAACCAGACAGGTCAGACACCAAGCCGCCGTTTGGTTCACGAATACGGTCTTCCCCGCCTGGCGGGCCGCTGCGACTCGCTCCGCCGAAAACGCCGTCTTGGGCGACTCGGCGGCAACGCTCACCGAGCGCGCACCAACCACCAGCACGAACGCGCCAATGGCGACGAGCAGTCCGCTGCCCAGCGCAACACGTGTCTGGCTTGCACGCCCCACCAGCCACACGGCGAACCCCAACAGCAGCGCCGCCGCCAGCAGGCGCAGAACACCGTCAGCGCCTGACTGCAGTGCGAGCACCCATGCGAGCCATACGGCGGCGGCAAACATCGGGAAAGCAAGAAACTGTTTGAGCGTTTCCATCCATCGCCCGGGACGCGGCAGACGTTGCGCCAGGGCTGGAACGAGCGCGAGCAACAGGAACGGCAACGCCAGGCCAACGCCCAGGCTGAGCAGCACCAGCATCGCCACCGGCGCCGACTGAGTGAGCGCGTAGCCAAGCGCCGCCCCCATGAACGGCGCCGTGCACGGTGTCGCGACCACGGCCGCCAGCGCGCCGGTGAAAAATGCGCCAACCGCGCCGCGCTTCTGCGTCAGGCTCGCGCCAACGCCCATGAACCGGCCACCAATCTCGAAGGCGCCCAGAAGATTCAACCCGATCGCAAACATCAGCAACGCCAGCACGCCGACGACCGGCGGCGACTGCAGCTGGAAACCCCAGCCAATGGCTTGGCCGCTGTTACGCAACGTCAGCAATATGACGCCAAGCAACGCGAAGAAACTCAGCACGCCGGCCGTATACGCTAACCCTTCAACCCGTTGCGCGCGCGGATTGGTGTGGTCACCGACCAAGTGCAGTGCCTTCATCGACAACACCGGAAACACGCACGGCATCAGATTCAAAATGACGCCCCCCAGCAGCGCAAACAGCACCGCCCCCGCCAACGACATGGCAGGTGCTGCCGGCGCAGTCGTGGCGGCGAACTGTGCAACAATCTGCCACGCGCGCGGCGACGCCCCTGGCGCCCGATCCACCAACACGCCGGCAAAGTCACTGGCGGCTGGGCTAGCGCCGGGCGTAAGCGCAAGCACCGGGCCATCGTCAGTCGTAACGATCGACTGGGAAGCAGAAGGCTCCACCACTCCCCATTCGGCGGGAAAGAAATAGGGATCCGCTAACGCGGGCAGCGTATTGAGGGCAAGCATTAGCCCGTCGCCTTCGGTGCGCGCACTGACCGTCAGCGCTTGCGCCGGCAGTTGGGCGCGCGCGGCGGCGAAGTCGGCGTCGTGTAGGGCATGGATAGGGACGGGCTCCGGCGTTACCGGAATCGACACCGTCAGCTGCGCCGTTTCGGGAATGCAAATTTCCTCGCACACCAGCCACGTCGCATTGGCGACGAAGGACAAGTCGTTGCCGGGCGTCACGCCCTGCGCCAGACTCACCGGGATCAGGTGATAGGCCACGCCTTCATAGCCAAAATTCACGAAGCCGCCAAAAGGAATCGCCGACGGCGCGGGCCACTCCATCGGACCAACGGTCACGCCGTCGGGCAAGACCCAGTCGATTCGAGTGGCTTCCCCCGAGTCGCCCGGGTTGGCCCAGTAGGTGTGCCAGCCGTCGCGAATATCGAGCTTGAGCAACGCATGAGTGGACGCACCTGGCCACAACGTGGCGTGCTCGAGCAGCAGCGACGCGCGCACGTTCGGCGTCGTGGCCGTCGACGCACCGCCCAAGCATGGTGCACACAGCACCAACAGCAGCGTCCACAGCGGACTGACTCTTTTTGCTCGTCGTTTCAAGACTGTCGTTCCCGGTATCGTCTCTGACGCAGACCGCAAAGAATACCTGAAGTTTCGCGACGCTCGGGTAGATGTTGTCTGCGAATCAGCTATGGTCAATGTAGGCCTGTGAAAAACACTTTCAATCGAAAAGGATGCCGTAGATGAACATAAACTTCGACAAAGTCCCCAAGTACATTCGCGACGAGCTGGACAAAGGTTCACGGCAGATCGCACGCGGCCGCACCGGCAAGCGCGTACGCCAGGTGCAGGAGTGGCTGCGCTATCACAACTGTCGCACCAGTATCGACGGTGATTTTGGCCCGGCGACGGCGGCATGCGTTCGCGACTTTCAAACTAAAAAGCGGCTGCGGGTCAGCGGCATCGTCGACAACAAGACCTGGAACGCGCTGGTGGAACCCATGCGTCTGACCCTGCAACCTCCCAGGAACATTGAACGATTGTCACCGCCACAGGCCATTCGACGTGTCGCCAAGCAACATCTGAAGCAGCACCCGATTGAAATCGGCGGGGAGAATCGCGGACCCTGGGTGCGGCTCTACTGCCAGGGCAATGACGGGCGCGCCTGGGCGTGGTGCGCAGGCTTCACGTCGCTGATTATGCTGCAGGCGTATTTTTACCTGGGTCGCAAAGCGCCACTGCGCGGCTCAGTGTCCTGTGACTCGTTGGCGGCGCAGGCCAAAGAAGCCGGTCTGTTCGTGTCGGAGCGGGACATCACCAGCGGGCGTGTGGACTGGCGTGACTTTCAAGGCTGCTGCCTGTTTCTCAAACGCCGCACAGCGACCGACTGGGTACACGCCGGCTACGCACTGGATGCCACCGGACCGATAAGAGAAACGGTATTCAATACGATCGAAGGCAATACCAACGACGAAGGCAGTCGAGACGGGTTCGAAGCGTGCGAGCGCACGCGCGGTGTGGTCGGCAGTCACTATGATTTTGTGGCTCTGGCCTGAGCACATCAGAATCAAGGGGTCAGAGTCAGTGTTTGGAAAAACTCTCTCTGACCCCGGGGTCTTGAATCACTGGTTCGGCGGCGGGTCAGTCGCGAGTGCGGTTGCGGACGTTGCCACTTAGCGTCGAGATGCTGACGTCAGCACTCCCTTCGCCGGTGCTGGCGCGCAGTCGTCGGCCGGGGCCGAATCGACTGGTGCGCTCCGCTTCAATACCGAAGAATTCGTCGATGTCTCCGCTGTGCGTTTCCACACGCACCGTGGCATCAATCACACCGTCGAACTCGACGCTGACGTCTCCGCTGACCGTTTCCATTTCCAATCGACCACTCGAGGCCAGTCGAAGGCGCAGATCGATGTCGCCCGAAACGGATTCAAATTCACCGTCACGCAGTCGCGAGTCACGAATTTTGATATCGCCGCTCACCGTTTCCGATTCCAGGTCGCCGCGAAAACCAAGCAGCTCGATATCGCCGCTCACTGATTCCAGTTGCGCCTCGATCGAGACGTCGCGTCCGCGCGCCTCAATGCTGCCACTAATACTTTTGACGCTGGCTTCGACTTCGCTCAGCGTGAGTTCGATTTCGCCGCTGACGCTCTTAACCTGCTGCGCGCCGGTGTGATCACTAATGTCGATGTCCGCGCTGGTGGTGTCGACTTCAAGCTGGGAGAGACGCGGAACACGAATGGTCAAATCCGCATCCTTGTCTTCGCTACTCCAGTTCCACCGTTTTTCGCGTTTGTGGTGGTCCTTGTGCACCACTTCAATAACGATGTTACGCCCGTCCGAATCAACATCAACGCGGTCGACGCCTTCCGACAACTCACCGCTGACTTCGACTTCGCTGCGGTCCCAGCCCGAGACGGTGACGCTGCCGGCAATGTTCGAAATACTGACGCGACCATCCGGCCGCATGCTGACGCGCTCGTCCACGGCGCGTTCAGCCCAGGCCGAACAGCAGACAAACGTTGCCAGTGACGTAATTAAAAGAGTTTGTTTAATAGTCATAGCTCTTGTTCCGGTGGCGTCATCGCGCCAATTTTGCTGATAAGGTCAATTTCCTGCTGATAGGTGCCCGCCAGCAGTCGGTGCAACGCGAGGTTGCCGGGGTCTTCGGCCAGCGCTTCGTGAATCTGCGCAAGGCTCTCGTGAATCTGCGTGAGACTCTGCTCGACCAATTGCCGCGTTTTCGGCGGCAACTGCTCAAGGCCGGTTTCGTAGCCGTCGCTAAGGCGGTTCCGCGTCCGCCGGATTTCCGGCACCCACGGTGCCGGTTGCTCCAGCACGATTACTGTCTCCGCCGCCACGGTGGCAGCGCTCTGTGGCACCGGCGCCTGACTGCGCAACGGTTCGATTGCCACCGCCGCCATCAACGTCGCGGCAATGCCGGCGACAAACGGCCACACGCGCGAACGTGACCAGTGGTCATCGCGCTGCCCCGCTTGGTCAAGGCGCGCTTCAATTTGCGGCCATAAATCGTGGGGTGGCGCCACGTCATTGGGCAGCTCGCGCGCGCTGCGATCCAGCCATTCATCAAACGCTTCTGTGCTCATCGATCCAGTCGCTCTTTTAAAAGTCGTCGTGCGCGATGCAGCTGTGCCTTGCACGTGCCCACCGCCACACCGAGAAAATTCGAAGTTTCTTCATAGCTGTAGCCATTAACCGCGCACAGCACAAACACGTCGCGCGCGCCTTGCGGCAGACTGCCGACGGCGTATTCCAAATCCATTTGGGATGCGGGTTTCGAGCTCACCGGATCAGCCGTCACGTCGACAGCCCAATCCTGGCCGACCGCCTCGAGGTGCCGTTTCTGCGCCTGCCCGCGTCGACGCAACATTAAGACCTGGTTGACCGCGATGCGATGCAGCCAGGTGCCAAACCCGCTCTCGCCCTTGAAGCCCTGCAGGTTTTTCCAGGCTTGCACGAATGTTTCCTGGGTACAGTCTTCCGCCGTACCGGTGTCGCTGAGCATACGCAGACACAACCCGTAAACATTGCCGCAATGCCGACGATACAACGTCTCGAACGCCTGTGTATCCCGCTCGCGCGCGAGCTGCAAAAGTTCGCTCTCCTGCTGTGCGTTCGCGCTCAAGGTGGATACTACTCCCAGACTCATGGCTCGTGGCGACCCTCGCGACGGCCCCGTGCCGCGCTACTGGTACTTGGACGCGCCAAGGCGGCGCAAGGTTTAAGCAAGTGCCGAGAAAGTTCTAGCCCGACCTAGTCACGCCGGCGCGCGCACGCAGACATTATGTCGTACGAAACGCTATCCAGTTCCCCACTGAAGCAGCCGTCGCGCAAATACGCGCGCGTCTCAAAGACGACTTCGGGTGCGTTCATGATAAAGCTGTGGGCGCGATGCACGGTGGCAAAGTCCTGCATACCGGCAAGCCGCGCGCTGCGCTCGGTGACCGTCCCGTCGTTCGGCCCTTTGAGCAAAAACGTGCCAAGCGGATGCACCGATCGATCGCCAGCCAGAATACCCAGGTCGAAAGTTGCCGGGCCGAGCCGGTTTGGAAAGCTCAAAGGGTGCGTGCCCAGGTCAGCCCCGGTGGGGCCAAGAACAGCGCGCAGAAAACCACTGCGCTGAACCACGTCGGACAACTCGCTGCCGCCGTTCGGCGGGGCCAGCATGACGACGCGACCGGAAATGACGTCGCGGCGCTCGCGCACGACGGCGCGCAGCAGTATGCCACCGAGGGAATGCGTCACGGCGTGCACCACCGTGTCCGACACCGTGCACGCGTCGATGGCCGCTGAGACGCGACGTACGAGTTCCTGTGGCCCGTGTCGCGTCGACGGGTAGTCGACGTGGCACAAACGATAGCCGTCGGCGTGCAGCGCATCGCCAATGGCCTGCAGCGACGTCGCACCGCGCCCAAGTCCATGAATCAGCAGCACGGTCTCGGCACCAGGCGACCCGGCGTCGACGATCCGCACGGCGGGCGCAGCACAACCGACCTGCGCGAGCGCGAACGTCAGCATTAACGCGGGAAGAATACGTGCCATTGCTCTGGATTGCGGTAACCGGAAACCACGTCATTGTGCAACGAAAAGCGGCGCAAGTCGCTGCCGATTCTCGATGATCGCCCGGGAGCGGGGGTGATTAGCGACTAGTTAACATCAAGACGTTTTAATCGATTGACGCGTTCACGTTCCACTTTGGCCGCCTCTTCGTCGAGCGGCTCAAACGACATTGACAGCGAGACCGACGACGGATTCTGGGCGCCAAGATCGCCAAGCTCGCTGGTAATTTGCCAATGCTGAGGCGCAAGCACCCGCGACAGGAATTGTACGAGCCGTGCCGACAGGCGCCCGCTCATGGGTTCAACCCGGGCAACAAACCAGTTGAACAGTTTATGCACGTCGATGGATGTGTTGGACGGATGACGCGAGATGTAAGACAGTTTTTCCCGATAGGCGCGCAGTTCGGCCGTCAGCACGCCGGATGCGGTCAACAGTCGCAATCCCGACCAGTGCAACTGCTGTCGGTAATCGTTTTCGAGAAAGTCATTGAGCGCGACGCCCATGTCACTGCAAGCGTCAGCGACGCGCGATTTGAACAGCGACCATTCGTTTTTGCCGAGGACAACGGTTTGATCCTTGTCGCTCATTTGCACCTGATAGCGACGCTCGATCAAGTTGATGTCGGTGATCAGTTCATCGAGATCGTCGATAATGCGGCGCGCTTCGGCGCACAGCCAGTGTTCTTCGGTCATCCATCGTCTCCGGCACTAGTCGCTCGAACCGCGCAATTGACGGCGGCGCGCGAAACCCATTCGGTACTCGTCGCGCAAATGGCGCCACAACGCACCGAAAGTAGACAGGTTGCGTAGCGCCGGTCGATCGTGAGCGATCTCGATCATTTGACGATAAAACCACGCCACGGCGCCTTGTGTGTTGAACGCGCGCACAGAATTGAAAGGACTTGCAGGCCCAAGCCATCCCGGGCCGAGCGTCTGGCCGTGTTCGTCGCTGGGCAGTGGAGCGGCTCCACCGTCGAGAAAACTCTGGATTATGTCTGGTTGGGCGCACAGCGGACGGGCGACGCCAATCACGTCCAGTTCGCCGTTGCGTAGCGCATCGTCCATGAACGCGCGCGAGCGGAAGCCGCCCGTGACGGCAAGCGGCAGGGTTAGTGCCTCGCGCATTTTCTGGGCGTAGTCGAGAAAGTACGCCTCCCGCTGACGAGTGCTCTGGGCTTTGGGCAGATCAAGCGTCTTGGTGCTGCCGGTGCGCCCCACCAGCCTCGGCTGCTCATAGGTGCCACCGGAGACTTCGAGCAGGTCAATGTTCTCTTGCTCAAGCCACGTCGCGACCTGCAAGCTGTCGTCCGGGGAGAATCCGCCGCGCTGGAAATCGGCGGAATTCAATTTGACGGCAATGGGAAACGACGCGCCGACGCGCGCACGCGTTGCCCGAACCGTGTCGAGCAGAAAACGAGCGCGGTTGGCCAGCGACCCGCCCCACTCGTCGTGCCGGCGATTGGTGACCGGTGACAGAAACTGACTGATCAGATAGCCATGAGCGGCATGAATCTGCACGCCGCTGAAACCCGCCCTGGCGGCTTGCTCAGCGGTTTCGGCGTAGCGCGTGATGATGCCCGGAATTTCTTCGGCAGTCAGCGCACGCGGACGCGCGAAGTTGCCAAGAATACGCAGCTGAACATCGGACGCGGACACCGGTTGCATGTTCACAATTCGCGAACACTGGCGACCGGGGTGGGAAATCTGCATCCACAGCTCGTTGCCCCCTTCCGTACCCGCCGCGGCCAGTCGTTTCAGACCGTCGAGCGGGGTGTTCTTATGGACCACCAGGTTGCCGGGTCGCTCGAGGTATTGCGCGTCGATCATGACGTTGCCGGTCACGTGAATCGCGGCGCCACCGTGCGACCAGCGGCGATACAGCGTGACCAGCGGCTCGGTGACGTGACCGTGCGCATCGGCGAGCCCTTCGGTCATCGCTGCTTTCATGATGCGATTGCGCAAACGCGTGCCACAAGGCAGTGTGTAGGGAGAGCAGATGTCGATGGTCAAGAGAGGCCTTCGCGTGTGAGCTTGGAAAGCACCGCACGATAACCAACGCAGACCGTCGACACAAAACCGCGACGCCGGAAAAGACAAAGCGGCGGCAACCGAATCTAACGCACCCTGCCCGGATTGTCAGAGAAGATCACCGCCGCTTTGCGCACGGTTGGCGGTCGCGAATCGTCGCGACCGCCTTTAACCTAGAATGAGACTGAGTATTGCGGCGTCGGGCGCTCCAAAAGCTGATCGAGTTGGCGGGTGTAGCTGATTGGGTCGATCGACTGCGCCCCAAGGGCTGACGGCCGCAATACGAAAACCGCGACACCACCGTTAGTCAGTTGAAGATGCCAACGCTCGCGCGGGGTGTGCGTCGTGCTTGCGCGTTCGCAGCCGGCGTGCGCCGTCAACTCGCCAGATTCAGAATCCGACTCTGACGCCGATCTCGCGCTGCTGCAGAACAGCAGTGCGGCCAGGGCAACAGCGATAACTTCTGCGCGGCTTAGCACTTTGCGATGGACTCCCAACATCTACGGTTGCTTTCGTAGTACGTAACATATCGTAGCCTTGCCCGTTTGACAATGATTCTTTTGAATTTGGGAATGTCTGGCAGCTTGAGCTGAGCTAGTCGGCGGCTGGCGTCTGCACGTGCACGTAGGCGCGATCAAGATCGATGGAGAGCTGAAAATGGCGCAGAACGTCGTTGCCCACGATGACCGTTTCTTCCGCGTCACTGCCCGCGAGCGGCGACTCACCCTCCTCCATCACCACAGCGTCCACGTCATCGACCTGAAAAGGCCCCAACCCCACGTAAGGCACGGAGAAGCCCTCATTGACGTATTCGTTGCCGTGGGCGTCAACCAACGCACCGCGCTGCAGCTGGTCGCTCGCAAGCCAACCGTGTTGGGTGGCCAGACCGCGAGGAATCATCAGTGCGCCGGAAAATTCCGTGGCGAGCGCCGCCCAGACCTCCTGCCCCGCTATGTTGATCTGGATCAGGGTCCCGGTGCTTTGATTCACGCGCCGCGCGCGGACGTTGGCGAGCTTGTTCATTTCAAGCGCGTCCTGATCGAGCGCGCGCAGGCGCATGTTGGGGTAGTCGATTTGCACAATGTGGCCGGAGAAAAAATCGCGCCCGGCATGGATGTCGTAGGGCGGATCATCAAGACGATACACGGACGGCAGTACGATTCGGCGACTGGTGATGACCATCGGCAGATCCACCAGCGGCGGCAGATCGAAAATGGCTACGCCCTCAGGCGTGGTGGCTGACGAACTGGGCAGCGACCGCAAAAACGCTTCGTTGATGGAATTGGACGGGGAAGCGCTGCCCAGGCGCACGCGCACCTCGCGCCCGCTGATGTGTGCGGCGAATCGAATACTGCCCAGGTCGGTGCTGATTGGCGTCCACGCGCCGTCTTGGTTGTCACCGGTGGGGCTCGCCGCCAGTGCGACGAGTGCACACAGGGTTGCCAGCGCACAGCGCATTTAGTTTGCCGGTGCGACGCAGCTCAAGCCCGGCGGGCTCAGATAACCGCGTTTGAACAGCGCCAGATCGGACACACTGACGACACCGTTGCTGTCCATGTCGATCATCGGGTCGGCACTGAAAAACGCGTTGCGCATGAGGCCAAGATCCATCATGTTGACCGCGCCATCGTCATTAAAATCGCCGTCACAAAGATTGCCGATGCCGTCCAGGTTGGCGTCAACCTGCAGCGGGTTCGCGTAGGTTCTGCAGTTGTCCGCCGCGTCGTTAATGCCGTCCTCATCCGTATCGCGCAAGCTCTGCAAGTCGAGGAACGTGCAACCGACCACGTCGATGTCGAGCCCGTCCGGCAATTCGATCTCCGTGTAGGCATCCACGACCAGGTTGCCCTGCAACGTCGGGCCAAGCTCACTGGCAAAGATCTGGTAGGGATTGAGAATGGTCGCTTCAACCGGCAGCGACAAGACGCCGTCGATGGCGTATTGACCGTCGGTGGCCAAGGTACCGTCGAATACCTCGGTCAGCGCGATGCTTTGATCATCTGAACCGATTGGAGTGATCAGGCGCCAGCGAAAAACGCCGATGTCCTGTTTCAGCAACATCTCGCGCGGCACGCTGGACGTCGCGCGCACGACCATCCGCCATGAGATATCGATGGTCTCACCGACAAACGCATCGGTCGGTCGGATATCAATGGAATCGGCGAGAACGCTGCGCGCGGTCGCGGTACGACCGATCACTGACTGCAGCGAGCTGACCATGTGTCGATCACGATAGTCAGCGCGAATGTTACCGCCGACGCTGCCGTCCGCGTAGCTCACTGCGCGCGCGACGTACGGACCGACCACGGTGCTGCCGTCCTGGTCTGCGGTCACTTCGACCAGCAGTTCAAAGGCGTTGGCCGGGACCGTCGCCAGCAGCAACAGGGCGAGGCAGGAAATTTGGCGCTTTGCGCTTGGAGTACGAAACATACTCCTGATACTAGCAAACCCTGACCGCTCGGCACGCCCTATTTAACGTGCTGACGCCGCACTTTGACGCAACGACGCGTTCCAGGCACGGCTAATGCTGCAGTGCGCCAGTCCCGGGCGCGCAGCCCTGACGTCTCGTTATGCGTCGTAATCGGTCGGGCGGTCGCCGTGCTCGATGTGCAGATGCTCATCGCGCGGCAGACGATCGCGCATGAAGCGCAGAGCGCGCACCGCGTGATTCAACGACTCGAAAAACGGGCTGACCTGGCGGGTGACGCGTGGCGTGCGACCGCGAGGTGACGAAACAATATAGAACGCTGTTTGTGTATCCATCACTTTGTTTTACTCCGCTGTGGCCGTTGAAACCGTGACGTCGTTCAAACAAAAAGCGCCGCGCCTGTTGCTGTCCCGATTCGGTGCAAGTATCGCAACGCGCGGTGACAAAAAGATGACGGGGCAACACCATCAAACAATACAAAGCAGTACAGCGAGAGCGTGACAATTCACGCCAATAAAAGACGCTAATAACTCGTGGTCAGACCGTTCGCCGGAAGAGTATGTAGCTAAGATCGTCGGGCTTGCTCGGCTGCGCGGAATGCGGCGTGGCCATGCGATGCTGCGTACTCGTGCGCAGCTTTTCGGCGCACGCGGACAACGGTCCCGCGCGAACGCGCTCAACGATTTCATCGATGCGCAGGTTGTCGAACAAACCGTCGCTGGCCAGCAGAACCGTATCGCGACGCTTGAGTTCGAGAGCAGGCCCCACTTCGATACTCATTTCGGCAATCCCGAGCGTGTTCGAGACGAGGTGGCGCTCTTCGTGGTGCAGCGCCTCTTCTTCACTGAGCATGCCGCTCGCTTGCGCAAACCCGACGGGCGAGTGCGCCACGGTTTGCTGCACGATGCGACCACGCTGTCCGATCTGCAGCAAACCCGAATCGCCCACGTGATAGGTGCGCAGGAAATCGCCGGCAATCGCGGCGACAACCACGGTGGTAGCGGAGCCGACACCACGCTCAATCAGGTTTCGATTCGCTGTTTCCAGGCCGTTCAGAACTGCCGATCGTGGCGAACTGCGCTGCTCCTGCGCCTGCAACAAGGCGTCGCGCAGGCACGATATCGCCATCGCCGATGCCTCTTTGCCCTCGCGCCCGCCGCCAAGCCCGTCGGCAACGGCGAGAACCGTCATCGCACCGTGAACGCCGATGACCGCCATACTGTCTTCGTTGGGCGTATCTTTATCGGGACTGCCGCGACCGAACACGGCCACTTGTCCGCCGGGCACATCGAGAGCCAGCGATGTCTCCATCTGCGGTGACAGATACAAATGCTCGATGCGATCGTTCTCGGGCAATGTGGCGTCGGTCATAGCGAACTCCGGCACCACGGGCAGTGCGACCAATAGTCACGCGTTACGCCCCAGTTGCAGCGCTCACATCGATCCTTGGTTTTTTCCAGCGTCCAGTTCCTGCGTGTTCGCGTGTGGCACCACGGGCAGTAACGCATGAACGGCATGAGTGGACCGCCACAGGCGCTGCGATGACACTTGGCGCTGTAGCGACGATCCGAAAAACGGCGCGTCGTCTCGACTTCGAAACCCGGACCATAGCAAGTCGCACAGTACGCCCAATCGAGCTTGGTACCGCGATGACAGCTGGGGCAGTGCGCAGCCAGCCGAGTGTCACCACGATGTTTTTTGATTTCGACTCCGCACCACGGACAGCCCCGCATGCGCTCGCTAACTGGCCCGTCACACGACCCGCAGGCGTAGTGGGTTTCGAGCTCGCGGCCAAACTCTTTCTTGAACTGGCGCACGCGCACGTCTTGCCAATTGGTTGCCCGCCCGTTGGCTTTGGGCTTGCGCTTGCCTTTGACGATGCGACTGCGACGCTTGAGGTCCTGAAAAACGTTCAGCATCTGCTGCGCGTCCTTGAACCGTTTGGCGGGCGTCACGTCCAGCGCGCGGCGCAGGAAGGCCTCCATGTCCGGGGAGACTTTGCTGCGCAGTTTCGCGATGCCCGCCGGTGGCCAGGTAAAGGGCCACTCAGGCACCGACCCGGCGAACATGCGATACAACAGCAAACCGGCGGCGAACACATCCGAACGCGGCGACGGCCGACCCATTGCCTGCTCCGGCGCCAGGTAACCAAGCGTGCCCGAGCCCGACGCCTTGATCGTGCGCAGCGCCGTTTTGGCAATGCCGAAATCCGCGAGCATCAGATTGTCGCGACCGAACAGAATCAGGTTTTCCGGCTTCACGTCACAGTGCAGCACGCGCTCGCTGTGCGCGTAGGCCAGCGCGTCGAGTAACTGATCGGCAAAATCAATGAGCATCGCCATCGAAACGCGTCGGCTCAGACGCGTTGCCAACGTTTCATCACCAAGCGGCGTCACAATGACAAAACGACCGTCGATAAAACTGGCGTCTTTGAGCGGCAAAATATTCGGGTGATAAAGCCGCGCCGCGAGCCGCGCTTCACGTTTGAAGTCTTCCAGCGACGCTTTGTCGCTGTGTTCGATGCGCGGCACCTTTAACGCAACGCGCTGGCCTTCGATCGTGTCCATCGCCGCATAAACCGACGCGTAAGGCCCTTCCGCCAGCCGCTTTTCGATCCGGTATTTGCCGAGCTTCTGCCGTTTTTTGAAGTTGCCGGTGGTCACGGCGCGCGCGCTGCCCACGATTGGCCCTGACCTTCCTGCAACCTGTGACGTTCGCGCACTGCAAGATTCGCCCAGCGTTCGCGCCGGCCCGACGGCCACACCACGCCAACCTGACTGACGTCGTTCGCGCTTCCCAAACCAATGACCAACGCAGAATCGCTCGCACTCAGGTAGCTGCCGTCGCTGTGTACCCGCCGCCATCGCTGCACGCCGTCCGCGGTCTCGATCATTACTCGCGCACCGTACGCGCTGCGGTTTGTCTCGCTTCCGATCAGCGACAGCCCCACCCACGCCTCGCCCTGCCCGGAGCGATTGAGCAGGACACGCGCCGGTCCACTGTTATTGGTCAGTACAAAATCAATCTGGCCGTCGCGATCGAGATCACCGAACGCCACGCCGCGACTGATCTCACTCAAACGCGTCGCTGCGCCGCCCTCGCTCACTTCGCGAAACGCTTTGCCGGCCGTGTTGTGGAACAGCTGGTTCGGCTGATCAAACGCGTACTGGCCGCGCGACTCGCGTTGCTCTTCAATCTTTACGTCGCCATTGGCGATGTACAAATCGAGCCAGCCATCATTGTTGTAGTCGAACCAGGCCGTGCCAAAACCCGTGTAAGCCTTGCTGTCGGCACCCAAGCCCAGCTGATCGGTGGTGTCATCAAAATTGCCGCGACCGTCATTGACGTACAGCGTGTTGGTTTCATTGATCAAGTGGGTCATGAATAAGTCTTCGTCCCCGTCGCCGTCGAAGTCGCCGGCGCTCACACCCATGCTCGCCTCCGGTGAGCCGTCACGATTGTAAGCCGTCCCGGACATCAGACCCATTTCTTCGAAGCGTTCGCCATTACGATTCATCCAGACAAAGTTCGCGGCGCCGTCGTTGGCAACAAACAAGTCGGTGAAGCCGTCCGCGTCAAAATCCGCCGCGGTCACGCCCAGTCCAGGTCCGCGAACCGCCGCGACACCCAGCGCATCGCTGACGTCTTCAAAGACACCGGCGCCGTCATTGCGCAGCACATAATCGCGCGCACCCTGGTAGTTTTGCGGCCCGCAGTAGTCGCGGTTGCCGTTGGCACTGGTGCAGCGTTGATCGATATCCAGCGTGTAAGTGACGTAAGCCACCACGTAAAGATCAAGATCGCCGTCGTTTTCCAGATCAAAAAACGCAGCGCTCATCGACCAGTTTGGCACCGTCGCACCGGCGATCAGCGTGATGTCGGTGAAGGTGCCGTCGCCGTTGTTCTGGTACAGCACGTTGGCACCATAGTTCGTGACGTACAAATCAACGTCACCGTCGTTGTCCACATCGCCCACCGCAGCGCCCATACCGTAAGCCTGGTGCCCGACCCCGGCCGTCTGCGTGACATCCTTGAACGACAGTTCGCCCGTCTGTGTCAATTGGTTCTGGAACAAACGATTCCCAAGCGAGTCGCCCGTCTCCCGCGGGAAAAGGGCATCGCCCATGGTCTTGGCCGGATCGAAGAAATCTCCCTGGACAAGATAGACGTCGAGATCGTCGTCGTTATCGTAGTCGAAGACGGCGACGCCCGAGCCCAGAATTTCCGGGAACAGATAGTCGCCCGTGGTGCCGCTGAAATGCGTGAAATCCAGACCGACATCGGCGGCTACGTCCACAAAATTTGCCGTGGGTGCCGGCGGCGGCGCGTTCGTGACGTCTGGCTCTTCGGAGGCACAGCCCACGAGCAGCGCGAGGCTGCACGACCCGGCAACGACAAGCGCACGACGACTATCCGGCATCGTCGCCTGACGTCTCAACGGCCGCGATCTTGCTCTCGAGCTCATTAAGCCTTTGCACCACGGTTCTGTCACCCTCGCCGCCAAGGTCTGCGCGCGCCATGGCCACGGCACCCTTTGCCGCGGTGATCTCGCCGTGCTCCAGTTGCGCGGTCGCGAGCAGCACCAACATCAGCGGGCGCATTGGACTGGCTTGTTCCACGGCGACATTCAGTCGTGCAATCGCCGCTTCACTGTTGCCCTGTTCATACAACAGCTCGCCCATCAGCCAGTTGGCGCGCGGATGACCCGGTTCGATATCCAGCGCCGTATCCAGCAGCGCCTGGGCTTTCGCCCGTTTGCCGTTCTTGTGTCGCAGCAGAGCCAGTTGCACGTGCGCGTTTGGGTCTGTTGTGTCGCGTTCGATGGATTTTTCAAATGCCATGCCCGCCTCTACGAAGCGCTTTTCGGCCATGCGCGCCATGCCCAGATTAAAGTAGACCTTGGCGTTGTTCGGATCGATCGCAACCGCTTTGTCGAAATGCTCGTCGACCAGCGCAAAATCACCGCGACGCGCGGCCATTCCAATCATGCTGGCGTGAGCGGCGAGACTGTCGGGATTACGTTCCAGCGCCATTTCGATGAAACGCTGCGCTTCGTCAAGCCGGCCATTCTCCGCCAGGATTTTCGCCCGGTGCACAAACGGGGTATCGCTCAGGTTCAGCGGCAGCAGTTTGTTGAGCACCCGATCCGAGCTGTCGGCGGCGTACCCTTCGTGTTTTTTCGCTAACGCAAAGTTGGTCTGCGCCGACTCGACGTCGCCGAGCTCGCGATAGGCGAGCCCGAGCTGATAGTAGGCAGTGCCCAGCGGTCCGCTGAGACGCAGGGTTTCGGTGAGCGCCGCAATGGCCGCCGGTACTTGACCCTGACGCAGCAGAAATTTGCCGTGACTGAAGTACGCTTCCGACATCGGCGGGCCGGTGCGGATCACCTCGTCGTACAGCGCCGCCGCTTCGCCCACGTCGCCGCGTTCAGCGAGCTGATCGGCAAGCCGTATTTTCGCCAGAGGATAGCCCTCGGTCAGCGTGAGCGAAGTGCGAAACGCGTCGATGGACTGGTCGGGCTTGCCCACCGCGCCGAGCACCAGACCGTGCAGATACACCCAGTCAAACTCATCGGGCTCAAGGAGTCTTGTGCGCGCATACATCGTGTCGGCGGCAACAAATTGCTTGTAGGTTTGCAGCAGCATCGCCAAATGCCCGTTATCGGCCGCGCTGACCGGACGAGCGTCAACGGCCGCATACGCCGCGTTGAGCTGCTCCTGCACACCAGGTAAAAACGTATCGAAACGCACTTTTGGAACGGGGGGCAACGTGTCGGGATCAACGCGCTCACAACCGTGCAGCGCAAGGGCTGAAATCACCAGAAAACAGAATGTACGAATGCTTTTCATGAGCAGCAGAGAATAACCTAGAACGCGCCACGATTTTGCGCGCCAACGAATAACGACGCCAATAAAAAACCCCGCCACGAAGGCGGGGTTCTTATGCTGCCCGAGGGCAGCAAAGCATCAACGCGATCGCTTACTTACGACGCATGAAGCCCAGACCGGCAAGACCGGACATCATCAGCCAGACAGCAGCAGGAACTGGTACAACCGTAATGTTGCCAGCGCCCGTCAGCGTCAGGTCGTACGAACCGGTCGGCTGACCGAAAGTGTTCGCGACGTCGGTGAATGACGTTTGGACCAGCGTGTAGGTGGTACCAGCCGTCAGCATGGCCGAGAAGCCCGAGCAGTTCGAACCGACGCAAGCGCCGTCGAATGCGCCCAGACCGGCAACGTCACCAGCGGAGTAGTCGTCGTCTGAAGCCAGCAGGCCCGTAGATGGGTCAAGCGGATCGAAACCATCATAGATCAGCAGCACGCCGTCCATGTTTTCGTCAGCATCGGTATCACCAGGATAGAAGCTGAGGAAATCGTACATGCCGTCGGCATCGACGGTGAACGAGATGGTGTCGTAGGAAGTCAGCGTGGTGGCGCCCGAAACCGGGTGATCGAACGTTGGCTCAGAGCCGTCGAGCGTGTCACTGATGGTTACGGTGTCAGCCATTGCTGGCAGTGCGAATGCGAACAGACCGGCAGTTGCCAGCGTTCCTTTAAGAAAGTTAGTCATTTACTCCCCCCATGGGTGTGTGGTTATCGCTTAAGCGTTTTTTATTCGGCGCGATGTTCCGTTGAATTGTTATTCGATTCCCGTTTGAACACATCGCCGATTGAGCACTGGCTTGCCTCTCTGCCCCCATTGGTCCGGACCAGAACGCAGATTGTCAGGCACAGCGCTAACCTCGCACCGCTACACAGGGTGCAGCGACACGAAGGGCCGAGTTTAGGGGTAACCCTGGAGAAAAACCACGTCTATTGGACATAACCTAACGCAATTGAAGTGCAAGCGTTCAATCGCCATCGCCCCATGACGGTGCAATATTATGCCTATCGGGGTGTTGGGAAAACACAACATTCTTCTATTGCTGCCGTGCACAACATCCTGTACATTCCACTCCAAATTCAGGGATGCTAAATCACACCGGGAATATGGGGATATTCCGCGCGGATCGCCATTCACTATGTAGAATGGATGGACCGAGCACCGGTGCCGATTCGGAACACTCTGATTCTTTAACTGTGTCATGAATGCGACAGCTTTGAAGCCGGTTTTGTCAAATAACCGTAACAACGCTGTTGCATCGTTGCACGCATCCTGGGTACGTGCCCACGCACGTCTGTCGTTTAACTTTGTATGTGGCGCCTCCAGCGGGGACATAATTAATGAACACACTCACTTTTCTCACCCACCAGACATCGCGGCCTAACCGCCGGGCAGTCGCGTGGCTTGCCGCCATTGTGGCAACGCTCTTTAGCGTTTCCGGTTTCGCGCAGGAAACCACGGGCGCACTGCGCGGTAACGTCGTCGACGCGTCGGGCAATGCGGTTGCCGGCGTGCCGGTCGAAATCATTGACGGTCGAACGGGTTCCTCGCGCAACCTGGTGTCGAACGCAGCCGGTAACTTCACGGCAATCGGACTGCGCGTTGGCGGCCCGTACAGCGTCGAAGTCAGCCCCGGGCAGTTTGCTCGTCAAACCGTCAACCAGATTTTTATTCAGGTTGGCGAAATGTATACGTTCCGCGTGGTACTGCAGGACTCTTCGGTCGAAGAAGTGGTGGTCAGCGCCGCGACAATTCAATCGGCAGCGCAGGCGCTTGGTCCATCAAGCAGCTTTGATCTGAACGATCTGCAAACGGCGCCAGCGATCAACCGCGACATTAAAGATCTTATCCGCATCGATCCTCGCATCTATATCGATGAAGCGTTTCAGGACAGCATTCAGTGCGCCGGCGCCAACTCGCGTTTCAACAGTCTGACGGTGGATGGGGTTCGCCTCAACGACAACTTCGGACTGAACAGCAACGGCTACCCAACGGAGCGCATCCCGTTCAGCTTTGACTCGATCGAACAGATTGCCGTTGAGCTGGCACCGTTTGACGTGCAGTACGGCGGGTTCACGGCGTGTAACATCAACGCCGTCTCCAAGTCGGGCACCAACGAGTTTCACGGTTCGGTCTTCTGGGATTACACCGACGATTCGCTCAGAGCCGACAGCCTGAACGGCGACAGCATCAACGTGCCGGAATTCGACGAGCAGCGTTACGGCGTTTCGCTCGGCGGTCCGATCATCAAAGACAAGCTGTGGTTCTTCGCGTCGTACGAAAAACTGGCCGGCGTCGATACGTTCGATCGCGGTGCCGAAGATTCCAACGCCGCACGCCAGGTCATCGGCGTCACGCAAGCAAACATCGACGAGATTTCCGACATCGCCAATAACGTCTACGGTTACGATCCAGGCGGTATTCCAACGGCACTGGACGTCGAAGATGAAAAAATCACCGTCAAGCTTGACTGGGACATCAGCGATAATCATCGTGCGGCGCTTTCGTATAACTACAACGACGGCTTTTCGATTTCGCAAGCCGATGGCGACAACAACGAACTGGAATTCCAGAACCACCTCTACGAGCGTGGCGCTGAGCTGACCTCCGTCGTGGGCCAGGTATTCTCAAACTGGGGTAACGTCTTCTCCACGGAAGTTCGCATTTCGCAGCTCGAACTCGATAACCGTCAGCTCCCGCTGGCCGGCACCGACTTCGGCGAAGTGCAGATTGACGTCGGCGACGCAACGGTTTATCTGGGCGCCGATGACTCGCGCCACGCGAACAAGCTGAACTACGACCTGACCGCCTACAAATTCAAGGGTAACTTGCTGCTGCAAGACCACTCGCTGTCGTTTGGTTACGAGCGCGAGGAATTTGACGTCTTCAACCTGTTTATCCAGGAAGCCGAAGGCGAGTATCGCTTCAGCAGTATTGACGATTTCCGCAACGGTACGCCGAACCGTATCACCTACGAAAACGCCGCCCCGTCGAACAACGTCAATGACGCCGCGGCGCAGTTCGGTTACGAGATCAACACGCTGTACGTGCAGGACGAATACACGTTCGCCAATGCTGACCTGACGGTCGTGGCCGGTTTGCGCTACGACGGCTACACCAGCGACGACGCACCGACCAACAACCAAAACTTCTCGGATCGGTACGGCTTCACCAACACCAACACGTTTGATGGTGAAGGCTTGATCCAGCCCCGCGTTGGCTTTGACTGGCAGGTCAATGAGTCCGTTTCGGTACACGGTGGCGTCGGTCTCTACGCTGGCGGTAACCCGAACGTCTGGTTGTCGAACAACTACTCGAACAACGGCATCACGCAGGTTGAAGTGCAGGACCGCAGCGGCGCCTCCATTCTTGATCCAGGCTTCGCCTTTACCGGCGCTGGCCGTCCGATTTTCGACATTCCGCAAGATCTGTTTGACGCGGTCGCCGGCGGCACCGCCGACAGCGGCGTCAACGCGCTGGACCCCGATTTCGAGATTCCATCAGAGTGGAAATTCGCACTGGGCGCCGTGTTTGATTTCGATCTGCCGGGCGGCCTGGGTAGCGGCTACACGCTTGCCCTGGATGCCCTGATCTCCCGCCAGAACGACGCGGCGATCATCCAGGACATCACGCTGGCCCAGATCGGCACGGCGCCTGACGGTCGTCCACTTTATCGCGGCGTTGATCTCAACGACCCTGGATGCCGGGTTGATCCGAGCGACAGAGACAATTGCGGCAGCCGTAGCCAGGATTTCCTGCTGACCAACGTCAACGGCAGCGACGGCGGCCAGCAGACCTACTCGTTCGCGCTGAGCAAAGCGTTTGACTGGGGCCTGGACTGGACCTTGGGCTACGCCTATAACGAGTCGGACGATGTGAGCCCGATGACCAGCTCAGTCGCTTTCTCAAACTTCACGAACCTGGCAACGTCGGACCCGAACAACCCGGGCTCCGCGCAGTCCAACTACGAAATCCCGAACCGCATTACGCTGCGCTTGAACTACGAGAGAGCGTTCTTTGGCGACAACCTGACGAAGATCACTTTGTTCGGTACCGCCAACGAAGGTCGCCCGTTCAGCTACACGTTTGATGACGGTTTTGTGTTTGGCGACTTCGCCGGCTTTGGCCGCAACGGCCGCCAGCTGCTTTACGTGCCTACCGGTCCGGACGATCCACTGGTTAACTTTAACTTTGATCAGGCAACGCAGGATGCATTCTTCAACTTCTTGCAAGACAGCGGTTTGAATCAATACGCCGGCGAAATCGCACCGCGTAACGCGCTGCACAGTGACTGGTGGACGAAATTCGATCTGCGTATTGAACAGGAATTCCCGGGGGTGCGCGCCGAGCACAAATTCGCGGCGTTCATGATCATCGAAAACCTCGGCAACCTGCTGAACGACGAGTGGGGCGTGCTGCGTGAAGCCGGCTTCCCACGTTATCAGTCGGTCATTGATGCCACCATCGACGCCAATACCAACACGTATAACTTCGATCGTTTCATACCGCGTAACATTCAGGGACGCGACACGGACGCTTCGTCCTATGAAATTCGTTTTGGCTTCCGCTACGATTTCTAAGCGGTACGCAACATAACGACAAGGGCCGGGTAGCACTGCTACCCGGCCCTTTTTTGTGGCGGCCCCTGTCGGCGCGAACGACACCTGCTATAGTTCTTCGCGCTGATTGGGGGAATCAATCTATTAACGTAGTTTGTCGTCATGTCTGGAACGCAGGGCGGCGCAGGGTAAGGCTTCTTTTCTATGTCATATATGAGCGGCTCACATCCATCTGTGATTCATGTGCGTGACACTGTGGGCAATCCTTGAACGATTCGGCGCATCGCATCGGCCACTTCTGGCGCGTTTGTGAGTAACGACGCGGCGGCCTCAAGCAATCTGGCGGCGCGCTGGGCGCGGCGCGTGCTGCGCCCGATTATCAGCATTCTGATCCGTGCAGGACTGCCCGCCGGCGAATTTGCGGCGATTGCCCGCAGTCTGTACGTCGACGTCGCCAGCAAGGAATTCGGCATACGCGGACGGCGCACAAACACCAGCCGCATCGCGATGTTGACCGGTCTGTCGCGCACCCAGGCCAAACGCGAGCTTGATCGCCAGGAAGCGGAACAAGAAGACGAAACCGAACCTCTCGACAATGTGCGTCACGCATCTCGCGTTTTGCTCGGGTGGCACACCGATGCGCGTTTCATCGAACCGGACGGTCAGCCGCGGCCTCTGTCGGTCGACGACGAGGACGACTTCCCACTGCTCTATGAGGCCTACAGCGGCAAGGCAGTACCGGCGACCAGCATGCTCAAGGAATTGATCACCGTTGGCGCGGTCGAAAAACTGAGCGATGGCCGTATTATGGCAAGAGCCCGCTCCTACACGCCGGGGCAGACAGATCCTAAGTCGCTGTTTCGCATCGGCCTGGCCATTAGCGATCTCGCCACCACCGCGCATCACAACCTCTATTTCGAAAAAAAGAAACGCAGCCGTTTCGAGCGTTTTGCGACCAACCAACTGGTAGACAAACGGCATGTCGAAGCGTTTCAGGACTTCCTCGAAATCGAGGGTCAGGCCTTCCTGGAACGCGCCGATAACTGGCTTACACAGCGCGAAACTGATAAAACGACGGATACTGTCGTACGCGTTGGCGTCGGCGTTTACCAGGTCCTGACAGACCCGGTTGTCCCCCCTAAATGAAAACCAAAGCGACACGAATTATGCAGACCGTAGGCACAACAAAAACAATGACATCTACAAAACTTATCGCACTCGCTGCGCTGCTCGGCAGCAGCAGCTTGTGCCACGCCGAGATCTCAGGCAGCGGGCACCAGATTGCCGGCTGCACGGGCGTCATCGATTCCACCGTGTGGCAGGACGCCAACGGCAACGGCATCTGGGACGATGGAGAGAAGCCGTTACGCAATGTGGCACTGAGTATTCAGCGCGCCCATGAACCTGAGCTTGGCATCGACACGCTGGTGACCGACGACGACGGCCGCGTCCGCTTCTTCAATCTTTGCCTCGCCGATCACTTGTTGTGGGTGAACCGCGACACACTGCCTTTCGGCATGACACCCACCGCCATCCATATCGGCAGCGAGCATCGAGACGTGCTCGATGACGCAATCCCGGATCGCAACGGTGCCATTTTTGTGGGCCTTAGCGTGCACCACCTGCAAGAAGAGATCGTTAACTTCGGCTTCGCACCGAAAGAGTGTGATCCCGTCAACCGTCGTTGCGTCAACAAGGGACCGGGCGACCTGAGCCATACTCTGGGCGATGCGGGCAACGAGAATAAAGACGACGATGCGACGGTGCGAGAGTCGCACAGCGCCAGCGCCGACTAGAAACCGGGTGTCTTCCGGCGACGGTTACCCGTCGTCGGAGGACGTCGCGTTCATCTTGCGCACTGCGCCGGGCGAAACGCCAAGCTCTCGCTTGAAGGCCTTGGCGAAGGCGGCTTCGGTCGCATACCCGGTTTGCGCGGCAACAACCGCCACCGACTCGTGATTGTCACGCAACCACCGGTAGGCCGACTGCATGCGCGTTCGCGTCACGTAGGCCATTGGCGCCATCCCCAGAATTTCCTTGAAGCGAGCGGCAAACCCGGCACGTGACATCGCGGCCAGTTCGGCAAGCACTTCAACACTCCAGTCAGCGGCAAGATCGCCGTGGATCGCATTGAGACTGCGACCGATTCGCTTATCCGCAAGCGCGGCGCCCAGACCTGTGTCGCCATGATGGCGCAAGTATTCCCGCATCAGAAGGACAAACACAACATCGCAAAGCCGATTCAGCGTGACCTGCACGCCCGGCTCGTCTCGCGTCGACTCGTGCACCAGCAGCTGCAGCAACGGCCGCACGTTGCGTTCCCACGGATGCTCGTCGCTCTTGACGATGACACTGTCGGGCAACACATCGAGCAGCGGATTGCTGGCCGGGTGATCAAACTCAAGATAGCCGCAGACCAGCCCCGTGCCCGGCGTTTCCGGTGCTTGTGAAAACGGCTGTGATCCGCCGGCGTTAAGACCTGCCGAAGTCCCCGGCGCGTCCACCATGCGATGTGCGCCGGCACGTGGAAACAGCACCAGATCACCGGCCTTGAGCTCAACGGGAGTCGTGCTTTGCTCGGACGTCAACAAATACGCGCGCCCGGCAGACACTACGTGAAACGCGGCTTTGCCCGTGACCGTCGAATCGATGTTAAAGGCGGTGCAGTATTTGGCATTGTGAAACACCTCGGCCTGAAGGCGAAAGGTCTTGAGCAAATGACTAATGGCATCCACGTGGTAAATCCCGGTCTGGACGAATGGACAAGCTTTGCGGCGCCCCGCACGTGGGCGACCGTCAGGTGAGGACGTAGTCTAGCGCCACTTCGATTCAACACTCAACGCACGGGACTATTACCATGAAAAAACTACTTGTCGCTCAACTGACCGCCTTCCTCGTTTTGTTCAGCATCAACGCATTCGCCGGGACGGAAACCCAGACGGACGCCAACGACGTCATCCTGGCCGGGCACGACGCGGTCGCTTACTTCACCGAGAACCGCCCGGTGGAGGGCTCAGCTAAATTTACGGCAACGCATGACGGCGCGATCTATCGCTTCTCGAGCGCCAGGAATCGTGATTTATTTCGCGCCAACCCGGACAAGTACGCGCCAGCATATGGCGGTTACTGTGCGCTGGGGACGTCGTTCGGCAAGAAATTCGAAGTCGACGGCAAAGCGTTTGAAGTGGTCGACGGTCAGCTCTACGTCAACAAGAATCTGAAAGTCTATGCCAGCTGGAAAAAGGACATTCCCGGCAACATCGTCAAAGCCGACGAGCAATGGCCAGAAATTCGCGACGTGCCGGCGAACAAGCTGTAAACAAATATCGCGCTGCGCACCGGCTCAGGCGACGAGCTCCAGCAGAGCTTCGATTGCCTGAGCCGTTTGCGCGGGTTCGGCGACGGTAGGCCAGTGCCCACCTTGCACAAACTCAACGCGATTGATGTGGTGCTCGGCAAGATAAGCTTGCGTCGGCAAAGGCGTGCTGGATTTCGACCAGTAGTACACGGACGGTACGTTGAGATTTCGATAGCGCTCGCCAAACGCGTCGTTCTGACTCAAGTTGAACGCATCACGACCCAACTCCCATAAGGTCTGGGGATCGGCGTCGGCAAGTGCTTCGGTGTAGCGAACCAATTCGGGTTTAAAGTTTGCCATGTTGCGCGACCCTTTGACCATGTGAGCGTGAAAACCAACCGGGTCATCCCACTTTTCAGCCTGTCCGGATACGTAAGCATCCTTGGTCGTCAGATTGCCTTCGATAGAAAACACGCCGACGACACGATGGCCGAGGTAGGGCAGCATCGCAACGGCGACTGGCGATGCGAGCGAATGACCGACCAATAGCACGGGTCCGGAGGACGCCAGCTCTTTTACCAACGTCGCCAGACCTTGCGCCTGGCCATCAATTGAGCACATGTTCCTGTTCGGGGATGATTGCCCGCAACCGGGAAAATCCGGTGCCACGACGCGCGCGCTACCGGCCAGCGTCGTGTCCAGCATGGGCGCGTACATACCGCTGTGATCGCCGAAACCGTGTAGACACAGAACCAGCGGCCCGTCACCGCCACTGTCACGGTAAAACAAACCCGACATCAGAGTAGTTGCCACCAACCGACACTGGCGTAGCCAAGCGTCATCGCCACAACCAGCAGCGCGCCCATGATCGTGGGCGGCGCGGGCGAAGGAATATCAAACCAGCGACAGGCAAAGCCGATCGCCAGACCGAGCAAGACGCCGATGGCCGTTCCGATCACGAGGACTCACCGCCGTTGCGGCGAGCGACAGCAACGCCTCCGAGCTCATAACCCAGTGTCAACGACACCACTAGCAGGGCGCCGACCAACGCTGGTGGTGCTGGTACCGGGACGCCGGCTAACCGACACGCGCCGCCGATCGCGAACGCGACGGCCAGCCCTATGAAATATTTGAGGTTCATGGTGATGCGAATGGTGCCTGAAAAATTTGCGTCTTGCAGTGTGGAGTGGTTGTTGCCTCTAGGGGGCGTTTTGGGTGAAAACGGGTTGGCGCGATTGGTCCGGTCCCGTCGGCGTGTGCGTTGATTAGGGAATGGCTCCCAAGCGGTCCGCGGAATTTCCCTAATCAACGCACACGCCGACGAGACCTTAGATCGAAGACCAATGCGCCTCTTCGTGATCTTGGAAGGAGAAGAACAGGGGAAAATTTGTGGTCCCGAGGTCAGCGGGCAATATCCCCGTTTGGGGTGTCCGCGGACCGCTTGGGAGCCATTCACCAAACAACCGTGTCGCCCGCTGACCTCGGCATGGTTTCGAACAGTCCGATTCAAAATAAAAAAAATCGCTGAGCGCACCGCACTGATTCTCGTTCGCCGAAAAACGTGAGTCTCTAGTCAGCCGCGAGCGCCTTATAAACCGCGGTAAGCGCCGTCGCTCTCGCCGTCAACGCCTGCGCGTGCTGATCGGCGAGTTCAAGCCGGGTGCGCTCGGCGTCGAGCACCTCAAGATAATTGCTCGCGCCGTTCTCAAAGCGCAAACGCGCCAAATCACTCGCCTGTGTGCTCGCGGCCAAGGCTTGCGTCACGGCCAACGCGGTTTGACTGGTCGTCCTGTACGAGACGAGTGCGCTCTCCATGTCTTCCAACGCACGCAGGAGGACACCTTGAAACACGGCAATCGCTTCGCGCTCTCGCGCTTGCGCCGCCATCACGTTGCGCTTCACGCGGCCGAAATCCAGGAATCGCCAGGACAGCACCGGCCCAAAACGCCAGCGTCTGGCGTTATCGTCCCCAAACGCCGCTACGTCGGCGCCGTTGTAGCCAAAACTGCCGTCAAGGCTGAGCTTCGGGTAGTACTCCGCGACTTCCACTCCGATACCAGAGGTGGCGGCAGCCAACTGCCGTTCCGCCGCGCGCACGTCGGGGCGCCGGCGCAACCAATCCTGCGGGGTGCCGATGTTAATGACCTCAGGCATCACCGGCAGTGCGCCAGAGCTCAGTGGATCTGCCAGATCGGCAGAAGGCTGCGCCGTCAGCACGGCCAAGCGCTGTTGCGCGAGGGCGACTGTGGCTTCAGTGGCCGGGATCGCAGCCGCCACCGTGCGCTCGAGGGAGCGCGCCCGTGCAACATCAAGAGCGGTACCTCGGCCCGCGTCGAGCGTGCTCTGCAAAATGCTGACCGAGCGCGCCTGATTCTCCTGATTGGTTCTTTGTACCGCTAGCTGCGCCTGCGCACCGCGCAGTGTGAAGTAACTCTGGGCCACCTCTCCGACAATTGTGCGCTGCAAATCATGCAGTGTCGCTTCGTCGGCCTGGACAATACGCTGGATGCGCTCCGCCTGACGGCGCAAGCTCCCAAACAAATCGATTTCCCAGGTCGAGTCGAAACCGAATCGATAGATATCAATGACACCAAGACCCGGAAACGCAAAAGGGTCTTCATCACTCGCACGATTCCGGTCTGCAGAGCTTGACGCGGTAACGGTCGGAAACCAGCTGTAGCGCGTGAGCCCGCGCAGCGCGCGCGATTCGTCCATGCGGGCAACGGCGATAGCGATATCGGTGTTACTCGTCAATGCTCGGGCAATGAGTTGATCCAGTGTCGGATCGTTGAGACTGCGCCACAACTCGCCGGTGGGAGCCGTCGAAACGAACAGGTCTTCAACCGCATTGTCGAATTCGATCGGTACCGTCATCGGTGGCGGTGCGTAATCGGGACCGACAGCCGCGCAGCCCCAAAGCAGCAAACTCGTGCACAGCAACCCGCTACGCACGGTGCTCTCCCTGCGGATCAACCGGGTTGTGTTTGCGCGTCGCAAGCTTGCGGATTGCATAGTAGAAGACCGGTGTGAAGAACAATCCGAAGAACGTGACGCCGAGCATGCCAAAAAACACCGTTACGCCCATTACGTGACGGATTTCCGAGCCCGCGCCGGAAGCAAAAACCAGCGGCAGCACGCCGGCAATAAAGGCAAAACTGGTCATCAGAATCGGCCGCAGTCGCAAGCGGCAGGCTTCGACTGCGGCGTCGAAGATTCCGCGGCCCTGGCGCTCGAGGTCGCGGGCGAATTCCACGATAAGTATGGCGTTTTTACACGCCAGTCCCATCAGCACCACTAAACCAATCTGCGTGAAAATGTTGTTGTCCAGAAAGGTCGGCGGAATGGACATGGGCGGCGGCGGTATCCATCCCCACTCTATTTTCAAACCAAACCACAGTCCGCGCAGCGTGTTGAGCAACCAGATCCCACCGATTGACGACAACAAACACAGCGGCACAATAAGGATAACGGTAAACGGCAGTGACCAACTCTCGTAGAGCGCGGCCAGTACCAGATAGACCAGCAAAACGGCGAGAGGGAAGACGATCAGCGACGCATTACCCTGTGTAACCTGCTGGTAAGTCAGATTCGTCCATTCCAGCGACACACCCTTTGGCAGCGTGCCGGCGGCGATTTTCTCCGTGACGTTGACCGCCTGGATCGAGGTCAGCTGCGCGGGATTGATACTGACCGACAGGTCCGCCGCCGGGTAACCGTTGTATCGGATCACCGGATCGGGACCAAAGCCTTGCTCAACGCTAACCACGCCGCCAATGGGCACCATTGTGCCCTCGCGATTGCGCACCTTCAGGCGACCGATGTCGGCGATGTCGTCGCGAAACTCAGCGTCAGACTGCGCGTAAACGCTGTACACGCGGCCAAACAGATTGAAATCATTGACGTAGGCCGAGCCCAGGTAGACCTGCAGTGTGTCGTACAGATCGGAGAGCACGATGCCCTGCTCTTTGGCTTTGGTTCGATCCACCTTTGCGTCAAGTTGCGGTACGTTGGATTGGTAAGACGAAAACAGGGAATACTGATCAAAACCCGGCGTCGCGCCAAGCGCCCCCCGCATGGCCAGCACGGTTTGATTGAGGGCGCCGAAACCAATATCCGCCCGATCTTGCAGAAACATCTCAATGCCGGACGAATTACCCAAACCGATCAACGGTGGCGGCATTAGCGCGAACGCAAGGCCCTCCTTGACCTCGCTGAAGCGAAAGGACAGTTCGCTGGCCAGCGCCGCCGCGGTCGCCTCACGATCGTGCGCGGGTTCGATAGCCACAAACACCGTGCTCAAATTAGGCGTGTTAACGAAGTGCACGGCATTAAGGCCGGGGAAGGCCACCGTGCTCTCGACGCCCGGCACCTGCAGCGCAATATCGGAGATCTTGCGCGTTGCCTCTTCGGTTCGATCGACAGTCGCCCCCTCAGGCAGAAGCATGAGCGCAACGAGGTACTGCTTGTCCTGGGTTGGAATAAATCCGCCCGGTACGGCACGAAAACCAAGAAAAGCGATACCCAAAAGCAACACGTAGAGCACGAGCAGGCGTCCACTGCGGCGAATGACTCCGCTGATCCCGTTGGAGTAGCGCGTGCTTTGACGGTCGAACACACGATTAAAAAACCGAAAGAACCAACCGAACAAGCGATCAATCGTGCGGCTCAGCCAGTCTTTAGGTGCGTTGTGAGGCTTGAGCAAAATGGCAGCGAGCGCGGGCGACAGCGTCAGTGAATTGATCGCAGAGATCAGCACCGAAACGGTAATTGTGACCGCGAACTGACGGTAGAACTCACCGGTAACGCCGTCGATGAACGACAGCGGCACGAACACGGCGGCAAGCACCAGTGATATGGCGACGATGGGTCCGGAGACCTCGGCCATGGCCTTGTGCGCGGCCGCGAGTGGTGCCAGTCCATCACTGATATGACGCTCTACGTTTTCGACCACCACGATGGCATCGTCCACGACAATTCCAATCGCAAGCACTAACCCGAACAGTGTTAGCACGTTGATCGAGAACCCGAGCATCCACAGCACGGCAAACGTCCCAACGATGGACACGGGCACGGCCAGCAGAGGAATGATGGACGCCCGCCAGGTTTGCAGAAACACGATGACGACAATCACCACCAGCAGCACCGCTTCGAGCAGTGTGCTGACAACCGATCGGATCGATTCGCGCACAAACACGGTGGGATCGTAGACCACCTGCCACTCAAGACCTTCGGGGAATGCTTGCGCGAGCTCAGTCATTTTGGCGCGCACGTCATCCGATAACGCGATGGAATTGGCGCCGGGCGTCTGGAAGATCACAACAGCCGCCGCCTCCTCATTGTTGAGCAGTGAGCGCAGCGAGTAGGCGTTCGCGCCCAGCTCAATGCGGGCGACGTCCCGCAAACGCGTCAGCGCGTTGTCTGCGCCCGTTTTGACGACGATTTCGCCAAATTCCTCCGGCGTCGATAGTCGGCCCTCAACGTTAATGGACAGCTGCATCTCAGACCTGCCGTTGGAGGGCGGGCCGCCAATCGTGCCGGCGGATACTTGGACGTTTTGTTCGCGCATAGCTTGCACAATATCGCCCGCAGTCAGGCTCCGTGCAGCGGCTCTCTCTGGGTCGATCCACACGCGCATCGCGTAGTTACCGGCGCCAAACAGCAACGACTGACCGACACCGTCGATTCGCGCCAGTTCGTCCTGAACGCGAAGATCGGCGTAGTTGGACAGATACAGACCGTCGTAGCGACCGTCGGGTGAGCGCAAATGCACAACCATGGTTAGATTCGGCGAAGACTTGGCCGTGACGACACCGAGCGCCCGAACGGCGGCGGGCAAACGTGGCGACGCTTGTGCGACGCGATTTTGCACTTGCACCGTTGCCAGATCGATATCGGTACCTTGCTTGAACGTAACCGTGAGTGACATGACACCGTCGGAACTGGACGCCGACTTCATGTAGATCATGCCCTCGACACCGTTCATGACTTCCTCGAGCGGAGCCGCGACGGTTTCAGAAATCGTCTTGGGGTTGGCACCCGGGTACGTCGCGGTTACCTGAATCGACGGCGGGATGACATCCGGGTACTCGCTGATCGGCAGGTTTGGGATGGCAAGCAGACCAGCGACGAAAATCATGATCGAAACGACCGCCGCGAGGATCGGCCGATCGACAAAGATGCGTGACAGATCCATCGCTACTGGACACCGTCAACGGTTGCGGTCGGGTCTTCCATGGTTACCAGCTGGGGATTAAGCGGGGCACCCGGGAAGAAGATCTTGCGCACGCCGTTCACCACGACTTGCTCGCCGGCTTCAAGCCCGCTTTGCACAACACGCAGACCGTCGATGTCTCGCCCAAGCGTGACGTCGCGACGCAATGCCTCACTATTTTGGCCAACAACATATACGTATTTTCGATCCTGATCCGTCAGCACGGCGCGATCCGAGATCAGCACAGCGGGGTACTCACCGCGTCCGATCAAGCGCACTCGCGCGAACAGACCGGGAGTAAAAACGCCGTTGGGATTTGGCAAAATCGCGCGGCCGCGAATGGTACCGGTTGCCGGATTTAGCTGGTTGTCGACAAAGTCCATGGTTCCCTCATGGGGATAGCCCACTTCGTTACTCAAACCAACGCGGACTGGATTCGGGGCGTCACGCGAGCTTGGACGGTCTCCGCTGCGCGAACGCGCCTGGTAGTTGAGGTAGATATTCTCGTCGCCCTCAAACACGACGTAAACCGGATCGATGGATACCAGGGTAGTCAACAGCGTCGCATTGGGCTGAATTAGATTTCCCGGTCTGACGAAGGCTTCCCCGATACGTCCGTCGATAGGGGCGCGGATCGTGGCGAACTCCAGATTTAAATTCGCCTGGATAAGGTCCGCATCGGCGCTCGCGATCTGGGCTTTGGCCTGAAGTTGTTCGCTTCGTCGCTGTTCGAACTCCTCGGTGGACATCGCTTGAACGGCGATCAGTTTCTGGCTGCGCGCCAGTTCGAGCTCGGCCAGTTCGAGGCGCGTCGTAGCACTCTGGAGATTAGCGCGCGCCCGATCAACGTTGGCGCGGTATTCGCGATCGTCAATCGTGAACAGGATGTCGTCCCTGGCTACGACAGAACCTTCCTGAAAATGCACACCCGCTAGGTAGCCGCCGACGCGAGGCCGCAGGTCTACAGAGTGCACCGCTTCGATACGGCCGTTGAATTGGTCCCACTCGGTCACCGTGCGCGTCACCACTTCGGCCACGCTTACGGTGGCGGGCGGCGGCCCTGGGGGTGATGTCGCGCCGTCCTCGGGTGTTGCCTCGCCGCCGCAGGCGCACAGACTCATCAGCAGCACGCCAAGCCCGATGCGCATTATTTGCTTGTCCAAAGTTGTATTCCTTTGCATAGACATAGATAGAGACGAATGAGAAACGCGCATTTTGACTCGGGCGTTGCTAGCCAGGAATCGGGAACAGCGCCGCGTGCGCTGCGGCTTTACGTATTCGGGGCAGACTGACCGAAAACCAGGACCGCCTCGTCCGTAACGCCGGGTAAACGCGCTTCGCGGCGCAGGAATGCCGAGCCGAGTTTTTCGGCCGTCGCGACGCTGGCGCGATTGCCCTCGAGAATGACGTGGGCAACGTGTTCCCAACCTAATATGGAGAAGGCGTAATCGATGGCGGCACGACCCGCTTCGGTCGCATAGCCCTTTCGCAAATGGTCGGGCGAAATGGTCCAGCCGACTTCCGGCTGTGGCCAGCCATGCGGATTCCAGGGCCCGACTCTGCCCACCCAGTCGCCGGTCGTTTTCTCTTCGAGGGAGAAGAAGCCAAAGCCGCGAATTTGCCAGTGGCCCATCACCATGGCCATGTTACGCCAGGCGTCGGCGCGCGACATGACTTTGCCGGTCAAGTAGCGAACGGTGTCCTCGTCTCCCATTGCTCGCGCCCACCCGTCAAAGTCTCGCTCAGGATCGATGGGTCGCAGGATCAAGCGTTCGGTTTGCAGGACGGTCATTGCGATCTCCGTAAGCGGCTGATGAACAGCTGCGGTGAAGCGCGAACACCGCATCCTTGGCGGCGATCCATCGCGCGATCAGTGCAAAACAGATCCCCATTATGTCGCAAATCGTACAACTTGTGACGTTAGTCGGTAACGGTAACGCCTTTCCAGAAAGCGACGTAGCCTTTGATATTGGCGGCTCGGTCTTTGGGTTTTGGGTAGTACCAGGCAGCGTCTTGATTTTGTTCGCCGCTGACTTCTACGGTGTAGTAACTGGCGGTTCCCTTCCAGCCGCAAACGCTGGTCGTGGTGCTGGTCTTGAGAACGTCATGGTCGAGTGCTGCGGGTGGGAAATAGTGATTTCCCTCCACCACGATGGTGTCGTCTGACTGCGCAATGACGTGGTTTTTCCAAATTGCTTTCACGGTGTGATTCCTGAGTTTTGGTAGACGCCCGTTTTAACGCATTTGCATGTCAGAACCAATGATTTGCAATTATACTGTGTGTCACATAGTATGTATTGCACACTGTTTAGCACCAAGGCGAACCATTGGAACGTGAGGCACTGGAAAAACTTCGACTTGAAATGCGCCGCGGCGCCATCGTGCTGGCCGTTCTGGGTCAACTGCGCGAGGAGCATTACGGTTATTCGCTGCGCAAGGCACTGCTAGCCAAGGACATCAGCATCGACGAAGGCACGCTCTATCCGCTCATTCGACGGCTCGAGAAACAGGAGCTGCTGACCAGCGAGTGGCGCGAAGAGTCGAAGCGCAAGAAGCGCTTCTACCAATTGTCGGATTACGGTCGAGAGGTCTTCGATCAACTGCTCGACGAATGGGTCGAACTTAATGACAGCATCTGGGAACTGGTGAGGGAGGAAAAATAATGGGCTACGTCGACAGCTACCTGGTGCAAGTTGGACGCCACCTGACAAACGCGCAACGCGACGACATCCTTGATGAATTACGCAGTTCAATCGAAGATCAGGTGCACGACATTGCGGGCGATCGCGAGCCGACGCCAGACGACGAAAAAGCGGTCATTGCGCGTCTTGGCCACCCGCTGAAAGTGGCCAGCGGGTATACCGGGCCGCGCTATTTGATCGGCCCGGAACTGTTTCCAAGCTTTGTCCAGACGCTGCAGCGCGTGCTCGTTATCGTCGCCCTGGTACAAGTTGCCGTCCTTGCTGTCGCTTTCGTTAGCTCCGGCTATACCACTACACTTCGCGGCTTGTTCAGTGGTGCATTCGGCACGCTCATGTGGGCGTTGGTGATTGTACTCGGAGTGTTTGCGGCGGTTGAGTATTCGGGCGATCAACTGAACTGGTACAACAACTGGACGCCGGATTCGCTAAGCCTCGCTCGAGTCACACCGATCGACCGTGGCGATCTGATCACCAACCTGGTCAGCGAAGTCGTGTTTCTCCTGTGGTGGAACGACATCCTTGTGCTGCAAAACTGGATACCGGGCAACGGTGAGGTACTCGCCTTTGCTTTGGGACCGGCGTGGTCGGCGTTGCATCTGCCGCTCAACGTTGTGTTTGGCGGGTGGTTCCTGCTGCACTTGGCAGTGCTGCTACGCGGCGTCTGGAGTCCCAAAACGCTGGCACTGGAAATCGCGCTCGGCGTTGTCGGGCTGGTCATTGCTGGCTGGTTACTGTTGCAACCCCCACTGCTGATCGTCTCCGGCGCACTGGGCGACCACACAGAACAACTAACTGAGCGAGTCGTCTTTGCGACCATTGTCATCATTGCCGCCTCCATATTGTGGGACATATGGCTCGCGTATCGACGACTGAGAAAAACGTCCGTGGCCTGACGAGGTTGTTGGTCAGCCTTTCACGCCGTAGCATGAGGATATGAATGACGGCGCCAACATAACGCAGCTGCTCAACAACTGGTCCGACGGCGACCAGGCGGCTGGTGAAGCGCTCACTCCGCTGGTCTATGACGAGCTGCTGAAACTGGCGCGCCGACTGTTTCGCGGTGAAGGCAGCAGCCACACGCTGCAGCCGACAGCGCTGGTGCACGAAGCCTACGCGAAACTGATCGATGTGGACGTCTCGTGGAAAGACCGCGCGCATTTTTACGCGCTCGCTGCGCGCATGATGCGGCGACTGCTCATCAACCACGCGAAGAGCCGTCACGCGGCCAAGCGCGGAGGCAACGTGGTGCGCATTCCGCTCGACGATTCCCAGCATGGGAAGAACGACAGCGATCTTGATCTGCTCGACCTGGATCGCGCGATTGCCGGCCTCGCCGAAGTCGACCCGGCCAAAGCCGAGTTAGTCGAACTGCAGTACTTCGGCGGGCTGTCGCGAAAAGAAATCCAGGTGGTTACCGGTATTTCTCCCAGTGGCCTTGACCGCAGCTTGCGCGTCGCCCGCGCTTGGCTAAAGGACGCATTGGCGGATCGCTCACGTTAACGGCGCAGCTTGGCATGACACCGGAACAATGGCAGCAAGTAGAAAAGGCGTTCGATCACGCCATCGAGCTCGATGACACGGCGCGCGCCGCATTTGTCGAGTCATTCAGTGAGCGCGACGCAGTGCTGGGCGACAAACTGCGCGATCTGCTGAGTGCCGACGGAATAGAAATGGATCTCGAGGCGCCAGTTGCCGCAACGGTCAACCGGATCACGCGCGACCTGCCCGACCCTTGGGTTGGGAAAACCATCGGCAGCTGGACTGTCATCAAGCGAATCGCCGCAGGCGGCATGGGCACGGTTTTTCTCGCGCAGCGCAATGACGATGAATACCACGCCCAAGTGGCGATCAAGATCATGGCGGCGCAACTGCTCACGCACGAAGCGATGACACGCTTTCGTGCGGAACGTCAAATCCTCGCCAATTTGAACCACCCCTACATCGCCACGCTGCTCGACGGTGGTTCCACTGACGAGAAGCTCCCGTTTCTGGTCATGGAGTTTGTTAACGGCTTGCCCATTGACGCTCACTGTGACCAACTCGAGCTGTCCATCGATGCACGTCTTGATCTGTTTGTGAAAGTCTGCGCTGCGGTCGACGACGCTCATCGCAACCTGATTGTCCATCGAGACCTGAAGCCCACCAATATCCTTGTCAATGAACAGGGAGAGCCGCGTCTGCTTGATTTCGGTATCGCGAAATTGCTCGAGCATAACGAGGTGCAGGCGGACGCCGCATTGACACGTCAGGGCGCGCAAGTCATGACCCCCGAATACGCCAGCCCCGAACAACTCCTTGGCATGCCGGTGACGGTGGCCACCGACGTCTACGCGCTGGGCGTCCTGTTGTACCGTTTGCTGAGCGGTCAGCATCCCTACGCCGAGCAGCTCACTACGCCCGCCGCCACCCAACAGGCGATCTGCGAAATTGACCCGAGCCCACCCAGCAGTCGCATCGCCCCGACTGGCGAAGACGCCACGCGGCACGCCGAGTCGAATCGAAGGAGCCGCCAGCTGCGCGGTGATCTGGACAATATCGTGCTCAAAGCGATGCGCAAAGAACCGGAACAACGCTATCGCTCCGTCGGTGAACTGAGCGACGATATCGGGCGCTACCGTCAGCAGCTACCGGTAGCCGCACACCCACCAAGCCTGCGGTATCGGGCCGGAAAATTTCTGCGACGGCACGCGCTGGGCGTTACGTTCGCGGCCGTCGCCAGCGCCGCGTTTGTCGCCCTGATCGGCTTCTACACGATTCGCGTCACGATGGAGCGCGACCGAGCGCAACTGGAGGCTGCCAAGGCGACACAGGTTGCCGAGTTTGTGGCGGGCCTGTTCAGCACGGCCAACCCAGATCTGTCACTCGGCGAAACCGTTACCGCTCGATCGCTGCTCGATCAAGGTGTGCTGCGTCTGGGTGAGCTCGATGACCAGCCCCAGGTGCAGGCGACCATGCAAGATGTCATGGGCACCGCGTTTCGGGGCTTGGGCCTGTACGATCAGGCGCGAGACCTGCTGGATCAAGCCCTGCGCACGCGCAGCACGGAGCTTGGTATTGATCACGAGGACACGCTGCGCTCGACCAACCACGTTGGCCTCTTGCTGCACGACCAGGGCGAATTTGCCCAAGCCGAGACGCTATTTCGCGACGCGCTGGAGCTCAGTCAGCGAGCTCACGGCGCACGTGGCGAAACGAGCGCCAAGCTACTGCACGGACTGGCGCTGAGCCTGCACTCCCAAGCGCGATTCGATCAGGCGGACGCGCTGTATCGCGACGCGATCGCAGGCGTGCGTCAGACTGGCGGTGACGAAAGCTTCGCGCTGGCGCAATTGCTCGATGACTACGGTCGCCTGCTCGAGGATTTAGGGGAAACACAGAACTCCATCGCGACGCTGCGCGAAGCGATCGCGCTTTTTAAAACGGTGCGGGGCGAAAACCATCCGAGTTATCTGAACGCTATGCAAAACCTCGGCTACGCGCATCTGTCGGACGGCGATCCTGACGAAGCCCAGCAAGTGCTTCAGGAGATGCTTGACCTGTCCAAGCGCGTGTATGGCGATGATCACCCGTTCACGGTCGGCTGCGCAGCAACACTCGCCACGGCGTATCACTACAAGGGCGAGTACGAGATCGCCGAAAAAATGTACCGCGATGCGCTGGAGCGCTTCGAGGAGATTTTCGGCCCGATGCACCCGGAGACAGCCATCGGTGCCAACAATCTGGCCTCTTCGCTGCAGAGACTGGGGCGTTATGCCGAAGCGGAGCACTACTATCGCCTGGGTCTCGAGCGCAACATCGCGCTGCATCAGGGCAACCATCCCGAGGTCGCCACCAGCTACAGCAACCTGGGAGTGTTCCTGTTAGTGGAAGGCAACATCGAAGCGGCGGGCGAGCCCATTCGGCTGGGTCTCGAGATGCGGCGCGAACTGCTCGGTGACGATCACCCAAACACGATGACCAGCGTGAGCATCTACGCAACGTATCTGGCGCGCGCCGGGTCGCCCGAATCGGCGATCGAGCTGATGCTGGAAGTGATCGATTTTCGCCGTGAAAAACTTGGCGAGGAGCACCCGCACACCGCGCGTGAAATCGCCCACTACGGCAAACTGATGCGCGAGCTTGGGGAATTTGAAGAAGCGCGTGAGGCGCTTCAGCGTAGTCTCGCCATCACTCGAAGTGTATTCACGGACGGCCACGCCGAAATTGCACGCACGCTGATCGCCCTGGCCCAGACCCACGCGGCGCTCGACGAACATACTCTGGCCCTGGCTTCGTTCAATGATGCGCGCGCGATGTTTGAAAAAATGCTCGGCGTAGATCACCCGGACACGGCCACCGGACTGATTGCCATCGCCGACTACTTCAACCGGCAGGGACGCCTGGACGACGCCCGGGCCTTGCTGGACCACGCCACCGCTGTACGGCGCAGTCATTTCCAGAATGATGACTGGCGCATCGCGCAGGTCGACAGTGCCCTGGGTGAGAATCTGCTGCGCCAGGGTCAATGTGACGACGCCCGGGTTTTGTTAAACCGCGGCCACGACACGCTGCGTCGCGCCCGAGGTGCCCGCCATCCGTTGACTGAACAAGCGGCCGCCCGCCTGAACATGCCCTGCTCGGCGCCCATCGCCGGCCGTTGACCCCAAAACCCGTCTTACGCCGCCTTACTGGGAATGGGGCGCTCAATCGTGTGCGCTGCCGTTGAGCATCACGAGGACAAGAATAGTGCACAAAGTTAAATCACTGTCAGGAGCTGCCATCTGCGCGGGCTTCGCCATCGCAGGTTTGAGCGCTCACGCTCAAACCGAATCCATCGAATTTACCACCACGTTGCCCGACTACGGGGCGTTCGAATTCTACGAATCCGGTTTCGGTGGCGGTCTCTTTGATCGCCTGATCGTCGAAGGACTTCCAAAGTTTGATCCGTCACTGGGCACGTTGGTTGACGTACGAATTTCGTTTTTCTACGACCTGTCGGTCGACGGTTATATGGAATCGGAAGGCATTCTGAACACCGGAGTGAGCCACACAGCCAGTTTCTCGCTGTTTCAGCTGGCCGTCGGTATCACGTTCGAATCCACGGCGGTCGATCCACCCACGTTCAACATTTTGGGCGATATTGATACGTCCTTTGGCGGTGGTTGCTTGGGCAATCCGGGGGATGGAGACGCCTGCAGCACCGACTTCGGCAACTCCTACGGCGCTGGCGCGTTCGATTTTAGCGTGTTGGGCAGTATCCTGTTGAGCGACTTTATCGGTACTGGCGATTACACGGGTTTTGGCTTCGAAGTCGATTTCATTGACCCGACGTTTGATCTGTTCAATGTCGACAACGCGTTCGCCGAAGTTAATGCGTTTCAGGATTCGTTCAACACGACGTTTACCATTGAGTACGTCTACACGACCGGTATCGTTGATGCCGATGGGGACGGCGTAGAAGACGCATTGGACAACTGCATAGACGCGAGCAACGCGGGGCAGGATGACACCGACGGTGACGGCTACGGCAACGCCTGCGACGCCGATGTCAATAACGACTGCGTGATTAACGTGCTGGACCTCGGCGTGCTGCGCTCGGCCTTCTTTGGCAATGATCCACTGCTTGATTTCAACAGCGATGGCATCGTCAATATCGGCGACCTTGGAATTATGCGCGCGAACTTTTTCGGCGTACCGGGACCAGCCGGTATGGGTGGGGTGTGTGACACGGCGCGCAACGCCGACTCGCCGCTGTATACACGCGACGAAAAGACCGGGCTCTACCGCTAAACCGCGACAGCGAAAAACCGGAGCGGCGTCGATCGCTCCGGTTTTTTCCATTGCGCAGACTCCCTAGCGCTTGCGCGCCTCAATCTGACTCAACGCCCACTGCGGTGTCTTGTCCTGATGGCAATCGTTACACGCGTTCGGCGCGTTGTCCTGACCAAAACGAATCGTCGCTTTGGGGTCAGGCACATAACTCATCAAATGCGTACGGCTGTAACGCAGCACGCCGGTGGCAGCGACCATAATATGCTTGGGCATATGGCAGTCGTAGCAGTGCGAGCCCTCACTCCCGGCGTCGTGCTGCGTGTGCACAACAAGCTCCTGCGCGATGGGCGCATGGCAGTCGAGACAGTAAGCGTCGCTTTGCGCTGAGGGTTCAAGCATGCCGGGCTTGGCGGGCATTTTGTTATCGTGCGGATTGTGACACTGGAAACAGCGCGGCTGTGCTTCCTGATAGCAAGTCGACTCGACGAACGAGCGAAACAACGTTCCGATTCCCTTTGGCCGTGAGTCCGCCCAGGTCTCCATGGTCGGAGGACCACTACGCGGCGTCAGCGGTGTTTCGCGAAAATGTGCCGACAAATCGTTGATGCGACCGGACGGGCTGTAGCCGGGCTCGTACAACCGGTAGGTATCCATCGTCTTGCGGAAAATATCGGCCCCGTGGCAGCGCGCACAGACGCTCATGGCAGCCCCTTTGTCGAGCTTGGCCGCGTTGGCAATGTAGGCGACAGGCTGTTTGCGCACTTTGCTGTTCACCCAGGCCGCAATGCGATTGGCCGGATTGCCCGACATATAGTTCACGTGTGCACTGCCCGGACCGTGGCACGCCTCGCAGGCGATGCCCTCGTCCACCCAGTGCGTGTCAGCCACGGTGTGCTGCGCATTCTTGTGGTCGACCGCCAGCTTGGTCGTGTGGCAGCGGGCGCAAAAAAGATTCCACGCGGAGTTCAGCGGTTTCATCTGATCCCACAAATCCGCGGCGTTGGTTTTTCTACCCTCCTGAAAATTCCAGTACGAAAAGAAGTCCTGTAACTCGGTGGACCACTGCAATGGCAAACGACGCAGAACGCCGCCCTCTTCGCGCGTGAGATAAACCTGTCGATACTGGTAGCCCACGACGCGTTCAATCTCGAACGGTACGTACTCATCGCTGTGCGGGTGGCGCAGCGCCATCACGTAGGCATCGTCGTTGCGGTACATCTTCGCCACGGGTCGATCGCGCTGACCTTCAGCGAACCAATCGAGATTGTCGAAATTGCCGACCACCGACGCCACGCTGGCGTCGCGTGTCATGTTCGCGTGCGGCGAGCGTTCCCACTGAGGGAAAATCTGCGTATGACAGTCGCCGCACACGCTCGCCCCCACATATTGGGCGTCATACAACGACGAGAACGACTCTGACTGGATCAGCAGCAGCGCGAGAACGGCAACAACGGCCAAGCCCGCGACAACGGCGATTTTGCGTCGACCCTGTAACACGCAATAAACCCTGGCCCATGCAAGTCTGTGAGTATAGACCGCGCCCAGCCCGTTGGCAGCCACCAGCGCACGCACCGTTTCATGACGTGATTCATATACGGCACAGCTGGGGTAAACTTCGCAGCCGAAATTATGTCGAACCTTTTTTCCACCACAAGGAACACAACCATGCGTCTGATTTCTACCCTGATTCTGGCAACGGCTTTTTGCCTGCCGGCTTTTGCTGACGAAGCGACCGACGAACTCATCAAACAAGCCCTGGACGCCGACATTCGCACGGAGGCTGAAAAAGAACGCGATGCCAATCGCAAACCCGCCGAGACGCTGGCTTTCTTTGGCTTGACCAAAGACATGAAAGTGCTCGAGCTCCTACCCGGCGGCGGCTGGTACACCAAAGTACTGGCGCCGGTGTTGGCTGACGACGGTGAACTGTACGTGGGCGTTGGCTCCGGTCGGGTACGCGATCGACTCCTCGGCGAGCCCGGTTTCGACAAGGTGAAGGAACTGGATCTGGACCCGGGCTTTCGCAATGACGGCCCGTTCAACACCTACAATCTGAACCCGATCCGCTTTGACGAGAAGGGTTTCGATATGGTGCTGACGTTTCGCAACGTGCATAACCTGACGCCCGAGGCGAGAGCAATTATTAACAAGGCGTCGTTTGACGCGCTCAAATCCGGTGGGGTGTACGGCGTAGTCGATCATACGGCGCGCCATATGGAACCGATGAGCAGCGAAAACCGTCGTCGCCTGGACCCGATCATCGTCATCAAGGAAGCGCTGGCTGCGGGCTTTGTCTTCGAGGACTTTAGTGACGTGCACTATCGCCCGGATGATGAGTTACGTTATGAAGTGGGCCGCAAATCGGTCACCGGCAACACCGATCGATACACGCTGCGATTTCGCAAGCCTTAGTGCATGGGGGCGCGGCGCCGGACGGCGTCGCGCTCAGGCGGCAGACTGCTCTTCCGCCAACTGCACTTTTGGCAATGCAACGGTGAACGTGCTGCCTTCGCCGGGCGCTGACTCGACGGTCAAGGTGCCGCCGTGTTTCTCGATGATTATCTGACGCGCAATCGCGAGACCCTGGCCGGTGCCACGGCCGACTTCCTTCGTCGTGAAGAAGGGATTGAAAATCTTCTTCTGCGTCTCTTCATCCATCCCGATGCCGGTGTCAGCGACCGCTATGTACACGTTGTCGTCGTCGGCACTGGTGCTAACGGTAATGGCGCCGAGCGCCGCCCCAACCCCTGCCACCGTTCGTGCGTCGCTGACGGCGTGGCCCGCGTTCACAATAATGTTCAGAAGCACCTGGTTGATGGCGGAAGGGACGCACGACACAACGCCGACGTCATCGCTCAAATCAAGCTCCATGGTGGCGTGATATTTCCACTCATTGCGTGCCACGACCGACACCGATTCGATCATCCGATTCAGATCGGTCTGCTCAAGCATTTCGGACCCCGGATGGGAGAATTCTTTCATCGCCAGCACGATTCGCGAGATGCTGGAAACGCCCTCACGAGACTGCGTAAGCGCACTGGGAAGCTCTTCCAACAGGAACCCCAAATCTGCGGCGTCAGCGAGCGCTGCGACTTCGACACCGTCCACGGCCTCCTCGCGCTCGGTGCAGCGATCAATGTAATCGAGCAACGGCTGCAGCTGAGTGACGGCCTCGTCAATGAAACTCAAATTATCGCTGACATACTGACTCGGCGTATTAATTTCGTGGGCGATCCCGGCCGCCAGTTGCCCGATCGCTTCCAATTTCTGCGCGGTAGCGAGCTCATCCTCGATACGGGCTTTTTCGCGCGCCAACGCGTGCTGCGACGTCAGATCGAAAAAGCTGCACATTGCCCCGGCCGGTTTGCCCTCTTCGTCCATTAGCGGTGCGCCGAAGACGCGGCCCTCAAGACGCTCGCCGTTACGCTTGACCATCGTAATTTCCCACGTGATCGATTCGTTGCGCGTGAAATGACGATGCGCCAGCGTGCGCATCTGCGCGCGGTCTTCAATCGCCATAAAATCAAAACCCTTCTTGCCGAGCACTTCTTCCCGGCTGTAACCGGTGCGTTCCAGCCAGAAGGCGTTGACATCGTTGATGACGCCAACCGCGTCGACGGTATACATCATCACCGGCGTCGTATCGTAAAGCTTGCGGTTGTACTCGCGGCTGGTCACGACCTCGCGACGCGCCGTCTCCAGTTCCGTGACGTCCACGAAGGCTCCCTCGAGCGTTGGCTCCCGACCTTCGACGCTCACCAGGCGCAGGCTCATGCGGACATCTCGCAGCTGATCGTCCGGGCCCATCAGACTCCAGCTGGCGTTAATCTGTTCGGTCTCACCCGACCGGGACATGGTTTCGTAAGACGCAACAAACAGCTCGTGATGCCCGAGTGCGTTGAGCGCATCGAGATCGGAAACGCCCATATTAGTGAGCAGCGCCTCATTGGCACGCGAATAGTGACCGCTTGACGTACACTGAAACATCGGAATGGGTAGCGTCGCGAACGTATGTTCAATCTTCTGTTTGCTCTCGGCCAACTCTCTTCCGGTTACGGCATGCTTGGTCTCATCAAGGATGATGCAGTGCGCACCGCGGATGTTTCCTTCCGGTGTCTTTAGCAAATTGGCCGACACCGAAGCGTGTAACCGTTCTCCGGCTCGAGTCAGGAAATTCACTTCCAGATTCTTGATAAATCCGTTGGCCATCAGGTCGACGTGCAGGCCCTCACGGCAGTCTTCGTGTAGAGCTTCCTCGTAATCCGGCGCAATGAATTCACGCGTCGGCCGACCGATCACCTCGCTCGCCTGGTACCCCATCGCCGTCAGCCACGCCTTGTTGGCCCGGGTAATTACGGCGGTTTGGTCGATGGAGTACATCATGATCGGAGACTCGTGATAGAGCTCCTCCAGCGACGTAACGGCTTCGGTTAGTAACGGAACGTCGCTCTTGGCATCATCAAGCGCGCGCGAGCGCAACGTTGTCCACAGGACAGCGACCAGCAGAACGATAGACAGACCGACCAGCGGCATTTCGGGGAGTATTGCCATACTTTGACATTAGCGGCAGCTGGCAATGGATCTTTAGGACCAAATGGGCCGAGGCAACAGCTAGACCAGTTTTCCAGGATTCATCCGACCATCCGGGTCCAGCGCGAGTTTGATTGCTCGCATGGCGGCCAGCGCCGAGGGCTGCTTGTACTGCGCCAACGCGCCCTTCTTCAGCAGGCCGATACCGTGCTCGGCGCTGAAAGAGCCGTCCATTTCGACCGCCAAATCGTGCACCGCCGCCGACAACTGTGTCGCGTAGCGAGTCTTGAAAGCCACCGGGTCGTCCTCGACGGGCGCCAGCAAATTGTAGTGAAGATTGCCGTCCCCGATGTGCCCGTAGACCGAGTAGCGACAGTCCGCGACCTGTCCAACACGCCGCGGTGCTTCGTCCAGATAGTCGGGGATGCGGCTGATCATGACCGACACGTCGTGCTTCACTGACATGCCCGCGTGTTTCTCCGCTTCCGGGATGCTCTCGCGCAGCTGCCACAGTCGCGCGCGCTGCTGCCCCGAATCGGCGATCGTGCCGTCGAGAATCTCTCCTTGCTCCATCCCGTCCATCAAAATGGCTTCGACCACGTCGCGCAACGCCTGATCCGACTGCCCGTTCGACAACTCAATCAGAACGTAGTGTTCGTACGGCTCGTCCAGCGGATCGTAGGTGCCGTCGATGTGGGTCAGCACCAGCTCCAGCGCGGGTCGCGTGAGGTATTCGAACGACGTGACCGCGTCGCCACTATGGCGACGTGACCGCCCGAGCAACGCGCAGGCAGCTGCGGCATTCTTGACCGCAAGAAAAGCGGTATGTCGCGCGTTCGGCTTGGGGAACAGTTTGAGCACGGCACCCGTAATAATGCCCAGCGTACCTTCGGCGCCAATGAACAGATTTTTGAGGTCGTAGCCGGTGTTGTCCTTGCGCAGCCCACTCAAACCGTTGATGACCTCGCCGTCAGGCAGCACCACTTCGATCCCCAACACCAGATCGCGAGCGTTGCCGTAGCGTAAGACCGCGAGGCCTCCGGCGTTGGTCGCCAGGTTGCCGCCGATCTGGCAGCTCCCTTCCGAGCCCATGCTCAGCGGAAACAACAGGTCGTGTCCGTCCGCTTCAGCCTGAGCGCGTGCCAGAACCAGGCCGGCGTCAACGGTCATCGTAAAACCAATCGCATCAAGCTCTCGCACCTGATTCATCCGGCTGAGCGACAGCAAGATCTCACCGTGTTCGTCATTGGGTGTCGCGCCACCGCAGTAGCCCGTGTTGCCACCTTGCGGGACCACCCCTAAACCGGCCTCGTGGCACGCGGCCATCACGGCCGCCACTTCCGCCGTATTTGCGGGTCGCACAATCAGTGCAGCGCGACCGTCGTACAACCGGCGTTCGTCGGTCAGGTAGGCGGGCCACTGCGACGGATCGTCAACCACGCCTTGCGGCCCGACGATCTGACGAATCCGCGCGAGCGCCTGATCGCGGGTGGACATTAGTGCAGAACGCGGGCGCGAATGGTGCCCGCCACGTTACGCAGATCGTCGACCAGTGCGTTCGCGTCAGCCAGCTCAACGTCCATGACCACGTAACCCACCTGCGGCGACGTTTGCAGGTACTGGGCAGCAATGTTCACGGCGTGGCTCGAGAAAACCCGGTTGATCTGTTCCATAACGCCGGGAACATTTCGGTGCACGTGCAAGATGCGGCGTTTGTCGTAGTGATCAGGGATCGACACCTGCGGAAAATTAACCGCCGCGGTCGTGGAGCCGTTGTCGCTGTACTTGATCATTTTGGCCGCGACGTCCAGCGCGATGTTTTCCTGGGCTTCGTGGGTGCTCCCGCCAATATGTGGCGTCAAAATGACGTTGTCGAAATTGCGCAGCGGCGACAAAAACTCGTCGGCGTTGCTCTTGGGTTCACTGGGAAAGACGTCGATTGCTGCGCCCGCAACGTGGCCGGACGCCAGCGCGCTGGCCAGAGCGTCTATGTCGACGACGGTTCCACGCGACGCGTTAATCAAAAAGCTGCCCGGACGCATTTTCTCGATTTGGCTGGCGCCGAACATCAATTGCGTCTGCGGCGTTTCCGGCACGTGCAGGGAGACGACGTCCACTTCTTCGAGCAACGTGTCCAGATCCGGCAACGCCTGGGCATTGCCTAGCGGCAGCTTGTTGTCGATATCGAAGTAACTGACCCGTAAGCCCAGGCTTTCAGCGAGCACGCCCAGCTGACTCCCGATGTGGCCGTAGCCAACGATACCCAAATGCTTGCCGCGCGCTTCGAACGAGCCGGTCGCAGACTTCAGCCATTCGCCGCGATGGGCCGCTGCATTTTTGGCGGGGATACCGCGCATCAGAAAAACGATCTGCGCCAGCACCAGTTCGGCCACACTGCGGGTGTTGGAAAAAGGAGCGTTGAACACCGGAATTCCGGCAAGCTCAGCGGCCACGAGATCGACCTGATTGGTACCGATACAAAAACACCCTGCACCCACCAGTTTGGGCGCAGCGCCGATCACCTCGGCAGTCAAATTCGTGCGCGAGCGCAAGCCCACAAAATGCGCGTCAGCCAGTGCATCGCGCAGCGCGTCGCCGCTAAGAGCCGTCGGGTAGGCTTTGACGTTGGTGTAGCCGGCCGCGTTCAGCGCTTCGGTGGCCACCGGGTGAATGCCCTCGAGCAAAACGACACGAATGCGATCTTTTGGTAGCGAGAGTTTGGTCATGGTGAGTCCAGGCGTTCAGCTTGGCTGCATTGCACCATCGCACAGCGCCTCACGCAAGGGCGCGCGCGAAAATCGATCAATGCCGCGGTCAAACCCTCGTGCCTGATTCACTCACCACGGTCCCTGTAAGCCCAGTCAGACGATGTTGCGGCCCGGCAAACCGTTCCGGCGCTTTTTCGGAGTCTCTCGCGGCCACTGGGACGGCGTCGAGAGTAATCGCTTCGCCGCCCGAGATTTTTGCAATACTGCCGGCGCCATACTGGCCTCGGGCGGTGGTCGACTCACGTCACGCATCAACAGCGTGTCAACCACCCTGTCCGAGGCGCCGTCATAAAAGCCCACGTCATCGTCCCAGTGTTTCGGGTTATAGAACGTACCAAACAACAAATCCCAGACCATCAGGTCGCCGTAGTTGGATCCGTGCCGACCGCGCTGATGATGGACCGCGTGCAGCTCGGGTCTGGCGATCAAACTGCCCAACCAGCGAGGTGTGCGCAAATTCGCATGCGAAAACAGCGAGATCAGTCCGGCCAGTACGCCAGTGATCGCGGCGGCTTGAGGGGTCAGACCGAACACGACGGTCAGTGCGAAACTGCTGACGAACGTGAACCCGAGCATGTCCAACGGGTGAAAATACAGCGCGCCGTAAATATCGAGCCGCTCCGCACTGTGGTGCATTTGATGAAACGCGCGCCACAAGAATTCGAAGTGATGCAGCGCGCGATGCCACAGATAGTGAAAAAATTGCATTACCGCATACCCCACCGCGATGGACAGGGCGAGCGGCAGTGAAGACGCGTCGAACATCGTGACGTCGGCCATGATGTCCATCCACAGATAAGGCGTGTAGCTCGCCAGTGCCAGGTACAGCGCGGCAGACGCCACACCACGCAGGCGCCACCAGCGCGCCGCCGGGTAGTCACGTGCCGGCGCCACCGTGTCGACCAGGGCGAACACGACAAAGCCGCCCGCCAGCATGAAATTATAGATATTGAACATAACGCTCTCCTTACCCTAGACTCGTGGTCCTGGATCCACCGGGATGATGGTGCTCATCGTCAGTCGAGTGTTCAGAGCGGCCGTGGAAGCAACCGTTGGTAAGAGCGTGGAAATTTCAGCACACAGCAAGCCGGGGCGGACAGGACGATGAGCGAGTTGCAGATTTTGGTCTTGGGCGAACTACAAGTCACCCGCGATGGAGACGCCGTCGCATTGCCGGCATCGCGCAAAACGCGCGCGTTGCTGGCCTATCTTGCAATGACGGCGCGCCCGCATCGGCGCGATCGTCTGTGCGAGCTTCTGTGGGAAATCCCGGACGATCCGCGGGCCGCGCTGCGCTGGTCGCTCAGCAAGCTGCGTTCCGTGGTCAACGAGCCCAAGGCACCGCGTATCATTGCCGATCGTGAGCGGGTCGAGCTCGACACGGATGGCATTGCGCTCGATCTGCACACCATCTCAGCGGCCATCGAGGGCAGCGATCTGACGCTCGAAGATCTGCTGTCGCTCGCCGAGCAACTGGCCGAGCCACTGTTGGCAGGAATCGATCTACCCGGTCAGGAACCGTTTGCTCGCTGGTTACAGGCCGAGCGCGCCCAAGTCGCCAAACACAGCGCCAGAGTCGCCAGTTTGATTCGCCAACATCCCGATTTACCCGCCTCCGACGCGCTGAACTGGGCACAAAGGTGGCTAGAGTGCGATCCGTATAATGCCGATGCCGCGCGTCAAATGGTGGCCGATCACAAACGTTTCGGCCAAGCCAGTGAAGCGACACAGCTGGCGATCGAGCTGACCACTCGCTTCCGCAACGCTGGCGTAACCCTCGACTGGCAATCGTCGTCAGCGGTCACTGCACCGCCCGAAGATGAGGCGACCGAGGGACGACGACTTCTGGCTCGTCAACGTATCCAGTTCTGCGCCGCCACGGACGATGTGCGTATTGCCTACGCAACGGTCGGCGAAGGCCCTCCCGTCATCAAGGCGGCCAATTGGCTCAGTCACCTCGAGCTCGACTGGGATGCGCCAATCTGGAGCCCCTTGTTCCGGCGCCTCGCTCAGCGACACCGCTTGGTCCGTTACGACGAACGTGGCAACGGCCTGTCAGACTGGGACGTCAAAGACATCAGTTTTGACGCCTTCATGACCGATCTGGAGTCGGTCATCGAGGCCAGCGGTCTGGAACGGTTCGCGCTTCTGGGCATTTCCCAAGGTGCGTCAGTATCCATTGAATACGCCGTCCGATATCCCGAACGCGTCACCCATCTCGTGCTGTTCGGTGCTTACGTGGCGGGCTGGCGCATTGACGCCGGCGATGACGTGACCAGTGAGCGCGAAGCCATCATGACGCTGACCAAGACCGGTTGGGGGCGCAATGATCCCACCTATCGCCAGATCTTCTCTTCGACCTTCATGCCCAGCGCCACACCCGAAGAAATGAACTGGTTCAACGAATTTCAGCGCCAGACCACGTCGCCGGAAAACGCATCGCGCTTTTTATCCGCGTTTGGCGACATTGACGTCCGTGACCGTCTGTCCGAAGTCAAAGTGCCAACGCTCGTGCTGCACTCGCGCGGTGATCGGAGGATTCCGTTTGACGTCGGTCGGGACATCGCCGCGCGCATTCCCAACGCGCAGTTCGTCGGCCTCGAAAGCGACGGTCATTTACTGCTTGGCCGCGAACAGGCGTCCGATGAATTTGTCCAGGCAGTCCAGGATTTTCTCGCCTGACCTCGCGCCATGAATCAGACGTTGGCGGGCAATTTTTGCGCCAGCCGCCGACGGCTCACGGCGCCGCGACGAACGTCTCCAGGAACAGTTTGGCAATCGGTGACTCGTGAACCCGCGCGGCGTACAGTGGATTGGGCCAGTTCAACGCGTCGGTATTGCCCAACGCCACCAGCGCCCAGTCATCGTCGGGCGTTTTGAGCAATAGCCCCGCGTAGGCGTCGGGCCACCAGCCCGAATGCCAGACCAAACGCCGGCCCCTCCAGTTTTGCACGTACCAGCCGTACGCGTACGCCGCTGGCTGACCGTCAGGCTCCAGCGCGGGCGTCCACATTTGTTCGAGCATTTCGGGCTTTAGAATGCGGCCTTCGTCCAACGCAATCGAGTAGTTGGCCAGATCCACCGCGCTGGCATAGAACTCCTCACTGGATCGTTGACACAGCATAAGCAGACCTCCGCTCGGACGCGACAGGAAACAACCCGTGAACCCCGAAACCGGCATACAACGGCCGGGATCGACGCCCGCGTGCGATATGAAGTCTACGGCTTACGTTGTTTGAAGGAACTCTGACGACCGCTGACGTGCGATATCGAGGTCAGCGGGCCGCTACGCCGTTTGGGGCAATTCCGCGGACCGCTTGCGCGCGATATCGAGGTCAGCGGGCCGCTGACCTCGGCAACAAACCCGCGACTGAAAAAATCAGGAGACCGGCAGCTAACGGGCCAGCGCGACAGTCAGCTGCCGAGCATGACTCCGCCCAAGATCGTCGACCACCGAAATCCGGTGCGCACCAACCGGCGGCTGCCAAAGCAGCGCTTCGTCACGCGCCACTTTGCCCACAAACCGATCGTTAGCAAACCAGAAGAGCCACTGCGCATCACTATCCGTGGTCGCCTGCAGCGCCAGCCGATCATCGCTGCGCGTCGCGCTGCGTCGCTGGTAGGTGAGATGAGCCACCGGCGACGTAATCGTTGGTGGCAAGCCTGCGGTAGCTTGGACGTTCAGTGCACAGCCCGGCACGTAACGGGGCGGTTGGCGCGGCGCCACACCCGCTTGTTCAAACAGCCTTTGCAGATCCGACGGCCAGAACTCGTAGACCTCATCGTGTGTCGTCGCCGCATCGCGAACACAGGCGCGCAGACCGCTGGCGTTATCGATCGGCACCGCTCGATGGACACGCGACACCGTGATCGGCGACACACCTGGGATAAACCAGCCCTGCCGCGTCTGTGGGCAATACCGACCCGGCAAGTCACCTGTCGACGCGCACATATCGACGCGACGCACGTTTAGTGCAGGCCCCGGGTCCGCGCTGCGCCATGACGCGTCAATGGACGGTTCCAGCGCATCGATCAGTTCGAAGAATAGCGGCGCCGCCGCACTGCGCCCGACCAGGGCCGGGTTACTGCTGCCGTCGAAATTGCCAACCCAGACAGCCAGCACGTAGGGACCAATCACGCCCACACTCCAGGCGTCGCGAAACCCATAGGACGTCCCCGTCTTCCACGCCACCGGCAATGACCGCCCGGCACGCTCGAGTGCCAGCTCATCGGGTCGCGGATTCCGGCGCAGCATCGACAGCGTTAGAAACCCGGCTTCCGGACTGAGCAATGCCTGGCCAACAGAGCGCTTGGCATCATCGCGCACGCTCACCACTGGCCGATCGCGACCGCCGTTGGCCAGCATGGCGTACAGCCTGACCAGTTCGTAACTGGTCAGCTCGGCGCCACCGAGGATCATCGACAACCCGTAGTGATCCGCGTCGCGCAATCCCGCCACGCCAGCCCCGTCCAGAAAATCCCGGAATCCAACGTGGCCACTTTTGGCAAGCAGATCGATCGCCGGCACGTTGCGGCTGTAGATCAATGCCTCCGTCGCCGTCACCGGCCCGAGGAAGCCGCGGTCGAAGTTCTCCGGCGCAAAAGCCGCAAACCGTGCCGGCGCATCTTTAAGCAGACTCGACGGATGGATCAATCCCTGGTCCATGGCCCGCGCGTAGAGAAACGGTTTGAGCGTTGAACCCGGGGATCTCTTGGCACGCGTCCCGTCGACCTGCCCGTGCAGCGCCGCGTCGAAAAAATCGGCCGATCCAACGCTCGCCATCACTTCCATGCTCCGATGGTCAAGCAACAGTACGCTTGCGTTGTGCAAACCGCGCGACGCGTGGCGCTGCGTGTAGCGCTTGACCTGTTGCGACACGCGCCGCTGCAGAGGCAAATCCAGGGTCGACACCACCGTCGCGCCAGCTTTAGCGTTACGCAACTGCTCCAGCGCAAACTGTGGCGCTGCGAACGGCAGATCGCGCGTGGCGCGCACCGCCACCGGCAACGCCATGCGCGCCGCCGCGGACGAACTCGATGGATTACGATCAATCCAACGCTTGATCAAGCGACCCCGCGCTCGGCTCATTCGCGCGTAACCCGCATCGTTCGACGGGTCCCGGCGCACCGGATTTTGTGGGATGACGGCCAGCGCCAAAGCCTCCGGCAAGGTCAGATCGGCCGCCGACTTGCCGAAATAAATACGCGCGGCCGTGCCGATGCCCTCCACGTTGCCACCGTAAGGTGCCAGCGAAAAATAGGCGTCCAGAATCTGTGCTTTGCTGTAGTGGCGCTCAAGCTGTAGTGCACGCGCGATCTGAACAAGCTTGCCGCGGATCGTCGTCGTCTGCAGATCAAAGCGCAGCCTGGCCAGTTGCATCGTTACGGTCGACGCACCCACCGGTCGCGCACCGGTCACATACGTCGACCACGCTGCGCGCGCCAACGCCACCGGATTGACCCCCGGATGCGCGTAAAAATACCGGTCTTCGTAAAGCAGTGTCGCGTCAATGGCGGCGGGCGCGATCGGTTCCGTGGCAGGCGCCAGACGATAGCGTTCGTCCGGGGCCAACGACAGACGCAGTAACGCGCCGTGTCGATCAGTGACCAGACTCGAAAACCCAACGTGGTCGTAGAGCCCTGGTTTTGGCACACACAGCCACGCGACCAGCATCGTGACCAGGGCGAACCAAAATGCACGGCGGCGCGACTTGATCACGGCGTCGGTGTCACACTGAAGCGTCCGGCCGCGGTGCGCGCGTGCACGCCGCGATCGTACATCGAGCGCCCGAACGCGGCGGGCAACGTGAAGTCGCCACTGCTCGTCACTTTCACCCGATACTGCATTTCGGTCAGACGCTCACCGATATCGCCGTAAAAGACGACTCGATCTTCGCGCACGTCCACATAGTCCGCGGTCCAGCCCCCGAACTGCCGCTGGACGCTCTCGGTCAACACTTCGAAACCGCCCGGCAGCAGATCCACGATCGCGACGTTACTGCGGTCCGGTCCGTTTGAGCGCGCGCGCAGGCGCACGGTCAACTCATCGCCAATATTCGCCGCCGTCACTACCTCGCCCGCCGCGTTGAGATACACCCGGTCAAGCTCCAATCCCTGCGTCAGCGGATCGACTGATGCAGACCGGTCGTAGCCAGTCTGAGTCAGCGCGTAAAACACTGGACTCGACGTGGCGCCGGACAATGTCACAGTCTTGATCGCAAGATCGATCCGGGCACGCGCAAACCGCGCATCGCTGACGAGCGTCACGTTATCGGCGGTGACGTCGAGGAGCGGCGCTGCCGCATCTCGAAACACCGCCTTGGAGTATTCACCCAGGGCCAAGATCGTGTACGCCGACGACAGAGTGTTGAAACGGTTGGCCATGACCGGGTCGATCAACGCTCGCAGAGTCGCCGCATCCAGACGCGCCATTCGCTCTGGGAAATGACGCGACAGCAAATAGACGTACTGCGCGTCGCGGCCAAGCCGGGTGTCGAAATCACCGGTCATTTCGCTGCCGCCGCCGAAGGCATAGTCGTCGACAAGAGAGGCCGCGAGCCGATCCTGCTTGAGCATCGCGTAGCTTGCCGCCATGTAACTTGCGACCAGGTCCTGTGACCAGGACTGCGCGTGCGCTGCATCGAGATATTCGTGCAGATTGGTCAGATAGGTTGTGGTTACGACGTCGTTTCGGGTCAGCACGTAGATCGCGTACGCGCGCACTCGCGCCTGCTCCAGCGACGTCACCTCCTGCGCCGCGAGGGTTTTCATAAAACTGACCGCAGCGCGTCGCATTGCTCGCGGGACGGGCAATCCCTGCGCGGCGGCGTCAGTTAAAAAATGCGTGATGTAGACGCTTGGGAAGCGCGCGGGAAGATCCGCGGCTGGCCAGAACCGGAAGCCACCTTCCGGCGTTTGGCGCGCACGCAGCTTGCCGATGGTCTGTGCAAACGACTGGCGCACGCTGGCCTCATCGAGGCCAGCATCACCGTTACCCAGCAGCCCGATCATGGGAAACACTTTGCTGACCATCTGTTCTGCGCACTCGTGAGGGAATGCCTCGAGATAGTTAAGCAAGCCGTCGGCCAGCACCAGCGGGCTCGCCGATGCGGCAATGGATTGATCCGCAAAAGCAGCATACAGCTCGCGCTCGAATTGCAAAGTCGTCGAATCCTGTCGCGTCGTACCCGCCTCCAACGTCGTCGTATACGCCACCGACGGCCGCACGCTCAACGTGGCCTCTCGACGGGTCGATTCCTGGTCCGCGTTAGCGGAAAACGACAGCGAAGCGGCTCCCGGATCGTCGAGCGCGCGCACACGAAACTGAACACGCCCTTCGTTCCCTTCGCTCAATGCAACGATAGCAGTGGCTTCACCAATCACCGTCAAATTGTCTGATGCCGACACGGCTACCTCGATGGGCAGATTGTCTACGGACCCTTCCACCTGATTGGAAACGCCAACGCTCACGTCAAACTCGTCGCCGGGCGCAGCAGCCGTCAGAACACTGGGGCTTAGAACAAAGGGCCCCCGCACCAGCGTGGTTTCCTGCGCGCTCCCCACCGCGTCGGCGCCAACGGCAACGGCCATGACCTTCAGCGAACCGTCGAAATAGTCCGGCACTTGCCAGGTCACGCGATTACCGTTGGGGCCAGTGTCGACAATGCCCGACCAGAACGTGACGGGCGCTTCGGTCGCACGTCGGAACGGGTTCAAATTATTGCCCGGCGCGGGTGCCGAAAAACCACCGCCCGGCGCAGCCAGACGCTGCATCATTTCGAACTGTGGAAGGATCAAATCCACCATTTGATACGCGCTGACCTGCAGTGCGATCTTGCGCAGGAAAAAGTCCAGCGGATTGGGTCGTGTGTAGCGCGCTACTTGCAAGATCCCCTCGTCGACGGCGTACACGATCACGCGCGAGCGATGCGATGCGGTCACATCGATATTGAGCGCCTCACCGGGCCGCACGCGCTCAGGCACCGCGAGCGCCAAGTCCAGCGTGCGCGCATCCCGGTTAATGGCGAACGGTGCCACGGCGTAGCTCAATGGACTGACGAAAATTTCGGGTGAGTCCAGAGCGCGAATAAACGCCACGTTCACGTAGGCATTGCCTTCCAGTTCGGGCGGTACCTGGATGCGCTGCACCGTACTATTGGTATCAGCGGTGAACCACTTGTGCGCGAAGACGCGTTCGCGTTCGATCGTGATCAGCCCGGTCCCGGTGAACGGTGCGGTAATCGACAGTTCGATCTCATCACCTGGCGCAAAACTGTCGCCATTGAGACTCAACGCCAGCTGCGCATCGCGCTCAAGATTGCCCGCGACGTTCCGCGCACCGGTGACCGTAAACGCAACGTTGCTGTAAACCCTGCCATCCTCGCCCATCAACTTGATGGCGTAGGAGCCCGGCGTTTCGGTTGGGAGGGTGAGCTCCGTGCCGGAGGCGGTGATCGCGTAGTCGTCCGTCGACAGCAGCGTCTCCTTTTTTACCGACTGATAGGCAAACGTCCCGTTCGGGCGCTGCACGAGCGTTGAGACATAGCGGTACTCGACCAGTTGCTTGCGCAGCGACGTCAAATCGAGCGCGTCGCCGTTGGAATCTACGGCGATGAACAACACGCTGTGTTCAGCCGCCTTGGTCAGGAATGCAAGATCGCTGTCGCTGCGATAACCAACCAAATAGTCCAGCGGCGACAGCATCGCACTGGCTACCGCTTTGACGCTGCGACCGCCGCCCTGCTCAAACCCTTCGACCGCCACGCGCAACTGGTAAATGCCCTTGTCGTAGCGCGCCAGATCGAGTGCCAGGCGTGCGCGCCCCTCGTCGTCTGTCGTGGTGTCGACCAGTGCTTGCTCGATCGAGCCGAGCGGGGTGTCAGGATCGCGCAACGGATCGACAAACCGATACTCGGGAAACTGACGCAGTCGGATACTCGAGGGCAGCAACTGCAGCGAACCGGCAATGCGTCGGTTCTGGGCCGCGGCGCCAAACAGATTTTCCAACTTCACGTTGGTCGTCAGATCGCCCGGCTGAATCCAGCCACTTTTTTTCTGACCTGCGATCGACGCGCGGATACGCAGACGATCAGGCAGAAATTCCTCCACTTTGAACGCCGCGCTGCCGATCGGCCGCTGCCGATTGTCCGGCTCAATGAGCAGCAGAGTGACGCTGTAGTTGCCCGTCTGCGAGGCCGCTTCAGTGGTAAAAGACTGCTCGAAGAAGCCATCGTCAGGCAACCGACGTTTTTCTTCGAGCACCAGTTGGCCCGAGGGATTGGTAATGCGCAGCAGCAGTGGCAGCTGATCCAGCACTCCCCAATCATCACGTTTGACGATTAGTCCGAGTTCGACCTGGTCGCCCGGTCGGTATAAGCCACGATCAGAGAAAATCTGCGCTCGAATCTGCTCCGACGCCGCACCTCGTTGTACGTATTCGCCGCCTACATCGAACCGCGAGTACTGCATCGCGCGCTCGGTACGAGCGAACGGCATAAACACCGCATCGCTACCCTGGCGCACCACATATACTGTCGGCTTGCGCTCGCGCTTCATTCCGACCACCGACGGCAGCGAGGCGTGGCCGCGCGCATTGGTGACCCGATCGAAGACCGCCTGCCCGTTCTTACCCAAAAGCGAGACCCGCGCACCCACCACCGGTTCGCCGGTCGCAATGGAATGCACGAACACGTCCTGGGAAGTGTCGGCATTCACTTTGACCAGCAACCCCAAGTCGGTGATCAAAACGAAACGTCGATCGCTCTCGCCCAGCGGGTAGCCCCGCGCGCGATCCCAACCTTGCACTGACACGAAAAAATAGCCGCCCTGCTCCAGAAACTCGCTCATATCAAGACTGGCGAACGAGGGCGTGGATGGATGCGCGGGTTGCACATCGATGTAGCGCGTGGTGCGCTCGGTCAGATTGTCCTCGTCGAACATCCAGTTGCGAAATGACGGCTGGCTTATATCGCCGCGAGTCTGGCTCGCCAGGTGATTCACCTGGCCATCCAGCAAACGTCCAATCTCCACTTTCAAGGTCGTTACACCGCGACCAATCAGAGTGAGCTGATGCGATCCGCTCAGCGGCAGAATGGCGCCGGACTGAGCAATGGTCGCTTCCCTGGGATAGGCGGGGACCTGCACCAACGTGTCGTAAGGCGTTGCCAGCACGAATTTTCCTTGCGAGCGCAACCCTTCGTCAACCTTGACGTACAGCGTGCGATTTTCAGGTAAATCGAGACCGGCGCTGTGCACGCTTGCCACGTCTCCTTCGACGGGATTGAGTGTGACCGCCACCGACGTCGACTGATCCAGGATCGCCGCGGTTACTTCGCGCGCGCTTTGCCAGCGCTTGTTGTTCACGCGACGCCCGTCAATGATTGGGCTTGTCGGCAGCAGGAAGGCGCTCACACGTTCGGCTACCGCTGACGTTGCCACACGGTCTGTGAACTCGACAGTGAGCGCCTGCCGTGGGTTGTCATCGCCATCGCGAACGATTCGCGCCTGGGCATCGGTGATCTTGAAGTAGCTGCCCACATCGGGGATCAGAACATTGTCCCGCAACGCTGAGCCCAGCGAGGCCGAGCCCACCGCCGGCTTCAGTTTTTTGCCAAGCGTCAATGTGACGTAGCTCTCCACAGCGGGCAACGTCACTGGCGCAGAGTGAACGTAAGCCACGCGACTTTGCGCGTCGAACGCCACCGTGAAATCCTGAATGAGGCGAGGCGTCGACTCGGTATCGTCTCCGGCCAGCATCGTATAACTCAAGCTATCGTTCAGGCTGGCCGCATCCACCGGATGACTGAATGAAACGGTGGCCACCACCTTGCGCACGGCTGTGTCGACCGGATCCTGATAAAAACTCAATTCATCAATGGATGCGCTGAACGCTGCGGTGTCAAAACGCGCCTGTGTGTCGGCCAGCGTCAAATTGGGCGCGAAGATCGAAGCGTCCCAGCGGACCGTGTAGGTCGCACCTGCCGGCCAGTCGGCCGCGGGTTCGAAAATCAACGTTGATTCGTCGCGCCATCGCCAGCGACCCGGGTGCGCGGGTTTGAGCGAAACGCCGCTCGCGAGCTCGTTACCGATCTCTCCCAGAGCGGCCACCGACGTGATGTCGATGGCCGGAGACCGCGGGTCTTCGGTCAGCGAGAAATTCAGAATCAGAGGCGGCGGCACGATCTTTCCGTCCACTAACGGGGACGCCGGTGGCGGGACCACCTGCGCCACCACTCGCGCGGGCTGAGGCTTATCCAAATAGTGCTGCCAGGCGGCAACACCCAGAAGTCCTGCGATCAACAGGACGGCCAGCGCAGTCCCGAAGCGCCGCACGCCGACACTCTCAAGCCACGCCGGCGGCGTCCATTGGAATTGGCCAACGATTCTGGACAGTACGCTCATGGGGCCGATCCTGCGCTCACGGTGAAGGAGCCCCGATTCTAGCGCGTTCAACGGCGCACAATGGCGTCGGTTTTCTGATCAATTGTGGCGAAACTGACGGCGATGATGCGATCGCCCATCGCTGTAGTAAGGTTAGCGCACGAATTTGAGTGGAGAAACGGATGGAGCGGAATCTTGGAATCGGCGTGTGCGCAGTGGCCCTTTCATTGACCGCCTGCGGCGGCGGTGGGGGCAGCGGTACGTCGCAAGGACTCGGCCCGCCGGTATCGACGTCGCTGTATCAAGAGGTCAGCGCATTGTCACTGCCGCAAGGCGCGCTGAACGGAATGTGCATGGATGCGCGTCACGGCGATGTCGACGGCGACGGTGACCTGGACCTTGTGCTGGCCCAGGAATTCTCGACCAATCTGCTGCTGCGCAATGACGGCTCGGGCAATTTCAGCGTGACACTCGGCGACGTGGTCGGCGGCGACGGTGACAACGAAGACTTGCTGCTCCAGGATTTCGACAATGATGGCGATCTCGATATGTTCACCGTGCACGAAGACGACCGCATACACGCGTTCCTGCTGAACGACGGTCAAGGTCGCTTTACCGACGCGTCAAATCGCATCGCGGTCAGCAGTATCGCGAACGCCGCAGAAGCCATTGATTTGAACAACGACGGACGGCTCGACGTAATCCTTGGTAACCGCGGAACCAATCTGGTCCTGCTGCAGGACGCCAACGGCACTTTTAACACTGACCTGACCCGGCCCGTTGGCACGCAGCCCACGCAGGATTTGCTGTTGTTTGATGCGGATGGCGATACCGATATGGATCTGTTTATCGCCAACGAGGGGCTCAACCGACTGCTGATTAATAACGGCAACGGTTTTTTCAATGACGAGACCACCGTGCGTTTGGGGTTCGAGGCGCGAGAATCACGACAAGCCGATGCCGCTGACATTGACAACGACGGAGACCTTGACCTTGTATTGGGTAACGTCAGCTTTAGCTTGAACTCGTTGCCGTCCAACCAGCTGCTTATTAACGACGGCACCGGCGTGTTCACCGATGAAACGGACACTCGTTTACCCGAGTTCAACAACCAGGCCAGCAGCTTTACGGTTCACTTTGTCGATCTGGACAGCGATGGTGACGCCGACATTTTGTCGCCGTCGAATAACCTGGGCAACGGCGGCAGCGTGAGCGCGTGGATTAACGACGGCACCGGCCAGTTCACCGCACCAACCACCAGCGTTTTTTCAGCTGAACCCAGCGGCAGCTTGTTCGACATTGAAGTGGCGGATTTTAACGGCGACGGCAACGCCGATCTCTATTTTTGCTACCGCACCGGCACCGATCAACTGTATTTCCGACAGTAGGCGATCAAAAAAGGCGCCTGCCTTGCGGCAAGCGCCTTTACATCGTGCTGATTCAGGGAACGTCCAATACCCTAAAACTGCACTCCGCTCGGCCCGGGCATACCAAAGAAATTGGTACGCAGCATGCCCAAATCGATTACGTTGACCACGCCGTCACCGTTCAGATCGGCGTCCTCGTCGTTGGTAAAAAAGCGCGCCCGCAGCAGGCCCAGATCGACCACGTTGATCGTGCCATCGTTGTTCAAATCCGCGTCGCAGGCGTTGCCAAAACCGTCACCATCGGTGTCACGCTGATCGGGGTTAGCGGTCAGCGTGCAGTTGTCCTGCTCGTCCAGGACGCTGTCGCCGTCGCTGTCAATCGAGTCAGAGACCCGGCGCAGATAAATACCCGTGCTGAAATTGCGATAGTCCAAAGGCGACCCGCTGGTGTAGCGAATGTTGCCGCTGACCGGATCGGTTTGGGACAGACGGTCGACCGTCAACCCCCGTCCGAGACCACCCTGATCGTCGATAGCTGTGCCGCTGGCGCGCTGAAAATTGACCCCAGTGCAGTTGAAGGTACAGCCGAGGGTCTCGAAGTGCTGCTGCGCACCCTCTGCATTGAGGACGGTGTCAAACCCAAAGTCGCGTGCACCGAGCGACTGCAGCAACGCGGTGACTTCCGACTGCGTAGCCACCGAAAAACCCAGATCGGTCCAGCCGCCCAAGCCACCGTTGATATCATCGATCGATGCATCCAGCGTCTCAGTCAGATCCAGCCATTCAAAATTGGTGCTCGAATCGTAGGTGAGCATTTGATCACCCACGACGAACAGGTCGCGCGTAACCACGGGATTGGACGAAGTCGGCGGCACGAGCCCCTGGACGCCAATGAAGGTGAGCGGTTGGTCGATGATTCGGATGTAATCCACCGACCCGGCAGCGACCTCCGTGTTGCCTGTTATGTCGTCGTCGCGAAAGAAATTGAGCGTGTTGTCCACCGAGACGCCTAATTCGGTGACGTCTGCCGACTGCAACACGCCGTCGATGTAAATCGACAGGACCATATCGGCATTGCGCGTCACAATCAGCGTAATGTCCTCTCCAGACTCAACCAGGTCGGGGCCGATCGGGAACAGCGGGTACATGATGGTCGATGCGTCTCGCAGATAGACGCCTTCATCCGTGCTGAGCCCCTGGAAATCAATAATTTTCTTGTAGAACGCGGCGTTCAGATCGTCAATCCGAAAGCGCATTTCGATGGTGTAGCTGGCGGTATCGAGCAGCCCGCCGCTCAGCGTTAATCCTTGGTTGGCATCGAAATAATAGCGACCGTCAACCACGGCCCCACCGTGGGCAACCAGATCAATATCGCCGGTGGAATCGCTGACATCTGTATCAAACGTGTAGGTGTGGGACAGGTCGGCCGCGTTGGCGCTCAGCGCGAACAGCGCGGAGGTCAATATGTAGAAAGGTTTCACGATCTTCTCCAAAGTAAAAGTTTTACGCTTCTACTTTGAACAAGCAATGATCGGCGGCGTTTACCCCCGCGGGCTTTCGAAAAGTTCGCTAAGGAACAATACAGGCCAGGTCGCTAGCCTCCACGACCGGACCGCCATAACTTTTTTTAACCGCGGCCACGTTGCCTGGAAGATCTTTAAGGCTGCGCGCCATAAAGTGACTCAGCACGAGTTTCGACACCCCGGCGTCCGCGGCGATTTTACCGATCAGCGCAGGCGGCGCGTGCAGCGCGCGCCCGGCCCCGGTCACCCCTTCGGGAACGACCATGTGCATGGTCAACAGATCGGCGTCGCGTGCGAAATCGGCGAACGCCTCGTTGTTTCCGTTTTGATCACTGGCAAACACCAGCACCTGATCGCCAATACTTATCCGGTAAGCCATGGCTGGCACAATTCCATGCGGCACACTCAACGCGTCAATACGGATGCCCGACGCGGCATCAGCGTAAACCGCCATGACGTCTTTCGAGCCGACGTCCAGCTCGACCGGCTCAAGTCGCACGCTATCACTCGTGCCATGCAGATAGCTCGACAGATAGGCGTACGCGCCGTCTTTGCCAATCAGGCGATCAAGAAAGTGATTCAAACCGGGAAACGGACCGCCAGCACTGGGACCGCTGATGCCCAGCGCGCGGCTGCGCTTGGAAAACACACCGGATTTGAGCAGCGCGGGCAGATCGGCCGAGTGATCGGTGTGCAGGTGACTGAGCGCGACGAAATCGAGATCATCAAACGCGGCACCCGCCTGGCCCATGCGTAAAAACGTGCCGCTGCCCGCATCCACCAACAGCCGCGAGCGCCCGTCAATCCAGATCACGTAGGCGGTTGCGGCACGCGCGTCGTCAGCGATTGGGCCGCCCGAGCCAAGCACTTGAAGCGTCACGCCGTCGCCCGGCACGCAAACCGGCGCCGCCGTTACGCAACCGCACGCCAGCAGCGCGAGCGCACAGACCCATATCAATCGACTCAATTTCTGCCGCATTTCTCAACGCCCCGGATTCGAACAAGGCGTCGAGTATACGCTCACCTCAGATCAGTTCTTCACGCAGCGATTGCGGCCCTGCTCCTTGGCAAGGTAGAGCGCGGCATCAGCGCGCTCGTAGACACGCTGTGGGGTATCGGTGTCAGAAAACTGGGTCAAGCCGCAGGACATCGTAACTTCAAGCGGTTCATCCTTGCAGCGAAAACTTGCGCCCGCTAACTGCTCACGCAAGCTCTCACATCGAATCAGCGCGCCCTCGGCCGTCGTCGCCGGAAACAGGATCACAAACTCTTCGCCACCGATGCGCGCAACGAAGTCTTCGGCACGCGTGTGGCGAGCAAGCAGCGCACCGATGGCGGCGAGCAAGCGGTCGCCAGCCTGATGTCCAAAACTATCATTGATGCGCTTGAAAAAATCGATATCCCAAATGGAGTAACTCAGTGCCATGCCGTGGCGCTGCCAGCGCTTGTATTCTTCGTCGAGGCGCTGACTGTACGCGTAACGCGAGTACACGCCGGTTAGCTCGTCGTGCATTAGACGGCTTTCCTGCGCCGCACACTGCGCCGCAAGATCGCTCGTGCGGGCGCGCAGTCGATCTACCTCTTCACGCAAATGACTGTGCCGCTCGGTAGCGAGCGCGGCTCTTCGCACTTCCCGCTCCTTGAATGTCACCAGTCGTTCCGCGATGTTATCCATCCGGCTGCGCACACGTCCTTTCAGTTCCTTGAGGTCAGCCGACGAATCCATTTCCTGCTGCAGCGCGCCCACCTGCGAATCGACAGCCTGCTCCAACTCATTGCTGTCGCGGGCACGAGCCCTGGCGTCTTGCTGGTGCGAGTCGGTCAGCGCTTCGAACTGTCCAAGCTGGCGCGTGACCTCCTCGAGAAAAACCTCAAGCTCAGTCTTGTCCTGGTCGAGCGTCTTGACGGCGTCGGCGACGACGCCGCCGAGTTGTTTTAGCGCATCCTCACAGTCGCCCGACTGGTCAAGTTGGCTGCGGATGTCGCGCATCGCTGCCGAAAGACTCGTCGCGGTTTCTACGCGCGACAACAAACTGCGGATTGCAACGGGTAAATCCTGTTTGGGCTGAGCCGCCGAATCGGTCAGTCGTGCATTGAGCTCTGTCGCGAGGGCTTGCAGCGCCGTGGCGCGGCAGGTCGCACTGTCCGTTTCAAGCGCGTCAATATGTCGACGTTGATCGGCCGCGGCTATAGGTAAACTGGCAACGAAGCCCGACAGGTCCAGTGCCTTGGCAACGGCGTTACCCTTGTCCTGCTCAACCACGGCGCTGGCGAGTTGTTCCAGCAAACCGTTGAGTTGGGCGTCACCGGCCCCGGATTTAATGGCATCGATAATATCGTCGAGATGATTGTCGACCATCGGATCGCGGCCCATCGCGGCGATAGCCAAACGTGTTGCCACACCGCGTAACGCGTCGGCGAGCTCGGTCGCATCGCGCTCCTTGCGCTCCAGCTCCTCGAGCAAATCTCGATATTTTTGTTTCCAGTCGTCGCTCGTCGCGGTGCCAAACATGCCCACACCTTGTGTTTTGCTCTCAAGGGCGGATAGCGACCGGTTCGGCCATTCCATGAGCGCGGACGCTATGTGTTAACAACTCCCAGGCTCGACACGAACGCCAGATAATGCGCGGTGACTTCGTCCGCGGCCTCCAGCTGTGGATAGTGCCCAATGTCCGGCAGCTCGACGATACCCTGATCCGATATCAGCTCACGGTAGCGCGCGACCAAATGGGCGCCGCTGATCGGGTCGGCGCCGCCGTTGATGAGCAAAATCGGCGCCCGGGTGTTACGCAGACCGGAGAGCCAGCGCTCGCGAAAGCGGTCGCGCTCGGCCATATAACGAATCAACCGATGGAACACCGTGCGGCCACCGTTGCGCTCGATGAGGGCCCAGAACACGTCGATTTCCATTGAGCTCGGCGGCGTTTCGGGACCGTAAATCGCGTGCATATTGCGCTCGAGCGTCGAGCGCTGAAGAAACCGAACCACCAACCCGCCCAGCGGACTGAGCAGCAATTTCTGCACGAGGCGGGGCCGTGTGGCTTCCGGAAACAGCCCACCGTTTAATAATGCGACGGACAGGCAGCGTGCATCGTCATGGCGTTCGCAATCGCGAGCCAGCAGCTCCTGCGCGACGGTATCGCCGTAGTCGTGAGCCAACAGATGAAAACGGTCGATGCCACGCTGTGCCAGCAAAGCCTCAAGCAGATCGGCCTGTTCGGCCATGGTGTAGCGATGCCCTTGCGGTTTGTCCGACAAACCGAAGCCCAACATGTCCGGCACCAGCACGTAAAAATGCGCGGACAACGCGTCAAGAATCCGATGCCAGTCCCATCCGGACGTTGGGAAACCGTGAATCAACAGCAAGGCGGGCGCCGACGGGTCGCCCGCTTCCACGACAAACAGCGATCGGTTCAGACATTCAACCTGCCGACCGCGCGACTGCCAGGCGTCGATGACATCGCGCGCGTTGGCAGTCACCACGTCAGCGTCGTAAACGTCGAGTCACCGCTTCGATTGGAGACATGATCGGGCATCAACGCAACGGCTTGGCCGTGCGGGAATCCCGATTTGCGGGACGCACCAGTCGGCTGCGGGCCGGACCGTCTTCGCCGCGCACAACGGTCAGGCGCTGGTTAATGCCAACCCCGCGCAAAATGCGCGTTTTGCCATCAGCCCATTCAACGCTCAGACGCTGGATCTTGGTCGCACTGCCCAGACCAAAGTGCGTGACCATTTCACTGTGCCCCAAATAGGAGGCGCCGCCCACGACCTGTTTGATCTGAGTCACGCCGCCGGCGACGAGCGTCACGATTGCCCCCATACCGTGCGGTGCGTGATCCCCTGAGCGGGCGGTATCGAGTTTGATCTGCAGCCAGTGAGCGTCGTCTGGCGTCGCGTCTTGGATCAGCTCATTGCGAAACAGCTGCAGCGGTTCCTTGTTCGAGACAATCAGAATATCCATGTCGCCGTCGCGATCGTAATCGAGTGTCATCAGCGCACGACCCTGGCCCGTATGTTTGAGCCCGGGGCCGTCCGTCACTTCGCTGAAGGTCAGATCGCCGTTGTTGCGCCACAGGTAACTGCGCTCCCCGTCGAAACCCTCACCGGTAACCGGGTCGGCAAACTGCCAGCCGTTGGTCATGACCAGGTCGGTCCAGCCGTCGTGATCGAAATCCGACGCCTCCGTACCCCAGCCCCAGCCGCCGTCGTGAACGCCCATGGCCTGAGCCGCCTCGGCAAATTTGTGCCCGCCCTGATTGATGTACAGCCCGTTACCCCAAAAGTCGCTGTCGAACGCAGCGGTGGGCCAGATCGCGGTCACAAACCAGTCCGGTCTGCCGTCGCGATTAAAATCGCCGAGCGTCGTGCCCATGGCGTTGTGCACCTTGTTGATGCTCCAGGTTGGTGGCTCGGGAGCGATGACGTTGCCCGTGCCGGGATCGAGCTCGTCGAAGGTGCCGTTTTTATTGTTGCGGTAGTAGCGACTGGTACCGAAATCGCCGGCCACCAGAATCTCGGGATACCGATCACCGTCCATATCCACAAACTGCGCGCCAAACGCTCGCGTGCTGCCGGTGATGACGCGTGCCGCCTGCGTCATGTCGCTGAACGTGCCGTCGCCGTCGTTGCGAAACAGACGGGCGTGCAACACAGGTGCGGCGTGCCACGCGCCGACAAACAAATCCAGATCGCCGTCCAGGTCGTAATCGCCAAACGATGCGCCGTAGCCATCCGGGTGCGTCGTTGCCGTAGTCGCTACACCTGCGGCGACCGCCACATCCACGAATCGGCCGCCGTCGTTGCGATACAGCCGATGCCGACCCGGACTGGAATTTTCGCCCATCACACCGAAACTGGTGACGTACAGATCGTCATCGCCGTCGCCGTCGTAGTCGGCGACTGTGGCGCCCACGCCGCGATGACGCTCGGACAAGCCCCATGATTGAGCGTGATCGGTAAACGTGCCGTCGGTGTTATTGATGTACAGCGCATCGGAGCGCCCGCCGCTGGCGAGCACGAACAAATCGGGATAGCCGTCACCGTTAAAGTCGCCCACAGCGCCGCCACCGACCATCGGTCCCGACTGGTGGTCGTTGGTGAACGCATGCGCAAAATCAAGGCCGGCCGCAGCGGTTTGATCGGTAAACGTCAGTGGCGCCGCAAACGCTGCGCTCACCGGCAGTAACAAGGCAATCGACAAACTGAGCGTGTGACGCACTGGGCAGACCTCTTTCATAATATTTTCTGTCGTTAGATGAAACGAAGGCGCCGTGATCAGACGGCGCCTTCGTTGTCGCAAGCCAAGCGGCGAGCCCAGTGGGCTCACCGCGATACGCTTAACGCTGCGCTTGACGCAGCAGCTCTTCGATCGGCTCACCCACGGCCAGATCGGCCACTTGTGGTGTGCGCAGGAAGTGCGCCTGAGCTTCGATGTACTGAATCGCACACGCCATCGCACCTGGGCCGGCTTCGCACTGGGTCACGAACAGTTCCTGCCATTTGCCAGGGCACGCCTGCTGAATCTGCGGCATGATTTTCGCGGCACTGCCGGGCTTGCGAATCGTTTCCGCCAGAGCGCGAATGGTGATTTCACCCGACGCGATGCGACAGGAATCACCAGCAAGATTCACCACCGGTGGATCTTCAGATTCCGGATGGCCTTCGTAGTGGCAGAAGTAGTAGTGGAACGGCTCGCCCGCGGCCATTGCCAGTGCGTCAGCAGCCTGACGACCCAGCATCAGCGGCACGTTCAAACCGGTGAACGGCATGGCCAGCGTATCGTTGGCAATGGCTTCATCCACTGGGCCACCGCCTGCAGCGGAAGGCGAGATCATGGCCGTGCCCCACTGTTCGACGGCTTGCGCGATCAGCTCTGTGTTTTCCAGACCAATGCTCGAGCCGTTGACCGCCTCGGCGCACACACCATCACAGATGTCTGGCGTCCAGGCACCGGTGCCCAGATCGGACTCGATCGAGCAGCCTGCACCGACGACGCCATCCGGCTTGATGTCGCGCCAAACGCAGATGTCTTCGGTTGAGAATGAGCCCGGGCCGTAGTCGCAAAACGTACCGCTCGGACAGTCATTCGAAAAGTAGCAGGTGCACGGCGGCTGAGCCGGATCGGTGCCGGTTGGGCCAGGCGTCGCGAAGTACATGGCGCGCAACAGTCCGAGATCCACGACGTTGGTCGTGCCGTCAGCGTTCAGATCGGTAATGACGTCGGAGGTGAAAAACGCGGCGCGCAGCATGCCCAGATCGATCACGTTGATCGAGCCGTCATTGTTGAAATCGCCGTCGCACGCGTTGCCCATGAAGTCGCCGTCAGAATCGGTCTGATCAGCGTTCGCGGTCAGCGTGCAGTTGTCGTTATTGTCATCAATGCCATCGCCGTCGGAGTCAAAGACGTCCTGTGCGAACGCCATCGGCGACCACAACAGTAATGTCAACGCAGAGACGAGAAGCCCTTTTTTGGTATTCATAAGCGGGTCCTGTGATTGTGTTAAGCGCCGTCAGACGCAGTCGACAGCGCTTAGGAGGTAGATACATTTTGTAATTATTTTCCCAGACGATAGCCCTCGGCGTTTTTTGATGCAAGGGCTCGGACGGCGCTGGTCACGACATAACGCCGCGCGCGGTGTCTAAACGACCTCGGTTGCAAGGCTCCCGGCAGTTTGGGCTCACCTGAGCCCAAGGGTTAAGGGCGTTTTCGTCTTACAACCGTGATGCCGAGCAAGAACGCAAACGAAAAACCGTAAATGATCGATTCCAGATCATTTACGGTTTTTTGCAGGGCACGATTGGCCCCCGTTGGCGACTACTCTTCGATTTCCATCTTGCGCATCACATACGCTCTGGCGAACTTGTAACGGCGCTTGACCGTCGCCGGTGCAACGCCCACCACGTCGGCGATCTCATCGATGGTCATCCGCGCAAAGGCTCGATACAGAAACACCTCGGCGATCTCTGGCATGGACTTCTCGAGGCCGTCGAGGACCTCGTCCACGATCAGCAGGTTTTCGGGCGAGCGCACGTCAATGAGCATGCCGTCCATGAACTCAACGTCGACCTGACCGGCGTGACGCTTTTGGGCGTATTTGGCCTTGGCGCTATTGATCATGATCTGGCGCATCATCCGCGCGGCCAGGTTATAAAAATGCCGACGATCTTCCACATCCACCTGGCGCGCTCGCGTGTGCTTGATGAAAAACTCGTGCACCAGTGAGGTCGGGTCGAGCGTGTCATTCGAGCGCCAACTGCCCAACGAGCGTCGAGCCAGGCCTTTCAGCCGGTCGTAGGCAAACGCATAGAGTTTGTCACTCGCGCCCGGATGCCCGTTTCGCGACTGACGAATCCAGAGCGTCAAATCTGCCGTGTTCTCACCATCCATCGTTACTCCCCAGCGTTCCCTATCCGCACGCCACCACATAAAGAGAGTAGCGGTCGACCCGCCCGATTGCGAACGCGGCGTCAAAACCGCTCGTTTGAGCCGTTCGGATTCAGCCAGGCTCCGTATGCACGATCGAAGTTAGTGAACGCAAGCACCAGGGCGTGCCAATCGCCCGCAGCCATCGAGCAAACTACCCATCCGGATCAGACGGGTCGCGCCCACCTTGCGCCCGTATCTGCCCAACCGACTGGCATCGACCGACAGGATCCGGGAAATCAGGAAGTAAGCCGACACTCAGGCAAACCGCGCTGATCCCACTCGGTCGGCGCCATGTCGATCAACGCGATGGTCGAGCACACTCAGGCTGACAGCCGCTCGTTGGCGTAGAGCGCTTCCATGTGCGCCACCAGTTTCGGATAGGCGTCGCGCCACAGCTGCATGTCGCGCTGCATGGCTTCGGGCGCGTCTGAAGACGGAAAACGCACGTCGTCCGCCATCCCGGCGCCATAGTTCAGCGGCATCAACCAAAGTCCCGACAACGCGGCAAGCGTCAAATCCACGTAGCTGAGCTCATCGCCGCCTAGCAAGTAGCGACGACCGTCGCCCATTGCCTCTTCGAGCGGGGACAATATCTGGTCGACGCGCGCCAGCGTCTTTTCATTGCGACCCGACTCGATGCGAAACGCGCGACGGATAAATACACGCAGCAAGGGCGTAATCAGCCCAGCCATCGCACGCTGCCACGCCGGTACTCTGGGGTCGTTGGCGCCCCACGCACGCGAGCACAGTTCGGGCTCGTCCAGAATGTGGAAATAAATCCACTGCTGCATCAGCGCGCCGTAGCGATCAAGTTGTTTCTCCAGCGCCACCGCCTCTTCGGTGGGTGCCAAAAACTGCGCCCGTTCTGAATCCCCTTCGCGCCCCCACAAAAATCGTAAGATGTCGGACGAGTTGCCGATGCTCGATTCGACCGCGCCGGTGCGCACGTGCAATCGCGGCACCGTGCGCCCGCCAAACATGGCGCCGAAAACACCGAGGTTCTGGTCTTCAACATAGTCAATGCCAAGGCGATCCAGGCACCAGCGCACCTTCTCGACGTAATGGCTGGCGCCAATGGTTTCCAGACGCATCGGCCCCGGCTTGGCGGGGTTGCACAAAAGCAACACGT